>CAZVYG010000071.1:0-28191 GCA_964631605.1 uncultured Verrucomicrobiota bacterium
AAGCAAAATCTCACCTTAAAGTGATCTTTCGTGCGGCTCGCTAATGTTTCGGGGAAATGACAGGTTATTTTGGCGCTTCTCCCCGGCCGGGCGATGTGCCAGAGTTTGCGGCGTGCTGCGGTTTGCGCTGACGACATTTATCGGAGCGTTCCTTTTGTTCCAAGTTCAGCCGTTGATCGGCAAATACATTCTGCCCTGGTATGGTGGAGGGCCGGGGGTCTGGAGCACGTGTCTTTTGTTTTTCCAGGCGCTGCTGGTTGCCGGCTATGCCTATGCTCACGGTCTGACTCGCTGGCTTCACCCGCGCGCTCAGGCGCTTACCCATGTCGTTTTGCTGGCGGCCGCCCTCGCCCTTCTGCCGATCATCCCGGCTGATTCCTGGCGGCCACGCGGGGACGAAAGTCCGGTGGAGCACATCTTGCTGCTGCTGACCGCGACGGTGGGCCTGCCTTACCTGCTGCTCGCCACCACCGGCCCGCTGCTGCAGGCGTGGTACAGCCGCACGCACGGCGGGGTGGCGCCCTATCGGCTTTACGCGCTCTCGAACACCGCCTCGCTGCTGGCCTTGATCAGCTACCCGATTCTGTTCGAGGCCCAGCTCTCCCGCAAAAGCCAGGCCACCTTTTGGGGCTGGGGGCTTGTCTTATACGCCATCGGCGCGGCGTGTTGCGCCTGGAGATATGCGCGCGCCCGGGCGCCCGCGGCAATCCCGAATCCCTTCAACGCTCCCGCCGGCGCCGGCGCCGCGCCGCCTGGGGGCGACCCCGACACCGAGTCCCAGCCTCAGGAAACGGGCGGGGTTTCTCGCTTCGCCGTGACGATGCTTTGGCTGCTGCTGCCCCTGTGCGGGTCGGCGCTCCTGCTGGCCGTCACCAACAAACTTTGCCTCGACGTCGCCGTCATTCCCTTCCTGTGGATTGCGCCGCTTTCGCTGTATCTGCTGAGCTTTGTCATTTGTTTTGACAATCCGCGCTGGTATCGGCGCGGTCCGTTTGCCCTGCTGCTGGCCGCCAGCCTGGCCGGCATCGTTTGGGCCATGCTCGAGGGCTCCGAATGGTCCGTTTGGCGTCAGGTGGCGGTCTATTGCGGCGGCCTGTTCGTCTGCTGCATGGTGTGCCACGGTGAACTTTACCGGCTCCGGCCGGAGCCCGCGCGCCTCACCAGTTACTATCTGACCCTCGCGGTTGGCGGCGCGCTGGGTGGATTGTTTGTCGCCGTGATGGCCCCCTGGCTGTTCAAAGACTTCTTCGAGCTGCACTGGGCGTTGCTGGCTTGCGCGCTGCTGGCCGCGGCCCTCTGGAGCGCACCCAAAGCCGGTGCAGCCGAGCTCGGCAATCCCGGCACAACCGCCGGAAGCTGGCGTCACCGGCCGATTGTCCAACTCTTGAAGCGGCTGCTCTTTTCGCGCGTCCTGCGGGCTTTGTTGCTCGGGGCGGGCACGATTGCCCTGGGCGTTGCGTTGTGGCGCGAGTCCGCCGAGTCGCGCGAGACCGCCCTTTATCACTCGCGTAATTTTTACGGCGTGCTGGCGGTGGAGGAATACGAGCCCGAAGATTCGGACAGCCGCTACGTCCTATTACAACACGGACGGATCACGCATGGGCTGCAGTTCCTCGATCCCGAGAAGGCGCGCTGGCCGGTTTCGTATTACGGCGCCCGCAGCGGTATTGGGGCGGCGATGAACGCGCTGCCCCCCGGCGCCCGCCGCCTTGGCGTCGTTGGTTTGGGCACCGGCACGCTCACGGCCTACGCGGGCCGCGACGATTACGTCCGGATCTACGAAATCAATCCGGAAGTCGTCCGTGTCGCCACCACCTACTTCACCTATCTTACCAACTGTCCGGCCACCATTGAAGTGGCGCTGGGCGATGCCCGCCTCTCGCTCGAACGCGAGCCGCCGCAGCAGTTCGATTTGCTGGCCCTGGACGCTTTCAGCAGCGACGCCATTCCCGTGCACCTGCTCACCCGCGAGGCATTTGAAATCTATGTGCGCCACCTCAAGACCAATGGCGTCATCGCCGTCCACATTTCCAACCATTTCCTGGATCTCGAACCGGTGGTCACAGGTCTGGCGCGGCATTTCGGCTTGGATTGGGCCACCATTGATTGCGAGGAGGACGAGGAGGAGTGGTGGGACTATGCCTCCACTTGGATGCTGCTGTCCCGCAACCGGGCTTTCCTGGAATCCCCCGGGATTCAATCCGCGGCCAGCCCGCCAGGCACCAACAGCCTCCACCTCCCGCTTTGGACCGATGACTACGCCAGCGTCTTCCGAATCCTGAAGTGAAATCAACCGAAAAAATCCCGCGGGCTCTTACCCGCGGGATTCCGCACCGGCCCCCAAACCGGGGGGCCATCAAACCCTCTCGCACGAAGCCGTCTTAATCCACCTTGATCCGGCGGGGTTTCACCCGCTCGGATTTCGGCAGCGTCAGTGTCAGGACCCCCTGATCCATGCGGGCGGCGACCTTCCCGGTGTCAATCGCGGGGTCCAGCTCGAATACCCTCCGGAAATCCGCCGTTCGCGATTCGCGAAAAAGCAGGTCACCCGCGACCGTGGCCGGCTGCCGGTGTCCGGTGATGGTGATCTCGTTGTTTTCGAGGGTGATTTCGAGGCCCTGCTTATTGACGCCGGGCATCTCCGCCTGGAGCAGGTACCCTTCGTTGGTTTCGTAAATGTTCACGTCCGGGGTGATATATTCCCGCGTCGCACTGGCTGAACTGGATGCTTTTTGTGTCGTAGGTTTCATCGTCAACAACTCCTTTCCTCGGTGGGCTTCCCTGGCGGAACAAGTCCGCCAGGGAAAACCCCATCAGTTCACGCTTACCTCGATTTGCTTCGGCTTGGCTTCCTCAGTCTTTGGCAGTGTCACCGTCAAAATCCCATCCTGGTAATGAGCCTTAACCTTGTCAGCCGCCACCGGCCCAGGCAGCGTCACCGTGCGCTGGAACCGCCCAAAAAAACGCTCCGACCGGCACACTTCCGCATCCTTGAGGGTGTCGTCGGGACGCCGTTCACCCGCCAGAGTGACACAGCCGTCATGCAAGGACACTTCTATGTCTTCCTTTTTCATCCCAGCCAGCTCGGCTCGGATCGTGTACCCATCCTTGTCCTCGTAAACGTCAAGCGCCGGGGTCCACCCGCTCAGAAGCTGCGAAGTTCGCGCCAGCTCGCCCAGCGGCGCTTCGAATAAACGGTCAATTTCGTCGCGCAAATCCGTCAAGCGCCCCAGATCGGGCCATTCGGATAACGTCGGCCGATGCCATCGAATCATGCCAGTCATATCTCTGTTCCTTTCTTTTGTCGTCAGTTTGCGGAACACTGACTAGCTTCCTGCGTGCCACGCCCCAATACCATGTGCAAGTCATTATACTCCAAATGATTTCGAGATATGTATCAAATAAACAACACCCCGATAATGCGTCATAATGGCACATGCCGACCGCGCAAAGTATCCCGGACTGTGTCAGTATGGCATTGGACGAAAGGCTTCGGCTGATACTTCATATCAAGCCGCGGCGAGGAGGGCGTTGGCCACCAAAACTACCCTGCCCGCTCGGCGGCTGCGCGCCTCCGGTATTCATCGAGGATGGCGACGGTGGCGCTGGCCCCGCAACGGGTGGCTCCCAGATCGCGCATCCGGATTAGGAAGTCCAGATCGCGCACGCCGCCGGCGGCCTTGACCTGGACCTTGGCCGACACGCTGGCCCGCATTAAGGCCACGTCGTGCTCAGTGGCGCCCCGGTAATTGTAGCTGCCGTCCGGCTGCTTCACAAAGCCGTAGCCGGTCGAGGTTTTTACCCAGTCGGCCCCCGCGCGCTCGCAGATTTGGCACAGGCGGCGTTTGAGGTCGTCGCTATTCAAGCCGGCTCCACCCCCGGCCAGAAAGTCGGTTTCGATAATGACCTTGACTTTGGCGCCGCGCGCGTGGGCTTCGTCACAGACAGTCTTCACATCACGCTCGACATAGTCCCACTCGCCGCCCAGGGCCTTGCCGATGTTGATGACCATGTCAATCTCGGCTGCGCCGTCGCGGCAGGCGAGTTCGGTTTCGTAGCGCTTGGACTCGGTGCAGGAGTTGCCGTGTGGAAAGCCAATGACCGCGCCGACAATCACGCCGCTGCCGCGCAGCAACTCGGCGGCACGTTTGACGGCGTAGGGCTTGATGCAGACCGAGGCCACGCCGTACTTGACGGCAATCCGGCACCCCTCCTCGAGCTCCGCATCCGTCAGCGTCGGATGCAGCAGCGAATGATCAATCATTTTTGCAAGTTGCTCGTAAGTATATTTCATAAGTCGCCTTGAACCGGGCTTCAAACCTTGGCCCAGCGGTGTTGCCGGTGGCTGCGCAGAATGGCCTCGCAGACCGCCACCTCCTGGTGGCCGTCGCGGGCCGTGGCGAACAGGGGCGCGGCTTTTCCCGCCCCGGCAATGGCCGAGTAAATGGCCCGGAAGTTCATCTTGAAGGTGTCCGGGAAGCCTTCCACGTGGCCCGGCGGATAATCCATGAAGCCCGCCGCTCCGTCCCCGAATGCCGGGGTGGCGCGCACGGCGGTTTCGTTGGCGCCGTCCCGGTTTCCGAAATGGAGTTGCTCCGGCGCCTCCGAACACCACCAGGCTGATTTCTTTGAGCCGTAGATTTCGAGGCGAATGCAGTTCTTGCGCCCGGCCGCCACCTGCGACACGGCCAGGTTGCCCCGCGCCCCGTTGGAGAACCGCAGCAGCACGCTCGCAAAGTCGTCCGTCTCAACCTTGTAAGCGGCGTATCGGAGACGCGCATCGGCCCGGGCGAAGGTTTGCACTTCGCCCAGCGGACGGCGCCGTTGCTTGTGCCACGTGGCGAGGTCGGCGAAGACCGAGGAGATGCGCGCGCCCAGGATGAACGACACGGTGTCCATCCAGTGGGTGCCGATGTCGGCCACTGCGCGCAACTTGCCCCCTTCCCGGGGCAGCAGGCGCCAGTTGTAATCGGTGTCCTTGAACAGCCAATCCTGGAGGTAGGAGCCGTTGACGTGGATGATGTCGCCCAGGTCGCCCCGCTGGACCAGGCGGCGCAGTTGCAGCACGGCCGGGTAGAACCGCACATTGTAGTTGACGGCGAAGATGCGCCCGGCGGCGCGCGCGGCCTCGACCACCCGCCGGGTTTCGCGCGTGTTCATGGCCAGGGGTTTTTCGCACAAGACGTGTTTGCCGGCGCGCAAGGCCGCCAGCGACATCTCACAGTGGAACCGGTTGGGAGTGGTGATGTGGACGACGTCAACCTCGGGACAAGTCACCAGTTCCCGGTAATCGGCCAGCGCGCGGGGGATGGCCAGCCGTGCCGCGGCCTTGGCGGCAAGGTCGCCCACGTCGCAGATGGCGGTGACGGCGATGCCCAGCCGGCGCAGGGCTTCCACGTGGACCGGGCCGATGAAGCCCGTTCCAATGACGCCAGCCCGGAGGGAGGAAAGGGATTGACTGGTTTTCACAGCACTTGCACGCGCAGGTTGCGGAACTCGAAGGCCTTGTTCTCGGCCTGAATCCCAAGGTAACCGCTGGCGGCATCGAGTTGGTCATATTCCCACGCCGGCTCGCCGTTGACTTGGAGGGACACCTTGCTCTCCCGGACTTCGATTCGCATGCGAACCCACTGGTTCACAGGCTGGGGCGGGGTCTCGGCGGGGACCTTGGTCTGATAACCTTTGACCAGGCCGCCCAAGGCGCCCCGCAGCAGGTTCACCTGCCACCCGTCCTTGGGCCAGGGCTTGCCTTCCAGCCCCGCGCGCAGAAACAGGCCGCTGTCGTAGCCGGGCTCAAGTGCCCGCCATTCGACTTCGAAAATGAAATTCGTGTAGGTCTTTTCAGTCCGCAGCCAGCCCATGCCGCCCACCAGCCGCAGACAATTGTTGGTCACGATAAAGTTGGCGTCGTGAACGGCAACCCAGCCGGTCAGGTCCTTGCCGTTGAAGAGGGATTCCCACCGTGATTCCTCGGCTCCGCTTCCTACAAGCGGGGAGGTCAAAACGGCCACTCCCAGGAGCAGCCCTCCCACCCACCCGCTGAGATTTGGCGCCGCAGGCCGAAGCGTTGTATAAAGCATGGCGAGACAATAGCGGTAAAAACGAGCAAGCAGGAAGCAAAATCCGAGTTTGGCATCGGGTGCGCGAAGACTGGCCTGAATCCGCCATACCAAAGCGAAGCAGGAACTGGGACTGGCAGGGGCCGTGGGCTAATGGAGGGTGGCTGGAGCCTAACTTTTGGCGGGGGGCGGTTGACGGTGCTCGACGGTGGCAATGTATTTGCGGGTGGCTTCGGGGAGATCGTGCCAGATGCGAATGGCGATGAAGCAACCGATCAGGGCGAAGGGCATGAGGAACAGTGGCCACCACAGCCAGTTGTGGCTGGTCAGGTAGCCCAGGCTGAAGGACTGGATGCCCGTGCCCAGATAAACGAAACCATCCACAATGCCCGAGCAGGTGGCAGTCGCTTTGCGCCCGCCGAAATCGGCGGCGGCGGTGCCGGACATGAGGGAATGGACGCCGATAACCGCCATCGAGATCATGACGGCCGCAGACCCGACAATGAGAGGGGAGGAGGAAAGAAATGCCGCCATGAGGACGGTCATGAGGAACATGAAAGCGCAAAGCAAGGCGGCCGGGGGCCCGCGACGGGACTGGAAGAACTTGTCGGAGATAAGCCCGCCGGCAAAGCCGCCGACGATGCCGAACATGCAAAGCAGAAGGCCCCAGTGGTTGAGGAAAAACTCGGCGCCGGGCTGCTCGACTTCCTTGGCAAAAATGAAGTACCACTGCATGATGCCGTTGCGCAGAACGCCGGAGGTCAGCTCGATGGCGGCAATCAATAGCATCAGGCGGCTGCCGAAGACCTTCTTAAGGAGGTCCAGCGTCGAGAGTTCGACATGCATCTGGCCGGAGGAGGCGTCGTGGGTGTCGAACGGGGGAAAGTGAGCATCCTCGGGCGTGTCTTTGATGAGCAGACCATCGAGCACCGCCCAGCCGACCAGCAGGACGGCCGGGATGAAGAATACGGCCCAGGTGGCGTCCACCGCCTGCCCCTCGAGCGCAAAGACTTTATGCAGCAGCGACTGGAACCAGCCCAACTCACCGGTGGGATTGGCCCGGGTCAGGTTGACAATCGCCTGGCCCCAGTCGAAGGCGAAATAGACGCCGAAGGAAATCAGGGTGCCGAAGATGGCGCCGAACACGCCGCGCTCGCGGACGTGGAACCAATAGGCTTTGACCTTGATGATGGAGACGGCGCCGTAGCTTTGAAAGTACATGTTCAGGGCGTAAACGGCAGAGAACACCAGCACCATCTTCATTTTGAGCTGACCGGTGGCCACCAGGTAAGTCAGCACGCCCAGCAGGATATTGGCAAAGGAAGAGCCCAGGGCGGCGATGATGATGCCGCGCTTGCCCCCGATTTTGTCCACCAGCGGGCCATTAACCAGAAACGACAGCGCGTAGGTAATGGTGCCGGCGGCGAAAATCAGGCCGAAGTCCTCCTTGGTCATGAGGTTGCCCAACGCGTTCTTGGACACGTTCAGGTTGTAGCGCCCCATGTAGAGGAACGCGTAAGTCATCCCCAGGGGGAACCAGTTGATGAACCGCCGGACCATGAACCAGCGGCCGTGGTGCAGCGGGTTATTGTAGAAATACAGGGCGATGATAATCGCCAGGCTGAGGCCGACGATTAGGAAAGGCATGCAGCCTCCCGGAGGCAGTCGCAGCAAAGCCGCTGGGCCACCGCGCGGGTTTTCCCGGTGGCAAACCCCCGGTCACTCGTGGGGGCGGTTGGTTCGCGCCTGCAGCACATTCGACTCGGGTGCCAGCTAATCAAAGAAGCGCGTGGCGGTCAAAAACATTCCCTCCTCCGCCCACTGCGGGCTCGACAATGGGAGCTTATCCACCAGACTGGCATCAAATCCATGAAACGTTCAAAAATCGCCCGGCGGTTTCGGATCAAGCCCGGGACCCGGTTTCGATCGAAAGATCACCCCACCGACTGCAGCGACGCGCCGCCGCTGCGCCACCTCAGCGGGGAGGAACTCAAGGACCGGGCGCGGGAGTACGTGCAGAAGAACCTCGAGAAACTGTCGCGGGCACAGGAACTGTTATATGCCAACGACGTTTACTCGGTCCTGATTATGTTCCAGGCCATGGACGCGGCGGGCAAGGACGGCATGATCAAACACGTGATGTCCGGCCTCAATCCCCAAGGCTGCCAGGTGGCCAGCTTCAAAGTCCCCTCCGCCGAGGAGCTCGACCATAATTTTCTCTGGCGCTACCAGCGTCACCTGCCCGAGCGGGGCCGGATCGGGATTTTCAACCGCAGTTACTACGAGGAAGTGCTGGTGGTGCGGGTGCATCCGGAGTTGCTCGAGCGGCAGAAGCTGCCGCCCGGTGACCGCGGCAAACGGTTTTGGCAGGAGCGCTACGAGGATATCAATGCCTTGGAGCGGCACCTGGCGCGCAACGGCACGCTGATCCTGAAATTCTTCCTCCACCTGTCCAAGGAGGAACAAAAAAAACGCTTCATGGAGCGGCTGACCAAGCCGGAGAAGCACTGGAAATTCAGCGCCGCGGATTTGGCTGAGCGGGCGCATTGGGACGATTACCGCAAGGCTTACGAGGAGGCCATTACGGCCACGAGCACGCCCTGGGCGCCCTGGTATGTGATTCCCGCCGATCATAAATGGATCGCCCGCGCGGCGGTTTCAGCCATTGTGAGCCACGAAATCGAGGCGCTGGGGCTCAAACCGCCAACCATACCACCCTCCCGCCTGAAAGAGCTGGAGGCCGCCCGCCGCAAGCTCGCCCGCGAGTGAGGGCTTTTTGCCTTTAACAACGGGGCCGGTTGAACCATCCTCCCGGCGATGCCAGGCTTGATTGCCATTGTCGGGCGGCCCAATGTCGGGAAGTCGGCCCTGTTTAACCGGATTGCTGGCCGGCGCATTGCGATTGTACACGACCAGCCCGGCGTGACGCGCGACCGCGTCAGCGCGGAAGTGGAATGGCGGGGCCATCCCTTTACGCTGGTGGATACGGGCGGCATCGGGCTGCTGCGCGGCGAGAAAGCCGACGATGTCATCACGCGGGCGGCACTCGAGCAGGTCGGGATTGCCATCGAATCGGCGCAACTGATCATTCTGGTGGTCAACGTGCAGGAAGGGGTGGTGCCGCTGGACCGCGAGGCCGCGGCGCGGTTGCGCCGGAGCGGCAAGCCGGTTTTGGTCGCCATCAACAAGGTGGACACCCCCAAACTGGAAACCGCCGCCCTGGAGTTTGCCGAGCTGGGTTTCGACCGCCTCTTCCCGGTGAGCGCGATTCACGGCGGAGGCATCGGGCCGCTGATGGACGCCGCGCTGGCGCTCCTGCCTGCCCCTCCCCCTGCGGCAGAGCCGGACTCCGAAGCGGGGCCATCGCCAGCCCGCGAAGCGGGCGCGCCGCTGAAACTGGCCATCGTCGGCCGGCCCAATGTCGGGAAATCCTCGATCATCAATGCGCTGACCCACTCGCAACGGGTGGTGGTCAGCCCGATTCCCGGCACGACGCGCGACGCGGTGGATGTGCCCTTTGAAGTCGAAACCGACGGGGTCCGGCAGTCCTATGTGTTGATTGACACGGCGGGGATGCGCAAGCTGCGGCGGGTGTCGGATTCGATCGAGTTCTTCAGCGTGAAACGGGCCGAGGACTCGATCGCGCGCTGCGACATTGCCATTCTGGTGCTGGACGCCGAGGCGGGAATCACCGAGCAGGACAAGAAAGTCGCGGACCTGATTGTCGAACAACGGCGGGCGTGCATCGTGGTGGTCAACAAATGGGACCTGGTGGAGGAACCGGTGCGGAAGGCGCGTGAGGAGGAGATAGCGCGCCGCCGCAAAGGGGAGAGCTCGCATGGCCCCAGGCACATGACGACGCTGGCCGAGTTCGGGGAATGGGTCCAGGGCCAGTTGTTCTTCCTGGACTACGCGCCGGTGATATTCACCTCGGCAAAGTCGGGTTTCAATCTCGAACGCCTGCTGGAGGCCGTTCGCTACGTGGCCGCGCAGTTGCAGCAGCAAATCCCGACGGCCATTCTCAACCGCACCCTTCAGGTCGCGGTCGAGCGCCGCCAGCCGGTCAGTGCCCACGGTCATCGGCTCAAGTTCTATTACGCCACCCAGGTCCGCACCGCGCCTCCCACCTTCCTCCTGTTTGTGAATCGGCAGGAGATGTTTTCCGAGCCTTACAAGAAGTATTTGGCGGATCAATTGCGGCGGGCGTTCGGTTTTGAGGGATGCCCGATCGTTCTGACGCCCCGGGCGCGGCCCAAAACCATCGAGCCGGTGCGAAAGCCGCGGTCGGGGCGGCGGGAACGCGGCGGACGCGGCGAGGCGCGCCCGGGGGCAAGCCGGCGCCGGTAATCAAAGGCGGAGCATCTCTTCCTGGGTCATCGGTCGCAGCCCGGCCTTTTCGAGCACCGACCGGGCCAGGGCCAACTCCGGGACTTCCAGGATGAGGATGGCGCGATTATTGGCCACGAACCCGGAGCAATTGGCAAGATTGACCTGATTGCGGCCCAGCAGGTCGGCGACGGATTGGAGGGCGCCGGGACGATTTGGGGTCTCGACCACCAACACCTCCAGCAGCGACACCATCAGGCCTTTGTCGCGCAGGGCCTGCAGACCCGCCTCGAGTTTGTCCACGAGGAACTTCATCACGCCGAAACTGCCGCTGTTGGCGATGGTGACCCAGCGCAGGTCCACGTTGGCATCGGCGAGGATTTTGGTGATGCGGGCGGTCTGGCCCGGTTTGTTTTCGACGAAGACGGCTAACAGGCTGGTGGCGCTCATGGGGATGTGGGTTTGAGAACTTAGGATCCGGTGGTGTGCAGTACAGTGTCAAAGCGAGCGTTTGTCCAGCACGCGCCTGGCTTTGCCCTCGGCCACCGGGAGCGAGCCGGGCGGCACCAGGTCCACCTTGGGTCGGACCCAGATTTCGGCTTTGAGCTTTTCGACGAGCTGGTTTTGGAGGGCGGCCAGGTGCTCGACCTGGCCGTCGAAGCCGCAGCCCGACAACTCGACTTTCACCGTCAGGTCATCGAGTCCTTCGAGGATGATGAGGTAATTGCGGCCGACCTGGGGCATGGACATGAGAACCTGCTCAATCTGCTGTGGGAAGACGTTCACTCCGCGAATAATAAGCATGTCATCGGAGCGTCCGGTGATGCGGTTGATGCGGCGGTGGGTGCGGCCGCAAGGACACGGCTCGGCAATCACCGAGGTGATGTCGCGGGTGCGATAGCGGAGGATGGGCATGGCCTCGCGCTTGAGGGTGGTCAGCACCAGATCGCCGCGCTGTCCATCGGGCAGCGGTTCGCCGGTGGCGGGGTCAACGATTTCCAGCAGGAAGCAGTCCTCCCACAGGTGCATGCCGGCTTTCTGTTCGCATTCGAAGGCCACGCCGGGGCCGTTCATCTCGGTCAGGCCGTAGGAGTTGTAAACATCCACGCCGAAAGCCTCTTCGATGCGCTTGCGCGTCTGCTCGGTGTGCGGCTCGGCGCCAACGAACGCCTTGCGGAGCTTGAGGTCTTTGCGCGGATCAATGCCCCTTTGTTCGAGGTAATTGGCGAAATAAAGGGCGTAGCTGGGGAGAATGTGAACCGCGGTGGTGCCGAAATCCCGCATCAGCATAAGCTGGCGTTCGGAAGTGCCCGGTCCGGACGGAATGACCAGGCAGCCGACCCGCTCGGCCCCATAGTGCATGACCAGCCCGCCGGTGAACAGGCCGTAGCTCATCATGTTCTGGAAGACGTCGGCCCGCGTGATGCCGGCCGCCACCAGCGACCGGGCGATCATGTCGGCTGCGGTGTTCACGTCGTTTCGGGAGAAAAAGATGGCTTTGGGTTTGCCGGTCGTACCGCTGGAGGTGTGGAGGCGGACCGGTTCATCGGGTTCGACCGCCAGCAGGCCATTGGGGTAAATGGCGCGCAAGTCGGCGGCGGTTGTAAAGGGCAGGCGACGAACATCTTCGAGCTGGCGGATGTCTTCCGGCCGCAGGTTCAGTTCGGAAAATTTCTTCTGATAGAAGGGCACGCGCGCCGCCAACCGGGAAACCGTTTGCTGAAGCCTTTGGAGTTGCAGAGCTTCCAGGGCGGGGCGCGACAGGGTCTCAGATTCGTGATCCCAGAACATGGTGGCAGGGCTTGTATCCCGAGCCGGGAGGCTTGTCCAGCACGGAATAGGGCGAGAATTTCATTTCCAAAGAGGGATGAAAACAGTATTAAGCTGCCCGGCTAATATCGCATGAAAGAGAGCAAGCGACTGTTGTTGAGCGGGGACCAGGCCATCGCGCTGGCGGCCCGGCATGGAGGCGTGGCGCTGGGGGCGGGCTACCCCGGCACCCCCTCGACGGAAATTCTGGAGTCCTTCTCGGAGTACGGCGGGCACGGACAGTGGTCCCCGAACGAGAAGGTGGCGCTGGAGGTGGCGATTGGGGCGGCGTTTGCGGGAGCGCGGGCGCTCTGCACGATGAAACATGTCGGGCTCAATGTCGCCTCCGACCCGTTCTTCACCGCGGCGTACACCGGCGTCACGGGCGCGCTGGTGATCGTCTCGGCCGACGATCCAGGCATGGCCTCCAGCCAGAACGAGCAGGACAATCGCCACTACGCGGTGGCGGCGGGTGTGCCGATGCTCGAGCCATCCGACTCACAGGAAGCCTACGACTTCACCCTCGAGGCCATCCAGATTTCCGAGCGCTGGAAAATCCCCGTTTTGCTGCGGGTGACCACGCGCGTGTGCCACAGTTATACGGTGGTGGAACCGCGCGGCGCGAACGGCGCTTCCCCCGTGGCCAACTACGAGCGGGACATCAAGGGGCGGGTGATGATTCCCGCCTACGCGCGGCCCGCCCATCGCCGGCTCCGCCAGAAGCTGGCGCAGATGCAGGAATGGAACGAAACCTGCCGGCTCAACCAGGTCCTTTCGGGAAGCAACATGCTGGGAATTATCACTTCCGGCATCTCCTACATGCACGTCCGCGAGGCCGCACCCGAAGCCAGCGTGCTCAAGCTCGGCTTCACCCATCCGCTGCCGCTGAAGAGAATCGAGGCGTTCGCCAAATCGGTCCAGCGGTGCATTGTCGTTGAAGAAGGGGACCCTTACCTGGTCGAGAACATCCGGGCGGCAGGCATCCCGGTCGAGGGCAAGGCCGAGATGTACCGGTTTGGGGAGCTGGACGTGGCGCGGGTGAAACGGATTCTGAATTATGATCTCACGCCGGAGCCGGCCAAGCCTCCCGGCAAACCGCCGCAGCTCTGTGACGGCTGCCAGTACCGGGTCGTTTTCGAGGCGTTGCGGAAACGGGACTGCATCGTGGCGGGCGACATTGGCTGTTACACGCTGGGGGTGCTCCAGCCGTTCGAGGCGATTGATTCGTGCGTGTGCATGGGTGCCAGCCTGGGGGTGGGCTTGGGTCTGCGTCACGTGCTGCCGCCCGATCAGGCCCGCAAGGTCGTGAGCGTCATCGGTGACAGCACCTTCGTGCACAGCGGCATCAGCGGCCTGGTGGAGATGGTTTACAACCCCCCGCCGACCGGCCATGTGCTGATCATATTGGACAACGCCACCACGGCCATGACCGGGCACCAGGAGCATCCGGGGACCGGGCGCAAGCTCAACCACGAGCCCACGAACAAAGTCGTGCTTGAAGACCTCATCCGCGGCATCGGGGTCAAGCGCGTGTTCATCATCGAACCCCGGTTTGGCAACAACAACTTCGAGCAGGTGCTGGACGAGTGTTTGGCGGGCAATGAGTTGTCGGTCATCATTGCCCGGCGGCCCTGCATATTGATTGCCAAGGAACTCCGTCAATACGAGAAAGCGGCCTGCGAATGCTCGGCGGCGGCGCCTGAAGCGGCGGCCCAGCCGGCCTGCAACGCCGTGTAAGAAACCGCATGTCCTCCATGAAAGATACTGTTACCAACGTGGTGGTGGCCGGCCTCGGCGGGCAGGGCGTTTTGCGCGGCACGGACATTTTGGCCGAGGTGGCGTTGCGCGCCGGATTTGACGTCAAGAAAAGCGAGATCAAGGGCATGAGCCAGCGGGGCGGGTCGGTGACCGGCGATGTGCGATTTGGCAGGGAGGTGTTTAGTCCCATGGTACCGGTGGGCGAAGCGGATTTTCTCCTGGTGCTCGAGCCCACCCAAGTGGCGCCCAACCAACACCTGCTGCGGCCCGGGGGGGTGCTGATCACCCCGGACGCAATCAATGTCGAAAAGTTGCCGAACAAAAAAGCCTTGAACGTCGCGTTGCTTGGCGCCTTGAGCGCGCACCTGCCCATGAGCGAAGAGCTTTGGCTGGAGGCCTTGCGGGAAGGTTTTGACACCCGGTTTTTCGAGGGCAACAAGACGGCTTTTGCCATCGGGCGCGCGGCGCAGGCCTCCCGGCTTGGAGGCGGGACCGGAGGCGGCTGATGGAAATGCTCAAACAATATATGGCCGGCGACCTGTTTGCGGAGCGCTGCAACATTGAACTCCTTTCAGTGGGGCCGGGCCAGGCGCGGGCGAAGATGACCTTGCACCCGCACCACCTCAACGGGTATGGCACGGTCCAGGGGGGCGCGATTTTTACGCTGGCCGATTACGCTTTTGCGGCGGCCTCCAACTCGCATGGAACGGTGGCGGTAGCCATTAATGTGAGCATCTCGTTTCTGAAAGCGGCCACCACCGGCACCCTCTGGGCGGAGGCGCGCGAGATTTCGAGGAACTTCAAGTTGGGGAGCTATACCGTCGAAGTCAAAGACGACGCGGGAGACCTGGTGGCGCTGTTCCAAGGGATGGTCTATCGGAAAAAGGATCCCATCGCTGCGGTCACGTCCAGCCGCGGCGGCCAGGCCGCCTAAACCGGTAGGGCTTCCAGGGCCAGCCAGGCCCAGGTCGAAACCACCTTGCCCTCGCGCTGGTGGAGGCCGTCATAACGACGCAGGGCCGCGCGCAGGCGGCCCGCCCCGAGGCGTGCGCGGCCCGTAACGCCGCTGTGGTGGAGACAGCGAGCCAGCTCCAAGGCCGAGGCAAAATAATGTTCCTCAACCCATAGCTTGGCGCGGATCACCCGCAGGCCGGCCGAGGTAAAAATCGCTCGCCAAGCCGCCTCGTCCCGCCAACGCAAGGGCGTCTCAGGCACTAACGCGCGCCATTCGGCCAAACAGGGTTCGCAGGCGACGGCGTGGACCATCCGCCCCCCTGGTTTGAGGCCGCGTTTCCAGCGGCCCAACACCTCGACCGGGTTGTCGGCCCATTGCAGCAACCCTGAGGAAACCTGCACGGACACGGCGGGTAACGACTCGACAAAAGCATCCAGGAGGAACCATTCCGCTTCAGGAACGGCCTGGCGACCGAGGGCAACCATGCGCGGGGAAGCGTCGGTGGCCCGCAATCGCGCGCCCTGCCGGCAGAGCCAGCGGCTCAACGCCCCGGTGCCAGCCCCCAGCTCGAGCACCTCCTCAGCCGGAGCGACGTGGACAAACGCTCCCACACGGTCTGCAAACGCGCGTTGCGGCGCGGCGTGCCTGTCGTAGGAGTCTGCACAACCATCAAACCGCACGGAGACTCTCCTTTACGACTGGCAAAAGCGTTTCGGGCGCGTGAGTCCCTCCAGACACAATGCGGCAGCCCGGCAGAGCGCGGCACACGGCCTCGGCATTCAGGAGGGCATCCTGGTCCCCGACCAGGGCCGCCCAGCCGGGGGGCAGGCCGCGAGCCGCAAACTGGCGCAGGGCCGGCGAAGCGTCTTCCGCAAGCCGGTCCAGGCCCTCGAGCATTTCAACCAAAGGGTAGGGGGTGTCAGCGGGAGCTGTACCCAGGCCCGCTCGCTGATGGAAATCCGCCAGCGCGGCCCGGCCATCCCGCAAAATCCAGCGGCGCAGCCAGCGCACCTGCGATTGAGCACATTTCCCGCCCATGCCGTGCTCGGCGCAAAAAGCCACAAAGGGTGCGAGCAGGATTGCCCTGCCGGAAAAAACAACGCCCGAGCTCGCGGCACTCAGAACACGCCAGGCTCCCAAGGACCAAGCCACTACGATGTCGGAATCCGCCGCCATTTCGGCTGCCCCAAGTCGGGGCGGCAAGAAGACATGGGACACCGCCGGCCGCCATTCGAGAGCCGCCGCTCGCCAACGCAAGGGGTCCACGCCCCAGCCGCTGATCCAGGTCATGCGCACGCGCGGTAGTTTCAATCGCTGGCGCGGCCCCTTTTCAAGCTAATTCCAATTGGTCCGCGGAGAGTTTGACGGCGGCGGCCTGGTTGATGAAATCCAGCCGTAACAAGACGGTGGTCGTGCCGTAACGTTTTTCGACCCAACCCTCGATACCCTGCAGGGGTCCGCTGCGGATTCGGACGCGCATGCCTTCGCCGATGGCGGGGGCCAGCCGCACTTCGAGATTGGCTTCCAGCGCGGCCAAAATATCGTGCAACTGGCGGGCAAACTCCTCCTGATCAACCACTGTGAGCAGGTTGGCCACGTTCTCGTTCCGCCGCACAGCGTCCCGCTGCGCCGGTTCCAATTGCAGGAAGACGTAACCGGGGAACAGGGGCTTGTCAAAGGTGACGGTTTTGCCCCGATACTTGTGGACAGATTTGTAGCAGGGCAGCGTCGTCGCGAAGCCCTGCCGCTGACAGTATCCCACCAACTTCTTTTCTCGCCGCGGACGGGTATGCGCGACGAACCACAAGACTTCCGCCATGCCAGAAGAGTTGAGTCTTCCCGGCCTGCTGTCAAATGAAAGCCCCCCGGTGTGAAGCCTGCTCGGCCATCCAGTACCTGGACAATGTTTACAGGGAGGGTCCAATTTTTCGACCACCCATCCGCCGGTTCCAAACGTCGGGCTGGGAGGTTTGGCGAGCCCGAAGATTGGGGATTTTAGGCCGAAATCCTTGATTTTTGCGCTTTTCGCCGGCCGAGGCGGGCCGCGGCCCGCTCCGGCAGCGTCCCGGGAATTCCCTCAATTCGCGTCTTTCACCCGGGCTCGGCATCCGAATTGCAGTGCAAGGGACGCAGTATGTTTTTGACCGGTGTTGTTCGTGGGGTGAGGCGCGCGGCTCACATTGTCTTAACCATGGGCGGTTTGTTTGCCTGGCTGGTTGCGCCGACGCCCGCGCCGGCCGCCACCGTCACGCTGGCTTGGGATCCGAGTCCGGACACCAACGTGGTGGGTTACTACATTTATTTCGGCCCTGCCAGCGGCGACTATACCAACAAGCTGTCGGCGGGGTCGGCCCTGACGCTGACAGTGCCCGGCCTGGCGCCGGGCAGCGCGTATTATTTTGCAGCGACCGCAGTGGATGCGATGGGCTTGGAAAGCGAATTCTCGCAGGAGGTTAGCACCAACCTGCCGCCGATAGCCACCAATCTGCCTCCAGTGGCCAATCCCGCCATCGTGCAGGTCGCCGAGGACCAGACCGTCGCCGTCACTCTGACGGGCAGCGATCCAAATAATGACCCGCTCTCCTTTCAAATTGTGGCCAACCCGGTCAACGGCACGCTCATCGGCACCCCGCCAAACCTCACCTACCGGCCCACACCGAACTACTTTGGCTCGGACAGTTTCACCTTCCGCGCCCGCGACGGCTTTGCGGATTCGGCGCCGGCGACGGTGTCCATCACCGTTACGCCGGTGAACGACCCGCCCACCTTGAACAGTTTGGCCGCGCGCACGGTAAATGAAAATGCGGCTGCGCAGAATGTGGCACTTTCCGGAATTGGCGCGGGCGCGACCAATGAGGCGGATGTGCTCACCATCACGGCGGTGTCCAGCAACCCGGGCGTGGTACCCCATCCGACCGTGACCTATACCAGCCCTGGCGCCACCGGCACCCTGACCTTCAGACCCGCGACCAACGCCTATGGATCAGCCGTCATCACCGTGACGGTGAATGACGGGCAGGCCCAGAGTTCAAGCATCTCTCGCAGCTTTACGGTAACCGTCAATGCCGCGCCGCGGATTTCGCCCATTGCCAGTCAGCCCGCGATTGCCGGCGTGGCCACCGGTCCCATTCCTTTCACCGTGAGCGATGCCGACGACCCGGCCACGGCGCTGACGTTGACCGCGTCTTCTTCGCTGCCGGCGGTGGTGCCGGTCAGCAACATCGTCTTCGGTGGCTCGGGCAGCAATCGGACCGTCACCATCACGCCGGTTGCTGACAAGGTGGGCAATGCCACCATCAGCCTGGCGGTGAGCGACGGCAAGGCCTCGACTTCGACCAGCTTCATTTTGGCGGTCACGGCCCCCAAGCCGGGGACCAATACGGCGCCTTTCCTGTCGGAAATTGCCGCCCAAGTGGGAACCAAGGACCAGACCACCGGCCCCATCCCGCTGACGGTCAGCGATGCTGAGACACCGGCATCCAATCTGACGGTGTCGGCAACGTCCTCGAATCCCGGCCTGCTGGCACTGACCAACATTGTGTTTGGCGGCAGCGGCAGTAATCGCACCGTCACCCTGATTCCGAACACCGGCCAAACGGGTCTGACTTACATCACCGTCACCGTCAGCGACAGCCAGGCAGTCGCCAGCCGCACGTTCTCCTTTGATGTATTGCCCGCCGGCGTTGCGGTTGCCTTGAAGAAAACGGGGGATGGCAAGGTGGGCGGCGCCCTTTCGGGCACCACCTATACCGCCATGGCGGCCGCCGAGCCGGGCAGCGCCTTCGTGGGCTGGAGTGGCAGCATTACCTCTTCCTCGCCGACCTTGACCCTGACTCTGCGCAAGAAAATGGTGCTGCAAGCCAACTTCGCGCCGTTCCAGGTCCAAACCAACGGCAACGGCCGGATATCCCCCAATCTCGGTTCGGCGCGGGGGCTGGTCTTTGGCCGGCGCTACACGCTGACTGCCATCCCCAACGACGGTTACGAATTTGCCGGGTGGACGGGCAGCGTCACTTCCGCGTCCTCGAGCATCGCCCTGGTGCTCCAGACCAACACGGTTCTTGGGGCGACGTTTGTGCCCAGCCCGTTTGTGGCGGTGGCGGGGCTCTACGACGGTTTGTTCCACGAGGATGAGCAGGTGACCCACCCCAGCTCGGGTTTCTTCCGGTTGTTGCTCAACAAGCGGGGATATTACACCAGCCGGGTGTTGATTAATGGCAAGTCTTACCAGTTCACCGGACGTTTCGCGCTGGATTGCCGCGCCACCAATGTGGTCAACCGGTTGGGCGCCAACCCTTTGACCCTCCGGCTCCTGTTGGACACCAACACCGCCGCAGACCAGATTGTCGGCGAGGTGACCGACGGCGTCTGGAGAGCCGCCCTGTCCAGCGACCGCGCCATCTACCGAAACACCACAGGCACCTCGCCGATTGCGGGCCGTTATACTCTCGTGGTGCCGGGCTCGGAAGCCGGCGCGCCTGTGACGATGGGCGACGGTTATGCCGTGGCGTTGGTGAACACGCAAGGTCTGGCGTTGGTGGGGGGCACCCTGGCTGACGGCAGCACTTACACGGCCAGCGCCTACGTCTCCAAGAAGGGCCAGTGGCCTCTCTACCTGCCCCTCTACGCCGGAAAAGGCTCGGCGCTGGGCTGGCTGACGTTTGCCAGCCGCCCTGACGACGACCTCAACGGCCTGGTGAGCTGGATCAAGCCGCCCCTGAGTGGCGCGAAATACTATCCAGAAGGGTTCAACCTCGAGTCGCTGGTCATTGGCTCGGCCTACGCCAAGCCGATGGGAGCGACCAACCACATCGTGAAGCTGGACGACGCCCAGCTTGCCTTTGTCGGCGGCAACCTGGTCGAGAACTTCACCAACTCCATCACCCTGGGCAACTTCAGCCAGGTTTCCAACAACAGCACCAATGGCCTGCTGCTCAGCTTTAACCTGGCCAATGGCCGGTTCTCCGGACAGGTTCGCAACCCGATCACCCGCGATGTGCGCAGCTTTGGGGGAGTGGTGCTGCAGAAACGCGACGAAGGTTACGGCTCGCTCTTCGGCACCAATCAAACGAGTCGCGTTATTCTCGCCGAGTAATCGGCGGTGCGCCCCGGCGGGGACGGTTTCATGGGTTGCCGTCCCCGCCGCTTTGTTTGATGGGTGTCAGCCGGTCGAAGGTTGCCACTCGCGCGAAATCCGCTCGATTTGCCAGGCGCGCCCGGAACTGTTGTCCAACTCGAGCAGCGCCCCCTGAAGCAGCACCCGTCCCCTGGCGACCTCGAAGCGCTGGGGCATGCCGGTGAGGAACCGCCGGACAATCGGCTCGATCTCGCGCCCGATAACGCTCTCGTGGGGGCCGGTAAACCCGCCGTCGGACAAATAAGCCGTACCGCCGGGAAACACCTGTTCATCGGCGGTTTGCACGTGGGTGTGGGTGCCGACGACGGCGCTGACGCGGCCATCAAGCATGCGCGCCAGCGCCACTTTTTCGGAGGTGGCCTCGGCGTGAAAATCCACAAAAATGATGGGCGTTTCCTGGCGCAGCCGTTTCACTTCTTCCAGCACGCACAGGAACGGGTTTTCGAGCGGCGGCATGAAAGTGCGCCCCTGCAGATTGATCACCGCCACGGGCGGCAACCCTTCTTTGCGCACCACCGCGCTGCCGCGCCCCGGAGTGTCGGGCGGATAGTTGAGCGGACGCAGAAACCGCGTCTCCTTCTCGATCAGCTCCATGACTTCCTTCTGATCCCAAACATGGTCCCCGCTGGTGATGATGTCCACCCCCGCCGAAAAAATCTCTTCGGCTGTTTTGGGCGTGATACCCGACCCTCCCGCCGAATTCTCCCCATTGGCGACCACGACATCCACGTGGCACGTGCTCCGCAGCATGGGCACCAACTCTTTGACCGCCCGGCGCCCCGGCTGACCCACAATATCCGCAATAAAAAGCAACTTCACCATGCCACACTACGCCCTGCACGCCCCCCCGCAAGCCGTTTCCCGCCAGCCGGCTTCAGAGGAAGGCGGCGTTGGAGCGCGGCAAGGGTTGCGGGCGCGACGGTTTTCACGACCAACTCACCCCCCTGCCGCTCTTACGGACGGACGGCCAAACCAGCAATTCTTTGCAACGGTTTTATCGGGTGATGCTCGGCCCCTGACGAGGTTCAGGGGCCGGGTTGGAGGACCCGCGGAGTGGGGACAGGCTTGTAACCATAACTGGTGACATGCAGGCAACCGTGAACCTGCTATAGTAGTGGCGTGTTGACGATGCAAAAACGCAGTAGATCAGACCGTGTGTGGCTGATAGGGCGTATGTCTGCGGCGCCGCGTCGGGTGAGAATTTAATGCTGTTCTCATTGTAGAATGTGCTGAAAGGCCGGGTGAAAAGCCCGGCCTTTTGGCGTACCGGGGGGTAGGTCGTGGTGTTGCCTGCCGGAGAGGATTTCTTATCCCACAGGATGGCGAGTGAGGGATTGTTTGTCTCCGAGAGACCTTGAATGTAAATCCGACTGCACTTTTGCTCGGGAATCGGTGCCCCCGTTTTGAGTGCCTCTCGCAACAGCGACCCGTCGTCTCCGGGACCAGTAATCGGACCAATGCTGTAATGTCCGTTCGTATCACCTAAATACTCACCCTTGACCAAGAGAAGCAAAGCATTGCCAAATCCATTTGTGTGGTATGGCAAGTTTCCATTGTTATCCTGTGAGTACATCTTAAACGCGATACCCGCTTGTTTTATACAGTGCTCGTGGGCGTGAAAGATGTTGAAGACGGACAAACAGACGAATGCCACGACGAGAAAGAGCGGGATGCTTATGACCAAACCCCAGATAACCCAGTGTCTTCTGCGTGTCATTACAGCCCCAAGGATAAACAACTTGTTTTTTCCACGCCATAGCTAAAGACCGACCAACCCCGGTGCTACGGTGCTTGGCGGAGTCAACTGCCTTGCAGGCGGGAAATTTCCAAAAGTTGTGAGCAGCCAGTTCGGCTTTCGTTTCATACCCCCCAGGCTGCCTGGCTCCGTGGATTCTGGCGGCCTGATTTGCGCCACCGCTGAACGCAAGGGGCCCTTATGCCATCCTGGAAGTTCATCACCACCCGGACCATGCGCTTGCCGGTGTCGCTACCGAGAATCTTCGGTTCTTGTTTGGCTGCCGTCGCTGTTACGAAAGAGAGGAGGTTTTCAAGGCAGTAGCGCTTCCGCACTCACCGGGCGAAGAAGGAGTGCAGGCGCTCGCGCAGCAGTTGGTACCCCCACCCTGAATTGAACAGGGATCAACGGTTTAGGAAACCGCCGCTCTATCCATTTGAGCTATGGGGGCGAGCCTGGGAAACATCTTTACATAGAACGAGGACTAGGGCAAGGATGCACTCGGGGCCAAAAGCGGCAGTGCGGTCCGCCTGGTGACCACTCTTGGCGACTCTTGCCTAATTCGGTCTCTTCCCGGCGCCCCCGCCTGGCGTAAGGGCGGGGTGTAACGCAGCTACGGTGTGCGGCGGCGGCAAGGCGGCCGGCGGCGTGCCAGTCCGGCAGCCGCATCCGCCACCGGGGCAACCGACAGACACACGCCGTACAAGGCATCCGAGCACGGAGCCGATTAAGCCTGTCCTCATCCTGACCGCCATCACCGGATTGACGCCCAACGGCGCACATTTGCGTTGGCTGGCCTGAGAACACCCGGCGTGAAGCCGGCTTGGCATCCGTGCAAATATCCGGGCTGGAGTTTGGCGCGGCGGCCGGTAAACTTGCCCGGCTGATATGACGCGAAGGTTTCATTCCATCAACGCCGTGGTCGCCGACTTGCAGAAGGGCAAGATGGTGATCGTGGTGGACGATGCCGACCGGGAAAACGAGGGCGACCTGATCATGGCGGCGCAATTTGTCACGCCAGCGGCGGTCAACTTCATGGCCAAGCACGGCCGGGGCCTCATTTGCGTGCCGACGACCTCCGAGCGGCTGCAACAGTTGGGCATCGAGCGCATGGTGCGGCAGAACCGCGAGAGCTTTAAGACGGATTTTCAGGTCAGTGTGGACGCCGCGCGCGGCATCACCACCGGCATCTCGGCCGCCGACCGCGCCGAGACGATCCGCATCATGGCCGATCCGACGGCGGTGCCCGAGGACCTGGTGGCGCCCGGGCACGTCTTCCCGCTGCGGGCGCGTCCCGGCGGCGTGCTCCAGCGCGCCGGCCACACCGAAGCGGCGGTGGACCTGGTCCAGTTGGCCGGGTGCCGCCCGATCGGCGTGATTTGCGAGATCATGAGCGACGACGGTTCGATGGCGCGGCTGCCCGAGCTGCTCAAGTTCGCCCGCAAGCACCGGCTCAAGATCTGCACGATTGCGGACCTGATCGAGTACCGGCGCACGCGCGAGAAGCTGGTCGAGCGCGAGGAAGTGGTCCGGCTTCCCACCGACTACGGGGAGTTCGACCTCCACCTCTACCGCTCGAAACTGGATGGGCGGCATCATCTGGCCCTGGTCTGCGGCCAGCCCGCCGGCAAGTCCAACGTCCTGGTGCGCGTCCACAGCGAATGCCTGACGGGGGATGTGTTCGGTTCGCGGCGCTGCGACTGCGGCCCCCAGCTTCACCAGGCCATGCGCCAGGTCGCTGAAGCCGGCTGCGGCGTGATTGTCTATATGCGGCAGGAAGGCCGCGGCATCGGGCTCGGCCCCAAAATCAAGGCCTACAAACTCCAGGAACAGGGCTACGACACGGTCGAAGCCAACCAGAAACTCGGGTTCCCCATGGACCTGCGCGAGTACGGTCTGGGCGCCCAGATTCTGGCCGACCTGGGGCTGCGCACCATCCGCCTGCTGACCAACAACCCGCGCAAAATCGTCGGGCTCGAAGGCTACGGCCTGAAAATCGTCGAGCAGGTTCCCATCAAGGTCAAACCCAATCCGCACAACGCCAGATACCTCGCCACCAAGCGGGACAAACTCGGCCATCTGCTGTAATCCCCGATTCCCATGCTCAAACCCGTTTCCGCCCGGTCCTTCCAAGCCGCCAACACCGCGTTCGCGATTGTCGCCTCAAAATACAATGCCCGCTACGTGGACGGGATGGTGCGCGCCGCGCGCGCCGAACTGCGCCGCGCCGGGGCGGGAAAGATTCTCGTCCATCGCGTGCCGGGGGCGTATGAAGTGCCGATCGTGGCGGCGCGGCTTGCGCGGACGGCGGCAGCCGGCGGCGCGCGATCCGGGCCGGCGGCGATCATTTGCCTGGGCGTGATTCTGCGCGGCGAAACCACTCACGCGGCGCATATCGGCGAGGCGGTGAGCCAGGCGCTGATGGACCTCCAACTGCGCTACGAAATCCCCATTGTCCACGAGGTGCTCCTGCTCGAGAACGAAGCCCAGGCCCGTGTCCGCTGCCTCGACAAACGCCACAACCGCGGAACCGAGGCGGCCCAAACCGCGCTGGCCATGGCCCGGGTGATGACCGAGCTTGCCTGAGCGCCGGGGGCGCGCGGCAAAACCGCGTCGGACACGCGGCCCGCCATCAATTCGGGTTTCCGGTGACCCGGTAAAATCGGCGCGCCGTGCCTGCCGCATTCACGTTGACACTTTTGTCCACCCAAATTTCCACCGGCTCGGTCAACGTCAGGTTGGTGAGCGTGATCCAGGAGTTGGTGTCGGTCATGTCGGTCGTGTATGATCGAAATATTGCTCTGTCGGTCTATTGCGTTGGCTTTTCATGTGCCAGACGGGGTGACACGATTTTCGCGGGTGAGTCCGCCCTCCCGGCGCTTCTATTCGGACACAAATGAATAGCGGCCTGAATCCAGATTCAACACGGCTTTGCCATTTTCCATTCTTAAGAGCTTCACGCCTTTGGCTTGGGAAAGCGGCTGGTTGCCCTCCTTGATCTTGTTGGCATTGGTCGCCGGCAGATAGACCGTCGCCGTGCTGTTGGCCGGGACGTGGATTTGCCACTGGAAGGAATCTTTCTCCGACTTCCAGTTCGAGACGATTTCGCCGTAGGGAGATTGGTAGCTGCACTTGACCCACTCGACGCTCTTGACGATGCCGGGTCGCAGTAGGAAATGCTTGAACCCGGGCTTCGCCGGATCGGGCAGAATGCCACCCAGACCCTCGAAGAACCATGACCCCGGCGTTGCCGTGACCAGAATGACATGGCTGCCCCAGCCGCTCCAGGTTTCGGGCCATGTCTTGAGACCCAATTCTTTGATCACGGCACTCCGAGGAGACGTTTCATCGCTTCGCCCATTGATTCACCGATGAGGTAGTAGGTTTCGGCGTTCGAGTTCCAATGATACCCCTGCTTGTTGGGCGACTGATCCTCGGGACGCCAGAATGCCCTGGTGCTCACGAACGCAACATTGGCCTTGAACTCCGGATGCTCGGCCACGGCGGCCTGCGCCCTCATGAGCGACAATGCCCGCGGGTTCCTTTCCGCCGGCCCGGTCATGCCGGTTTCGGCAATGACAAAGGGCAGCGCGGGCACACCGAGATCCCGGCGCATGTCGTTGATGAAATGCGTCATGTTGGTTTCGTATTCGGCATTGAACTTGTCGTTGATGCGGTCGTTCCAACCTTGGTGCCAGCCAAAGCCGGACAGCACATACCGGCCGTCGCTGCCGGGAACAAGTTCCTTGAGGTTGGCGAGTGCAGCCTTTGTGAGCCTCACGGTCTCGCGGTAGTATTTCCCGATGATGGCCGGATCTTGCGCGATGGCGGCATCGTCCTTCTGGCCGAGCGAATACGGAGGCTTGCCCGCGCTCGGCGGACGGAAATCCACGGCGAGGCTCTTGCCGCCCCAGGCGCATTTGATGATCAACACCGGCTCATCGAGCGCCTCACCCATCACCCAGCCGAAACCGAGTTCAGGACCGATCATCTCCGGTGTGGCACCATAGCCGACGGTGAGCGGCCCTGTGCGGTCGAGGTAACTAATCCACACGTCGTCGCGCGTGCGCCACTTCCCCGCGGCATCCACCAGCGGCGCAAAGTGTTTGGCCGTGGCCGGGTCTTTTGCGACAAACTCCAGCGAGCCTTTGCCGCCGTTGCGCCTGGGATCGGCGGAAACAAAGCCGTGCCCTTGCATGTTGGACTGGCCGGCGAGAACGAAGACGCGCACCGGCTTCGTCGCCGCCGGCGCGGAGGCGGTCGAAGCCAGGGCGATCAGCAGCAATGGAGTGATCAGTTTCATGTAACAATTAATCTGCGGATTCCTGTCGGGTAACGATGGGAACATAACCGACCTGCAAGCCAGGCGGCGGAGTCAGGATCAAGCCCGGGTCGAGTTCCGCCAGCTTGCCAAAAGCAGGGGGCAGCAGGTATTCACGGTCTTTCTTCCAAAGTCGGTGGAGTTTTTCCACCCGCGCCTGCAGGGCCTCCCGCTCCGCATCCGTCAAATCGGCGTTGAGCAACGCCGGCTGGTCGGCGAAGCGGTACCAATAGTAAGTGACCAAACTGCCGTCACCCAGGCGCGTCTGAAAGGGCCCCGCTCGGGGGCCCGGCTTCTTCCAGCAACTTGCCGGATCGTCGGGCGTGACATAGGTCGCGGGCTTCCTCGGAGGACGGTCAAAGCGCGCCTGGGTCAAACCCGTTTCCGCCGGGACGTCTTCCGCCCGCACCGGAACCCATTGGGGTTTTTCACCGTGCTTCACGAGCCGAAAGTATTCAGGGAGCTTCACCAGCGAACCCTTGCTGGAATCGGCCTGCTTCACGACGTGGGGGTCCCAGCGATAACCGAAAGCATGGACATCCGCCGCCATCGGCGTTGCGAAGGAATTCCACGCCACCAGCACCCGCTCATCCTTGGGCGCGCCGTCGGGATAAATCCTCCAGGTGGCTCCGCCCTTGCCGGTGAACCGATGCCGGATGGCACCTTTGGCACCGACGGCGCCGCTGGCCTCAGCCCCGCCATCGAACCAGGTTTTCACCGCGTCCCACAGTGCCTGCTTGTTGTAGGAAGTGATGTCCTGCACGAGGCGGGATTCGCTGTTGGCGCCGGGAAAGAACGTGGGCGCGACGCGGGCGTAAGTCTCACCCTTGGCGTCATTGGCCTGGAGGCTCGGGATATGCTGCGTCTCCATCTGCAAGGCGCGGTTGGGATTGGAGGGGCGGCTGTCCAGAAGCATCCCTTTGAATTGCGGTTCCGCGACCGCGCTGCCGGACCAGAAGTAGGGGGTGAAAAACGCCACCGGGCCTTTGAAATTTCCCGTGTTGAGGAACAACGTCCAGGATTGGTCGCCAGTCGGAATGTCCGTTCCAGCCGTCTTGCTCTTGGCCGGTGTGAGCGGCAACGGCAGGTAGCCATAACCGAACCATTCGCCGCAAGTGCCCTGCTTGAGATTCAAGCCATCCGGCGGCCACAGCAGCCAGGGACTGAGTTGCGCCACGCCATATTTGCCTTTCGGTTTGTCCCAGTCCCGGCCCTTCCCGGCTCCGGGTCCGTTGGCCCACTCCCGGAAATTCGGCGCCACCCCGCCCATGATGAACTTCGGCGTCTCGGTAGCAAACTCCGTGTCCCGCCACCAGCCCAGCCCGCCCTCGATATCGGAATACAGCTTGACCGGGGGCGGAGGTTCATTCCGGGCAAACATCCACGTTCCAAACAGGCCGGTTTGAAACCGTTGCCCCGGATATTGGTCCAACAAAGGCCAGGCGGCGACATACATCGAGAACCCCGCATCGTAGGTTTCGGGAACTTTCTCATTCGCGACGATGAGGTAGCCAGCCATTTCGCCCTGCCGTATTTCGCTGGCCGCAGCGGATGCCGTTCCAACCAAAACCGTGGCAAGGCAGGTGAAGGTCAGGATGGTTTTCATGTGCATGGTCTTTGGTCGTGCCTGGTTGCGCCGACTTGTCGAAAGTCGTCCAGCCGCAGAACGCGGGATTGGCCGACCGGCCCCAGCGCCTGGGTCGTGCAGGTTCCGTATCGCGCCAGAACTTTGCCATGACCCACAGGCATGGTTGCGCAGCGAACATCGGACCCGCCGCCCCTCCGTCCATTCCATGTGCCCTTCAAAGCCACGAGAGCGCCTACCACTCCTGTCCTTAGGGTGCGATGCGTCATGGGTATTTTTCCGTTCGTTGATTTTGTTTCATGGCTTGGTTTCGTGTTTGGATCAGCTTCCACCCATGGCAAACGGGCGTGATCCGACTGTTTGAGTCCAGCTTGGCGTGATTGCGTCTGAAGTCAACCTCTTCCAATATTCTGCACAATATTCTGCACCGCACTTTTTTTGGCCGTGTCGGTACCCGAAACATTAGCGAGCCGCACGAAAGATCACTTTAAGGTGAGATTTTGCTT
>CAZVYG010000072.1:0-27327 GCA_964631605.1 uncultured Verrucomicrobiota bacterium
CCGCGTGCCTTTGCGGATCACCATTCGCGCCCCAACCCGGGCGCCGAGAAGCTGTCCCAACCCCATGACCAGCCCGGCCACGAACAGCACTTTTCCCGCCGCCAGAAACAGCGCCAGAGAACTGAGGTTGCTGGCGAAATTCATAAATTTGGTGTAGCCGGTGGCGCGGGTAAGGTTGAACCCGAGACCCAGCACGAACGCCATCGTCCAAAAGGTTCCGGTGCCCGGTCCGAAAAAACCGTCGTAAAAGCCAATCCCCAGGCCGAAGAGAAAATCGAACGCCGCCCGCGGCATGCGCGGATGAAGGTCCGCGTGGCCCAGTTGCGGCCGGACCAGGAAACAGACCGCCACCCCGATCAGCAGCAGGGGAATCACCCGGCGCAGGAAGGCCGGGTCCAGTTGTTGCACCGCCAGCGCGCCCGCCGCCGCTCCGACCAGCGACAAGGCGAAACCCCGGGCGCAGTCGCGCCAATCCACCGTCCCGGCAGCCGCGTAATGCCAGGCCGCGCTCCCTGAGCCGAACGTCGCCTGAAGTTTGTTGGTTCCCAGTGCCTCCTGCGGGCCGAGTCCAAAGCTCAGCAGCACCGGCAGCGTGATCAAGCCGCCGCCGCCCGCAATCGAATCCACAAAACCCGCGGCGAAGGCCGTCGCAAACAGGAGCGGCAGGTGCCAGAGTTCAATCATCAATTCCCGGGAAAAGGCCGCGCCGGTTTAGTGCCCCTGACTGCACAGCACCCAAAGCAGGATGGCCGAGGCCGTCCCGTCCATGGTGGGCTCATTGCTCGAGTAATCCTGCGCGTCATCGTGATAAACCGCCGGCCCCTGGAAAGCGGCCAGTGGGTCGGGTTCGGTGATGCTGACCCCCCTGAGCGATTTGAAAATGCGCTCGTAAACCGGGCCGTCCACCAACCCGCCGCGGACCATGCGTCCGGTGATTCCCATGGTCATCAGGTGCGGATTCCTCGGGAACACCGTGCCGATGCCGGTGAACATGGTGTAACCCCACGAGTTGCGGCCCAGGAGCCAGTCGCGTTGTTGCTCTGCAAAGGGGCGGTAACCGCTGTCGCCGGTCATCAACTCGTAAAGCAGGCACTGGGTGGCCAGCGCCACCGTAAGGTTGTTCGAGCACCAGATGAATGGCACGCCGACGCCATACGGGTTTTTCCGCCCGGCCTCGAGGCACTTTTCAATCCCTTCCCGGTAGTAGCCGGCAAGGATGAGCTTGAACCGGCGGTCCACCAGGTCGTAAAGCCGGAAGTGCCCGATGTTCATGAAGGGATAGTACTGGTAATGCCTGGTTTGTTCCTGCCCCATCCAGCTTTCAGAGCCGGCCAGTTGGGCATAACGTTTGGCGTCGGAGAGATAACGTTTTTCCCCCGTGGCGCGGTAAAGCTCGGCGGCGCCCCATTCCATGTCGTCGGCCCAGGTGGTTTCCTCGTAGCGATAGGGGGCTCTGTACGAATTGCCTTGTTGGACGCCCTCCTTGACCCGGCCCAGTTCATACACTTCCTTGCCGGCTTGGAGGCACCGCTCGGCAAAGGGACGGTGCCGGGGGTCGTCTTTCCAAATCTGGTAAGCGAGGGCCATGGCGGCGGCATAGCGGCCGGCCAGGTTCGCGACGCCTGTCGAGTCGCTCTTGTATTGCTGAAGTCCCTGGGGTTGGCCGTCGGCGAAATACACCACGCGGTAGCTCCCCTTGCCCCAGCCGTAGTCGGCGATCTCATTCTGCGGGAGGCGGGGGGCGATGTGATCGCGGTCGTCGGCTACCTGGTGATAAAGTTGGTCGGGGGTGGGGTGCAGTCTCAGCATCCATTCCAGACCCCACCGGGATTCGTCGAGGATATCGGGAATCCCATTGGTGCCGGCCTGGCCAAGATCGTTGACCCGGTCCTGAACGTGGTCAGGCCCCCGGATGGCGCCCTTGCCCATGCGCGGCTTGGGGCCCAGTTCGTAGGCCAGGAGCATTTGCGCGGTGGCGTTTCCCGAAGTCAAAAGATACTTTAAGAGGTCAGCCGCATCGTGCCACCCGCCCCGAACATCCAAATAGGTGCCGTTGGTCAGCGGACCAAACGCCGTCCGGCCGTCGTAGGGGTGACACACCGCCTCGAGCCAGGGGTTGTAGCCGCAGCGCTGCTGCCTCATGAACTCCAGCAGTTGACCGGGCAGCTCCAGATAAGGACCGGTGCCGATTTGAATCGCCAGTGAGCGAGCCTCTCCCAGCCGCAGCACGTAACGTCCCGGCGTGCGCACTGCCGAGAAATCCAACTCGGCGTGATGCTCGAATTGGCCCCAGGTCGCATCCCGGATCAGCCTGGTTTTGCCCTGGTGGAACACCAGCCTTTCGTTTCTTTCCGCAACCAACCGGAACTCCTCGGGCAGGGGCGCACGCGAAAACGCCAGGGCCACTTTGGCCTCATTGAGATGGTACCCGACCTGGTTGGCGCGAATGAAGATGTCCGCCGCCCAAGCGCTGGCGGGCAGCAGTCCGCAAATCAAGCAAAGCAAACAGAGGCGCGCCAGGGCGCGGCGGGGAATTCGAGCTTTATTTATTTTCATTTGGTTTGCGCGGCCATCGAGCCGGAAGTTTGACTCCCATCCAGCAATTCGTCCACCCGGACAAACTCATACCCTTTCCCGGCAAGAACGTCCAACAACTCGCCAAAGCGCGCGTGGAACTTGTCCTGCCGCTCCGGTCCGGCGCCAAGGTGCAGCAGCAACAGAAACCCATTCAAGCCGTGCGGGTCCTGCGCTTCCCGGGTGAGGATGCTTTCGTAAATGGCTTGGGAAGAGACGAAATTCCTGTCCGCTTCGCCGGTGTAGTCGGCATTCGATCGAGTCCCTGGAGTGAAGTTGATCAGCGTCATCCCTATTTCACGGGTCCAGAGGGCGATCTCCTCGTTGTAATGCTCGTACGGCGGCAGAAAAAACCGGCTCTCTTCTACGTCAGGCGGCAACGGCTCGAAGGCTGCCGGCGGGGCAGGGGGGGCGTCGGCGGTGTCGGGCGGGGGCAAGCCGTAGCGGCGGGCGATAATGTCCATAAACTCACTGGACCTGAAAAAGTGGGACTGGATTTTGGCTTGATTTTCCTGAAGGTCCGCAAGGAACTGCTGGCGCGTCACCCGAAGCCGCGGCGGATGGTCCCAGGAACAATAAAGCAGATGCTTGTCCGAATGCGGCCCAAGGTAATGCCCGGCCTTGATGATGTGTTGGACCAAAGGCGCGTGTTTTGACTGGTTGAGAAAATCGCCGGTGAGAAAGAACGAAGCCCGCGCATGATGCCCATCGAGGGCCTGCAGGATCACCCTTCCGCCCTCCGCATATTCGTGACCGGTAAACACCAGGGCGATGCGTTTCCGATCCGTTGGGCCGCGGATAATCGCCCCCCGGCGGGTTTCGAACGGCAGTTGGGCGATGAAACTTTCCGCCGTGCGGCGCACCTGGCCCTCTGCTTCTCGCGCAACGAAGGCGAGGCCGGGAAGCCCCTCAATCCCATAGCCCGCGAGGTTGGTCAGCACCAGCAGTTGGTCGGGCGGGTTCAGGCGCGTGACCAGCCGGGCCAGCGAGGGCACGGCGCGCGCGCTTTCCCGGGCCTGATGGATGGCAGACGCCATCCCGATCGCTTGCAGATTGTAAAGGCACGTCAGGCGCCGGAATCTGGAACCCTCGGGCGGCTCGGCTGGCGCGTTAATCGCCTGCTGAAAAGTGTCGTTCAGGGCCGCCAGAATCGCGATGCGAACCTGGCGTTGCGGCTGGGTCAGGCCCTGGACCAGGGTGGGGAGGCCGTTGGAACCAAGCAGCGCAAGCGCCGAGGCAGCCTGCATGCAGTGGTTGGAATCGGCCAGGCGCTCGCCGAGCAACGGCAACAGCCGAGCGGGCGTTGGGTCCACCCTGGCGAGGACCTGCAAAGCCACCCCCGACGACGCGCTGGCGCCGCGCGCGAGCGCTTCCACGTATGGCACGGCGGGAGCTGCGGCTGGCCCCAGCTCGCCCAGGGCATACAACGACGAGGTTTGCACCGCCGGACTGGGATTGGTCAGTCCCTGAAGGAAACAAGGCAGCGCGAGGGGACCCATGGCCTCCAGACAGGGCGCCACCCGGCTGCAGGTGGACTCCTGTTGATAGAGGACACCAAGCTGGGGCAGGGCCGGGGCGGCATTGGTCCCCACCATTTGAAGGCCATACGCCGCCAGCTCCGGCCAATTCGGTTGATGCCGCAGCGGAATGCGGACCAGGCTCTGCTTGTCGTTGAACCATCGGATTCGTTCGCGGAGCCAGGACTCGCCCTCGGGGCTGCTGACCAGTCGGAGCAGTTGGGGCAGCCCGTTGCTGCCCATCGCCGTCAAGGCGTTGGAGACGGCCGCCAACCTTTGGGCCGGCGACAATTCCACCTCGTCCCGGGAGACGCCGTCCAGTACGACCAGCCATTGCGAAAGGTTCTTTCCCTGGTAAGCAGGTTCGCGGCTCCGCCAGGCCCGAAAAGCCCACCCGGCCAGCAGAATGGCCACGCACGCCACAAGCCAAACTCGCCGACGCTGTGTCATCGCTCGGAATTCTCCCGGTTTGCGCCCCAGCGGCGAGCAAATTCTTGTCATCTCACCCAAGTTGCATAAATTTGCACTATGGTAATTCCGCGATGGCGGCCGGTGGTCTTATCCTTGCTGGCGATCCTGTTGATCTGGGTCGTCGCGATGATGGGCTACTCCCTTGCGCGAAACACCCGGATGACCGCCGAAAAGGTCAAGTCCTATGTCGAATCCGTGGATTTAAGCAAGCTGTCCCCGGAACAGCGGGCAAAAGCCATCAAGGCCCTGGCCGACAAACTCAATGCGCTGCCCCTGGAGGAGCGCCGCCGGGCGCGTTTCGAGCGGGCGGCATGGGATTGGTTCGAGAAAATGACCGAGGAGGAAAAAAGCCAGTTTGTCGAGATGACCATGCCCACTGGGTTCAAACAGATGCTGACAGCCTTCGAACAATTGCCGGAGGACAAGCGCAAGCGCGCGATTGACGATTCCCTCCGACGGTTGCGCGAAGCCCAGTCCCGCCTCCAGGCCGGCGCCGCTTTGCTCGATCCTCGCATGGGCACCAACCTGCCGCCGCCCATCAGCCCCGAACTGGAGGCCCGCATCCGCACCATCGGCCTCAAAGCCTTTTACAGCCAAAGTTCCGCCCAGACCAAAGCTGAGCTGGCGCCGGTGCTGGAGGAGCTCCAGCGCGTCATGGAAAGCGGGCGGCCATTCCGGGGCCGCTAGGAGGGCTGCTTCCTTTGCTCGATGAAGCCCCGCGCCCCAGATTGCCACTCGACTCACCGGCGGTCCCGCTCCCTCCGCCGGCGGGTGGCCTTCACCCTCATCGAGTTGTTGGTGGTGATTTCGATCCTGTCCGTGCTCATGGCGCTGCTCCTGCCCGCCCTGGCTCGGGCCAGGGAGGCCGGCCGGGCCACCGCCTGCCTAAGCAACCTCCGGCAGGCCGGCATCGCCATTCAGCTTTATGTGCAGGACAACAACAACCGCCTCCCGTTCATGCGCGACCGCTCCCTGACCACCAGTAACGATCTGCCCGGCCCGGACGTCGTCTTGTCCAATTATCTCGGAAACGTCCGCGTCCTGCGCTGCCCCTCGGACAACAAGCAGCTCTTTGAAACCACGGGGTCGAGCTACTCCTGGAACAGCCTCCTCAACGGCCAGAACGCCGACCATTTACGGGTTCTGAGCCTCGAATTTCAGCCGCACCAGGTCCCGCTCATGTTCGACAAGGAGTCGTTTCACATCGCGCGCGGCGAGGGCAAGGCGCAAAATTTCCTTTACGCCGATGGCCACATCCGCAACCTCCTGGCCATCGAGGGTTCCATCCGCCGCCCCCAGTGATTCATCTCGTCCACATCTCCAAGCGGTTTGGCCCACGCCTCGCGGTCGAGGACCTCAGCCTCCACGTGCCCCGGGGCGAAATCTACGGCCTGCTCGGGCATAATGGCGCGGGCAAAAGCACCGCCATCGGCATGATGCTCGGGCAGGTCTGGCCAACCGCCGGCCAGGTCCGAATCTGCGGACACGATGTCACCCGCGACCGCGGCCGGGCCTTGAGCAAAGTCGGGGCGATTTTCGAAAGCCCCGCTTTCTATGACTATCTCAGTGGCTGGCGAAACCTCGAGATTCTGAGCTCCTACACCGCACCCACCCCGGCGCGGCGAATTCGCGAGATCATCCAATGGGTGGGGCTCAGCGGGCGGGAACACTCGAAGGTCAGAACCTATTCGCACGGCATGCGGGCCCGCCTGGCGCTGGCGCAGACGCTGCTGCCGCAGCCGGAACTGCTCATCCTGGACGAGCCCAGCGACGGACTGGACCCGGAAGGCATCCACGAAATGCGCCAGACCATCCTGCGCCTGCATCGCGAAATGGGCCTCACGATCCTGCTTTCCTCCCATTTCTTAAACGAGGTCGAGCAGCTTTGCAGCCGCATCGCCGTCCTAAGCAAGGGCAAAAAGGTGTTTGAAGGCTCTCTGGCCGAAACCCGACGCTGCGAAAGGCGGGTCCGTTTGCAAACCCGGGATTTTTCGCGCGCAACCCGGGAGTTGACAGCGGCCGGGCTGATTCGCGAGGCCGCGCCGGAACCAGGCTTGCTGGTGCTCCAGGACGGCGTCGAAACGCACCAGGTGGCGCGGTTTCTGGTCGAACGCGGATTCCCACTGGATGGCCTCGCGCCGGAAGAGAGAACGCTCGAGGATTTTTACTTGTCCTTGATGGAGACCGAGCGGGGCGGCGCGCCGCCCGCCCGGCCGGCCAATTGAGTCATGCTTTACCACCCCCTCCGCAACGAACTCTGGAAGCTCTTTGGCAAGAAGCGCACCTACATCGGTTTTGGCGCCTTCCTGCTCGGCCAAAACGCCATGCTGCTGGCCTTTCGCTTCACCCGCTGGCAGGAGCACATGGAACGGTTGTTGAGCGGAAACGGGTACCTGGCCGAGGAGTACGTGTCGGCGCTCACGGTCGCCGTCGTCATGCTCATCCCCCAAGTCATCCTCCTGATGCCCCTCTATGCCGCCTTGGTGGGCGGTGATCTGGTGGCCAAGGAGGCCGAGGACGGCACCCTGCGGATGATCCTGGCGCGGCCGATCTCGCGGTTTCGCCTCCTGCTGGCCAAGTGGGTGGCGGGGATCATTTTTTCGGCGGCCCTGGTCCTGGTCCTGGGCCTCACCGCTGTGCTCTTCGCCCGAATCTGGTTTCCGTGGCGGGGAATGTTTGTGTTTGCGCCGGGCATGGTCTTCAACGTCTTTTCACCAGGCGAGGGCTTGAAGCTCTACATCTGGTCGCACCTGCTCATGACGCTCAACGCAAGCTCGATCCTCGGCCTGGCCTTCATGTTCTCCTGCTTCAACATGAAACCTGCCGCCGCGACCATCCTGGCCCTGTCTTACCTCTTTGTAAACCTGGTCGTCGAGGGCATCCCCTTTTTCGAAGCCTACCACGAATGGCTCCTCCCCTACCATTTCCGCTGCTGGCTCCTGGTCTATGCCGACCCCACACCCTGGGACCGGATTATCGGGTCGGTCGTGGTTCTGTTGGCGGCCAATCTCACCGCTTTTCTCATCGGACAAGCGGCCTTCCAGGCGCGCGACATCAAGTCATAAAGTCGCGGGTTTGATCGGCCATGGGGCAGGGGGCCTGCATCCAAAGCGGGGCGCCTTGGGCCAAGGACTGCGAAGCCCAACTTAATGGGTTTTCAACGCGTTCCGACCCCTAGGGATTGTGTTTTTGGGGGAAATAAGAGCCGAAATAATATTTGTGTTAAGAAGCGGCTTTTCCTACAATTTCCTGTCGTGATACGGCACCCTCGAAAGGGGTTGTCCGAGTGATTTTTATGCCTGAGGAAAAAGTGTTGGAACCTGCGGAAACAAGCAATGTCCCTCCCGGCGCAACGGAGAAGTACGATGCGTCGAAAATTGACAAATTGGAGGGGCTGGAAGCCGTGCGCAAGCGCCCGGGGATGTACATCGGCGACCCGGACGAGAACGGACTGCACCATTGCGTCTTCGAGGTGCTCGACAACTCCATTGACGAGCACCTGGCCGGACACTGCACCAAAATCGAGGTGACGGTCCATGTGGACGGCTCGGTTTCCATTCGCGACAACGGGCGCGGCATCCCGGTGGACCTCCATCCCAAATGGAACATGCCGGCGGTCGAGCTGGTGCTGACGAACCTGCATGCCGGCGGCAAATTCGGCCAGGGCGCCTACAAGTATTCCGGCGGCCTTCATGGGGTTGGCGCCAAATGTGTCAACGCCCTCTCCGACTGGTTCAAGGTCGAGGTCTCCCGCGACGGCAAGGTTTACTCGATGAAGTTTGCGCGCGGTGTCACGACCGAAAAACTGCAGGTCATCGGCAAGGCCAAAGGCACCGGCACGCTCATTACCTTCAAACCCGACCCCACGATTTTTACCCTCACGACCGAATTCAAGTTCGAGCTGCTGGCCAATCGGCTGCGGGAACTGGCCTTCCTCAATCCCGGGGTGGAGATCGTTCTGACGGACGAGCGCCTGGACAAGACCGAGACGTTTTACTACCGGGATGGCATCGAGGAATTCGTCCGCCAGTTGGGCCGCAGCAAACAGGTCCTCCATCCCAAACCCATCGTCATCAGCCGCCAGAAGGACGAGGTGTTTGTTGACTGCGTCATGCAGTACACCGACAGCTACAATGACCAGATTCTCTGCTTTGCCAACTCGATCCCCAACCCCGACGGCGGCACACACCTCACGGGCTTCCGCGCCGCCCTCACCCGGGCCGTCAATCAATACGCGCGCCAAAACGAACTCCTCAAGGAGAAAGACCCCGCCATCTCCGGCGATGACGTCCGCGAAGGCCTGGTCTGTGTCTTGAGCGTCAAGCTGCCCAATCCCAGGTTCGAGTCCCAAACCAAGGTCAAGCTCGTCAACACCGAAATTGACGGCATCGTTTCCTCGGTCATTTACGAAGGGCTCATGACCTTCTTCGACGCCAACCCGTCCGTGGCCAGGAAGGTCGTCGAGAAGGCCCTCTTGGCGGCGCGCGCCCGTGAGGCGGCCCGCAAGGCCCGCGAAACCGTCCGCAAGGGCGCCATGACCGGCGGGGGGCTGCCGGGCAAGCTGGCCGATTGCTCCGATCGCGACCCCGCCAATACCGAGCTTTACATCGTCGAGGGCGATTCCGCCGGCGGTTCCGCCAAGCAGGGCCGGGACCGGAAGTTTCAGGCCATCCTCCCCATTCGCGGAAAACTCATCAACGTCGAAAAAGCCCGGCTGGACAAGGTGCTGCAAAACAACGAAATCCGGACCATGATCACCGCCGTGGGCACCGGCATCGGCGACGGCGAGGGCGAGGGCGCCTTCAACCTCGAAAAACTCCGCTACCACAAGATCATCATCATGACCGACGCCGACGTGGACGGCGCGCACATTCGCACCCTGCTGCTCACCTTCTTCTACCGGCAGATGCCCGAGCTGGTCAAACGCGGCTACATCTACATTGCCCAGCCGCCGCTCTACCAGATCGCGCGCAAAAAACGCGTCGAATACGTCGAGGATGACGCCCAGCTCAACCGCATCCTCATCCAGCTCGGAACCGAGGAGGTGCGGCTGCGGAATCTGCAGGATGACAAGGAAATCTCCGAAAAGCAGTTGAGCGAAATCCTCGAGTTGCTCGAGGCCCTGGACAAATATGCCAACGGCTTGAAACGCAAGGGCGGCGATTTCGCGGTGTACCTCGACCATCGGGATCCGGTCACCCACGAGCTGCCCAAACACCTGGTCAAGGTCCGCTCCGGCAACGACGAGACCGTCCATTATTTCCTCACCAACGAAGCGCTCGCGCGCTTCGGCGCCGAGAACCCCGACCTCGATCTCGGCCTCTCCGGCGAGGAGGAAAGCGACACCAGCCTGCTGGAGAAAGCCAAAAATGGCCCGACCCGCCGGGCTCGCCACGAGGAGCTCTACGAAAGCGCGGCCATCAAGGAGTTGCTCGAAAAACTTGCCCAAAAGGGCCTCAGCATTGACCACTATTCAGCCCAGGACAAACCGCTCTTTGAACTGGTCGAAGGCGAGGGCGAGCGCCGGCAGGCCAAACCCCTCTTCTCCATCCCCGAAATCCTTTCCGGCGTCAAAGAAGTGGGCCGGCGCGGACTGCAGATCAAACGGTTCAAAGGCCTGGGCGAAATGAACCCCAAGGAACTCTTCGAGACCACCATGAGCCCCGAGCGCCGCAAACTCCTGCGCGTGGACGTCACCGACGCCATCGAAGCCGAGGAGATGTTCACCAAGCTCATGGGCGAGGAGGTCGAGCCCCGGCGCCAGTTCATCGAAGACAACGCCCTGAACGTCCGCAACCTCGACATCTGAGGTGACCCTACCCGCCCCCGCACTCCGCTGATTCCATTCTCTGACACTCTCTTCTGACCATGCCCGACGAACAACCACCCCAAAACACACCCCCCGGCAATCCCGCGCCGGCGACTGGCGGCGAAAAAATCAGCAAGATCAACGTCGCCGACGAGATCAAAAACTCGTTCCTCGACTATTCGATGTCGGTCATCATCTCCCGCGCCCTGCCCGACGTGCGGGACGGATTGAAACCCTCCCAGCGGCGCATCCTTTACGCCATGAACGGCCTCGGCGTCCTGCCCAACCGCAAGCACATCAAGTGCGCCAAGATCGTGGGCGAGACCATGGGCAATTATCATCCGCATGGCGATCAGGCCATTTACCCGACGCTGGTGCACATGGCCCAGCCGTGGGCCATGCGCGAGCGCCTGGTGGATGGCCAGGGCAATTTCGGGTCGGTCGAAGGCGACCCCCCCGCCTCCATGCGATACACCGAAGCCCGCCTGGCCCCCCTGGGCGCCGTGCTGATGGAGGACATGGACAAGGACACGGTGGATTTTGTCCCCAATTACGACGAAAGCACGACCGAGCCCTCCGTTTTCCCCGCGGCGTTCCCCAACCTCCTGGTCAACGGCGGCACCGGCATCGCCGTCGGCATGGCCACCAACATCCCCCCGCATAATCTGGGCGAAGTGATTGATGGCATTTGCGCCCAGATTGATAATCCCAACATTTCCCTCAAGCAGCTCATGGCGCTGGTCAAGGGACCGGATTTCCCCACCGGCTGCATGGTGTGCGGCTTGGAGGGCATCCGCGACTACTTCACCACCGGGCGCGGCAGCCTCAAGGTGCGCGGCCGCGTGCAGATCGAAGAGCTCAAAGGCGGCCGGGAGCAGATCCTCATCACGGAGATTCCCTACAACGTGAATCGGGCGCTGCTGGTCGAGCGCATCGCCGAGCTGGCCAACGAGAAGATCATTCCGGACATCACCGGCGTGCGGGACGAGTCCGATGAAAACACCCGCGTGGTGGTCGAAATCCGGCGCGATGCCATCGCCAAGGTCGTCATCAACAACCTCTACAAACACACCGCCCTGGAGACCAGCTTCGCCGTCAACGCCCTGGCCATTGACCATGGCCGCCCCAAAACCCTCGGCCTCAAGGAACTCATTGCCGCCTACATCGAACATCGCCGCGAAGTTGTCGTCCGCCGCACGCGCTTCGAATTGCGCAAGGCCGAGGAGCGCGCCGAAATCCTCGAAGGCTACCTCATCGCCCTGGCCAACCTCGATGAGTTCATTCGCATCATTCGCAACTCGGCCAACCGCGAGGAGGCCCGGGTCAAACTCCTCGCATTCGAGTTCTCCCGCGCCCGCATCGAGGCCCTGGGGATTCTCATCCGCAGTGAAGCCCGCCTCACCAGCGGCCGCTATTGCTTCAGCGAGGCCCAGGCCAACGCCATCCTCGAACTGCGCCTCTACCAGTTGACCGGCCTGGAAATTGACAAGGTCCGCGCCGAATACTCCCAGTTGCTCGAACGCATCAAGGACCTCCTGGACATCCTCGCCCGCGAGGCGCGCGTGCTCGAAATCATCAAAACGGAACTGCGCCGCATCAAGGAGAAGTACGCCACCCCGCGCCTCACCGAGTTGGTGCCCGACGAGGGCGAAATCGCCATCGAAGACCTGATCGCCAACGAGGGGGTCATCATCACCCTCACCCATAACGGCCTCATCAAACGCACCAACGTCAGCGCCTACCGGGCCCAGCGCCGCGGCGGCAAAGGCGTCATCGGCATGGCCACCCGCGAAGGCGCCACCGACGACGACAAGGATTTCGTCGAGCACCTCTTCACCGCCAGCACTCATGATTACCTCATGTTCTTCACCAACACCGGCCGGGTTTACGCCGAGCGCGTCCATGAAATCCCCGACATGGCCCGCGCCGCCAAGGGCCGCAACATCGCCAACCTCCTCCAGCTCAAGCCGGGCGAAACCATCGCCGCCCTGATCCGGATCCAGGCCCAAACCGGCCCCGACCGCGAAGACACCACCTGGCAGCAACCCGGCTTCCTGTTCTTCGCCACCCGCCAGGGCACCGTCAAGAAAACCGCCTTGGAAGATTTCGCCAACGTCCGCAAGGACGGCATCATCGCCATCGGCATCGAGCCCGGCGACAGCCTGATTGACGTCAAATTCACCACCGGCCAGGACCAGGTCGTGCTCATCACCCGCGCCGGCATGAGCATCCGCTTCTCGGAAACCGAGGTCCGCCCCATGGGCCGCCCGGCGGCCGGCGTGCGCGGCATCCACCTCGACCCCGGCGATGCCGTCGTCGCCCTCGCCGTCGTGGTCAAGGATGCCACCCTGCTGGTCGTCGGCGAAAACGGCATCGGCAAACGCACCCCCTTCGACCTCGTCCTCGAGGACGGGTCCCTCGAGCCCGTCTATCGCCTCCAGGGCCGCGGCGGCAAAGGCATCATCACCATGAAAACCACCGAGAAAACCGGCGGCGTCGTCGGCGCCTTGCCCGTGCGTGACACCGACGAAATCATGGTCATCACCGCCGCCGGCCAGATGGTTCGCACCTTCGTCAAGGACATCCGCGAGACCGGTCGCAACGCCCAGGGCGTCAAAGTCATTGATCTGGCCGAAGGCGACAAGTTGCAGGCCATTGCCCCCGTCATCAGCGAGCAGGAGGAGGAATCAGCCGAGGCCGCAGCCCCCCCGCCTTGACCGCCCGGAGCGCGGACATTCCTCTCCGCCTTAACCATGATCTACCAGCGCGAAATTCAAGTCCAGACCACCGGCCATCGCCAAATGCACGACCTCACCGAAGAGATTGCGCGCATTGTGAGCGACTCGAAAGTCCGCTCCGGCCTGGTCCATGTCTTCAACGTGGGCAGCACGGCGGCGGTCGGCACCATCGAGTTCGAACCCGGCCTGCAGAAGGATCTCCCGGCGATGCTCGACAAGTTGTTTCCACCCAGTCGCGATTATGGCCATGAGCAGGCCTGGCACGACGGCAACGGCCACTCCCACCTCCAGGCAACCGTTCTCGGCCCCTCCCTCACGGTGCCCATCCGGGAGGGTGGCCTGGCGCTCGGTACGTGGCAGCAGATCTTCCACCTCGAGTGCGACATCAAGCCCCGCCGCCGCACCCTGGTGGTGACCGTCGTGGGGGATGCTTGACACACCGGCCCGCTGCCAGGGCCGCACGCCGTCCGCCAAACCTTCGGTTGAAATGCGGGCCAACCGCCCCCGGTCGGGGCGCAGACTGGAGCTCCAGAAAGACTTGGGAAAGCTGTTGCATCGGGAAAGATTTTGTCATAGAAAACCCGTATGCAGATTTCAAAAACACCGTTGGTTGTCTGCGCGGCTCTTTTCGGAGTGCTGGCCTGGTCGCTTCACGTCCATGGCGACGACACCGAAGCGCAAGCCAAAGCCCGGGCTGCACTGCGGCAAAAAATGAACCAGGCGCAAGCGGCGGCTCCCGCCCAACCCGCTCCGGCGGCGCCGGCGGCTCCCGCTCCCGCCCCGCCCAAACCGGCTCCGGTCGCTCCCACTCCCGCCCCGCCGCCTGCCGTTCAACCCGCCCCAGTCGCCGTCCAATCGCCTGCTTCGGGCGATCCGGCAGCCATCGAACGCGCGCGCGAGGCGGTCCGGCGCAAGCTGAGTGAAGGGCAGCAGGCCCCCCCGGTGGTCGCCGCCCCGGCCCCGGCCCCGGCCCCGGCGGCTCCTGCTCCCGTCCCGCCCAAGCCGGCTCCGGTCGCTCCCACTCCCGCCCCGCCGCCTGCCGTACAACCCGCACCCGTCGCCGTGCAATTGCCTCCTTCGGCTGATCCGGCAGTCATCGAGCGGGCCCGCGAGGCGGTCCGGCGCAAACTGAGTGAAGGGCAGGAGCCTCCTCCCGTGGTGGCCGCTCCGGCTCCCGCGCCGGTTGCACCGGCTCCGGCTCCCGCGCCTGTGGCGCAGCCAACCCCCGCCCCGACACCTCAACCGGTTCCCGCTCCGACGGTCCAACCCGCGCCCGTTCCCGTTGCCCCGCCTCAGGTTGCCCCTGTTGCCCCGGTGGCTCCTGCGGCTGACCCGGAAGCGATTGCCAAAGCGCGGGAAGCCTTGCGCAAAAAGATGAATGAGCTCGAAGGCCAGCCCCCGGCTGTCGTGCCCGCGCCGGCTCAACCCCCGGTTGTCGCAACTCCCGCTCCGGCTGTCACTCCGGCTCCAACGGTCGCGCCGGCGCAGCCGGTCGTTCCGCCCCCCGTGGTGGCGGTTCCCCCTGCCGCCGACGAGGCGGCCATTGCCCGCGCTCGCGAAGAGATGCGCAAGAAATTGAGTGAGGTGCCTCCTCCGCAACCAGCGCCCGCCGTTGCCGTCAAGCCCCCGCCGACCCCAGCGCCAGCCGAGACTCCCAAGCCGAAACCCGCGCCGGCTCCGGCTCCGGCCGTTGCCGTCAAGCCAGCCCCGGCCCCGGCGCCGGCCGCTCAGCCCAAGCCTGTTGTGGCCCCCGCCAAACCCCAAAAGGACATCTATGGCTTCACTCCCATCCAGGGGCCGCCGCTGCCGATTTCCGAGGACAAGCAGCAGCAGTTGGCCGAGCTGCTTCGCAAATACCGCGCGGACGAACTGACGCCCGAACAATACCACGCCGAGCGCGCTCGCATTCTCGCCAAGTAACGCGATTTGACATCTAGGAAGCCGAGCGCCGGGCGACTCCCGGCGCTTGTCATGTTAACCGACCGCACCTGACTTTCTGATATGCACCAGTTTCATTACGTTGGACCCAAATTGTTCTGCGAGCAGATTTCCCTCGAGACGCTCGCCCGCAAATACGGCACTCCGCTCTACGTCTATTCCCAGGCGACCCTGGCCGACCACTTCCACCAGCTCGACACCGCCATGGCCGACCTGGACCACCTCGTCTGCTTCGCCGTCAAATCCAACTCCAATCTCTCCGTCCTCCGCACCCTTGCCCGCGCCGGCAGCGGCTTCGACATCGTCAGCGGCGGCGAGCTCCAGCGCGTCATCGCCGCTGGCGGCGACCCCGCCAAATGCGCCTTCGCCGGCGTCGGCAAAACCGAGGCCGAAATCGAGTTCGCCCTTCGCCAGGGCGTTTACACGTTCAACGCCGAAAGCGAGCCGGAACTGCATCGCATCAACCGCATCGCCGCGCGCCTCAAAAAACGCGCGCCGGTCGCCGTGCGGGTTAATCCCGACGTCCAGGCCGGCACCCACAAGAAAATCACCACCGGCACCTACGAGAACAAGTTCGGCGTTGCCTTCGAGGTGGTCGAAGGGTTGTACGCCCGCGCGGCCCGGCTCAAGAACCTCCACCTGCGCGGCGTGCAAATGCACATCGGATCCCAGATTACCGAAGTCGGCCCCTTTGAACAGGCGGTCAGGAAAGTGGCGCCCCTGGTGGCCCGGTTGCGCGACCGATACGGCATCGAGTTCTTCAGCATCGGCGGCGGCTTGGGCATCGTTTACCGGCCCGCCCTCGCCAGCGGCTCCCCTGCCTGGTGGCGGTCCCCAGCCGCTCGGGGAATCATCACGCCTGAAAAATACGCCGCCCGCCTAGTCCCCCTCCTCAAACCGCTGGGACTGCGCATCCTCATGGAGCCCGGCCGGTTCATCTCCGGCAATGCCGGCGTGTTGCTCACCCGCGTCGAATACGTCAAGCGCACCGGGCGCAAAAACTTCTTGATCGTGGACGCCGCAATGAACGACCTCATCCGGCCCGCCTTCTACGACGCCTACCACGAAATTGTGCCCCTGAACCGCCGCGGCGGCGCCCGGGTCAAATCCGACGTCGTCGGCCCGATCTGCGAATCCGGCGATTACTTCTGTCAGGACCGGCCCCTCCCCAAAGTCCGCGAGGGCGACTATCTGGCGTTGCTCAGCGCCGGCGCCTACGGCTCGGTCATGGGTTCCAATTACAATACCCGAGGCCTTGCTCCAGAAGTTCTCGTCCATGGCCGGCGCGTTGCAATCGTTCGTGAACGCCAGGCCATTAAGGATATCTTCTCCCACGAAAAGGTCGCTGACTGGTTGCGCTAACTTTTTCTAATGGCGGCGGAGAGGGCGGCGGCTGGGTCCCCGTGGAATAGCGTCTTCTACACATTATGCCCGCCCCAGTCTTAAGTCCTTGTTCCCCAATCCCATGTAAAATGAAGGTGGCCGGGGAGCCTCCCGTTTCCTGCTTGGCCTGGTGGCCGGTCGGCTTGGCATGAGCTTTTGATCCTTGACAAAACAGCCTGCCCTTGACATAGTGTAGGCATGGCCCGGCAGATCTCCAGCACCTCGACAAATTGTCTTTGGGAGTGGGGCGGTCGTCCGTCACTGCGAGGCGCGGGTTCTGCCGACGCCAGAATCAATTGGACTGAATAACTGGAACCTTTCAGAAATCAGCATTACGGGCAGCGATGCTTCGGCCTGCTGCCGGGACCCAACAGAAACAACAACAGAAGGACTATTATGACAAGAAACCTGCGCCACGCCGGCCTGACGGAGCGATTGCACCGCGGGACCTTTCGATTGAATCGTTCAGTGGCTCATAAATGGTTTGCCGGAATGCTGGTTGCCGCCGTGGCAGGCCTGGCAACCTGCACATCCAACGCCAACCTGCTCTCCAATGGCAACCTCGACCAGACTTATCAGCAGGAGATCGTACCCGGCTTCTTCCTGCCGAAACCCGCCCTTTGGATCAACGACGGCTTCCGCAACAACACCGGCCCTTACGAGGATGAACTGTCCTCCGAACCTTGGGCCGGTCCGGCTCCCACGCCCGTTACGGTGGATGACTACGGCGTCTTCTTCAAACCGTTTACAGGCAACCTTGGCACCGGGGACTTGGCCCACGGCCGCCTGTATCAAGACGTCCCCGGCACCCCGGGCTTGACCTACGTCCTTACGGGTTGGGCGGGAGCTGAGCCCAACTATTCGGGCCTCATTCCAAACAGTCCCACCAAGTCGTTGTTCAGCATCGAGTTTTTCGATGCCGCCAGTTCGTTCCTGGGCGGGGCGGTCTTGGACCTGGCGGCTGCCGGACTTGGCACTCCCAATGGCCAGCCCTTCAGCTACAACCAATACAGTCTCTCGGCAACGGCTCCCGGGGGCACGGCCAGTGTACGGGTCATGATTTCGATGGTGAACGCCTACGCCAACCCGCTGGGTGGCGGTCAAGCCTTTGTCGTGGATGACTTCGAACTGAGCGCCATTCCCGAGCCGACAACTGCGGCGTTGCTGGGCATGGGTCTCCTCGCGTTCGCCGCCATGCGCCGACGCCTCTAGAGCGCCCGGCGATAATCCGGCCACGCATCCTGCTCCCCGCCTGTCCCTGGAGCTCCTCGCTCTCGCGAAACGATCGTGAGGCGAGGAGTTCCTTTTGTCGTACTCTGCACCCGCCCGAACGGGGCCTGAGACACCGCGCTTTCGCGCCCGGCTGCAATGCAGCCGCTCCGCGGCTCCCCGGTGACCGCCACCTTTTTGTTTCCGCTTTGGGGGCCGTCTGTGTAGCTTGAGCCGACTTTATGATGGGCACATCGAACCAGAATGTTTCCGCAGGCGGCGCCGCCGACGCGCGCCCTTCCGACTTCATTCGCGACATCGTTGCCGCGGACGTCGCCGCGGGCAAATACCCGCAGATTCATACCCGCTTTCCCCCCGAACCCAACGGCTATCTGCACATCGGCCACGCCAAGTCCATCTGCCTCAACTTTGGCATCGCCCGCGAATTTGGCGGCATTTGCAATCTGCGGATGGACGACACCAACCCCACGAAGGAGGAGGTCGAGTATGTCGAATCCATCGTCGCCGACGTGCAATGGCTGATTGGCGCATGGGCGGAGGACCGGCTCGGCCTCAAGCCCAGGGGCCAAACCGCCCAAAGACAGACGGTCGGCGACCGCCCCGATTACCACTTGCCGCCGGTGGCCCCCGGCAGCACACCGGCCGTCGAGCCCTTCTACGCCAGCGACTACTTTGAGCCGCTCTACCAGTATGCCCTGGTCCTGATCCGCAAGGGCCTCGCCTACGTCTGCGATCTCTCCCCCGCCGACACCGACGCCTATCGCGGCGCCCCCGACCGCCCCGGACGGGAAAGCCCCTGGCGCAACCGCTCCATCGAGGAGAACCTCGACCTGTTCGAACGCATGAAAAGCGGCGAGTTCCCGGACGGCACTCGCACCTTGCGGGCGAAAATTGACATGGCTTCCCCCAACATCTGGATGCGTGACCCCGTGCTCTACCGCATCCGGCACGCCGAGCATCACCATACCGGCAAGCAGTGGTGCATTTATCCGATGTACGATTTCGCCCACTGCCTCAGCGATTATATCGAGGGCATCACCCACTCCATCTGCACCCTCGAATTCGAAGTCCATCGCCCCCTCTACGACTGGATTCTCGAGAACCTCGACCTGCCCCGGCCGCTGCCCCGCCAGTTCGAGTTCGCCCGCCTCAGCCTCGGCTATACCGTCATGAGCAAACGCAAGCTCATGCAACTGGTTAACGAGAATCTTGTGGCCGGCTGGGATGATCCCCGCATGCCCACCATCAGCGGCCTGCGCCGCCGCGGCGTCACCCCCGAAGCGCTCCGCGCCTTCGCCTATAACATCGGCATCACCAAATACAACGCCCTGACCGACGTGGCCGTCCTCGAATATGCCATCCGCGAAGACCTCAACCGCCGCGCCTTGCGCCGTCTCGCCGTCCTGCGTCCCCTCAAAGTCGTGATCACCAATTACCCCGAGCACCAAACCGAGCAACTCGAGGCCGTCAACAATCCCGAGGACCCGGCGGCCGGGACCCGCCGCGTCCCCTTCACCCGCGAGCTCTTTATCGAACGCGACGATTTCATGGAGACGCCGCCCCCCAAATACTTCCGCCTCCGGCCCGGCGGCGAAGTGCGCTTAAAATACGCCTACATCATCAAGTGCGACGAGGTGATCAAAGATGCGACCGGGCAGGTGGTCCAGTTGCGCTGCACCGCCGACCTCGGCAGCAAGTCCGGCGGCCCCACTGCCAGCCGCAAGGTCAAAGGCACCATCCACTGGGTCAGCGCCCCCCATTCCATCGAAGCCGAGGTGCGCCTCTACGACCGCCTTTTCACCGTGCCCGAGCCGGATGCCGACGGTGACTTCAAAAAACACCTCAACCCCAATTCCCTCGAGGTGCTCACCGCGCGCTGCGAGCCGAGCCTCAAAGACGCCCGGCCCGACCTCCGCTACCAATTCGAGCGCCTGGCCTACTTCAGCCTCGACCCGGACACCACCGCCCAGCGGCTCGTGTTTAACCGCACCATTACCCTCAAGGACACCTGGGCCAAGGAGGCCCGAAAATAAAAAACACGCCGCAATCGCGGCGTGTTGATTCTTGCTCGGCTCGAACGCCTACTTGCCCGCGGCCGCGTAGTTCCTCGCAACCTCGGGCCAGTTCACCACGTTCCAGAACGCCTTGAGGTAATCCCCACGGCGGTTCTGATACTTGAGGTAATAGGCATGTTCCCACACGTCGCACCCCAGAATCGGCGTGCCTTCCACCCCGGCAATCGCTTTGCCCATGATCGGATTGTCCTGGTTCGCGGTCGAAACAATCTCCAGCTTGCCCTGGTTCACCACCAACCACGCCCACCCGCTGCCGAACCGCCCAAGGCCCGCCGCCTCAAACTTCTCCTTGAAGGCCTCCAAGCTCCCAAACGTTGACTTGATCTCCTCCGCCAGCTTGCCCGCGGGCGCGCCGCCCGCATTGGGCGCCAGCAGCTTCCAGAACATCGAATGGTTCACGTGCCCGCCGCCATTGTTGCGGACGGCTGTGCGGATATCCGCAGGCACCGCTTCCAGGTTTCGAATGAGCGCTTCGGCCGTCTTGCTCTCCAGATCGGCTTTTCCGGCAATTGCCTTGTTGAGGTTGGTCACGTAAGCCGCATGATGTTTCCCGTGATGGATTTCCATCGTTTGCGCATCAATGTAAGGTTCAAGCGCTTCCTTGGGATACGGAAGCGGAGGTAGTTCGTATGCCATATCGTATTCCTGTAATGTGTTGCTAATTTTGTATTCCAGTAAAGTTTCTCACTTAACTCAACAAAATAGCACGTCTGTGCCAGAGTCAAGGGATGCTCCGAAAATAAATTTCTCCCCTCGAAGCCCCCTGACCCGCGTACCCGGCCTCCAGCCCGGCCCCCACAACCGCACCCCGGAAACGCGCATCGCCACGCGAAGCGACTCAGCTCCGCTGGCACAACCTCACAAAGTTGCCGAGCAGCCGTAACCCGACCGCTTGGCTTTTCTCGGGATGAAACTGCGTGGCAAATACGTTCTCATGCCAGATCGAGGAGGCAAACGTCTCACCATAGGTGGTGCGCGAAGCCACGATTCCCGCGTCGGCCGGTTGCGGATAAAAGCTATGCACAAAATACACGTAACTGCCCTCGGGTATCCCCGCGTATAGGGGGCAGGCCGGGTTGATTTCCTCAAGCTGGTTCCACCCAATCTGCGGCACCTTCAAGCCCTTCGCCCCTGAAAAGCGCACCACCTTGCCCCGGAATATCCCCAGCCCCGCCGCGCAACTGTTGAACTCCTCGCTCCGCTCGAACAGCGCCTGGTAGCCCACGCAAATCCCGAGAAACGGCCGGCCCGAAGCAATGAACTCGCGCGTGGCCGACAGCAAACCCTGGCGCTCAAGCGCCTGAATGCAATCGTCAAACGCACCCACCCCGGGCAACACCGCCCCCCGCGCGTCAGCCAGCTCGCCGCCGCCTCGAACAATCCGCACCTCGGACCCCACCTTCAGCAGCGCCTTGTGAACACTGCGCAGGTTGCCGGAGCCGTAATCCATTAACGCAATCACAAGTGCAGCCTAGCCGGAAAGCCGCCTCCCCGCCACAAAATCCACCGCGGCGCAGAGGTCGTCCAGTGCCGGACCGCCCCGTAAAAGGCAATTAACAGCGCCTGGCGATTTTGCTAGAATCCCACCATGGAACCTATTCGAACCTCCTTTGGCCCGCGGCTGCTTAAGACTTCCCCAGGCATGGCCCTCGCGATGGCGGTCGTTTACACGCTCGGTCTCGGGATGGTTGACTCGCTGCTGCCGCCGCGAATGAGCTTCACGCTGTTTTACGTGTTCGGCGTCGCCTACGCCGGTTGGTGCGCGGGCCGAACGAGTGCCGTTGTCGTCGCCCTCTTTTCCGCCCTGGTCATCGGGTGGGCGGAGTGGTTCAGTACTCGCAGCGAGCCCCACCCGGCTGTCCTCGCCTGGAATACTCTTTCCCGCCTGGCAATCCTTGGCGGCGTTGGCTGGCTCACCGCCGAGACCTCGCGCCTTGCCCGGAAACTGACACGCCTGGTGGAGGAACGGACCGCCCAGTACAAAGCCGAGGCCATGCGGCACAAAGAAGCGTGTGAGCGCCTCGCCTTTGCCTTGGATTCAGCCCGCATGGTGACTTGGGAATACGACCCGGCCGCCGACCAAATCACCTACTCGTCCAACGCGGTCGCGGTCGCCCGCGGCAACAACCTCGAACCCTATTCCTCCACGGCCGCCTTGCTCGAGCAGACTCACCCCGAAGACCGCGACCGGCTCGCCCAGGCCATCCAACGCGTGGCCGTGCGCGACGAGCCTTTTGAACAGGAATACCGCCTTCGCTTGCAGGACGGCAACTATTACTGGATTCTGGCCAAGGGGCGGCGGGTTTGCGATTCGGCCGGTCGCATGACCTGCCTGGTGGGCATTTCGATTGATAATACGGACCGCAAGCGGGCCGAACTCGCGGTGCAAATCCAGCGGGATGTCGCGGTTCAGCTCAGCCTCGCCAGCGATCTGCAGGGCGCCTTGGAGGCCCTCCTGGCGCTGGCCGTCCGGTTGCACGGGGTGGATTGCGGCGGGGTTTACCTCGTGAGTCCAACAGACGGAAGCCTCCGCCTCGCCGCCAGCCGGGGACTTTCCCAAGAGTTCGTTGCCGCCGTATCCCATTTTCCCGCCGACTCGCAGCGGAGCCGCCTGGTTCGCGCGGGCAAGCCGGTTTATGGTCTGCAGCGTGAGGTGCTCGACGGCGGGAACCAGCCGCTCGAAGCCGAAGGGATTGGCGGTTTCGCAACCCTTCCCCTGATTCACGAACAGCAGCTACTCGGTTGTCTGAATCTGGCCAATCACACCCAGCACCCCATTCCGCCGGACATGAGAGCTGTTATGGAGACGATGGCCGCACAGGCGTCGGGCGCCATCGCTCGCATTCGCGCGGCGCAGGAGCTCAAGGAGAACGAAGCCCGTCTTCGCACGATCATCCACGGCGCGCCGCTGGTGCTTTTTGCCGTGGATGCAAACGAAGTCATCACCTTCGCGGAGGGCCAGGCGCTTGACGACCTTGCCCCGGCAAGCGGAGCCTACGTCGGCAGGCAAATCCAGGAAGTCTTCCCGAACACCCCGGCGGTCATCCGTTGCATCCGGCGCGCGCTGACAGGTGAGACTTTCAGTGGAATTCTCAAAATTCGCGACCTTTGGTTCGAGGTTTCCCACGTTCCCCGCCGGAACCCCGACGGCCGCGTGGTCGGCTGTGTCGGTGTCGCCACCAACGTCACCGAACGCCAGCGCCTGCAACGCCACGTCCTCGAAATTTCCGACCGCGAGCAGGCTCGCATCGGCCAGGAGATTCACGACGGCCTCTGCCAGCAGTTGGTTGGCCTGGCCTTTGATGTCAACTCCCTCGAAGCGGCTCTCTCCGCCCGCCAGCATCCTCTCGCTCCGCAGGCCGCGCGCATCAGTGCCTGCCTTGACCAGGCCATTACCGAGACCCGTCGCATCGCCCGCGGTCTGTTCCCGGTCAGTCTCGAGACTGAAGGGCTGGCCCTGGCCCTCGAGGGCCTGGCCCGCCTCACCTCCTCCCGCTTTGCAATTCCCTGCCGGTTCGCGGCCTCAGGGCCCGTCGAGGTGCCTTCCGCCCGGTTGGCGATCAACCTCTACCGCATTGTCCAGGAGGCGGTGACCAACGCCGTGAAACACAGCGGCGCCCGCTCCATTGCCATCCAGCTTCACGGAGCCCCTGGTGAATTTGAGATTACCATCGAGGACGATGGCCGGGGAATGCCTCCCGATTCCCGCCGTCGGCCGGACGCCATGGGCCTGCACATCATGCAGTATCGGGCTGGGCTTATTGGTGCCCGCCTGCGCATCGGTCCCCGCCAGCAGGGGGGGCACCGTCGTTTCCTGTTGCCTCCCACGCGAGCTCACGCTAGAAAATACTGGCTGTGAGCCGAAAGCCGAAGCCGCCCGTTCCCCGGAAGCCCACCCAAATCCTGCTGGTGGATGACCATCCGCTCGTGCGAGAACGCCTGGCTGAGGTCTTTTCCCGCGAGCCCGACCTAATGGTCTGCGGCGAAGCCGATAACCGCCACCGCGCCTTGGAGGCCATCGCCGATACGGCGCCGGATATCATCCTGCTGGACCTCACCCTCAAGCACTCTGACGGCTTCGAAACGATCAAGGACATCCGTGCGCGCTGGCCCAGCCTCAAAATTCTGGTCGTTTCGATGCACGACGACGCCCTTTATGCCGAGCGCGCCATTCGCGCGGGCGCCCGAGGCTATATCAACAAGCAGGAAGCCACCCGCCGCATCCTTGTCGCCGTGCGGCAGGTGATTGCGGGCGGCATCTACTTGAGCGACCGGGTGGCCGATCAAATCGTTGAGCGCATGGCTACCCGCCCCGGTCAGACGGGGGTGGTGCCAGCCCATGTTCTGGGCGACCGCGAGCTGCAGGTGTTCCAAGGCATCGGCCGCGGCCTGACCACCCGGCAGATCGCCCGGGAACTGCACCTTGGCGTCAAAACCGTGGAAACCTATCGCGCCCGGATCAAGGAAAAGCTCAACCTCTCCACCTCCGCCGACCTGCTGCAAAAGGCCATCGCGTGGGTCCACCCGGCTTAGCCCTCACCCGTTCAACAGCCGCTTGCAGGTTTTCCGAGGCAACGGCCGCCGGCCCCCAACTTCACCTTCCAACCCGCCCCTCGTTCATTTCGGGGGTCCTCCTTCCACTCGCGGCGCGATTCCTTCCGATTCCGTCCAACGGATCGCTTGCTGCAACAGCTCGAACCCACTTTTCAAATTCAGCTTTTCCTTGATCCGCGCCCGGTAGGTTTCAATCGTGCGCACATCCAGGCGCAGATGCCGGGCGATATCGCGCGTGCCGTGTCCGTGTCCGAGCATCTCGAAAACCTGGAGCTCCCGATCCGTCAGCAACTCAATCGCCAGCGCCGTGGACGGGCGCGAGTTCGCACTCAGGCTCTCCGCCAGATGCCGCATCATCGGCTGGCTCAAATAGATGCCGCCCTCCAGAACCGTCCGGATGGCATGCATAATGTCGCGCGTGGCCTCTTGCTTCTCAATATATCCCCGCGCCCCCGCCCGCAAGGCCCGCTCGGCATGCAGATGGGCATCGTGCATGGACACCACCAGAATGCCTGTTTGCGGCATGCGCTCGTGCAAATCCCGGATCAGATCCAGGCCGTGCGAATCCTTCAGGACCAAATCAAGAATCATCAGGTCCGGCTGGGTGCGTGCCGCCAGCTCCAGCGCCTGCTCCGCACTCTCTGCCTCCCCGCAAACACTCAAATCCTTCTCCTGCGCAATGAGCTGCGACAGACAGGCGCGGATCATTGGATGATCATCCACCAACAGAATCCGTCGCGGGACTGCGGCTTTCCTTCGGGCGCGCGACATATTCCAGCCCCTGTCAAATGACGCCGGCCTTACTCCCGCTCCTCCTCCGTCCCGCCTCCGAAGGCTTTGAGCAGAGACGAAACATTATTGGTATTGAGGACGGCGGGGTGGCCCTGGAAAACCACGATGCCGTTTGGGTTGGACAACAAGGCGTGGGGGACGCTGGTGATGGCGGCGGCGCTGATCAGCTTGGCCTCCGGGTCCAAGGCCAGGGCGAACTCCGCCGCCGGCCCCTCGACCGCCCGGACATCCTCCTCCGCTTCCGTCGTCACGCCCACCACCGCCAGTTTCTCGGCGAAACTTCGTTGCAGCAGGTTCAACTCCGGGATCTGCTTCCGACACGGAATGCTCCAGGGCGTCCAAACAAAAGTGAGTATGAATTTACCCTTGAGTTCCGGCTTTTCTCCCAGCCACCGGGTGGGCAGGGGAGGGGCCGGCTTGCCCAGCAGCGATTTGTCCGAAATGGGATCAGCCAGGTTCAGATCCGAAGTGCTGGCCGCGTTCTTCGCGTCGCGCATCGCCTTTCGCGCCCGTGCGGCGAGTTCCTCCGCCAGCGTGGCCTGGTAGCGCGCGTCATCCTCGGCTTGCTGGCGCTCGGCCTCCGTGGCCGCCTGCGCGTCGTAGTTGAAACGCTTTTGAAGCTGTTCGTTCAAATACTTCAGCTTCACGTTGGCAATCCCCTCGGCGTGCGTGAAATAAATGTCCGTGGTGTTTGACCCCAGCACCGTGACGTCACGATACACCCGAGGACCCACTTGGAGGGTCTTCAATTTCAATGGCCCCGCCTCCGCGCTTCCCGCGAGGAGCAACAGGATGCAGGCCAAACGCAAACACCGTAACATCACTCCTTGCTTATGCCGCAGCGCCCGTTGGTTTGCAAGGGATACTTCGGCGCCGACGGTCCGCTGGCGCGCCGCAGCCTCCAGCTCACGCCACCCGCGCCTCCGTCGGATGCAGCCGTGGATCCGTCGCCGCGATGACCACACTGACCGACTTCTGGTTGAATCCCTTGAACCCGCCATGCTCGATGAATTCATTTGCAATCTGGCGAGAACCGAACCCACCTCGGCGGCGAATCCAACCGCTGGTCCTCCCTTGCCGGCTCGCGTTTCACGAACTGGCGCTGGTGTACTGCCGCAGGGAAAGCCGCCAAATCCACTCGGAGACCGCAAAGCACAAACCGCTCATCACCAGCAGCAAGAGCAGCGGTCCGGCATTCGACAGCTTGTCCACCAAGAGCCTCACCGGAACGTTCGACACCAGCAACATCGGCACCGCGAACGTGAAAAAACCCCGAAATAGTCCCCGGCCAAATGCCTCGTCCGGCATCCGCGCGATTTGAAACAGGTTATAGTAGCCCCAGACGATTCCCTGGGCCCGGACTGTCCAGAAGCTAATGCTCGCCAGCAGGAACATCAGCGAGTAATGGATGAGGATCCCGGCCGCGCACAGAACCAGAAAACCCGCGATGTGGGCCGCCCCCGGCGCCAGCGCCATCTTCCGCGCGGCGTAAACCATCACCGCCACCGCGGAGGCGGCATTCACGAATGCGCCCAGGTCCACTTGCCGGAAGGAAACCACAAATCGCGAGTTAACCGGCAGCAACAACAGAAAGTCCAATTTGCCGAGCCGAACCAGTTCGGAAAGATTGGTGCAGTTGATCAGGAAAAATGCCTGGAAAACCTGCTGAATAAAGTGACTCGCCCCCACCAGCATGACAACCTGCCACTTGCTCCACGTTCCGATTTGGTCCGTGTGCAAGTACAACACCCCGATGAACGCCAACTGCAGCCCGAACCAAAGCACCTCAACCACGATCCACAGCAGAAAGTTGGTCTTGAAGTTCATCTCGCGGGTGACCGAGTTCTTCCACAACGCCGCGTAGATGCCCAGGTAACGCCGCAGCGTCGCCCGGACGCGGGAGAAGAAGGTCGCTTCTCCGGGGTTCATCGTCACCCTCCCACCGCCGAATATTTGCGCAGTCCCCGGCTCCAGGCGAAGCGGGCCAGGGCGTACATGGCAATCACCCAGCCGGCCTGGATCAGCAACCCCTTGGCCAGCTCGACTCCCGTGGTCTTGCCCATGTAAATGCTCACCGGGAAGTACAGTTGATACGGAAAGGGGGTCATGTACAGCGCCTTCTCGATGGCCGGCGGCAGAATGTCCAGCGGAAACAAATGGCCGCTGGCGATGTACTCGAAGGCGAACACGATGAAAATGAAGGTCGAAACCTCCAGCACCCAAATCGCCAGCATGGCCAGGGTGTA
>CAZVYG010000073.1:0-27115 GCA_964631605.1 uncultured Verrucomicrobiota bacterium
CGTCGTCATGCGCCACGCACCGTTGTTGGTAAAGCCAATTTGGCTCACCAGCGGGTTGTTGGCAAGGTAGGAAGGTGGGAGGGTGGAAGGCGAAAAGGGACTATTCGACCATGGGACTGTCGGACTATGGGACTAAAGTGAGGTGTGAAAGTGCGAAAGTGGGAAGGTGGGAAGGTGGGAATGTGGGAAAGTGCGAAGGTGGGAATGTGGGTCCAGCCGCTGGGAAACAGCGGCAGGGGACTGCCGCACTCCAAGACGCTTCGCGACCTTCACGTGCCCCCGGCCGGCGCCCCGGCGTCACGGCCCAGACTCGGTGGTCAATCAAGCGGTTTCATGGGCGTCGCAAAAATCTATCAAATCCACACCGCTCGTTCGACACCACCAGGGCCCGCACGCGCTTGGGCTTGCCTTTCGCGCCCGCTGGGTCTAAATAGCCGTCCTATGAGCAAACCGGTTAATTCGATTTCGGAGTCTCGTTCCCGCTTTTCCCGTCGTCGTTTTCTGAAGAACACCTCGCTGGCCGCGGCGGGGACGATGGCAGTCACTCAATTCCCGTATGTGCGCACCGCCCACGCCGCGCCGGACGACCCGATTCGGATCGGGTTGATTGGTTGTGGCGGGCGTGGCACGGGAGCGGTGGCCGATGCGCTGGGAGCGGCCACGGATGTGAAATATCCGCAGGCGGGTTATCACACCGAAAACATTGCCGCCGGCGCGCAACTGCAGAACCGCAACGTTCAGGTGACGGCGCTGGCCGACGTCTTCCCCGACCGCCTGAATGGCTGCCGCGAACAGCTTCGGAGGCTCGATATTTCGATCCCCGACGACCACTGCTTTGTCGGGTTTGACGCCTACAAGAAGTTGCTGGCCGTGCCCGAAGTCAATTATGTGATCCTGGCCGAGCCGCCGCATTTCCGTCCGGCGCATTTGAAAGCCGCGATCGAGGCGGGGAAACACGTGTTCATGGAAAAACCCGCGGCGGTGGACGGCGCGGGCGTAAGGCTGGTGCTGGAAGCGGGGGAGATGGCGGCGCAGAAGAAGCTTGGGATCGTGGCCGGGACACAACGGCGGCACATGCGCAGTTACAATGAAACGGTCAAGCGGCTGCAGGATGGCGCGATTGGCGAATTGCAGTACGGGCGCGCCTACTGGAACGGCGGGGTGATCTGGGTGGTCGAGCGGCAGGCGGGCTGGAGCGACATGGAGTGGCAGTTGCGCAACTGGAACTATTTCACCTGGCTGTCGGGAGACCACATTGTCGAGCAGCACGTGCACAACCTGGATATCATCAATTGGGTCATGAATGCGCACCCGATCAAAGCCCTGGCCCTGGGGGGCCGCCAGGCCCGGCCCAACGAGAACTACGGCCATATCTACGACCATTTCGCGGTGGAATACGAATACCCCAACGGCGCGCGCATGTTCAGCCAATGCCGCCAGATGAACGGCTGCGAGGGGAAGGTCGAGGAAGCGGTGGTGGGCACGCGCGGCTCCAGCAACTGCAAGGATTGGATCCGCGGCGCCAACAAGGATTTGGTCTTCCGGTTCCGCGACCGCGACGTCAACCCCTACCAGCAGGAGCACCTGGACCTCATCGCCAGCATCCGCGCCGGCGCGCCTTTGAACGAGGCGCGCGCCATCGCCGAAAGCACGCTGACCGGCATCATGGGCCGCGAATCCGCCTACAGCGGCCGGTCCGTGGAATGGGAGCAGATTCTCAATTCCCCAGCCCGGCTGGGTCCGGAGAAATATGAGTTCGGCCCGCTGCCGTTTCCGGAGGTGGCCATTCCGGGGCGATACCGGCTGGCGTAAACGGCGGCGGCTGAGGCAACACTCAGCCGGCCATGTCCAGCATGGGGGAGGCGCGTTTCACCAACTGAACGCAGAACCCCCAGGGGTCCCGCAGCATGGCGATGACATCGCCGCCGGCCGTGGCAACCGGCGGTTCGACCACGCGGGCGCCGGCCCGAACAAGGCGCTCACAGTCGGACGCCGGGTCTTCGGAAACAAACGCCAGGTGAACGTGGAGGGGGTCCATCGCCGCGTAGTCCGGCACGGTGACGCGCGGGTTGTGGTAAACCTCGAGCATCACCGCTCCGGAATTTTCCAGGAGAAAGCGGGCGTGCGAGGGCGCACCGCCCGAGCGGGCGACGCGAAACCCGAGGTGCTTGACATACCAGTCCGCGAGGGCGGCCGGGTCGGCCACCTGCAGGGCGAAATGCTCGATTTTCATGACGGGCCAGGGGCGCTCACAACGGGCGAAGCCAGATGTTTCGGAATCGGACCGGGCAGCCGTGTCCGGCCAGCACTAGCGGGCCGGTGGACGTTTTGCGGAGGTATTGCGGCAGGATGCGGTGGTTGGTTTCGCCGTGAATGGTCTCGTTGAGGTGGACCAGCACCCCGTTATGCAGCACGGTCACCCGCGCCGGGGCCAGGAGCTTATCCCCGTCGAACTGCGGGGCGGTGAAGAAAATGTCAAAGCTCTGCCACTGGCCGGGAGCGCGCGTGGCGTTGACCCGCGGCGGGGTTTGACCGTAAATCGCCGCGCATTGGCCGTCGGGATAGATTTTTTCGTTGAAGGAATCGAAGATTTGAATTTCGAAGCGGCCCATGAGCATCACGCCGTTGTTGCCGCGATTGTACCAGGGGCCTTCGAAACCGGCCGGCCCCATCCACTCGACGTGGAGTTGGATATTCCCGAAACTTTCCCGCGACTGGAAGGCGCCGTTGCCGGAAACCAGCTCGCCGCCTTCGATTTTCCAGCCTTCGGCCGGCTGCCATTGCGAGAGGTCAGCGCCGTTAAAAAGCACGATGGCGTCGCTGGGGACAGGCGCCGGCGGCGGCACCGGGCCGGGGTCCACCCGCCGCGGCGCCGGCCGGTCCGGGTCATGGACCAGCCATTCGCACCAGGGCAATTTCGGCGTATCTTTGTAACCATAGACCCCCGAGCCGTCCCGGGCTTTGACGAGGTCCGACGAGGCGGCGGGCAGCAGGCACCGTCCCGCCACGAGCAAAAAGCCGGCCCAATAAACACAAGGATTGGTTCGCTTCATATCTTGGGTGAATTAGAGCCTGCCTTTGGCGCCATGGCAAGGTTTTGGGCGGCTTTCGAAACGGCGCGGGCCGCCGCATTTGACCGGGACCGGTTTGTCAAAAGCCCGGCGCGCGAACCAGGCTTCGGCTTGGCTTTTGCGCTCCCTTTGCGGCGGCCCGACGGCGGAGAAATCGGGCTGGCTTTTGCCGAAAGTTCGGCTAATCTAAAGCACAAACCACGGTTTTCGATTCGGTAAAGGCATGATATGCGCGAACTACGCACGGAAGTTTTGGTGGTGGGAGCCGGCCCGGTGGGGCTCTGCACCGCGTTGCTGCTGGCGGAAGCCGGCATCGAAACGGTGATCATTGATCGGGAAACACGGACTGCGGCCCGCAGCTACGCCTGCGCCCTGCATCCGGGGTCCCTGGAATTGCTGGACCGGCTGGGAGTGGCCCAGGTGTTGCTTGAGCGGGGACGGCGGATTCCAAAGGTTGGCTTTTACGAAGGGGCGGCACGCCGGGCGGAGCTGGATTTTGGGCGAAGCGGCGGCCGCTTTCCGTTTCTGCTGCTGCTCCCGCAAAGCGAACTGGAGGGAGCGCTCGAGGAGCGGCTGCGCAAAACCGGCATGCAAGTGACGTGGAATTGCCGGTTTGCCGACGTGACGAAGGATGGCGAGGACGAGCTGGTCGCTCAGCTCGAGGAGCTGGGCGGCACCTCGACCGGCTACATTGTGCCACACTGGGAGATGACGGTTAAGAGCCGTTTAGCATGCCGGGCCCAGTTTCTGGTCGGGGCGGACGGGGTTCATTCGCTGGTGCGCGAGCGCGCGGGCATCGGGTTGGTTCACGGGGCTGGGGCGGAGTTCTTTGCGGCTTATGAATTCCTTTCCGATCACCCGGGAGAGGATGAAATCCGGGTGGTACTGGATGCGCAAACCACCAATGTGCTCTGGCCGCTGCCAGAGGGCCGGTTCCGTTGGACCTTCCAACTCATCCAGGGCGAGCTGGCAGCCGAGTTTCCCGAGAAGGAGCGGCGCGCGGTGCGGGTGGCGCACACCACGGTGGATGAGCGGATTCGTCAATTTGTCCAGCGCATCGCGGCGAAGCGGGCGCCCTGGTTTCAAGCCAACATCAAGGAGATAACCTGGTGCACCGAGGTAAGCTTCGAGCACCAGTTCGCACGGGAATTTGGACGCGACCGCTGCTGGCTGGCCGGGGACGCCGCGCACCAGACCGGCCCGGCGGGGGTGCAAAGCATGAACGCCGGTTTTGCGGAAGCCGAGAATCTGGTGCGGCACCTGCGCGCTTGTCTGCGGGAAGACGCCCCCTTGACGCGGCTTGGCGCCTACAGCGACCAGCAGGTTGCGGCGTGGCGTTACATGCTCGGTCTGGCAGGGGGGCTCAAACCGCGGCCGGACACGGACCCGTGGGTGCGGGACCATGGCGCACGGCTGCTGCCTTGTCTTCCGGCGACCGGCGCGGCGCTGGCCGGGCTGGCAAACCAGTTAAAACTGGACCTCGCCCAGGGTTGACATCCATGGCGGAACGGTTAGGCTTTTGTCAGTTGCCGGTCGGCGCGTTCGTCTATCGGTTTAGGACACGGCCCTCTCAAGGCTGAAAGACGGGTTCGATTCCCGTACGCGCTGCCATCTCCACCGGCTCGGAGGTCGAGTCGGAGCATCCGGAACACCTGACATCGTGTACAACATTCTGTTGCCAACTCTCAGTCCCGCGCTCAGCAGGGTGCGGCCGGGGTTCTGCGCCTGAAACATGCCTCCCTTTCAAATTATCTTCAATCCCACCAGCGCGGCCGAGTTGGCGCGCATGCCCAAAGAACTGCAACTCCAGATTCTCGGCGAGTTTCGCGGGCTGCCGCAGCAGGTCCTGCACACCGACCTGGACACCTTTGGCAAACTCGAACGCGCCGGCCGGACGCTGCACCGGTTCCGGGTGGGGGATTATCGGGTTTATTTCGAGCGGCATGAGCTGGGGGTGGTGGTCCACCGCATCCTGAACCGGCATACCTTGAAGGATTTTCTATTCCGTTCCGGTCTGAAAACCCCGGAAGACGAAGCGCTCCAGCAAAATCCCAAGTTTTGGGAGATGATCGAGGCGGCCCGGAGCGCGGCGTCGGCCAAAACCTAGTCCGCCCCGGTCGCCGGCTGGATGGAACCCGCCCGAACTTTTCTTTGGCTGGGGGTGGGGATTGCGGTGGCGGGATTGACGGCCGGGTGCGGGGGGAGTCTGGCGGCGCGAAAAAGCGCTAACTCAACCGTGCCGGTATTCGTCAACCCGTCGGCCCCGGCGCCTTCGACCGCGCAGACTGCCCCGCCGCCGGAGGTCCAGCGGGTTTATACGCCCGAGCCACCCGTTGCGGCGCCAACTGTGAAACTCCCGGCTCCCACGCCCGCCCCCCCGGCCCCGGCTGCGGCGTCCGTTGCCGCTGTCCCGCTCTCTCAACCGGGAGGATTCATCGGTTGGTCAACCAACGGGCCCGCCGTCTTTGCAAATTATCGGGTCGAGGCAACGAATCGCGCGGCGGGGGCGGCGTCCGCGCCGGCGACCAACAGCGTTTTCGATCATTATTTGCCGGACTCGCTCAGCCACCTGATCTGGACGAACTTCATCGCCCACACCAACGGGCGGAACACGCGGATTTGGAGTGTGCGGTCGCATCCGGCGGGGTGGCCGAACCGGCCGCCGGTGGTGGCATGGAACACCAATGGGTTGATGTGGGGGATGAGGGGGCTGACGGGGCTGAGCCCTTGCTGGGAGATGGAGGTCAATTCCGGACAGGTGCCGATCACGGCGTTAACCCGCCGGCACGGTTACACGCGGGGCCATTCGATGGGGCCGGAGGGGTTCCACACGACTTTCGCGGGCAAGCGCGTTTGGTTTCTGGATGCCGCGAACCGGATCGTCGAAGTGAAAGTGGCGCGGGAGGTTGTTCGCGTTTACAAGGTGCACAAGCGGGAGGACTACACCATTCTGTTGTTCGACCGCGATTTGCCGGCGGGCATCGAACCGCTGCGGGTCACGGACGAGATTGACACCTGGAAACGGCTCGGGATGCCGACCCTGCCATACAACAGCCCGGCGCCGCGCCCGGTCTTTTTGACCGAACAGGGCGGTCACGTCAGCGCCGGAATTCCCGGGTTCATCGTTCCCACGGGCAAAGGCGGGGACTCGGGCTCGCCGAACCTGTTGCCGCTGCCGGGCGAGCTGGTGTTTTTCGGGGGGCGGATGACGACCGGGCCGACGGCCGAGATGCAGGCAGACATGGATGAATTGTGCCGGTTGGAAGGGCTTGACCCGGCCGGGTATCAAATGCGGTGGGTGGACCTCTCGGGCTACCCCACATCGTTCTGACCGGTTCATCCTTTTCATGCGCTCGCGCAAGTTCATGTATCTGGGCCTCGGCGCTCTGGCGGTGTTAATCGCGACCGGTCTGCTGGTGTTCCGCTCGCTGCCGGCGTGTCCGACTTACCAGGGCCGGCTGCTGGATCAATGGGTCATGGACCTGTTGTCGCCCCATCCCCAGGCGCGGGAGCGGGCGGCCGCCGCGGTGAAGGCGGTGGGAAAGGACGGTGTGCCGCGGTTGATCGAATTGCTGGAGGCGCAGGACACGCCCTGGAAGAAGCGCGGTTGGAATTATGGGTTGAAATTGCCGCTGCCGATCCGGCGGCGAGTGCTTGGGAGTTTCGCTCCGCCGGGGGCATCCACGCGGCGGGTGGCGGCGGCGCAGGCGTTGACGTTGCTGGGGGAGGAGGCGCGCGAGGCCGCGCCCGCCCTGGCGCGGGCCTTGGGGGACCCGGTGATGGAGGTGCATTGGCAGGCGGTCACGGCATTGGGCAGTCTGGGGAGGGCCGCGGTGCCGGAGCTGATTCGCAGCCTGCAATCCACCCATGCGGTGGTGCGCCGCGGCGCGGTTCATGCCCTGGGACGAATCCCGTCCGGCTGGGAGCCGGCGCTGCCGGCGTTGGTGGAGGCGCTCGAGGACAACGATCCCCAGGTGCGGGCCGCGGCCGCGGAGAGTCTTGCGGCACTGGCCGGGAGGGGGGGCCTGGTCCAAATGCGTTTGATCGAGGCTTTGGAGCGCGGCCAGGGGCCCGGCCCGGAGGCCGCAGCGAAAGTGATTGCGGGCATGGAGCAGCGTTTGCGCGCCGCGATTCCAGCCTTGCGGAAGCTGGCGCGGGAAGGAACGGCGCCGGCGCGACGGCAGGCGCTCGAGACGCTGGGCGTGCTCCGGGCGGCCGATGCGGACTCGGTTGCGCTGTTTATTGGCGGGCTGGAGGACGCCGACCCGCAGGTGCGGCTGGCATCGGTGAAGGCATTGGCCCAGGTGAGCTGGCGGGCTGGACCGGCCGTGGAGAGGCTGGCATCACTGCTGAGCGATCCCTCGGTGGAAATCCGCCAATGGACGGCCCTGACGCTCGGACGGATGGGGGCCCAGGCGCGGGCGGCCACGGCCCGACTGGAAGCGGCGTTGAAGGACGAAGCTGAGCCGGTGCGCGCCGCCGCCCGGCAAGCGCTGGACAAAATCCAAGGGCAATCGCCGCCATAACGTGGCGGCGGAGCGGGCGCCTGGCGGGCGCTGGAGTTGCGGGTCAGGGTGGCGAGGACGTCAACGGCCTCGAAGTCCGCTGCGGCGGGGTTTGAGATTGGCCGGCGGGGCCGGGTGAGAGCCAGCCGAGGGAGACGAGGAAATCATCCACCGCCTGCAAGGTTTCGCGGTAATAGCGGCTGTCGCCGCGGCCGAAGTTGAAGAAGCCGTGAGGCTGGCCGTCGTAGATGCGGACTTCGCAGCGCACGCCGGCGCGTCGCATGGCGTCCTGGAACGCGTGGATGGTTTTGACGGGGATGAGTTTGTCGGCGGACCCGGCCATTACGATCGCAGGGGGGGCATTGCTGGTGACATTGTGGAAAGGGGAAAACTCGCGATAGCGTTCGCCTAAACGGTCATAGCCCCAACCACCGGGTCCGTTATCCAGGACGGGATTGAACAGCAGCATGGCATTGGGTTTGGCGGAGACCGACCGGTCATCAGCCGGATCGTCCATGCCTTCGACCAGGCCAAGAAAGGCGGCCAAGTGCCCGCCGGCGGAGCCGCCTGCGGCCGCGATTCGTTGCGGGTCCACGCCCCATTCGGCGGCATGACTGCGCACCCAGCGCATGGCGGATTCGGCATCTTGAATGCAGCGGGTGGGTAATTCCCTGGAGCCGGGCTGGAGCAGGCGGTACTCCACCTCGAAGGTGACGGCTCCGCGCCGGGCGAGGTGGGCCGCCTGGTTCTCGAACTGTCGCGGGTTCCCGCCGACAAACCCGCCACCGTGATAAAAGACAACGGCGGGCCGGCGGTCCTGCGCCTGCCAATCGGACGGGCGCGTCACGTAGAGTTTCAGGTCGCGTCCCTCGACGGTCTTATAGACTTGGGCATGGTCGGCGGCGAAGGAGGCGGTGGCGGCAAGAAGGAGGAGTAGGAACCCGTAACAGCGGGTTAAAAAGCAGCGTGTCATAGCCGCGCTGATTGAACCTTCAAGTCCCGCTCTTGGCAATTCCTTCCGATGCGGCGAAGGAGCCGAACGGAAGCGAGGTGAGGAAGTAGAGCGTTGATCCTCGAACCTTGAAAGGGAGGAAGAATGAAATCTGAAACCTGAAAGGCATAAGATTCTATGGACCAGTTGGTTGAATCCAAGGGTTCGGGGGTTTCACGCAGACTTCCGCCTCTGCCGGGCATCCAATTCCCCGCTGGGCGTTCGTGACCTGGTCGAATGCAAACCATGCTTGCCGCGGGGAGCTGGACAAAAGCTGGACCCTTGGGGGCAGGCCTGGATCGCCCCGCAAGACGGTCTTGAGCCGATCAATGGGGCTTCAGGCCTCATGTCCGAAAAGTGCACTAAGATGTCCCAAAGTTGGATAGATGCGGCGATTGGAGGGTGTTAAATTTGTAGCGTAAGTAACAACCAAAAAACCCAAAGAAAGGTTATGAAGACTGTCAACAGGTGGCTCCTAACGGTGGCGTTGGCAATAGTCGTTGCGGGTAGCGTTGTTCAGGCCAAGGCGGCATTATCTGGAACTCTATGGACCGATGAGGCGGGATTTCTGTCGCGCATGGTTGCGGGGAGTTTCTGGATTAACGCTAGTCCAACATTTGTGAGCGGACAGACTTACACCGACCCTGGATCTACGGATTACGGTTATAAGGTTATATCGCAAAAAGGTTCAGTCAAGCTGGAATTTAACCCAGACCCCAGCCTTGGTTTACCAACCGGCGTAGGCGGGTTCTTCACTGAGGGAGCAAAATTGACTTTCGAATTCAAGAATGGTCAGGGTGTCCTTAGCACGACAACTCTTATAATAGGGAGCACGGGGTTTGGTGGCTACACAACAGATGTTGACCCGAACGTTCTTGCCATCAACTCCTTGACCTTCTACCCAGCCGCTTCGTCCCCCACCAAGTTATACGTAGGTCTGGATGTGGTGCCCGTGCCCGAGCCATCAGCAGTCTTGGCTGGTTGTTTGCTGCTGTTGCCTTTCGCCGCCAGCACTATTCGGAGGATTCGCAAAAGTCGCTGATGAATTCTCAAGCTTCTTTGGAGTTTTCTAAGGGCTGCCCTTACAGACTGCCCTGTTCGATCAATATCGGGGTGCGCCGTTACAAGCACGGGCGAAAGAATTGCTGAACGGAGTGCGAAATGGCATTCCTTCAGAACAACTTGGGGGAGCCTGGGGAAAGACGCTCGGTCTGTTCCTTAGTAATTCTGTGTTCTGATGCATTGCGCCATTCGGATCATCCTACCGTTGAGAGGACTGTGAATAACCGCAAGTGCTCAAGGTGCCGAACGGTCCGTGACTAAAAGCCTTGACTCTGGACTTGTTCTTGCTTATACAAGATTGAGAATTATGCCGTACGCAAAAGGGTTTGTTGTTGGGCTTCTGTTGGCGCTTGGTCTCTCAGCGCAAGGAGCAGTTTACAATTCAGGTACAATTTCCCTAAACAACACAGTCCTTCCGGATGGCGATAGTAATGGAGCTCTCTTTGAGCACGCTGTCAGTTCTTTTGGTTCGGGCTATACGATAACCGATGTCAATGTGGGCATCAAGCTCAGCAGCGATTGGGTTGGCGACTTGTACGCCACTCTAACGTACGAGCCATCGGGAGGCGGCAGCGGGTTTGTGGTTCTTCTGAACCGCCTCGGGCGAACTACAAATGATCAGTATCCGGGTGAGCCAGCGCCTTACGAGCCTTACTATGGTTACGGCCCAGCGGTGCTCGACATCACCTTGGATCATACCGGGGCGAAGGGGGATATTCACACGTACGGAGGCGCCTCCTCGGTATCTGGCTCCTACGAACCGGACGGCCGGGGCCAGAACCCAGGGCTCGGGATAACTTCTGACACCCGAAATACCAGCTTGGCAAGTGCCTTCAACGGCCTAAGTGCAAACGGTACTTGGAAATTGTTTTTTGCTGACGTCGAGTCTGTCTCATCCACCACCCTTGACAGTTGGAGCCTGGAAATCACTGCGGTTCCCGAGCCGGTCACGACGGCGTTGATGGTTTTGGGTGGGGTTTTTGGAACGTTCCAATTTGTTCGTTACGTGCGCAGGCGCAAGGCGCCGGCGGCGTGAGTGCGGGCAAATCTTCCTCTGTTTTCTTCCAACGCAGCTTCCAGGCGGCCAAACGACGGGTCGCTGTTTCTCCCGCTGCCGCCGGCTGTTTCCAGGCGGGCGGTGGAGTGTTGCCAATCAGGTTGCGGGTGATTGATGCCCCGCCAGCATTCTGACTTTCGGCTTTGCTCCGGCGGGCGGGTTCCGCATATTGGCGGAAATGAACTCAACCGTGCTGCAAGTGGATTTGCCGGGTGTGAAGAAGCTCAAGAGCGGGAAGGTGCGCGAAATATTCGACCTGGGCGACCGCCTGTTATTGGTGGCGACGGACCGGATTTCGGCGTTCGACTGCATCATGCCGAACGGCATTCCGCGCAAGGGGGAGGTGCTGACGCAGATTTCGTATTTCTGGTTTGCCCAGACGGAAGGTTTCCAGCCGAACCACTTGATCTCGCGCGCGGGAGATCCGCTGCCGCCCCACCTCGAGCTTGCGAAAGCGCAACTGGCGGGGCGCAGCATGATTGTGAAGAAGGCCAAACCGCTGGCGATTGAATGCGTGGTCCGGGGCTACCTCGCGGGGTCGGGTTGGAAGGAATACCGGCAGAACCAGACGGTGTGCGGCATCAAGTTGCCGGCGGGCTTGCAGGAATCCTCGGAGTTGCCGGAGCCGATCTTTACGCCCGCAACCAAGGCCGAGACCGGCCATGACGAGAACATTTCATTCGCCGAGGCGGCGCGGCTGGTGGGGGCGGATTTGGCGGAGGCGGCGCGGGCGGCGTCGTTGAAGATTTACCGTTACGCGCGGGACTACGCGCGGCAGCGGGGGATTATCATCGCGGACACGAAGTTCGAGTTTGGGTTGTTGGACGGGAAACTGATTTTGATTGATGAAGTGCTCACGCCGGATTCCTCGCGGTTCTGGCCGGCCGACCAGTATGCGCCGGGGCGGGGCCAGCCCAGTTTCGACAAGCAGTTTGTGCGGGATTACCTCGAGACGCTTGATTGGAACAAGACGCCGCCGGCGCCGGCCCTGCCGCCGGAAGTCGTGGCGCGGACACAGGCGAAGTATCTCGAGGCGTATGAGCGGCTCACGGGAAGGAAGCTCTAGGCGGACGCCCGGAGCCGGCTAGGGAATGGACGCGCTGGTCGAGGAGTTTCTCCAGCACCTGCGTCACGAGCGGGGTCAGGCCGAACATACCCAGCGCACCTACGAAGCGCTGCTGCGGAAGTTTGTTGTCTGGGCGCGCAAGGAGGGATTGACCGCCTGGCGCGAGGTCGAACTCAAACACCTGATCGCTTTTCTGCAGCACGAGCGCCAGCGGCGTTTGGCGGGTGTTCCCGAGGACTCGGCGCGGCGCTTGAGCAGCGAGAGTCTCTATCTGGAAATCGCGGCCCTGCGGGCCTTTTACCGCTTTGCCGAGGCCGAAAAGCATCTGCCGGTCAACCTGGCGGAAAGCCTGTCATTGCCGCGGCGATGGAAGCGGCTGCCCAAGGCCTTGTCCAGCGATGAGGTGGAGCGGCTGTTGCAGCCGGAGACGCCGGAGACGCCCTCGAGCCTGTGCGATCAAGCGGTGCTCGAACTGGCGTACGCGTCGGGGTTGCGATTGGCGGAGTTGCGCCAGTTGCGCCTCGAGCAATTGCACTTGGAGGCCGGATTTGTCACGGTCATCGGCAAGGGCAACAAGGAGCGCGTTGTGCCGGTGGGGCGCGCGGCCGTTGCCGCCCTGCAACGGTATCTGGAAACGGGAAGACCCAGGCTGGTCCGTCCCCAGTCACCGGGCACGGTTTTTTTGACCCGGCGCGGAACGCCCTTTGCGGCGGTGACCCTGTGGCTGCGGATCAAGCGGCGGGCGCAGCGGGCGCAGGTTGGGCGCAACCTTACGCCGCACATGCTGCGCCACAGTTTTGCCACGCACCTGCTCGAGCATGGGGCGGACCTGCGGATCATCCAGGAGCTGCTCGGGCACGCCAACATCAGCACCACCGAAATCTACACCCACGTGGCATCCCATCGGTTGCGCGAGGTGCACCGGAAGTTTCATCCGCGCCCCTGAAGGTGGAAGCCACGGGGTAAAAGGAGAAGCGGCGCTCGGGTGGGGGGGAGCGGGTTGTCGCTTGGCCCGGGCGCGGGGGCACGGGATATTGCCGGGTAGAATGTTTAAGTTGTTTCCTGCCGTTCTGGTTCCACGCCGGGTCCGCTTTCTCGTGTGCGTTGGGATTCTGTTTTCAGTGGCAGCCGCCTCGGACGGCAATTGAGGCAATTTCCCGCTTGTCAACCCCCGGCGCCGTGTTATTGTTTCCGGCCTTTTATGAAAGCAGATATACATCCGAAGTACGTGGATGCGGAAATCCGTTGCGCTTGCGGCAACGTGATCAAGACCCGCTCCACCAAGCCGGTCATCATCGTCGGCATTTGCAATTCCTGTCACCCTTTCTACACCGGTCAGCAGAAGTTCGTGGACACCGCCGGGCGCGTGGACAAGTTCCAACAGCGCATGGCCAAGACCCAGGCCGCCCAGGCCGCCGCCGCCGTCCGCAAGAAGCGGAAGTAGCCCCTTTTGCCAAATCCGCCCGCATGGTTGCAGAACCGTACGGGCGGATTGCTTTTGGCCGGGTCGCCAGACCGCTGAGCCGCGGCGCGCCTCGCTTTAATTGCGCCCATGGACCTCCGTCCCCACATCGAGAAATTCGGACGCCGCCTCGCGGAAGTCGAAGCCGCTTTGAGCGATCCCAAAGTCTTCGACAATCCGCAGCGCGCCCAGGAACTCTCCCGCGAATACGCGCGGCTCAAAGACCTCGTTGCCGTCGGCCAGGCCTACCTCAAAGCCCACAACGACCTGGCTGAAAACCGCGCCCTGCTGGCCGGCGAATCGGCCGATTCCGAACTGGCGTCGCTCGCCCGCGAGGAAATCGCCCGCCTTGAAGTCGAGGAAAAACGCCTCGCCCAGCGCCTCCACTTTGGCCTCGTGCCCCCGGACCCGGCGGACTCGCGCAACACCATCGTCGAAATCAGAGCCGGCGCCGGCGGCCAGGAGTCCGCTCTCTTCGCCGCCGATTTGTACCGGATGTACACCCGCTACGCCGAGGCCCGCGGCTGGAAGTTCGAAAACCTCGATTCCAACAGCTCCGATCTGGGCGGCTATCGCGAGGTGATCTTCGAAATCTCCGGCGCCGACGTGTACAAACGCCTCAAGTACGAAAGCGGCGTCCACCGCGTCCAACGTGTCCCCGCCACCGAAGCGCAGGGGCGCATCCACACCAGCACCTGCACCGTGGCCGTCCTCCCCGAGGCCGAGGAAGTGGATATCGAAATCAAACCCGAGGAGCTCGAGATCACCGTCTGCCGCGCCTCCGGCCCCGGCGGCCAGGGGGTCAACACCACCGACTCCGCCGTGCAGGTGGTTCACAAACCCTCCGGCCTGATCGTCCGCTGCGCCGACCAGCGCTCCCAAATGAAAAACAAGGCCCGGGCCCTCACGATTCTCCGCTCCCGCCTGCTCGAACGCAAAACCGCCGAGGAAGCCGCCAAGTACGCCGCCCAGCGCAAAGCCCAGGTCGGCTCCGGCGAACGCAACGAAAAAATCCGCACCTACAACTTTCCCCAGAACCGCGTGACCGACCACCGCATCGAATTGTCGCTCTACAACCTCCCGGTCATTCTGGACGGGGACCTGGATCCCCTCATCGAGCCGCTCATGGCCCACGACCTCGAACAAAAGCTCCAGGCCCTCAACCTGTGAGGCCCCTCACAACCCTTGCACCTCTTGGCTCCAACCTTCTCCATGGTCAACGTTCCGTGTTCCATTCCGCCTATGACGTTCCCCCAGGCTCTCATTTTTGATTGCGACGGCACCCTGGCCGACACGATGCCGCTGCATTGGCGCGCCTGGCAGGCCGTCACCCGCAGGCACGGCCTTGACCTGGCCGAAGACCGCTTCTACTCCCTGGGCGGCGTGCCCTCGCGCGACATCCTTAAAATCCTGAGCGCCGAGCAAGGCGTCCCCCTTGACCACCTCGCGGTCGCCCGTGAAAAGGAAGCCGAATACCTGCCGCTCATCGCCCAGGTCGAGCCCGTCAACGCCGTGGTCGGGATTGCCCGCCGCCACTACGGCAAAATCCCGATGGCGGTCGCCTCCGGCGGCACCCGTCACATTATCGAGCAGGTCCTCCAGCACCTCGGCATCCGGCACCTCTTCAACACAATCGTCACCAGCGAAGATATTATCCGCCAGAAACCGGCGCCGGACATCTTCCTCGAGGCTGCCCGCCGACTCGGTGTGCCCCCGCATCTCTGTCGCGCTTATGAAGACACCGACCTCGGCCTCGAGGCCATCCGCGCCGCCGGCATGGAGGCGGTGGACGTGCGGCAACTGCTCGGCTCCCAGCAACCGGCGAAGGCCTGATTCCCCAGCCGCCTCAACCCGCCCGCCGCTGGAATCCCTCCGCCATCGCCACGGCCTTTAACATCGCCTTGGCCTTGTTGACGGTTTCTTGATACTCCGCCTCGGGGGTCGAGTCCGTCACCCAGCCCCCGCCGGCCTGGACATACGCCCGGCCGCCCTGCAGCAGCGCCGTCCGGATCGTAATGCAGCAATCCAGATTGCCATTGAAGGAAAAGTAACCCACACATCCCCCATACGGCCCCCGCGTGGTCTGCTCCAGCTCCGCGATGATCTGCATCGCCCGTATCTTCGGCGCCCCGCTCAGCGTTCCCGCCGGAAATGTCGCCCGCATCAAGTCATACAGCGTCCGTTCCGCCGACAGCCGCCCCGTCACCTGCGACACAATGTGCATCACGTGGCTGTAACGCTCGATGACCATCAAATCCCGAACCTGCACTGACCCGAAATCGCACACCCGGCCCAGGTCGTTCCGCGCCAAATCCACCAGCATCACATGCTCCGCCCGCTCTTTCGGGTCCGCCAGCAATTCCGCCTCGAGCGCGGCGTCCTCCGCCGGGGTCGCCCCGCGCCGCCGCGTGCCGGCTATCGGCCGGATCTCGACCTCGCGATCTTCGCACCGCACATGAATCTCCGGCGAGGCGCCCACCAGCGCAAAGCCTTCCAGCTCGAGAAGGAACATGTAGGGCGAGGGATTCACCGACCGCACCGCGCGGTACACATCCACCGCCGACGCCGTCACACCCGTGGTGAACCGCTGTGACCCCACCACCTGGATGATGTCCCCCATGCGGATGTATTCCTTCGCCCGCCGGACATTCTCGTAAAACTTCTCGGGCGTCATGTTCGACTCAAACCCGATCCCCGGCACTTCGGACGGCAGCGTCACCGGATGGTGTTCGCTGGGCTGCTCGAGCAATGACACCAGCCGCTCGATTTCCCCCACGGCCTCCTCGTATGCTTCCTCGGCCTGGCCCCCCTCCGGCACCACCGCGTTGACCAGCACGGTGATGGATTGCCCCACCCGGTCGAACACCAGCAACTCATCAGCGACTAGAAAATACATGACCGGCGTGCCCAGCTCGTCCGTCGCCGGACGCGGCACCACCGGCTCGATATCGTGAATGAACTCGTAGCCGATGAACCCAATCGCTCCGCCGGTAAACCGCGGCAAACCCGGAACCGTCACGGGACGAAACCGCGCCATCACTCGCTCCACCACCTCCAGCCCGTCGCGCACGGCCGGAACGGCCGCCGGTCCCTTCTCCGCTCCGGCGGCGCCCCCCGCTCCAACCACCCGATATCGCTCCAACACCCGCCCGTTTTCGACGACCTCGACCTCGTCCCTGATCTGCCGGATCACCGCTCGCGGATTGCACCCGACAAAGGAGTATCGCCCCAGATGCTCGCCGCCCTCCACCGACTCGAACAGGAAGGATTCGCCCTGCCCGCTGAGCTTGCGATACGCCGACAGCGGGGTTTCGATATCCGCCAGCAACCGGCGGGTGACGGGCACCAGGTTCCCCTGGGCAGTCAGGCGCTTGAATTCCTCAAGGGTGGGTGAATACATGAATGCAGATGAAATTGCGGCCCGGCGTCAGCCTTTGGGTCAACCTTATTTACCTCCCGGCGGGATCACCTCGCCGCCACAGATCGAAGCCATCCCTTTGCCCGGCTCCGCCTCACCCGAGCCGGTGGGTGGGGAGCGCAGCCAAACCGAATCCAGTGTCACCCGCCGCAACCCGGCCCGGCGCAGCCGCCACACTCCCAGCAGCGTAAACAACGCCACCGCCGCCGCGTAGGCGATGATCCCCAGCCCAATGCCCAACGGCACCAGGTGCGGCCGCGTCACCGCCTGGCTGAAATAAATCAGACCCGCCCCCACCGCCGCCGTCAGCAGCGTGTTGCCCGCCAAACAAAACAAATACAGCGTGATCCGCGTCTCCTGCAACCGCTCGACATACCATTCCCGATACACCTGCTCGCCCAGCGACCGCATCAGCCACGCCGATTGAAAATTCCGCGCGGCCACCAGCAGGCTCGTGGTGCTGATCACCACCGCCGGCAGCGGCCAGAACGCGAACGCAAAACACAACACCAGGTTGATGGGAATCCCCCACTTCCACCCCAGCCGTTTCGCGATCGGGTTCCCCTCCAGCACCATGTTCGGCGTCGCGATCCACGTGCTCAAAAAATCCATCCCCCGCGCCACTGCCAGCAGCACGAACAACAACCCGTAAGTCTGGGTCCCGAATGGAACAAAATCCTCCATCACTTCCGGCCGTAAATCTGCTCTGGTGTCTCCAACTGCGCTTCGGTCACCCGGTACCCTGCCCCGCCATCCGTCACCGAGCGGAAAAAGCACGACTGGTAGCCCTCATGGCACGCCGCCCCAATCTGCTCCACCTGGATCAGCAACGTGTCCCCGTCGCAATCAAAGGCCACGTCCTTGACCGTCTGCGTGTGCCCGCTGGATTCGCCTTTCATCCAGAACTTCTGCCGCGACCGGCTCCAAAAATGCGTCTTGCCCGTCTCGAGCGTCTTCTCCAGCGACGCCCGGTTCATCCACGCCATCATCAGCACCCGCCCCGTCTTCTGCTCCTGGATGATCGCCGGAATCAATCCCTGCGCGTCAAATTTCAATTTGTCGTAAAAACTCATAAAGCCAAATGTGAACCGAACTGACTTTACCAGATGAGCCTCGCATCACCATGAAAAAATGAATGCGCCGCGCTGTTCTCCGATCGTGCCGCGGATTGGGTGTCTCCGCTCAGCGGTATCACCCCCCGCCGGCCTCAACGCCCGTCGCCGGCTCAAGTCAGCCGAACCGGGATGCCACGCCCCGCGAGGTACTCCTTGACCTGGCCGACAGTGTAATTGCCGAAATGAAAAATGCTGGCGGCCAGAACCGCCTCGGCCTTCCCCTCGAGCAACACCTCCGCCAAATGTTCCAGCGAGCCCGCACCCCCGCTCGCCACCACCGGCACCGGCAACGCCTCGCTCAACCGTCGCGTGATCACCAGGTCAAATCCCGCCCGCGTCCCATCCGCGTCAATGCTGTTCAGCACGATCTCGCCCGCCCCCAAACTGACCGCGCGCCGCGCCCACTCGAGCGTTTCCAACCCGGTGGCCTTCCTTCCCCCGTGCGAGAAGACCTCCCAACGGTCCGGCCCCACTTTCTTCGTGTCAATCGAAACCACAATGCACTGGCTCCCAAACTTCTCCGCCCCCGCCCGAATCAGGTCCGGGTTCGCCAGCGCGGCGGAGTTGATGCTGATCTTGTCCGCCCCCGCCCGCAACATGGTGTACATGTCCTCGACAGACCGGATTCCGCCTCCCACCGTCAAGGGCATGAAACACTGGTCGGCGGTTCGCTCGATCACCTCCACCATGGTCGCCCGCCCGTGCGCGCTGGCCGTAATATCGAAAAACACCATTTCATCGGCGCCCTGCTCATTGTAGCGGAGCGCCAATTCCACAGGGTCGCCGACGTTGCGCAGCTCGCCGGCTTCCGCCCGGCCAAACCGCACGCCCCGGGTAACCTGTCCGCCATGCACGTCCAGGCAGGGGATGACTCGCTTTGCAATCACGAGGGAAGATTCAACCCGGTCCCGCCGCCTGAATCAACACAATCCGACCCCGCCCGGGGCGGGTGCACCGCCACGAGACGCGAATCTACTTGTCCCGCCGGTAGTTCTCCAAGGTCTGGATGGCCTTGGGATCGCCCTTGGTCTGGGCTTCCTGCAGGAGGCTGTTGACCGTCAGCGTCGCCCCGCCGACAACCCGCAGTTGGTCCTTGGAAAGCCCCGGCCGGGTGGCCAGGGCCTGGAGAGCGGCAAACGCTTTCGGGTAGTCGTGCGCCCGCACCAGGGCGACGACCTGGCTGGCCTGCGTTTTGGCCTCGGGTTTGGCTTGCGCGAACGCGGTCTCCAGCGCGGCGGGCAGTTCCGCCACCGGGATCGGGTCGGGAGGCGGCTCGGTTCGGTTGCAGGCGGCAGCCAGCCCGAGCACCAATAGCAAGGCGCAAACAAGCCGATTCAGGCGAAGTGACTTCATACGGGGTGATTCACGGGGGACTATTCCACAGGGTTGATCGGGTTCACGCCAATATAGTGCCGATAGTCAATACCCACCTTGAGGCCGGTGTACCGGATGCGCGAAACGTGGCCGTCCACCCAGACCGTCTGGCAGCCCTTGCTGTGCCGATACCACTCGAGGTCGAAAGGGTGCCCGCCGTACAACGGGGCCAGGCCGCCATACGGCGGCGGCGTGCCAATCCATTGCGTCAGAATCTGGCGCGCCCCGGGAAACAGCCCGAGACTGTCCTCCGGCCCCTCCATCCGCGACTCGGCCGCGTCCTGGCAGAAAATCGTCCGGGACGGATTCTGGTAGGTGGTGACTTTCTTGATCGAGGTGGGCTCGCTGGCGCCGGTGGGATCGGGATAGCCGGAATTGAGCAGCAAGTAATTGTGAATTCCATAGCACGAATTCAGCCACCAATCCGTCGGGAATCGCCGGCCATCCTCGCGCCACTCGTCCACATACTTCGCGCTGGGGCAGCGGAACAAGCGCCGGGCCTTGCCGAAGTAATCCAAATAACCGAGCGCCCAATAGGCCGACGGATGGGTCGGCGCCAGCAATACGTCGGAGATCGGGTTCAGCATCCATTGCCCGTCGTTGGGAATCGTCCGGTCGGGCTTGATCCAGTAGGTATCCTTGTGGTCCTCCGCGTACATGGTGGCCGCGGTGCCAATCTGCTTGAGATTGCTCAGGCATTGCGCGGCTTTCGCCTTCTCCTTGGCCTTGCCCAGCGCCGGCAAAAGCATGCTGGCCAAAATCGCAATGATCGCGATCACCACCAGCAGTTCGATCAAGGTGAAACCCCGCCGCCCCAGCCCGGGTCGTCCCGTTGTTAACGCTTGTGAATTCATTAAAGCCAGTCTTATTGCATGTCTTCCTGGACGAATATCCAACGCGAGAGCCGGTGCCTCAAGTCACATTCCATTCCCCGGGACCAACCCCCCGGACGCAGCTCCCCCTCGCCCGACCACTCTTCGCCCCGCACGGCCTAATACGCATGCCGGTGAAGCGGCCCCCAGTCGGCAAGACTCGCATCCGCAAGGTCCGCCCCAACCGGCCCGGGACGGCGCGCCGCTCGTCGCGGGACCGCCCCGGCGATTGATGCCCATGCGACTCTACTGCCGCACTCTAAAGAACTGGTTTCCGCTGGGCGCTGCGACGGTGTGCGGATGCGCCGCCCCCGTGACGGGTGCCCAGGGACCGGTCAACGTTGGCGCGCTTTCGAGAACCGTCCCCGTCCAATCAATGACAATATTGTTGCCGGAGCGGGAGGCCTTGATGGCGCCGGGAATCTTGGCGGCCGTTGGCGCGCCCAGCGCGGCGATCGCCGCGTCGGTCATCCGACCGTTGCGCACCTGGACGCTGCTGACGTAAACAGTCCCCACTTCCCCGTCTTCATCCGCGAACAAGAGCGCCGCGGGCCCGAGCGACCATCGCATGTCCACACTGCCGCCGTCCAAAACATTGGTGCTGGCCGAGAGGTACTGGACCAGGTGCGGGCCCAGGGGAGCGGCCCCCTTGGGCGCAGCCACAACGTTGGTGCCGTCAATGTACTTGCCGAGCTCGCGTTTCGTTAGATCGAAGGTAAAGACAATCCGATGCCACGCATCCAGCGACAATTCGCCGTCGTAAGTCTGGCTGATGCCGAGGGCGTTGGGCCCGTTGACAAACAGGTCCGAATCGTTGGTGTTGGCCAAATCGGTCTGCCACAGAGCCCGATAGAATCCGGAACTCCAGGACGGATAGAGCACGTCCATGATGAGTGTGTATTGATTGACGCGGTTGCCTCCGCCGTTGGGACTGATGCCGTGCGTGAGGATGAACCCGTTCCAGTTGGTGTACCCGCTGGTGCTGGGGTTGCACAACATGACGTTGGCCGGCTGGCCCGCGATGTCGCTGATGCCAAACAGCGTGGTCGAGCCAAACTGGACATCCGCCTGCACGGTGGCGTCGGCGTACTGCAGCGGCTGGCCCATCGTGGCCCGGAGGTCGCCCTGATTGAAGTCCCACTGGCCCGTCACCAACGCCAGCGGCGCCGGTTCAACCGTCAAAACCGCCGGCGGCGAGCTGGTGACCGTTTGCAGACCGTTGGCCACCACCACCGTGTAGCTGCCCGCGTCGGAAAGCTGGAGGTTTTGAAAACGCAGTTGCGGATTGGTCTGGCCCGCCACCGCCACGCCGTTGCGATACCATTGATACGTCAAGGTGCCCGAGCCGACAGCCGCCGCGTTAAAGCAACTCGCCGCCATCTGCGCGGTTGCGGTTTGGTTGGTCGGCGTGACCGTGACGACGACATTGGTCAGAACGGGGATCGTGGTCGGGATGCCCGCGGCGGTCGGCTTGCCCAACGCGAAAATGTCGCCGGCCGTCAACGGCACATCATGGATTTGAATGCTGTTCACAAACCCGGCGGCGGTCTCGCCGTCGTTGTCCGTAAACAGGAACGCGGTTGGGTCGAGCGACCAGCGTCCATCCAACCCGTCCAGATTCTGCGCGCCCACTTCCACCCCATCAATAAATTTGCGCAAACGTGACGAAGGCAGGGCGAGGTCGAACACGAAGGCCACGCGGTGCCACGTGTCCGGCAGGATGCTCCCGCTGTACGCCCCGGAGATGCCAATGCCGTTGGCTGTATTCACAAACAGGTCGCCGTCGTTGGCGTTGGCGGTGCTGGTCTGGAAAAGGCTGCGCCAAGTGCCCGAGCTGGCCGCCGGAAACATGATGTCCATGATCAGCGTGTACTGGTTCACATAACTGCCGCCGCCGTTGGGCGCAATCCCATGGGTCATAACATAGCCCTGGGAAACTGTCGCTGCCGGGAAACCCATGACAATCGCGTTGCTCCCGCCAATGGTGGCGGTGGTGAAGGTGGTCACCAATTCGGTGTCCCCGTAATAGGCCAGATCGGCGCCGACGGTGGCCGTCAGGTTGCTGCTGTTGAAGTCCCACTGGCCCGTGACCGTGGCGCGCGCCACGCCGGTACAGCCAAGAACCAAGGTGATGATCAGAGTAGTAATGGTGCGTTTCATGCAGGGCTTGGATTAGTTGGTTTCGTGGCAATAGTCCATTGAAAATCGCGCGGGGGCTTTAACGACGACGCCAGCCTCGGCCAGCCAGCACCCCCAGGCCCGCCAACACCACCAGACCCGCCCCCGGTTCGGGAATCACCGGAATGCCCGCCGCCGAGGGCCCGCCCAGCATCGCAATCTGCGCCGCCGTCAGCGCAAAGTCGCAAAACTGCACGCTGTTGACGTAACCCGGCGCCGTCTCGCCGTCTTCGTCCGAGAAAATCCAGGATGGATTGCCCGTGTCAGCCGGCCACACGGCAAACCGCCCGCCCGGCGTGCCTGAGGGAGAATAGCCCGCAAACGCGCCGTCAATGTAGCTCATGTACCTTTGGCCCGAGTCCGCTTGTTCCAGGTCCACGACCAGGGCAATGCGATGCCACGCGTCCGGTGTCAGGTTGCCGTTGTAGGCTCCCTGGATGCCGAGGCCGTTGCTCGGGTTTACAAACCAGTCTGCGTCATTACTATTGGCCGCCGAAGTCTGGAACAGCGCCCGATACCCGGTCGAGCTGGCGGGAAAGAGGATGTCCATGATCAGCGTGTACTGATTCACGTCCGCCGTGCTGCCGTTGGCCGCCGCATTCGGGAACATCTTGTAACCGTCCGCCGAGCTCGGCATGGCGGGGAATCTCATAATCTGCGCCACCTGGCCGCCGATATCCGGCACGCCCAGCGATGTCGTCGTGCCAAAAACCGACTGCGAAACCGCTATGCCTTGCGGCTCAAGCGCCACGCCGATGGACGCCGAAAAGTCACCATTAAATTCCCACTGGCCGGTCACGCCGGCGTGTGACGAAATGCCCAGGCCGAGCGCCAGGGCGACACTAATTGAAGCAAGGAGGGTTTTCATAATAATTGTTTCAGGGGGTGTGGTTTGCTGCCTTCGGATACCGAATATTACGATATTCTTTCTTGGCGCCGCAGCGGCGTTGGCAACCTAAATAATCTGATTTTCAGGCTCCGTGTCGGCGAGGTGGACCGCTTGCGGCAGGCCCCTTCCCAGGGGCCGCCTGCAACCAATCCCGATTCCTCGCATGTTGTCACACGAAACCAGCTTTTTGTGCAGACCATTATGCCGGATAGCCTTAGGTCGTAACAATGGCCATTTTGGGCCAGAAAACGCCCCGCCGCCCCTTGCCCGTTTCCAAGCGGCCCAATGGAACTCTGAACGCGCTTGGTGGTGACTTCGCCAAATCGAGGGCGGGGCATTCCTGTCCACCCAACCAGCAGAACCCCAACCATGCGGACCGGAATGGCGGCCGGGCCCAGAGTCACCCGCTCCCCCTCCGCAGGTGCCGGTCATTGACAACCGCCCCCCTGTCTTGATAGCCCATCTGACGGATATGTCCAAGCAGCGTCCAAGCAGACTTGATTCCCTTGCCCGCCGGAACCGGGCGCGGCAGCCTCGCTCTCCATGGGAGCGCCGGGTCTTTCGCAATTGCTTTACTCGTGGCGGAAAGCGGTGGCGCCTCAAAAACTGGTCGTTCAAGGTCCAATATCAGGGGCAGCGCCGGACCTTCTCACTGGGAGGGCGCACCCGGGCCGAGGCGGCTTTGGAGGCGCGACAGATTTACGAAACCATCGTCAATGATGGCTGGGAGGTCGCCCTCGAGTTGCAACGGTCGAGACGCTGGACCGGCGCGGTCGCACGAGCGGAAGCGGGCGCGGCCCTGTTGCTCAAGAGCGACCTGGCCTATTGGGAACACCGCCTCATCCAGCGGCGCTATCGCGAGGCGCGCTTGATGGCGGGGGCGGAATTCTCCGTCCGAATCGAGCATGAGGGCGCGCACGCCTACTTTCCGCTCGGCACGGATGATCCCAAACGGGCTGCGGCCAAGGCCCGCGAGATTTATCAGACGATTCTCAGCCACGGCTGGACCTCCGCCTTCGAACGGTTCGAGCGCGAGATGATCCTCGCGATCTCGTGGTCCGACAATCCGCTGGCAGTCACTTATGCCACGCTCTTCACTTTCCTTAACGTCCCGCCCGGCCCGGTGCCGCCGCTCACCGACCGTCGGCTCAAACCGTTGATGGTGCTCGAGCCGGACCCCACCACCCACGCCTGCCTGCGCCATTGGCTGGATCGCCAGCCCGGATTCGCCTGCCGCGCCATCCACCGTACCGCCGCCGAGGCGCTGGAGGAGATCAGAGTTGTGCCCGCCACCCCGCCCGCTCTCGTACTCCTCAACCGCCTGGCCCCGGATGCCGCTCAACTGGTCGAAACCCTCCGCTCCCGGTGGCCGGACCTTCCCCTGTTCCCTTACCGCATCCACGAGGACAGCGACCAGATTTTCATTTCCACTTCCGGCGTCAGCGGCGGTTACCTCTTTCGCCGGCGGCTGCCCACCGCCTTGTTCGAACCCCTGCAGCCCGTCGCGGGGGTGCCGTCACTGACGGTCGCAGAGGCCGGCCGCCGCATTCGCAACTATTTCCAAAACTTCTTTGGGGAACCGGCCGCTGCCAACCAGCCGCTCACGCCGCTGGCCCTGACCAATCGCGAACAGGAAGTCCTCACCCTCATCAGCCGCGGCTGCCTGGACAAGGAAATCGCCCACCTGCTGGACATCAGCATTTGGACGGTCCATAACCACTTGAAGAATATTTACGACAAACTCGGGGTTCATAATCGCACCGAGGCGGTGCTTAAATACCTGCAGCGATAGCCGAAATTAGCCACTACTCCGCGTTTGACCCCCGGTTCCAATCTGTCAAGCTAAGGCAAGATGGAAACCATCGTCCGCTCATCCTCATCCAACTCCACCTGCCGGAGGGCGAACCATTGTCTGCCTTCCACTGAAGCCCCTTGCCCCGGCTTGTCGCGGCGTCCTCGCCCCGCCCATGCGGGACTCGCTGGCCGCAGGCTTGCAACGCTGCTGGGGAGCGGGTGGCTCCTGGCGGCCGCCCTGTCCTCCCCGGCAACCGTCACCGGCCAATGGGATTTCGATAACGGCAACCTCTCGGCCACCGTGGGCGCGCCGCTCCAATACCGTGGCAGCGCGGCAAGTCTGACCCAGTTCGGCACGACGACAACCTTCGGCATCGCCAACATTGGCGGGCAGCCAGCCCAGGTGATGCGCTTCCCAGCCGCCTCGGCTCCCGATGGCTATGTCATGAGCCACGGCGCGGCGCCCAACGGCGGCGGCGCCCAGGTCAACCAGTACACCCTCATCCTGGACGTGCTGTTTCCCTCCGCCAGCGGCGGTTACCGCGCCTTCTGGCAGACCGACACCAACAACACGACCGACGCGGACCTGTTCGTCAACGGCGCCAACGGCATCGGCATCAGCGGCGCCTACCAGGGCAATCTCACCCCGGATGTCTGGCATCGCGTCGCCTTCACCTTCGATCTCACCCGCCGCGAGCTGGGAAAATATATTGACGGTACCAATGTGCTGACCGCGCCGGTCGGCGAAACGCCGCTCGGGACGAACCTCGTGCAATACCTCAGCGCAACCACGGGCGGTGTGGACCAACGCTGGGCGCTCGGACCGGCGGCTTTGCTTTTTGCCGACAACGACGGCGAGACCGGCGTGGGCTATGTCAACAGCATTCAATTCCATGACCGGGTGTTGTCGCCGGCAGAAATCGGCGCGCTGGGCGGCCCCGCAGCGGCCGGCATCCCCGGCGGTACCAACACCTCGCCCTCCGGCGTCGTTCAGTATGATTTCAACGGCAATCTCAACGCCACGACCTCCGGCCCGCCCTTGGAGACCGGCGCGGCGCTGCCCGCGTCGTCGCCAGGCGTGACCTTCACCAACGCCAACATCGGGGGGCAAGCGGCGCAAGTGGCGGCGTTCACACGCGGGACTTTCTTTCGCATCGTTCACGGCCTGGGAGCCAACGGCGGCGGCAATTACCTGAATCAATACACGCTCATCATGGACGTGATGTTCCCTTCGCGTCCAACCGGCTGGGCGGCGCTCTGGCAGACCAATCCCGGCAATGGCAACGACGGCGACTGGTTCATCAATCCCACCGGCGGGCTGGGCATTTCGGGGGTGTATGGCGGCAGCGTGACTGATGGGACTTGGAACCGACTGGCGCTGGTGGTGGATGGCCTAACGGGCTCCTTCACCAGTTACCTCAACGGGGTTTCCGTTCAGCAAATCAGCGGTGTCACTTTGGATGGCCGATGGTCGCTCGACACCGCCGCGCTGCTCTTTGCCGATGAAAACCAGGAAAACGCGGCAGGCTATGTCAACAGCGTACAGTTGCGCGCCACCGCGCTCGCGCCGGATGAAATCGCCGCCCTGGGCGGCCCCCAGGCGTCCGGCATCCCCCTCCCGGCGGCGCCGGCGGACCTGCGGGTAACCGGCCCCAACGGCGGCGAGGTGCTGCAAGCCGGCACCTCGCAACCGGTTTCCTGGAGCGTTAGCAATCCCTCCGGCTGGGTTCAAATTGACCTCCTGCTCGGGGACGCGCTCTACCGGAGCCTCGGTCAGGCCCTGATGCGCCAGAGCAATTTTGTGTGGAACATTGACCCGCTGCTCGGCGACACCAACACCTATCGCATTCGGATAACCTCGCTGACCTTTCCCACTCTGCAGGACGCCTCCGACGCCTTCTTTTCCGTGACCGGCTCAGGGGCGCCGCCCAACCCCATGTTTGGCCAGCCGCTCCAGCTCAACGGCGGCTTCGAGTCGCTCCTGGACCATTGGCAGGTCGTCCGCGGCAACCCCGCCACGCTCACCAGCGCCCAGAGCAAGGGCGTGCCGTTTGCCGGCTCGCGGTTCCTTTATGGCGGATTGAGTGCCAACAGCGACATGGTGGTGCGCCAGAACATTGATCTGCAGGCAGCGGGGTTCACCACCGCGGATCTGGACGGCGGAGCAGCGGTGGACGCGGAAGCCTGGCTGCGCAACGCCAACTCCCCCGGCAGTTTCGATGACCAGGTCTATTTCCGCGTCGGGTGCCTGGACGCCGCTG
>CAZVYG010000074.1:0-26858 GCA_964631605.1 uncultured Verrucomicrobiota bacterium
GCGGCCGCATCCCTACGAGTTTTTCCTCTACTACGACGTGTAGTAGAGGCGCTCGACTATTACGGGCGCCTGGCTTCCGAGGCGCACTCCCGACTCTTTGACAGTGTCAAATACCTTGATTTTATTGGGGAAAAAGCGCTGTGAATAACTCGTGAATAAGAGTTAATATGTTGTCCTCGCAACTTTACCCTGCTTGCCCTAAAAGCGTTTCCCGGGCAACGGGTCGGTCTTTGACGCTGGCAGGGCGGACAAGGCCGGAGTCCAATGCCCTGATTTTCTTTGGTGTAACTAACTCTGAATCAACCAGTTGCTTTAGGATTTGAATTGTGAATATGGGAAAAGGCCGCCATTTGGAATGTGATGATTTGTGGAAACGCGCTTCCGCAGTTCAACACGCGGTCGAACCCGGCTTTGCCAGCGCGGAAAGTGGTCAGGTGAATAAAATGCCCGAAAAACCGGGCTTTGGGAGTGACAACATGCAAATTTCCGCCGAACAAACCTGGGCTGCGGCGCAGGAACGGTTGCGTTCCATGCTCAGCCCGGACATTTACAACCTTTGGTTCGCGCCGCTGCGGGCCTCCAGTATGGACGCCCACAGTCTGACGATCGAAGTCGCCAATGAATTCTGCCAGGTCTGGCTCGAGGACAACTACCTGAGCCTCCTGCAGGATGTACTGGCCGTGACCACCGGCAAACAGCTCCAAGTCAAGTTCAAGGTGGGAACCGGCGAGACACTCAGCGCCCCCGCCGCGGCCCCGGCCCGGACGTCCGCCCCGAAGAGCAAGGCCCCCGCCGCCGTCGAGCGCTCCTCGAGCGGCAACCACGACCTCGGGCTCAACCCCAAGAACACCTTCGAGACGTTCGTGGTGGGAAACAACAACAACTTCGCCTATGCCGCGGCGCTGGCTGTGGCCCAGGCGCCGGGCAAGTCCTACAACCCGCTGTTTCTTTACGGCGGCGTGGGGTTGGGCAAAACCCATCTGCTGCACGCCATCGGCCACCTGGCCGCCGCGAACAAGAAGGGAGCGCAAATCGCCTACGTTTCGTCGGAGAAGTTCACCAACGAGTACATTGATGGCATCCAGAACAATCAACTGGCCAGATTCCGAAAAAAATACCGGCAGACGGACGTTTTGTTGATTGACGACATCCAGTTCCTCGCCGGCAAGGAGCGCATCCAGGAGGAGTTCTTTCACACTTTCAACGCGCTGCATGAGGCGCACAAGCAAATCGTCCTCACCTGTGACCGCCCCGCCAGCGAGATTCAGAATCTCGAAAACCGGTTGGTGTCGCGGTTCGAATGGGGGCTGGTGGCGGACTTGCAGCCGCCGGACGTCGAGATGCGCCTGGCCATCCTCAACAAGAAAGCCCAATTGATGGGCGTTCAGTTACCACCGGAGGTCATGGAGTTCCTGGCCAACCGGATTCGGACCAACATCCGCCGCCTCGAGGGCGCCTTGATCCGCGTGGCTTCCTACGCGACCCTGACGGGCAAGAAGCTGAATCTGGAAACCGTCGAAAGCCTGTTGCGCGAGATTCTGCACGAGGAAGGCCGCTACGCCATCAGCATCGAGGCCATCCAAAGGAAGGTCGCCGAGCATTATGACATCCGCCTGGCCGACATGACCAGCAAACGCCGGCCCGAGAATATCGCGTTCCCGCGCCAGGTGGCCATGTTCCTCGCCCGCCAAATGACCGAAAGCTCGCTCAACGCAATTGGTGAAGCCTTTGGCGGACGCGACCACGGCACGGTGCTGCATGCCTGCCGGCTGGTCAAAGACCGCATGGAAGTGGACCCCAATGTTCGCCAAGTGGTCAGCTACCTGGAAAAACAGTTGATGCGCTGAGCCGCCGCCGGCCGCCCGTTGAGCCGTCTTCGGCAGACGCTTCGGACCGATGGGCGAGCGGGCGGGGCGGGTCCGACCTCAAATGTGGACAGGGTGGCTGGCGCGTTCGGGTTCGTCATGCCAGCCGGCCGATTCGTTCATGATTTCCGGGAGGTTGTGGGTGCGAAAGTAGATGGCGCCCAATTCCGTGTGGTGCATGCCCAGAACTTCGGATTCGAGGGGCAACAGCGGCGCGTGATCCAAGGTGGTGCGACGCTGGGTTTCGGCGAAATGCTCGGGAAAGGTCGCCGCCATGACGATTTTGCCGATCTCATGCACCAGGCTGGCGACAATAGTCGGAGTCATCATTAGGCGCTTGGACGCAACTGAGGACCTCGCGGGCGATGAGTCCGTGCCCTGGCTGGAAACCTTTTGGCGCAATGACTGCCGGTCACTGCTGTTCCCTCCTTCGGCCTTCAACCCTGCAGGAAACTGCGCTGTTCCTTTGGCCGGCCGCCACCAACTTTACGCGTGCGTTCGACAGAGCAGGCGGTAATGTGATTGCATGATCTCTCGGACCAAATCCGATGCTTTGTTTGCAGAAGCCCTGAATTACATTCCGGGCGGAGTAAACTCCCCGGTGCGGGCGTTCCGGGCCGTGGGCGGCCGCCCGTTTTTTGTGAACCGGGCACGGGGGGCGCATGTGTGGGATGTGGACGGGAACGAGTATGTGGATTACGTGGGCACCTGGGGCCCGGCCATTCTGGGGCACGCCCATCCGGCGATTATCAAGGCGGTGCAGGCCGCCGCCGAAAACGGCACCAGCTTCGGCATTCCCAATCCCCTCGAGGTCACCATGGCCAGACTCATCTGTGAACGCGTCCCCAGCGTGCAGAAGGTCCGCATGTGCAACTCCGGCACCGAGGCGACGATGTCGGCCATCCGGCTCGCGCGCGGCTTCACCCGACGCGACAAGATCATCAAGTTTGATGGTTGCTACCATGGCCATGCCGATTCGCTGCTGGTCAAAGCCGGGTCGGGCGCGCTGACCTTTGGCAACCCGGACAGCGCCGGGGTGCCAGCCAGCTTCACGCAACATACCATCGTCCTGCCTTATAACGACGTTGACGCCGTCCGCGCCGCTTTCGCCGCCAACCCCGGCCAGATTGCCGGCATCATCGTCGAACCGGTGCCGGGAAACGCGGGGTTGTACCTTCCCAAACCGGGCTATCTGGAGGCCCTGCGCGAGATTACCAGCGCGGAAGGCGCGCTGTTGATCTTCGACGAAGTGATGACCGGCTTCCGACTGGCCAAAGGCGGAGCGCAGGAGCGGTTTGGCATCAAGCCCGACCTGAGCTGTTTCGGCAAAGTCATGGGGGGCGGCTTGCCTGTTGGGGCGTTTGGAGGCCGGGCGGAGATCATGGATTGTCTGGCGCCGCTGGGACCGGTCTATCAGGCCGGCACGCTGAGCGGGAACCCGGTGGCGATGGCGGCGGGCATTGCGGCACTGGACGAACTCGGCAAGGGCGACGCTTACTCGCGACTGGAGGCTCTGGGCGCCGCGCTCGAGACGGGCCTGAAAGAAGCCGCGCAGGCCGCCGGGATTCCTGTTCGGTTCAACCGCTGCGGCTCAATGTTCTGCGCGTACTTCACGGCCCAACCGGTTTGGAACCTCGCCGACGCCATGACCAGCGACCGCGAGCGGTTCAAACGTTATTTCCACGGCATGCTCGAGCAGGGCGTCTATCTGGCGCCGTCCCAGTTCGAGGCGGGCTTCCTGTCCACCGCGCATTCCGAGCAGGATATTGATAAAACCGTGCGCGCGGCGGCCCAGGTGCTGAAAACCCTTTAGCGGGCGGACGGTTGGCCCCCTTCGAGAAACTCCCCTCTCCGTTACCACCATGAGAATCCTTGCTCTCGATCACGGCACCCGGCGGATCGGCGTCGCCCTCAGCGACGAAATGAAGATGATCGCGCAACCGCTGGAGTACATCCCCGCCGAACCGTTCGCCAGCTTCCTCGAACGGCTTAGGCATCTGCTGCGGGAAAAGGAAGTCGAGCTCGTGCTCGTCGGCATGCCCCGCAACATGGACGGCAGTTATGGCCCGGCGGCGCTCAAGGTCCAGGAGTTCGTGGCAGCGCTCAAGGCGGCCATCACGGTGCCCGTCAAGACTTGGGACGAGCGCCTGACCTCCGTTCTCGCCAACCGATTCCTGCTCCAGGGCAATGTGCGGCGGGACAAACGCAAGCAAAAGGTGGACAAGATGGCGGCGGCCATCCTCCTGCAAAGCTACCTCGACAGCCTCGCCGCCTGAGGTTCGAGCCGTGGTCAAACTCAAGCTTACCATCGCCTACGACGGAACCCGCTACGAGGGTTGGCAGGTGCAGAAGATCGGCACGGGGGTCCAGCAAAAGGTCGAGCAAGCCCTCGCCCGGCTGTTCCCCAGCCACCCCCGCGTTCACAGCTCGAGCCGCACCGACACCGGCGTTCACGCCCTGGGTATGGTCGCCCATTTCGAGGTGCCCAAAACCGAGTGGACCATGACGCCGCGCAAACTCGCGCTGGCGATCAACGCGTGGCTACCCGAGGATATCCGCGTGCTGAGCGCCGCCCGGGCGCGCCCGGATTTTCACGCCCGCTTCGCGGCCACCGGCAAACAATATCGTTATGCAATCTGGAATCATCCGGCGATGAATCCACTTCTCCGGCACACCGCCTGGCATGTGCCGCGTCCGCTCAATCTCGCGGCCATGCGCGCCGCGGCCGCCGCGTGCGTCGGCCGGCATGACTTCCAGTCCTTCACCGCCAACCCGGGCTATGCCCGGCAGTCCACCGTGCGACACCTGACCCGCTGCGAAGTCAGACGGCGCGGACCGTTAATCACCGTCATCATCGAAGGCGACGGTTTCCTCTACAAAATGTGCCGCGGCATCGTCGGCACCCTCGTCCAGGTGGGGCTCGGGAAATTTCCGGCGTCGGAAATGCGCGTCATGCTTCAGCAGCGGGACCGGCGGGTGGCCGGGATGACCGCGCCCGCTCACGGGCTGATATTGTGGAAAGTGTTTTACTCGAGGCGCGGCCCCTCGAAGACGGCGGCCCGGGCGGGCGACGCCGGCTGAGCTCACACTCGAGCTTATGCACGTTGTTCTGGTCGAACCCGAGATTCCCCCCAACACGGGGAATATTGCCCGCTTGTGCGCGGCCACACGCACCACGCTCCACCTGGTGGAACCGTTGGGATTTGACTTTAACGACGCCCAACTCAAGCGCGCCGGCATGGACTACTGGCAACAAGTGGTTTGGCATCGGTGGCGACATTGGGTGGATTTTCACTCAAACCTCCCTCCCCACGCCCGGCTTTGGTTCATCGAGTCCAACGGTCCCCGCCGCTATTCCGAGGTGGCCTATGCTGCCGAGGACTACCTCGTGTTCGGGCGGGAAACCGCCGGACTGCCCCGCCAGATTCTGGAGGCGAATCGCGACCGGTGGCTCAGAATCCCGATGGCCAACCCGGAGTCCCGTTCTTTGAATCTCTCCAACTGTGTCGCGTTGGTTCTATTCGAAGCCTGGCGCCAACTGGGATTTCCGAACGAGACAGCGGAGGGTGGGCGATGAGTATTTCGGGCCCGAAGAACAGGCCCCCCCAGCGAAAGCCACGGGTATGAGGGGTTCCACATGCTGGCCGCTTCATTCACCTGCCTCTAAAAGGATGAACCGTTCGATCTCAGGAGTTAAAAAGAAGCCTGCCTCGGCGCGCAGTCGGCTGATTTCGGTCCGCAGCTCATTGAGCAGCCCGGCCTTCTTGGCGTGGAGCAACTCGCCCAGCACTCCCGCCACAGTCAGCCCGAAACTCCGGGCTGCTTCCCGGCCACGCTTTTCGTCCAGGAGCAGCACATCGGCCTTCACGTCCAAAGCCAAAGCAATCGCTTCCGTTTCGCCAGCATCCAACGGAACTGGCGGCGCGGGTCCAGGAACGGCCGGTGCTTGCACGACCAGCCAGCCGGCTGCGATGGCGCCGGTGATCCTCGCCCTTGCCTCTGGATGGGTCAAAGCAGACAGCTCCTGTGCGACCGCAGGTGGGACCAAAACCGTTCCGTATCGTTGCTTGAGCAGAATCAGCCGGTCAATGACGGCGAGGTTCGAGACGGGCGAGGTGTTACTGACGACGCGCATGAGCAACGTCTTCCTGTGCCTCGGTCAGCCCATATTGACGCGGAATGCCACGTTCGCCGAGTTCTACGCCAAAGGCGTAACGATCCAAGCCCGCCAGCCTCGCGGCTTGAGCCAAGGAAAGCCAACCCCGTGCGTAATATTGGCACGCGAGCTCGATCTGCATGTGCCGCTCGCGTTCCCCCGGCCCCAAAGGCAGGCTGGCCAGGACTGCTTCGTCGAACTCCAAGGTGATGCTCATGATAAAAATCTCGCCGCTCTGGCTGAGGTCGTCAAGGCTGCTTCACTCAACGCTTGCTCGATTTTGGCGCCACCCATGGCGCCTCCGGCGGGCGAATCTCAGGATGGTGGGCGCTGAGGGATTCGAACCCCCGACCTACTCGGTGTAAACGAGACGCGCTAACCACTGCGCCAAGCGCCCGCCCTGGGACCAAACCGCAAGGTTACTATGGAAGAAAAACCCTCCGCGGCAAGCCGATTCCTCCCATCACCCGATTCGTCCCAACCGCTCAGGGGAGTGATGGAGTGACCAGTCGGTAAAGTCGGGACGGGGCGTTGGTCGTGGGCAGCAGGCTATGGTGGGTGCGGTTGGTTGGGTGCGCGGGCAGGTCGAGCAATCGGGACCACCCGGTGCCGGCAAGCGAATCTCGGAAGAGGATGCTGTACGAGCGGTTGGACACCGCCAGAAATTCAAGCCAAACCGAACCGGACCCGGGTGAAATGGAGAGGCGGAGGCAGCTCTGGGGGTCGAGCGGATGGGTGCCGGCGAGGTATTCCTGGTAATTGGTCAGGCCGTCGAGGTCGCTGTCGAGGTGGGCGTCCGCGACGTTGGGGTTGGTGCCGTAGGTTTGTTCCCACCCATCCGGGAGACCGTCGCCATCGGCGTCGGGTGTCGGCAATGGGAGACCGGGCGAGGGCTGCGCCGCAGCCCAGTTCGCCGGATCATTTCCATAACCCGCCGCCTGCAACCGTTGGAGTGACGCGCCGGTCCCCGCGGCGGCCGCCGGCCACGGTTCCTCCGGCGAATAACGGACCCGTTCGACCAGAATCGCAGGCACAAAGCCAGCGTCCGGCCGGGGTGGAGCCTGGGGTGCGTCGGGCCGGTAGAGCTCAAGACTTTCGCCGGCGTTGTCCAGTTTCCCACGATACGGGCCGGCCAGCGCGGCGTTGGTGCCATATAAGGCTTCGAAACGAGCCCGTTCCGCAAGGTCGCTGATGGGATCGAAGGGCACGACCACCAGCAAGCCGCCGGGAGCAAGAATGGTGTTGGGCGGGAAATCGAAGGACACCGCGCCGGCGAGCTTCCAGCGGTTGGTTGGATGCGCCGGATCGTAAAGCGGCACAGCGACACCGGTCAGGTTCTGCAGCTCGATGAACTCGATGCCGGCCGAACCAGCCGGGTTGGTCCCTACCGAAGGCGGCTGATACATGATTTCCGAGATCACGACCGGACCAACCAGGGGCCCGGCGTTGGGAGCGCCCGTGCCGGAGCGAAACTGAGCTAGACTGGCGGGGTTGGTGATGCCCAGCGTGGGAAATTGCAGGGCAACGAAATCGGACCCGACGCTGGTTTGATAAGGCCCGAAGGAGATGCCGTTGGCGCTGGCGCCAAAGCTGACGGCGGCGCGGTGGCCGGTGAGATTGCCCAGCGCATCAGCCTGGGAGAGGTGCACCTGGTCGCCATAAGCGGAATTGAGACTGAAAAGCGGCGGGACATCCTCTTCTCCATCAGCCGGCCCGAATTGGTACTGATAGAAAACACGATATCCGCCAGCCGGAATAACGCAGGGACTGGGAATGCGGAAGCGCTTGAGGTCGGTTTGGCGGTCGCTGAGGAACCAGCCGCCGATATCCACAGGCTGAAGGCTGGGATTGTGAATCTCGATGGCGTCTTCCAAGGGAGCATCGGTATGCGCGAGAACCTCGTTGATCACAATATTGGTCAGCGGCAGGAAATTGCTCTCCTCCGGGCTGGGCGAGAGCGGAAAGCTCACGAAGTTGGCGCTGCCGTCGGGAAGACGGCCGACAGACACTCCGCGCGTCTGGACACCAAAATCCACGGCGTCCAACAGCGTGAGCGAAGGGGCGTACAGACGCAGGGTTTCACCGAGGCTGTTGAGGCTGAAAGCCGCGTGCGTCGGGCCCTGTGCCGGGGCGCCATCCGCGATGAATTTCAGCCAACTGCGCCCGTCAACGAACGTCAAAGGGTGGACCGGTGATTTCTGGAGTCCCGTGACCGAGGGATCATCCGTCAGAAACACGCCGGACAACTCGAGTGGCAACTCGCCCTTGTTGTACAACTCAAACCAATCATTGCCCGACTCCGGTTGCGCCATCCACTCGTTGATGCAGAGGTTGGTCAGAGCGCCCAGCGCAGCCGGACTGCTATTGGCGGCGCCGGGACTCGGCGAAGCCAGAAGAACCCAGTTGGTGCCGTTCCTGCCAACCGACCGGTCTTCCAGTTGCGGACCATAGTCGAGCTGGTCGAGCACCCGGCCTCCAGCGTCCAACAACCGCAACGCGCCGCCGGAGCCGCCCAGCGCGAATCCGGTGTTGAGAGGTGGATTGGCCAAAGTGCTCGGCGGGCGGCTCTCGTCACACCAAACCAGGAGCAAACCGCCCGGCGCCAGCGTGAGGCCGGTCGGGAAGCTCCAAACCCTTTCCTCATCGTCAAAATCGGCGAGCACCAGCCCGCTGAGGTCCTGAGTCACTGAGCCCGGATTTTCCAATTCGATCCAGTCGGCGTAGGTGCCCCACGGCGAAAGAACCGCGCTCCGGTTGCGGGCCAGAATCTCGCTGAAATTGGGTCCGGCAAAGCTCGGCAGATAGTTGGGCGCACCAGGGCTTTGCGAGCGTGGGAACGGCAGGACGGTCGCTTCGCCGTCGGGAAGCCTGCCCTGCGAAACACCGGTCTCGGCTTGCGTATAATTGACGCGCTCGATCAGCGAGGCAGTGGGGCTGTACAACTCGATAAAGCCGCTGGATGACAGCTTAAGCCCCAGGTGACTAGCTCCGGCTTTTTCGTCGGCCCACAATTGAACAAATCCCCCGGGCGGCAGGTAGGACAGCGAACGAACTTGATACAGGGCGGTTGCCGTGCGGAAGTAAAGGCCGCGGAGGGACACCGGAGCATCCAAGGAACGGTTGTAAAGCTCAATCCACGTGTCGTCGCCCGTCAGGGGCGCCGCCAGCCATTCATTGACAGACAGGTTGGTCGCAGCGGCAAGCGGCGCGGCTTGGTTGCTGGATCCTGGGGTGGGCAGGGAAAGGTCCCACCCGCCGGCGAGCCGGCTGAGGGAAAGATCGGCAACCTGGAGGCCGAAGGTAAGGGCGTCAACCGTATTGGTGGCAGCATCGAACAGCCGGAGGGTCTCGCCGTCTTTGTCAAGCGCAAATCCAGTGTGAACACCCGGCGCGTTCGTGTCGGAATCGCACCAGACCACCAGAAACTGGCCGGGATTGAGGGTAATGCCGGCCGGGAAGACGAATTTCCGCGGATTGGTGGCGTCGCTGAGGCTCCAGTTTTGGAGCGCGACCGGAGCAGAACCCGCATTGAAGAGTTCGATCCAATCGGGGAAGGTGCCGGCGTTGGACACTGCGGACAGGTTATGAGCCATCACCTCGTTAAGGACGACCGAGGGAGGAGCCGATGGCGGAATGGGCGGGAGACCGGGACTACCGTTGACCGTGGCGCTCGGGCGCCAGTTGGCTGGGGCGTCGGGGTCGCCGCGCGGGTCAACGATTTCCAGCGAGTAGCCGAGCCCGTCAGGGGCGGTCGGCCAGCCGTTTTCATCGTCATAGTTGACGGCCAGAACTGTGCCAAGGTTTGGGTCCCGCAGCGCGATGCGCTCGCCGCCGTTGGACAGAGCGCCGCCGAACCACCCGAAGACCGCGGCCGAGGGGTAACGGGCCCTGAAGGCGTTGGTGTCGGCGGAAGAGGCGAGCAGGACCACCGCGCCGGGGTTTAACACGGCGCCCGGCGGGAAGATGTAATCAATGCCGTCGAAACTGAAACCGCTGAGGTCCACCACGGTGGAGCCAACGTTCTGCAGCTCAACGTATTCAAAGGCCTCGCCGCCAACCGGATTATACATGATTTCCGTGATGGCCAGGGGAAGCCCGAGCGCGGCCACGGAAAAGGTCGCTTCATTAAGGGCGCTCCACGTGTTGTTGTGGAAAACGCGCGCCTTGAAAGTCACGGTGGTGTTGAGGGTGAGCGGGTTCGAGTAAGGGATGGCGTCGGAGGCGATCTGGCCCGAGAAACGCACTCTGGGGTCGGCGCCGTTGGTCGTATAGTAGATCGTGCCGGCCCCCCCGGGGTTGTTCATCGCAAGGACGAAGCCATCGGGCACCGTGCGGCTGGCCAACAGCGGGCCGGAAGCAGAGCCTTGACGGAATTCGGGCGCGTCCACAGACGGGTAAAGGCCGGCCGTGCGGAGCTGCGACAGGAGGGTGGCAGTGCGGTGAAGAAAATAGGAATTCTCGAGACGGCTGTTTTCAGCCAGCCAATGCTGTTCGCGAGTGTAGAGCTGGAAGGTGCCGTCAAGGTATGGGTGGACGTCGCGGCGGTAATCGCCCCAGCGCATGGATTCCAACACGATGGGCTTGTCCAGAACCGCCTTCCATTTTTGCCAGCGCAGAATGTTGGCCAGCGGCGTGAGGACGCCGTTCGGGGCCACCAGGTGGCGGTGGGCGCGGTCGGCAAAGTCGAGGCGAAATTGCGGGTTGTCGTCGAGTTTGGTGTGGAGGTTGCTGGGGACGTCGGTGCTGCCGCCGGCGTTGGGAACGCGGTTGACGTTTTCTTCAAGCAGGATGCATTCCTGGTCCCAGGGAATGTAGCGGAAACGACCCAGGTCGCCGGGCGCGCGTGGGCGGATGGCGTACCAATTCTTGGTGTTACCCCAGTCCTGGTGACCAACAAAGAAGTGCAGAAGCGTGTAGTCAATAAACTGGGAAACGTCGAGGTACTGCTGGATGCGCAGATAGCTGGCGTTATCGGCCAGGTTGGTGATGGCGAGCATGGCCTTGTAAGCGACATCGGAACCGGCGCGGAGCTGGCCTTGCTCGTAGATGTCGTGTCCGGCAGGGGAGGGGTAGTGGGTTTGGGCAAACGTTTCAGTGGCTTGCTCGCTGAAGTCGTAGGTGCCCCAGTAAAGGCCGTTGATAAAAAGGTGGCAGTAGCGGTTGCGGGGGGCCGGGTGGCCCAGGGCGCGCATGGTCTCCTGCGACCAGGCATATCGCGTCCGCGTGCCGCGGCTGCGCTGGTAAGCCCCGTTGCCGTTGCTGGCCACGTCCGACCAATGCCGCCAGCTCGAGTTAAAATCCGCCCGCAGCAGCAGATCGTCAAACTCTTCGGCGGCGGAGTCTTCAAACAACGGATACTTCAGCTTGGATTCGCCATAGTCCCCCGTGAAATTGAGTTTGAACCCGTGCTTCGGGTTCTTGAGCGGGTCGCGGCTGGCGTTGCCGTGCATGCGCAGCCCGGCCTCGAGGGCGAACGCCGTGGCGCCATCGGGCAGGATCATTTCAATGGAACAGGCTTTTTCAACAACGGGGGTTTTCTGCTGCACCAGAGGGTGAAGACCTCCGGCCCCGAACATGTCCTCGACGCTCATGACGATCGAAACCCACGGCAGTTCCCGGAGGCCCTGCCGGAAACGCTCCAGTTTCTCGGGGGCGATGGGCGAGCCGGGGTCGTCGGGGTTAACCCGAAGCGGGTCCAGGTCCATGCCATAATCGGCGGGAATCAAGTTGTCGGGAAAGCCGGACTTGGTGCCCCAGTTGGCCGGGAAACCGGGAGGGGCATCGGGCTGGTTGAGGACATAGTCCAGAAACAGGTAGCTGTGGGTGACCGTCCGGGAGGGCAGATGATTGGACCCAAAAGCCGCGGCCCGAACGATGACGGTGTTGGTAATCTGGATCGGGGCGGAATAGACAGCCCCGGAAGTTTCGGTGGGTTCGCTCCCGTCCAGCGTGTAACGGATGGTGGCGACTGGGTTGGTGGTGGTGAGGAGCAGTTGGAAAGGCTGATCGAAAATGCCGCGCCCAACGCTGAAGTGCGGCGGGGACAGAATGCCCTGGATCAGGCTGGCGCCGTTGGGGGCCAGGGGCGTGGGCGAGGCAAAGTACTGCCACTGGTTGGAAACATTCAGGCCGTAAGAGTGGTCGTTGCGTTGCTCGGGGAATTCGGGGGACAAGACGCTGACGAGCACCGGCGGCTCTTCGGCATTGCACAGGGCAAGATATTCGCCGAAGGGGTTGAGTTTGAAGTTGGTGTGCAGCCGGCTGCCGGCGTCAGCCGGACGCCGGTCTTTTTCGGAGGCGTAAACCAGAAGGTATTCGCCCGGCTGCAAGACGAGACTGGGAAAAATCCATTTGCGAAGCTGGCTGGCACTGTCAGTGAGCGACCAGCCGAGAAGATTAACCGGATTGGTGCCGCGATTAAACAGCTCGATCCAGTCCTGTAGCTCGCCGTCTTCATCGTAGTCCAGGGGGCTGTTGGTCGCGGAGTTTTCAGCCACAAATTCGTTGATCACCAGGTCGCTGGGGAGCAATTGGGGATTCAACTGAATCTGCCAGTTGCCGCCACCGAAGGCGTTGGCCGCCGGCGAGGCATCGGTGATGCCATGGCCGGGGGCCCAGGACAACGTGACCGGACCCGGAGCCGGCGACGGGAAACTGAAGAGGTAGGGACCGCTCTCAGCGCCCGAGAGCGTCGTGGCCGGGAGGCCATTGACCAGGAGATCCGCTGCGTCAACGCCAATAACCGGCTCATTAAAGGTGACCACCACTTCGCCAAGGCGCGAAACTTCCGCGTTGGGCACGGGAGCGACCTGGACAACTTCAGGGCTGAGGAAGTCGGCAAGGAGGTAGTTCCACGAAGCGCTCGAGGCCTCGGAATCGAAGGGGTTGCCGGCTGTGTCCGTGATCCCGTGCGCTGCATCCCACTCAATAGTCACCTGCCCGGCAGGCGGCTGGGTAAAGGTGAAAAGGTAGCTGTTGGTGCCCGGGACACCAACCACCATCGCAGCGGGCTGGTCGCTGACCCGCAAATCGCCCGCATTCACGCCAAAGACCGGTTCGGAAAAATCCACGCGGATTTCGGTCAAAGCGCTGACGGGGGCGCTCGCTTGAGGCAGCACGCCGGCGAGGACCGGCGGAACGGCGTCCCGTTCCACTTCGAGGCTGGCAATGAAACGGAAATCGGCACTGGTCAGGCTCTGGTTGAACGCCTGCACGGCGAGAATGTTGGTGCCCCGGGCAAGAGCCGCAGTTGCGGTGGAAGTGAAAACCTCGTACACCCCGCCCTCATGCGTGCTCGAAGCCACGTTCGTGTAATAGGTGTTTCCCACTCGCGACCGCGTCACTTCCGTCCCGTTCACCCACGCCACAAAGCCGTCGTCGTAGTCCGCCCGAAGCGTGAGCCTCGCGATCTGGGCAAGATTGGTCAAGACAAAAAATGTGCGCAGGTAAACGCACGTGTAGTTCGACCGCATGTCGCTCAGCAGCGTCCCCCCGGACAAACCCTCGCCGTAGTGGAAGGGGGCGGCGTTGGTGGTCCATGCCGCGTCGTTGAAGTTGGTGAGCCGCCACGCCGTGACAGGGCTCGAAGCTTCGTTGGTTCCCTTGTGGAGCCGCCACACCGAATTTGTGGGCACCAGCAGCTCCTGAGCGGCGGAACCGTGAGACCAGAGGATCCCAATGCCAAGGCCAATGAGCCACGCGAGGCGGCCGGCCCTGAACCACGCCGAACTGGAATCTCGACCACTAAAACCTTTGCCCCGCTGGTTCAACCGGGCCATCGCGATACTGCTCATGCGCACTACCGCATAAACTATCCCAAAAAAAGCGCCATGTCACGTCAAATCAGGGGCCAATGGCAATGCCCGCCTATGGCCCCACCTGAAGCCGATAAAACCCGACCGGACCTGGCTGGAATGGCAGCAGGAGCCGGGCGGGACCGTTTGTTCCCATCACCGGGAGCCCGTACGGCACCCAATCCACCAGATTCGAGGACCAAAGCGCCTGATAGGCGGCCCCAGCCACGCCGTACCATGAAACAGCCAAACCGGTCTCCTGCGGGGCGCAATCCATGCCCAACAGCTCCGAACTCTGCGCCTGAAAGTTGTAATCCCATATCTCCCCCTGAACCGTGCCCGGATAATACGCCCCGGGAATGAAGAACAGCCCGCTCTTGCTCGGAACCACCGTCACGCTTACGCCCACCGGCGCTTTCAGCGCATACTCCCCGTTGGTGTCTGTGAGAGCCGAAGTCAACCCGTTGTTGGCTTCGACAAGCACCCCGGCAACGGGCTGGTTGTTCGTGTCGGCGACCCGCCCATGAATCTGCGGCCACACAATCGTGAAATGGCCCGTGTGAGCCTGCGCCATGGGATTCTGATACAGATCCTTAAGCTGCGGCCCGAACACCACCGTGTAATCCCCCTCCGCCGATTGCGCCGGCACCGCGATTCGCACCCCGCGAGAACCGGTGACCTCTACGGTGCAGTTGCTTCCCACCACCAGGCCCCCCGGCGTCATCAAGGCTACCTCGGCCGCCGCCGCTGAGTAGGGATCCACCGCCATGTTAAACGTCAGGTCAACCTGGCTGACCAAATACGAGACCGTGCCAGTCGGCCACTGGCTCACGACTTCCAACGGAGCATAGCTCGACGACAGGTAAATTGTGCCATCCCCGCCGCGCGCAAAACCGTCACCGCCCCGAACCGAGGTAATCCCGCCAAACACGTTGGCGGGGGAATAAATCGCAATCCGGCCACCGCCGCCTCCGCCGCCGCCATAGAGCTGGCCAGCCCCGCCCTCGGCGCTGATCCGACCCACACCCGAGACCCACGCGGCGCTCAGCCAAACGCTGCCACCCGAACCGCCGCCGGAGTCCTCCACCAACCCGGCATTGCCGTTGGCTGAGATCGTCCCGTTGACCGTCAAACCGCGCCCTGCGCTGATCAGGATGGCGCCGCCGCCCTGGCTTCCTGACCCTGATCCTCCGCATCCGCCGCCACTGCCCATCGTCAGCGGCTGTTCCAGTGACCCATAAGTGCCTCCCCCCGGAAGCTGGGAAGACGCCCCGCCGACGCCACCATGACCCGCGCCGCTGCCAACACTGCCGTAGCCGGCGGTCAGACCCGCGCCGGGACCGGAACTGGCGGGGTAACCCTTGCCATCCGCAGTGATCCACCCGCCGCTCTCGACCACCACATCGTTAAGGACCGTCAAGGCCGTGCTGCCATAACCGTCTCGCCAAACCAGCGTGCCGTCCACGCCCACCGTCAGGTTGCTCAGCAGCAACGAGTTCCCGTAAGGCCAGGCAACCGCCCCGCCCCTCACGGTGAGGTCCAGTGGCGTGGTCAGGTAGGGGATCGGTGTGTTGGTGCCAATCTGCCCCCGGTTATCCACCAAAACCTGGCCGCCCGAACGATTCGCAGGCCGCGTATAAATCGTCCCAGCTCCACCCGCCCCGGAACCACCCTGACCGCCCGCAGCGCTGACTTGGCCGGAAAAGGCGTTCTGGCCCAATTCCAAAGCAATCCGGCCGCCTCCTCCGCCCCCGCCCCAACCGTTGCCCCGACCGCCGTCCGCAGCGATGATGCCCGAACCAGTGAGCGACCCCGCCGTGATCCAGATGCTTCCGCCGGACCCGCCTCCAGCCCCCGGCGCCAAACCCTCTGTCCCATTGGCCGAGACTCGGCCTCCAACCGACAGAATGCCCACAACATTCAGCCGGATCGTCCCTCCACCACTGCCACCATATTGCGCCGACGTGGTGCCCGCCCCGCCACTACCCGGATCCACCGGCGCAACGATCGAACCGTAGCTGTTGCCGCCGTTTGCCGATCCACCTCCGGCCCCCGCTGCCCCGTAACCGCCGTAACCGGCCCCGCCGCCCGTATAGCCGTAGCCATAGGTGCTGTAAGGGTAGGCGGCCCCAGGCCCCTGGCTGCCCGCATACCCCCTGCCATCGGCAAGGATGCCTCCTCCCGGCAGAATGGTCGCGTTTCCACTGAAGCTCAGCGCCTGGTTCGTCGCCAGCAACCAGCCGTTGGATGCGACCAACAGGCTGCTGAGGGACAGCGCGACCATCTGTTGCGCCACCGCCCCGCCTTGAATGACCAGACCGCCGCCGCTCAATCCCGTCAGCGGCGTGTTGGTTCCCAGGCGCCCGCCGTTATCCACCAGCAGCATCGCCCCCCCGGCCTGGCTTTTTGCCTTAAGGTGGATCGTGCCGGCGCCGCCGGTCGCGCCTTCCCCTCCTGTGCCGCCGCAAGCGCTCATCGCGCCGGAAAAAGCGTTGACTCCATACTGAATCGAAATCCTGCCGCCTCCCCCGCCGCCGCCCAGTCCCAGCCCCGCACCGCCGTCCGCCGAGATGACGCCGCTGCCGGCAAGCGTGCCCACGTTGAGCAAAATGCTCCCGCCGGCGCCCCCGCCCGCTCCCGAGTTCGTGCCGCAGACGCCATTGGCCGAAATACGGCCTTCGACCTGAAGCAGGTCGGTCACCGTCAACCGGATTGCGCCGCCGCCAGCTCCCCCTCCGGCCGAATAATAATACCCGCCCCGGCCCCCGGTATCGGTCGGATTCTCCACCGAGCCGAAGGCGATTCCACCCCGCAATTTCGCGTTGGTAACGGACCCGCCATAGCCACCGTAGCCACCGCCGCCGCCGATGTAACCGTTTTGCCAGGACACATATCCCCCCGCCCCGAGGCCGGGCGTAAGAGAACCCAAACCCTCCGCCCAAACCGCCCCGCCGCGTTGGACGACCAGGCTGGTGGCGGTCAGGCTCTGGTATGAATTGGACAGAATCACACAACTGTTCGAACCGATCACCACGCTTTTCAGGCTTTGCTGCGACGTCGGCACCCAGGCCCCGCCCCCGCTAACCACCAGGTCCACTCCGTAATCATAAGCGCTTGCCGCCGTGAAAGCCCCCGGCACGCCACCGTTGTCCACTAATAAATACCCGCTACTCTGGTTCCGCGCCTTGAGATAAATCGTCCCCGCCCCGCCCCGAGCGGCCCCCGGACCTCCCCACGCAACCACGCTGCCATTGAACAGGTTCGTGTAAAATGAAATGGCAACCCGCCCGCCCCCCCCGCCGCCCCCGAAACCGTCGCTGGCCCCGCCCTTTGCGGCGATGGCACCCGACCCCGCGATTGCTCCCACCGTCAGCGAAACGGTTCCTCCGGAACCACCGCCGGCCCCCGGCCCCATTCCGGGCGCCCCGTTTGCCGAAATAATGCCGTCCAACATCAAAGTGCCCGAAATGTTCATCCGCAAGTTGCCGCCCCCTGCGCCGCCCCCTCCATAACTGCTATACCCCCCGCCGCCACTGCCCCGTTCATTGGGAGAGGTCGCCGAACCGTAGGCAACACCCCCCACCGCCACCGTGCTGCCGGGCACCGCCGCGCCAAAGCCGCCGTAGCCTCCCCCGCTGCCCGCCTGCACCCGGCTGTCGTAACGCCCGGCCCCCGGCCCGGAAGTGCCGAAATAACCCGCGCCGTCGGCGACAATGCTTCCGCCAGCCGCAATCCTGACGTTGCCGGAAACCGTGATCATTTCGTTGGTCACCAGCATCCGCCCACCCAGGCCAACCTCGAGGTTGTTAAAGGTTTGGGCCGTTACCGCCGGGATAACGCCCCCGCCGCGGACAACCAAATCCACCGGGCCGGCGCCGCTCCAAGTGGTGTTCGCGCCTTGCGGACCCCCGTTATCAACCAGCACCTGCCCGTAAGGCTGGTTGTTGGCCTTGGTGTAAATGGTCCCCGCACCACCCCATTGGTAACCGCTCCCGCCCCGCGCTGTAATCTCCCCAAAGAAAAGATTCAAACCGTATCCAATCGAAATCCGCCCGCCGCCGCCGCCCCCGCCCGCGTAAGGACCAAACCCGTTGCCCCGGCCGCCGTTGGCCGCGATGATTCCAGCCCCGCTCAACGTGCCTGCCGTAAGCCACACACTTCCTCCTGCTGCGCCCCCACTGCCCGTGCTGAACCCATCTCCACCGTTGGCCGAGATGCGCCCGTTGACCTGCAAATGCCCGCTTACCTCCAGCCGGACGGCTCCGCCTCCGCGCGCACTCTCAGGCCCGGGGCTCAGGTTGCTGCCCCCGCCGCTGCCCAATTCTCTGGGCATGGTCAACGACCCATAGGCTACGCCCCCCGCCGAATACGTGTCAGCCCCGCCGTCACCTCCTCCTCCCCCGTACCCGCCCCCACCCCCAAAATAAACTCCCGAAAACGAGTAAACCTTGCCCGCACCCGTCCCTTGATTCACCCCGTAACCGGCGCAGTCCGCGTTGATTCCGCCACCGTTGTCAATCACCGCGTCTCCCACCACTTGCAGAGTTCGGTTGCTCGCCAGAAGCCAGCTATTGGAACCAATCAACAGTCCCCTCAGTGCCATGTCCCCGAACAGACTCGCGATTGCGCCCCCCGCTAATTCGAGCGAGAAGCTCGTCCCCTCCGGCAGCAGCGCGGTGTGGCCCGGAACGCCCCCATTTTCAATCAACACCTCCTCCGCCGCCGAAGCCCCGCTCCGCCAGTAAATTGTTCCCGGGCCGCCTGAACCGTGCCCGGCGCCTCCGTGCGCAACCACACTGCCGTTGAAACTCCGATGCGTGCAGTAAATGGCGACGCGCCCGCCCCCGCCCCCGCCGCCTGAACCCGGCTCGCCACCCCCGCCGTTGGCGGAAATGACCCCTGAACCTGCAATCGTTTGCGCTGCGAGCCAGATGCTGCCCCCGGCGCCACCCCCCGAGGCCCGGTGGATGCCGGGATTGCCGTTGGCGGCAATTGTGCCATCAATCAGCAAAAGGCCCCCCACCTCCAGCTTGACCACCCCGCCCCCGCTCCCGCCAAGGTCGGTCCCCCAATAACCCCGCCCGCCGCCACTCCCAAACTGCGCCGGAGTGGCCACCGAACCATAAACCAGCCCCACGTTCACGATGCCGGTGTTGGTGCCCCCAGCCCCGCCATAACCACCGTAACCACCACCGCTCCCACCGACACCGTAAACTGACGCTTTCCCGGCGCCGGGCCCCACCCCCGCCGGATAACCCCGCCCCGACACGTCCACCCGGCAGCCAGCCGCGATCAGCATGTCTCCCGCAATTAACAGATTCAACCCGAGCGGCGGCTCCGTCCCGTCATGCATCTGGGTCAAACTTCCTCCCCCGCGCAAATGCACCCGCGCAAAAGTGTGCGCCCCGGCCACGGTCACCGTGCAGTTGCTGACGGTGATCTCGGCGCCGTCATAGTTGGTATCCAACACACTAATGACCGTGTCCTGGGTGAACAACACCGACACGGCCGCCAGACCCGTCTGCCCCATCAGCAGCAGGCTGCCGACAATATACAGAAGGCAATGAGAGGAATGGAAAAGGCCGAAGCGCTCGCAGGTTTTCATGGGACTGATTGTCTGGGCTTGGGTGTCGTCGAGCCGCGCTCTGACGAACAACCGGGTTCGCATTTCTCACCACGGCATCCCCACCGGCTTCATTCAGCCGGACGGAGTCGGGAGCAAAAGAATCAGCGTTTGCCAGGGTTAAGCGAAAAGCATGACTTATGCCACAGGCAACTCTTGGCCTGTTCCGCTGAAAAGTCAAGACCGAAAAGCGGAACCACCGCGTGAAGTTCACGCATCCCGCGCCAAACTCACGCCCCGTTCACCCCGCCGCCCCCGCCCCATCCTCTATTGCCAAGCGGTCAGTCCCGCCGGCTATTTGCGGCCCAAGCCTAACACGTCCTTGCAGTAACGAATGCTGCGCTCCAATTCCTCGCGCTGGTACGCTTGCTCCGCCCGCGGATCGGGGGAGCGATGGGGCTCGAGGGGCTTGCCCCGCTTCGCCAAGGCGATGAACGCCGCAAAATCAACGGCTTTCGCGTTCGGCCAGACCTCCCAGAAACCCGCCTTCAACCACGCAACGGGCCGGGCGAAACCGGAAATGATCTCCAAGTTCACCGGCGCAATCGGGCAGAGAACGGCGAACCGATCGAAATACCTTTTCCAATCAACCAAACCCTCTCCCATGGCCGTCCACTGAACTTTGGCGCCGTCCTCGTATTCCCAAACCATCGAATCACGCATGCCGGTTGAAAGGGCGTAAGGACCAAGAACTTCCAGGTTCGCCAGCGGGTCCTCCAGCGCCCAGGTGGCGTTGCCCGAGTCCAGCGTGGCCCCCACGTAATCCTTCCCGGCTTCTTCGATCAACCGAACCAGCTCGGCGGCTTGCATGTCCCCCGCATGATTCTCGATGGCAATCTTGACCCCCGCGTCCAAGGCCCGGCTCCGGCAGGCGCGGCACACCTTCACCGTGTCGGCCATCCGCGCCTCGATGCCCCCTGGCGTTTTCCGATCCTCGGCGGTGCCCAGCACGCAGCGAAGTACCGGCGACCCCAACGCGCGCGCCACCCGCAAGCCTAACGCCAGGTGTTCTTCCGCCGTCCCCCATTTGTTTTTGAAGGCTTTCGAGGTCGGGCAAATGCTCCAGGTGCCGGCGTGAATCTGGATTCCGAGGTCGTCGGCTTTCGCTTTGACTTCGCGAAGGCTGGCCTCCTCGAGGCTCTCGTAAGCATCCAGGTCCGAGATCAGCAAGGTGTCGAGTTTGAGCGACGCCGCATAATCCAGGAGCGCGGGCGCTTTCCAGCCCATGGCACGGATCGAAAAGTTATCCATGCCGAGTTTAAGTCTTGGCCTCGCGGCTGTCGTCTGCGCCAGGGCGGCGCCGCCCATTGCCATTCCCGCGCCGGCCACCGCCAGCGTCTGAAGAAAACTTCGCCGGTCCACCCTCGTCAAATTCGCATTCATTCCGGATTGTTCACGCTGGTTGCTTTTTTAGGTCAAACCGACTTTACTGGCCAGCAAATGTTTTCCGCGAGATTAGGCGGCAGCCTCAACGAGTTGCCATGAACGAATATCCGGCACCCCTGGATTTGACGCGGGTAAAGGTCTATCCGCTGGCTACGCGCCAAAGCCTGAGCACGATTGAAAAGCTGCTGATTGACCCGGACCAACCCGCCCCGGACTGCGCCCCGGTCATCCGCACCATTCTTGACGAAACCGCCCGCCGGATTGTGGCTGCGCGGCGGCGGGGAGCGAGCGTCATGCTGTTGTATGGCGCGCACCTGATCAAGAACGGCGCTCACCGCATTGTCAACCGCCTGGTCGAACGAGGCTGGCTGACGCACCTGGCGACCAATGGCGCAGGCACCATCCACGATTGGGAACTGGCCTTCCTCGGTCGCACCGAGGAGAGCGTCCGAAAACATGTCGCCGCCGGCTGCTTCGGCACGTGGGACGAGACCGGCCGCTATCTTCATCTGGCGCTGCTGGCCGGGGCGTTGCGACAAGAGGGCTATGGTCAGAGCCTGGGGCGTTTCATCGTCGAAGACGGGGCTTGGCTCCCTTCGTCCGCGGCCCTCGAACAAGCCATCCGCGAAGCCCCGGCCGACCCGCTCACCCCGGCGCGGGCGGACCTGCTCCAGACCCTGCTGCGGCACAAACTGCCTGACGGACGCCTCGAGGTTTCCCACCCGTGGAAAGCCACCTCGATCCTCGCCCAAGCCTTTGCGCACCGCATCCCCCTCACCGTCCACCCCGGCATCGGCTACGACATCATCGCCACTCACCCCATTTTCAATGGCGCCGCGATCGGGCGTGCCGCCGCCCATGATTTCCGGTTGTTCAGCCGGGCGGTCGAGGGTCTGGACCACGGCGTGGTCCTTTCGGTCGGCTCGGCGATCATGGCGCCGCAGGTGTTCGAGAAAAGCCTCAGTTGCGTGAACAACCTGCGTTTGCAGGGCGGGCGCAAGGTCGTCACCGGCCACTTGCTGTGCGTCGTTGACCTCCAGGACGGCGGCCGCTGGGACTGGTCCGCCGGCGAGCCGCCCAAGGACAATCCCGCCTATTACCTGCGATTCTGCAAGAGCTTCGCCCGCATGGGGGGCGACCTGCGCTATGCCCAGTGCGACAACGTGGTGTTTCTTCACAATCTGCTCAAGCGGCTCGAAGCCGCGTCGCTGCCATGACCCCCGACCGTTTTCAACAACTCCTCGCGCGCTACCAGTCACTTCGGCTGGCCGTGGTGGGCGACTTCTGTCTCGACCGCTACCTCGAGATTGACCCCGCCCGTAGGGAGGTTTCCCTCGAGACCTCGCTCCCCGTTCATAATGTCATCAATGTCCGCCCCCAGCCCGGCGGCGCCGGCACCATCGTCAACAACCTCTCCGCCCTGGGCATCGGCTCCATTCATCCCCTCGGGTTCGCCGGAAACGATGGCGAGGGGTTCGAATTGTGCGAAGCGTTGGGACGCTTGCGCGGGGTCCACATGGACCATTTTGTCCGCACGGCCCATCGCCGCACCTTCACTTACTGCAAGCCCCTGATCGTCTCGCCCGGCCATCCGCCGCGCGAGCTCAACCGCCTCGACTTCAAAAACTGGACTCCGACGCCGGGTGCGGTCGAGGACCTGTTGATTGACGCGCTTCGGACCCTCGCCGCCCAGGTGGACGCCGTCATCCTTTTGGACCAGGTGGACGTCCCCGAGACCGGGGTCGTCACCACCCGCCTGCTGGCGGCCCTTGGCGAGCTGGCAAATCAATGTCCCAACAAGTGGATTCTCGCCGACAGCCGCCGCAGCCTGCGCGGGTTCCCACCTGTCATCTTCAAAATGAACGCGGCCGAGCTGGGCGCGCTGGCCGGGGCCAAACAGCGCCTGAACTTGACGGAAATCAGCAGCGCTGCCGCCACCCTGGCCGCAAAAAACGGCCGGTTCGTATTTGTCACGCTCTCCGAGAACGGCATTCTTGGCGCGGCGCCGGACGGGGGCGTCAAGCACCTGCCCGCCCTCCCGCTCCGGGGTGAGATTGACATTGTGGGGGCGGGCGACGCCGTCACGGCGAACCTGGTGGCCGCGCTGGCCGCCGGCGCCATCCTCGAGGAAGCGCTCGAGATCGCCAACGCCGCCGCTTCGGTGGTCATTCACAAACTGGGCACCACCGGCACCGCCAGCCCGGACGAAATCAAAACCCTGCTGTTCGAAAATCCCAGGGCGGCGTGACTGCCGCTCCAAGCCTTCCCCCATCCTGTGTAGGACATTGCCAGGCAGGCGCAGGAAAGCAGACCTGAGAATACTCGGGAATCTGGGAGGCGGTCTCGTGCTTCGTAAGTTCCATCAGTAACTCCCGCCGTGCCAGGCCGGGCGTGGCCATATCCCTGAAGCCGCCCGGCGCAACTCACCCCCGCACGGAAACGAATTGTCGGGCGGCGCGCCCTTGCCGAAGCAACACGGAAAATCGCAAAACCCACTTTGATCTTGCCCCCCGCTTTTTCGTTGAAAGCCGTCCCTCCTTGGATGATATTTGACAGTGATGACAACCGGTACCCCAACGCCGTCCGCGCCGAGACGCAAGGCCTGCAGAACCGGGGCGCTTGCCTTTACTCTGATCGAACTTCTGGTGGTGATCGCCATCATCGCGATTCTGGCCGCCATGCTGCTGCCCGTGCTCGGCTCCGCCAAGGAGAAAGGCCAGCGCACGGCCTGCAAAAGCAACATGCGGCAGTGCATCCTGGCGGTTCACATGTACGGCAACGATTTCCGGGACCGCCTCCCCTCCGGACGCGAAAACCAGGACCTCTGGCATGCCATCCGGGTCTCGAATGCCACCTGGACGAATCTGGTGCAGTATTCGGGGAACGAGCGCATTCTCGACTGCCCCAACTTCCGGTTTAATCCCTCCGTTCTCGGCCGGTACAACCCCGCCTACGGTTTCCTGATCGGCTACCAATACCTCGGCGATGCGGTGCCCCGCGGCTACCCGCAATACAAATGGTATTCGCCCAGCAAACTGAGCGATTCGGGCACCAACACCCTCCTCGCCGACGCCAATCATTGGGGCAACGACGGGCTCAAAGCCGCGCCGCATACCCGCAGCGGCTCGGCCTTGGACCGCAACAGTTCCTACACCAAGGGCCTGATCGGCGCGAACCCGGCGGCCATCGGCGCGCAGGGCGGCAATGTCGGTTACCTCGACGGCTCGGTGGCCTGGAAAGGCATTCGGCAGATGATCACCAACCAGGCCTCCTCCTACATCTTTTATTGGGGTAACTGGTAGTCAGCCGGGCGACTCCCCCCGATACACGCACCGCGCCGTGCAGGTCTCGGCCACCACCACCTCGGTCAGCAACGGGAGCCCCGGCTTGAGCTGCTTCCAAATCCAGACCGCAAGCACTTCGCTGGTGGGGTTCTCCAACCCCGGCACTTCGTTCAAATAACGGTGGTCAAGCTGCTCCCAGATCGGCTTGAACGCCTTGCTGATCTCGGCGTAGTCCATCACCCAGCCCAGCGCCGCATCACACTCGCCGGCCACCACAATCTCAACCTGGAAACTGTGCCCGTGCAGCCGCCGGCACTTGTGGGTCGGCGGCAGTTTCGGCAGCAGGTGCGCCGCTTCAAATTGAAAGGCTTTTCGCAACTCCATTTTCATAATCAGCCCAGGTCACCAGCTCGCCCAGCGCCGGCCGGCCATCATGCCGCCACGTCAGCGGCGGATTCTGCATCTGGCCCAGGCGGCACACCCGCGGAACCCCCCAGCGCGCCAGCGCGGCAAAAGTGTCTTTCGTTCGCGCCTCCGGCACCGCCACCCCCACGGTGGAGACTTTGTGACGCACGCTGTCGGCGCCCTCAAGCGCCGCCGCCAGGCTCGTCACGGGTTTCACGTAAATGAACCGGTTCAGACACGAGATTTGGAACCGCGGATCGGCCTCGTAAACCACGGTCCAGGCCGTCGAGCCCGGACTGCACCACAGCCGCGTATCGGGTGAGTGCGCCGCGCGCAGCTCATAGATCGAACGGCGCGAGGCAATCGCGGCCGCCGCGCTGGCGGACAGCTCTCCGCGCGGTTCGACGCTCTCCCGCGCCGCCAGCTCCCGGGCCAGCAACTCGGCGAATGGTTCGGCCGTCATCATCCCCCCCTGTTCGACATAAATCACGTGCGGCGACAAACACCCCTGCTGGTCCCACGCCGCCACATCCGCCGCCGCGCAAGCCGCCACCTCCGCGCACTTCATCCCCCCAAGCACCTCGCCGCTGACATACGCAAAACTCAGGCGGTGACCGTAGCCCAAAAAACGGGTCCGCGCCGGCAGCCGCCGCCGAATGTCCGCCAGCGTTTCGTCCGAACCGGTGGCGGTGACACAGTCGGCTTCCCCAAACAGCACCTCTTCCAGGTCGCGATTGCCGCCTTTCCACTCCGCCACCTCGAGGCAGGCACCCAGCTTCGGCTCCGCTTCATGAATCGAGTGGGCGAAAAGCCGCGGCAACAACGAGGTTCCGCTCGCGCACTTGACAAACTGAGCGGACCGCACCAGCAACCCCAGCACCATGCTCATCAGTGTCGGATTGGGCAGGTTCCCGGCGGCAATATGCAACAGAAAAGAGGGCCCAAGCGCCATCGCCGCCCGGCCGCTTTGTTGCTCGGTGTCCGCCGCCACCACCTCATCCAGACGCCGCGCGTGTCCCAGATCCTGCTCGAGCAGGGCCTGAAAACCTGCCGGAGTCAACTGCCGGAAGAACGTGTCCAGACCGGCGGCCAACGTGGCGCGTGAAAAGCCCGTCGCCGCCGGGCCCTGCTCCAAAGCGATCTTTCGCAGCGGATACGCCGGGTCCAGCCAACTGGCGCCGACGCCGCTCAGCGTGTGAATCAAACTCTGCGTGCTGCGCCCGGCCAGGAATCGTTCCCGGTTTCGTCTCAAAGCCAGGCAGGCTTCGCCGATAATGGCGCTGCTGAGCGTGGCTTCCGGAGGTAAATCCGCCAGAAAATAGTCGGGGAGTTTCATGAGGCATCAATAGACGGCACAGGTGAGGGCGCGGGACGGCTCTCGAACCCGGTTTGTTCACTCCGGCGAAGGCGGCGCAACAACGGCAGCGCCAACAGCGATGCCAACACCAGCAGCGACAAAACCCCAAACAAGGGCCGGTAGCTCGCCGCCGAAGCAGCCCCCGCCCCCAGTCTTTCCACCCATCCCCCCACCGCCCAATGCGACAGGTTGCCAATCAAACCCGTGATGGTCAGGGATAACCCAAAAATCCGGCCCCGGACATGGTCAGGCACCGAGTCCATCAGCGCCGCTTCCGTAATCGGATAGCTGGCCATGAAAAAGAATCCGTAAGCGAGCAATACCGGCACCATCCACGGCACCGTTACCCGCGGAAACACGCTCATCAGCGCCGCCGCCACGACCAAAACCAGCGCGACCCAGCGAAACCGGCCCCGGTCGCTCAAATGACCAAAAAGCGGATTGGACAGCGCGGACATGATGAAAATTCCGGACAAAGCCAGCCCCGCGTACTTCGAGCTGAACCCGTGGGCGTTCTGCAGGAACAACGAGGCCGAAGTCCCCATCGCGCTGCCCGCAAAATCGCGGAGGCTGAACGCCAGGCACATGGCCACAAACAGAACCCAGACCCCCGCGCTGGGCAGCAAACCCCGCCCCAGAAAGTCTGCCGCCCGCGGCCGGACACCGACCCGAACCCCGCCCGCCACAGAACGGTCCCGCTCGTCATCGGCCAGCCACGCGAATAAACCTGCCGCCACCAGCCCCGCCACTCCCACCTCGGCCACGGGCACCCGCCAACTGCCCGCTGCCATCGCCCGCCACCCACAATACAACGGCCCCAGGAAGAAACCCACACTCGCCCCGATCCCGACCAAACCCAGCGCCCGCCCCCGCGCTTCCGGAAACAACCGCGCAATCAGGGCCGTGGCTGCGGGGTGATAAAAGCTTCCGCCGATGCCCGCCACCACCACGCTCAGCAACGCCCAGCCAAAACCCGGCGCCGCCGCCAG
>CAZVYG010000075.1:0-23941 GCA_964631605.1 uncultured Verrucomicrobiota bacterium
AACCCGGCACTTACTTGGGGGACACCCCCGCCCCCGTGACCCGTAGCTTGGCCGGAACCGCCGGACGACCGTCAGTCTCATCCCCCTCAACCGCTTTGCCCTCCCGGAAAAAAGACTCGTATTCATTCGGCTCTTCGCTCGAAGCGCAAACTCAACCCGCAGGAACCTTGTGGGTTCGCACTGAAGCACAAGAAGATGCCAAGGCCGCTGCCCGGATAGCCGCGGATTCCATCCCCGTCCTCTCCTCGTTTTATGTGGAACATTCCGCAAATGAAGTTCGGGTCGTGGACCACGACGGCTCGGTTTATCTTGGCTCGCTCACCCAGCCCCCTGCCGCCGCTGTCATGACCAATGCCGCGGCCCAGGACAAACGCCTGGCCGCGGAAGCCGTCCAAGCTGCACCCGCCAGGCGCAGCTCACCGGGTTATACTCCCACCCAGGCTTCGGATGCGGCCATGTATTTCCGCGTCGCCGGCACCAATCGAACACTGAATCAACCCGTGGTATTCACCTGGAAGTTCGTCACCAACGCGGTTCTCGAGGTCCCGCCACCCTCCCTACCAGGAACGCCTTCGGCGGCATTCCAGCGCCAACCGGACGGCACTCCTCGAGTAGCGCCCTGGCAAATCTCCGGCCAGGTAATCCTTGAAAATGGCAAGGTGATCACCATCAACGCCCTGCCGGGGCGCTCCAAGTAAGCCCACCATCACCCCTGCCACCGTTCCTGGTGCACGTGGCTCCCATTATACCGCGTGCGCGCCTCCAACTGCTCCCCCGGGTAGCCTAGGCTGACGGCGGCAACGGGAACGATCCGCGGCGGCAATCCAAGCAGCTCGCGCATCCCCCCAATGGATTTCTCGCTCGGATGAATCCCCACCCAGCACGCGCCCAGCCCCAAGCCGTGCGCCGCAAGCAGCAGGTTTTCTATTGCGGCGGAGCAATCCTGCAGCAGATAGCTCAACTGGCATTCAAAAGCGGCATCCAGGTCGCCACAGACCACGATCGCCGCCGACGCGGCCGGCAGCATCCCGCCCCCCGGCAAAATCGCGGGCAGGCACTCGAGGGTTCGCCGATCCCGCACCACCACAAACCGCCAGGGGTCTTTGGTCATGGCCGACGGCGCGGCCATGGCGGCCTCAAGCAGCCTTTTGATTTGCTCGTCAGTTACGTCGCCCGGGGAATAAACCCGCACGCTGCGGCGGCCAAAAATCAGATTCAATGGTTGTTTGTCAGCGGCACTCATGTTCGCCATGGCGGAAAAGGATAAAGGGACCGCCCCGGTTTGCCAACTTCTGTGCGCCGGTTTCGCCTTATCCGCCGTCCCAGGCGCGGCGCAGCTCGCCTGGGCTTCGCCCCGCCGCCCTTAGGGCGCGAAGGCTCAGCGCGTCGTGCCGCTTGGCAAGGCGCACCCCGCCCTCATCCGTCACCAGGGGGCAATGATAAAACCGGGGCGGCGCCGCTCTCAACGCGCGATAGAGCAACAACTGCCGGGCGGTTGACTTCAGCAGGTCCTCCCCCCTGACGACCTCCGTCACCCCCATCGCCGCATCGTCCACCACCACCGCCAACTGGTAGGCCGGAACTCCGTCGTGCCGCCACACCACAAAATCCCCAAAATCCTTGCCGGCGACGAAGCTCTGGGGACCAAAGTTTTCATCCACAAAGGACACCGTTTCGCCGTCGGGCACCCGGAAGCGCCAGTTAAATCGCTGCGCCGCGCCAGCCGTCCCGTCAGCGCCCCGCAGGATTTCGTCAGCCGGTCGGCTCCGACAGGTGCCGGGGTAGATCGGCTCGTCCTCGCCCGCATGCGGCGCCTGCAGAGCGCGAAGAACGTCCTGGCGCGAACAGGTGCAGGGATAAACGTAACCGCCTTCCCGCAGCCTCGACAGGGCCGCCTGGTAATGCGCCATTCGCTCACTTTGACAGTACGGTCCCGCCGGGCCGCCGCAATCGGGTCCCTCCTGCCACCTGAAGCCAAACCAACGCAGGTCTTCAATGAGCCCCGCCTGGTAAACCGGCTTGCAGCGGCTCCGATCAAGGTCTTCCACCCGCAGGATCAACACGCCCTCCTGCCGCCGGGCCCGCTGCTGGGCCATCCAAAACGTTCGCGCGTGCCCGAGATGAAGCCAGCCGGTGGGAGAGGGCGCCAACCGCCCGCGATACCCGCTGCCAGACCGACCGAGGGACTCCATACCCTAACAGTGCGCGCATTCCGGGCTGCGCAACCAGTCGCTGATGCGCGGCAACGGGAACGAAAGCAACGCCTGCGCCTTGCGGCAGTTCAGCGACGTATCCGGCGACCGCGGCGGCCCGGCGTAGTCGGCCAGCGACGCCGCCTCAAACCGCGCACGGATTTCCGGATGACTGGCCGCCACCAGCCGCCCCAGTTCCCAGCGCGAAACCCGCTCCGCGCCGGCGACGTGAAACAGCCCCGTGGCCGCCTGCCGTGCCAGCTCCCACGTCGCCCGCGCCGTGACCACCGCGAAAATCGGGCAGCGGAACTCGTCGGTGAACAGCCGAAGGGTGTGACCGCTTTGCCACGCGCGCAGCATCTGTTCATCAAAACCGCGATCGCCTGTGGGTGAAGGGCCGCCATTCAACGAAGTGCGGATGACAGTGTGACGCGGGTTGGACAGCACGAAGGCTTCGGCCTCAACCTTCGTCTCGGCATACACGCTGAGGGGGTTGACCGGCGCGAATTCATCGTAATTCCCCACCTGCCCGTCAAACACCAGGTCCGACGAGAAAAAGAACATCGGCCGGTCCGCCGCCAGTTCCGCCAGCAGCACCGTCGCCCCCACGTTGATCGCCCGGGCCCGCCCCGGGTTCTGCTGGCATTCCGGACTGCGGCTCAGCGCTGCGCAATGAATCACCATGCCGGGTTTCTCCCGTCGGAAACGGTCCCGCACCTCCCGAAAATCCGTGAGATCCAACTGCCCCCGTGTGAGCGGCACGATCGCCGCCTCGGGCATGAACTCCGGCGCCGTTTGCACCAGCGAGTTTCCGATCAGCCCCCCTGCTCCAGTGATCCAGATCGTGTTCAATCCAACAGGCGTCGGCTAATGTCCCCGTACGCATCTATGCGGCGGTCGCGCAAGAACGGCCAATGCGTCCGCGTCTCCTCCACCAGCCGCAAGTCCACGGTTGTCATCAAGACCTCTTCCCGCTCGGCGCTGGCCTTGGCCAGAATCTGCCCCGCCGGGCCCGCCACAAAACTCTGGCCCCAGAACTCAATCCCCTCCCCGGCCAGCTTCTCGTGCCCGATCCGGTTCACCGCCGCAACATAACAACCGTTGGCGATCGCGTGGCCGCGCTGAACCGTTTCCCACGCCGAATGCTGCGCCACGCCGTGTGCCGCTTTCTCCGCCGGATGCCACCCGATGGCGGTGGGATAAAACAGAATCTCGGCCCCTTGCAACGCCGTCAGCCGGGCCGCCTCCGGATACCATTGGTCCCAGCACACCAGCACCCCAATCCGCCCATAACGGGTCGTCCAGGCCTTGAAACCCAAATCCCCGGGGGTGAAATAAAACTTCTCGTAAAACAATGGGTCATCGGGAATGTGCATCTTCCGGTAACGCCCCAGCAGGGTCCCGTCCGCATCAATGACCACCGCCGTGTTATGGTAAACCCCGGGCGCCCGCCGCTCGAACAGCGAAACGATCAACACCACCTGCCGTTCCCGCGCCAACTCCTGAAAAACCTCCGTGGTCGGTCCGGGAATGGACTCGGCCAGCTCGAAATACTTGTGGTCCTCGGATTGGCAAAAATACTGCGAGCGAAACAACTCCTGAGTGCAGATGATCTGCGCCCCCGCCCGCGCCGCCTGGTCCGCCAGCGACCGCGTTTTCTCGACGTTTTCCGCCGGCTCAGCCGAACAGGCGGTCTGTATCAGGGCAATCGTCACCGGATTGCGAGTTAAAGACCTCATTTCGTTTTCTTCGGAGCGTAGGTGTTGAGAGGTTCGAGCAGTTCGGTCGTGCCGCGAGCCGGGTGCGGCGGGGCGCCCGGCAGGCGCTGGTCGAACACCTCCCGCATAAAGCGCCCCATCGTCTCGTTGGTCGGACCATAGCCCGAGTGGTAAATGTAGTGCTCGAGATCGTAGAGCATTTCGTCCGCATTCGGATACCGCTGATCCAGGTTCCGCGCCAGCGCCCGGTGCAGAATTTGGTTCAGGCGCTCGTCCACCCGCGGGTCCAGCGCCCGAAAATCCGGGATGGGCATTTCAATCATCCGCTTGCGTGACTCTTCGGCCGTCGCCCCCTTGAACAGGTTCCGGCCCAGCAACAGGTGCGCCAGCACCACGCCGGCCGAAAACAGGTCCGACCGCTTGTCCGTAATCTTGAAATTCGCCTGCTCGGGACTCATGTAATCGGCCTTGCCCGCCACCACCTCCCCCTCGTTGTCCACGAGAAAACCCCGCGCTTTGGCAATCCCGAAATCCGTCAGTTTGACGTCGCCCTCGAACGCAATCATGATGTTCTTGAAGCTCACATCCCGGTGCACGATGCCCAGCGGATGGCCCTGGCTGTCTGTCTTGGCATGCGCGTAAGCCAGCCCCCGCGCCACGCGGCTGACAATAAACACCGCCAACTCGACCGGCAGGACGGTGCGCTTGCCGGCCAGTTGCTGCGACAACTGTTCCAGATTCACCCCGCGAATCAGCTCCATCGCAATGAAATAAACATTCTGCGCCTGCCCAAGGTGGTAGGTCTGCACAATGTTCGTGTGAATCAGGTCCGCCACCAGCTTCGCCTCCCCGACGAAGTTCTCGATGAACTGCTTCTGATCCGCGTAATTCTGCCGGATCACTTTGATCGCCACCCGCTTGATGAAACCGCGCGCGCCATGCTGCTCCGCCTCGTACACAATCCCCATGCCGCCCTCGTAGAGCTTGCGGACAATGTCGTAGTGAAACTCGCTCTGGATGGTGAACAGGCCCACAAACTGATCTTGCGTCAGGCCGCCGCCAAGTCAAGCTTGATGCCTTGCGAGATTCTTCCACGAATCTCCGGCCCCCGGAAGGAGCAACGGTTGGTTTTGGCGCCTTGCGCCATCTCTGAACAGCCGCTCAACCCACGAGCACTCAATTGACCTCCAACCGGTTCCGAACGGCTTCCATCTGCGTCCGCATCAACTGGATTCGCGCCCGGATCAACTCGCGATTCTCCTCCCCTTTCCGCGCCAGTTCCCGCTCCAGGTCGCTGATCCGGCTTTCGTAGGCCCGCAGCCGTTCCTGCAGCGGCGCTTGCACCTTCTGCAGCCGGGCCTCCAGTTCCGCCAGCTCCGCCGCCGCCAGTTGTTGGGCGTCCATCAGTCCCGCCCGCTGGACCATCAACCGCTGCAGCACCCGGTCCTTCAACAATCGCATCACATACGGAAGCCACGGCCCCGGCACGACTCCCCCAACCCCGCTCGCTCCCGGCACCACCACCGTCTCGGCGCACGAAGGGCAGGACACCACCGTGGCCGGGCTGCCGTCCCCAGCCAGCCGCGCCGGCAACAGCCGAATCTTGCTCCGGCGCCGCGCAACCAGCCACCCCGCGACCAGCGCCAATGCCGCCACGCCGCCGCCCCCCAGCAGGAACCACTCCCGCCTCATCTCCCGCGGGGGAACGGTGCTGCGCGCCTGATTCAGCTCGACCAAGGCGGTCTTCTCCCGCAACACGTCCAGGGCGGCGCGAACGCGCGCCGTAACGACCTCGCCTTCTCTAACCACCGTCTGCCCCGCCTCGTAGCGGTCCGCAGCCAGCAAATGTTCCGTCTGCTCCGCGCGCGCCTCCAGCGTTAAGGCCACGTCCGGAAGGCAATTCGGCTGGATGCGCCCGGCCACGAACTGGCCCAATGCCTTCGCCTCTTCCGGCAGCCCCTCCACGAACTCCGCCCGCGCCCTCGCCAGGAGCACCACGTTGCTCCGTGCAACCGGATAAGCACGCTCCTTCGCCATCTCGAGGCTCAGCCCGCCGTCCTCGTCCCCCACGGGAACCAGTCGCAGGGTCTGTCCCAATCTCAACTCCGGCGGAACCGCCTGGGCTCGAACCGGGCGCGAAGTCGTTTCCCGAAGCGCCGCCGCGATCGAAGCCTGCAACACCCGGTCGGATTGCCTTTGAGCCCACAGCGCCGCCAGATGGGGGGTGACCGGCAACAGCCGGTTCTGCCTCTGAAAATTCTCCACAAAACGCTCAAACCGGGGCGAGGCGACGGTCGCCTCATCAAGCCTGGCGCGTTTGAAACTGCTTTGCATCCGCTCCAGAAACTTCGTCCGGGTCTGCCCAAATAGATCGCGCAAATCCGCCTCGGCTTTGTCCGCCGCGTTGGTGTAATAGCGGCAAATGACCTGCACCTTGCCAGCCTCCTTGGCTTTGAGAGCAGCGGTCTTTTCCCCGTCCACAACGACCAGTGCAAACGGCGTCACCACCGTCTGGGTGGCCGCCTCCCCCACGCGATAGTCCGGGACTCCCCCGCCGGCCGTTGCGCTGTTCAGACTGCCGGCCAGCAGACCCGCCACCACCACGCCGCGGCTGAAACTCGCGGCGTGCGCCAAATACCTGCTGATCCGGGACCCTACCACAAGAACGATTGTTGTTCCGAAAGCAGTTGGTTGCCCTCCCACAACGTCACCCGCCAGGCTGTCACCTCGCCAATATGCCTGTATTCCGCCGCCGTCAGTGTCACCCCCGTCCACCGCCCAAACCAACCGCGGCCCCCTTCCGCCGGGCTCGTGAGCACCAATTGCTTCGGCAGACTCCCCTGCGCCACTCCCCGCAGCTCGACCATCAACCGCAATGGAGCATACGCCGCGCCCTTGGTTTTCCAATGAATATCAAACCGCATGCCCGCTCGCCGCTGCGGCTGCTCCCGCAACTGCTGCTGGTAGGCGTCCCGATCATACAAGCTCGGCGAGACCGTATGCTTCCCGTTGGCGTCCAGGTAATGCGGCAGCACCTTCAGCACCCGGCCGGTCGCCCCCGCCGACGGCAGGCTGAACAAAACCCCTGCAAGCAACAGGGTCATTCCGATTCCGCGCATATCGCGAGAAATAACCGGTCTGCGGGCTGAACTCAACCCGGAAGTGGGCAAAAAAAAGACCCCGCCCGTGCCGTGTGTAACAGTTCCTTTGAACTTATTAGAAACAGATGGAACCCGCCGGCCTGCTTTCGACTTCCAGTTAAGGCCTGTCGGCCACAGACACAACTAAGGTCCCTTGGTTTATTTACTACGGTTCAAGGACATAGTTTCTAATCACGCGCATAGGCAGGGTAAAATCTCGAAATTTGCCCCGTCTGCTTTGCCAAAGAACCACACCGCATTTACACGGTGCGCTACTGCTTTTACTATGCAATTCCCGCGGTCTTCGCACAAGAAAAAAACTGCTGAAAATTTCCCCGCCGCCCCCCGTTCCCACAAAGATTTTCATTTCATCCGGACCCAATCTGCGGCATGGTGGAAACATGGGTAAACGACGCGAGGCGCGGGAGCGCGCCGTCCAGTTTTTGTTTCAACATGAGATGAACCCGCCCGAGGACCTCGAGGCGGCATTGGATCAGTTTTGGGAATCGCAGCGGGCCGCCGCCATCGCCGAGGAGCGAGGCGGGGCGACCTGGGGCCAGCCCGTCGAGTTGCCGCCCCCCTCCGCCGATGAGGTGGCGGTGCGGCTTTTCGCCGACCCGTTGATTCGCGGAGCGATCCAGCACCGGGAGGAAGCCGACGAGCTGATCCGCAAGCATGCCAAAAACTGGGAACTGCATCGCATCGCCGCCGTGGACCGGAACATTCTCCGCCTAGCCATCTACGAAATGCTGCACCGGGAGGATATTCCCCCCGTCGTGAGCATCAATGAGGCGGTGGACATCGCCAAGAAGTTCTCGACGCAGGATAGCGGCAAATTTGTCAATGGCATCCTGGACAAAGTAAAAAGCGAATTGCTCCGCCCCGCCCGCGAGGTCAAATAGGTCTTGGAACGAGCCACCTGTCAGTTCAACCGATGTTTGCGGACCTTCATCTTCACAGCCGCTACTCGGACGGCACCTACGAGCCCGACCAGTTGGTGGCCGAAGCCCGAAGGCATGGCCTGGCCGTGATTGCCCTCACGGACCATGACACCGTCGAGGGCTGCGCCCCCGCCGCCGCCGCGTGCGCGGCCGCCGGGCTCGAGTTTATTCCCGGCACCGAGTTGACGGCGGAGAAGGACGGTCACGAGCTGCACATTCTGGGCTATTATGTTGACGTCAGCCACAAGCCGCTGCTCGAGGAGATCAGCCGTTTCCAATCCGTGCGCCAAAATCGCATTCGGGAAATTGTGGCGCGGCTCAACCGGCTGAGAGTGCCGCTCGAGGCCGAGCAGGTGTTCTCCCTGGCGAACTGCCGCGCGCCGGGGCGTCCGCATGTGGCCCGGGCGCTGGTGCGAGCCGGGTTCTGCGGCACCCTGGATGAAGCCTTCGAGCGGTTTCTCAAGCACAACCGGCCGGCCTGGGTCCCCAAGTTCAAAATGTCGGCGGCGCGGGCGATTGAACTGGTTCACGCGGCGGGAGGCGTGGCGGTCATGGCGCATCCTGGCTTGAATCACTCGGACGACCTGATTCCCGAAATGGTGGCGGCAGGGCTGGACGGGCTGGAATGTTTCCACACGAAACACTCGACGGCCACGGCGGAACATTACCTTGAAATGGCCGACGAATACCATCTGCTGGTGACGGGCGGCTCCGATTGCCACGGCCTGAGCAAGGGCCGGCCGCTCATTGGCTCCATCCGCCTGCCCTACGAACATGTGGCCGCGCTGCGCCAGCGCGCCGCCCGGCGCCGCGCCGCCGCCGGCCTGCCCCCCGTGGCCGGGCCAACCTGATCCGGGCGCGCAACTCATCCCCCCGCATTTGAACCTCTTTCATCATGGGCTTGTTTGACAAATTCAAAACTGGATTACTCAAGACGCACCAACGCCTGGCGCACGAAATCAAGCGGATCGTCACCCGCTCGCCGCGGCTCGAGGCCGCGGACCTCGAGGAGCTCGAGGCGGCGCTGATCGGCGCCGACTTGGGCATGGAAATGACCTCACGCATCGTCGCAGCCGTCCGCAAGGCCTACGAATCCCAAGGCAAGGCCGGCCTGGACGTTTTCGGGATTGCCACGCGCGAGGTGCGGGAAAGCCTCGGGCCCGCCAGCCCCGGCCTCCGCCGCCGGCCGGGGTCAACCACCGTCGTTTCGATTGTCGGAGTCAACGGCACCGGCAAAACCACCACCGCGGCAAAATTGGCTTACTGGGTGCAAAACCGCGGCGAGACGGCCTCCCTGGCGGCCTGCGACACTTTTCGGGCGGCCGCCATCGAACAGCTCAAACTCTGGGGCCAGCGACTCAAGGTCGAGGTGATTGCCGGCGCTTACGGCGCCGACCCCGCGGCGGTGGCGCATGACGCGGTGGCGGCGGCTCTGGCGCGGAACACAGCCTACTTGTTCGTGGATACAGCCGGCCGGTTGCACACCAAGCACAATCTCATGCAGGAGTTGCAAAAGGTGCATCGGGTCATGGCCCGGCAACTGGAAGGCGCGCCGCACGAAGTGCTGCTGGTGCTCGATGCGACCACCGGCATGAATGCCCTGAACCAGGCGCGCGAGTTTAACAAGGCGGTGCCGCTCACCGGCCTGGTCGTCACCAAGCTGGATGGCACCAGCAAGGGCGGCATGGTGGTGGCCATCCAAAAAGAGCTCGGCATTCCGATCAAGTTCGTCGGTCTGGGCGAACAACCGGACGACCTGCAACCCTTCGACCCGCAACAATTTGCCCAGGCGCTGTTCAAGGATTAATCCCCGGCGCCACGCCATGCCCGCATCCCGACCCAGCCCCACCACCGACCAACGCTTCCTCCGCCTGGCCCTCCGCCTGGCTCGCCGCGGTTACGGCCTGACCTCGCCCAACCCGAGCGTCGGCGCGGTGCTCGTCAAGGACGGCCAAATCATCGGCCGCGGCTGGCACCACCGCGCCGGTCTGCCCCACGCCGAAATCGAAGCCATTCGCGACGCGCAACGGCGGGGGGCCGACGTTGCCGGCGCAACTCTTTACGTGACGCTGGAACCGTGCTGCACGCGCGGACGCACCCCCCCCTGCACCGAGGCGATTATCGCGGCCGGCATCCGGCGGGTCGTCGCCGGCGCCACCGACCCCAACCCGCGGCACCGCGGCCGGGCGTTCAGAATTCTCCGCCGGGCCGGCGTTCGCCTTACCCACGGCCTGCTGCGCGAGGAATCTGCAACGCTGAACGAGGCGTTCAACCATTGGATCGTCCACGGCACACCCTTCGTGACCGTCAAGACCGCGATGACCCTCGACGGCAAAATCGCCACCGCCGCCGGCGAATCAAAGTGGATCACCGCCCCGGCCGCCCGCGCCTTCGGCATGCGGCTTCGGTTCGGCGCGGACGCGATCCTGGTCGGCGTCAAGACCATTCTGGCCGACGACCCCAGTCTCACGCTCCGCGAAAGCTCCGGCCGGCCCCCGCCAGTCCAGCCCCGTGGCTTGCGCCGCATCGTCCTGGATAGCCTGGCCCGGACGCCGCTCGGGGCAAAGGTTGTCTCGGACGAGCACGCGGCCTTGACCACGATTGTGGTCAGCCGCGCCGCGCCGCGCTCGCGGGTGGATGCGTTGCGGCGCCGCGTCAATGTTCTGCGGGCCCCCCTGAGCCGGAGACGGGCGGCCGAACCCCGGCAGATTGACCTGCCCTGGCTGTTGAAACGTCTCGGCGCCGAGCAGGTCACCAGCCTGCTGGTCGAAGGCGGTGGCGAAGTGAATGCCTCCTTCCTGCTCCAGCGCCTCGCCCACCGCGTCGCCTTTTTCTACGCCCCAAAGATTCTTGGCGGGCGACTCGCTCGGCCGGCGGTGGCCGGACCCGGCGCCCGCACCCTCGACGAGGCCTTGCGCCTGACCGAGGTGCAGTGGCGCGGGTTGGGCCCGGATTGGCTGCTTTTGGCGCGCGTCGGCTCAGCCGGGCTTTAAGAGCTTGCGTCCCCCGCCAGCCTTTGCACCCTTGGGCACCATGTTTACTGGCATCGTCGAAGAAACCGGCGTGGTCGAGCGCATCCACCCGACCGCCAAATCCATCGAGTTGACCGTCCGCGCGGCCCTCTGCGGCCGCGGCTTGCAAGTCGGCGCCAGCCTCGCGGTCAATGGCTGCTGCCTCACGGTGGTGAAACTCGGGCCGGCCGGAAAAACCCGGCGCGTTCAGTTTGATTTGCTGAAGGAAACCTGGCAGCGAACCAACCTGCAATTCGCCCGCCCCGGTTCCCTCGTCAACCTCGAACGTGCGCTCCGCGCCGACGGCACCCTCGGCGGCCACTTTGTCACCGGCCACATTGACGGCATCGGAAAGATCACGCGCTGGGAACGACTCGGCCAGGATCACGTGCTGGACATCGCCGCGCCCCCGGAGGTGATGCGCTACATTGTTTTCAAAGGATCCGTCGCCGTGGACGGCATCAGCCTGACGGTCGCCGGCGTCACCCGAAAGGGCTTCCGCATCTGGATCATCCCTCACACTTACGAAGTCACGGCCCTGCGCGAACGCTCGGTCGGCGACGCCGTCAACCTCGAAGCCGACCTCATCGGAAAATACGTCGAGAAGTTTGTCTCCGCCAGAAGACAAAAGTAGCGCCGCGCAACGGTGGCATCGAGCGGCCTTTCCGGGCCGGGCCGTTCCCGCCCGCCGGCGCGCGTGGCTTCCGGGTTTAGTGAGCGGACCTTACCGTGTGGTTCGGCCGATCGTACCCATCAAATCGGTCTTCAGCGTGGTGAGCAGGCGCGAGTCCACCCCCAGCACCCAATTCTCCCCATCGCGGACCTGCGCTTCGGCTTTTATCCGGAGGCTTCGGCGGTCCGGCGCAAAGCGGGCGGTCACCCGCAAGCGGTACTCGTAATTGTACGTGCCTCCGTAAGTGTATAGCCACTCTGTTCGGATATACCCGTCATCCTTCAAAACCATGGCCAGGTCGAAGTCGTTGATCAGAATGTCAAAAACCATGTCCCACGCATGGGCGAAATCCACATTCTCTCGGATCTCAAAGACCTGCCACTGTGCCGGCTGGCCTTTCAGGAATGACTTCGGCGGTCCCGCCAGGGCACTGCCTGCCACCGCAAAGAAAATGATCCCTATCCAGGTTAACAAACGCTCTTGCATGCTGCGCCTCCCGGTCAACGGGTGGTCCGGCCAATCTTGCCCATCAGATCGGTCTTGATTGTTTCCAACAACCGCGTGTCATAACCTGGAACCCAGTTCCCCGGCCCGCCATATTCTGCCTCCGATTTCACCTCAACCACTTTGTGGTCCGGCGAAAACTTTGCCGTCACCCGCACTCGGTAATTCTCATTTACTTTGCCAGTCCAGGAATACAGCCAGGTGGTGCGCGCATAGCCGTCCTGCTGCGACAGGATCTCCATGTCAAAACGTTTGACCAGTGTGTCAACCACGGCGTTCCAGGCGTTGGTAAAGCTGAGGTCGTCCCGCACTTCGATTGAAGCCCAAGCAGGCTCCATCGTCTTCACAAAGGTTTTGGGAGTAGAGCAGCCGGCCAGTAACGCTGTTAATGCCAGTGTCGCGAGGGTGGAAGAAAAGAACAACTTGAGCTTCATAATAGTTCCCGAACAGTTCTGCCAGTTATGTTAGCTGCGCCGATTACAGTCCACCCGCCAGGGTGGTTCCGGCGTATGCGCTGATACATGTAATGGGCTGGCCAACCTGCGTCAAGCCAGCTCCACACCCAGCCCGCCCCCCCCGCGACATTGGCCCGTAGTCCGGTCTTTACTCCTGCGGGCGGCTCGGCTTTATATCTCGCATGCAATCCACCAACCAGTCCGTGGAAATGAAACAACCACCGCCAACCGCGCGCCTGACCCCCAGCCTGGTTCGCAGCGCGCTGGTGGCCGCCCTCGGCGGGCTGCTCTTTGGTTTTGACACGGCGGTCATATCGGGAACAACCGAGTGGCTCCAATCTCACTTTGGCTTGAGCGATTTCGCTCTCGGTTTCACTGTCGCCAGCGCTCTCATCGGCACCATCATCGGCTCGATTACCGTTGGGCGACCGGCCGATGCTTACGGGCGGCGCGGTGTGCTCTTTGCGCTGGCGCTGCTGTTCCTGGTTTCAGCGATTGGCTGCGCCCTGGCTTGGGACTGGTATTCGTTCATGTTTTTCCGCTTCCTCGGCGGTTTGGCGGTGGGTGGCGCTTCGGTTGTCTCCCCGATGTACATTGCCGAAATCAGCCCCGCCCGCTATCGCGGCCGCATGGTGGCCATCACCCAGTTCAACATCGTCCTCGGCATCCTGCTGGCCTATCTCTCCAATTACATCATCGGCAGCCTTCACCTGGGCCCCTCCGAATGCCGCTGGATGTTCGGCGTCATGGCCCTGCCTTCCCTGGCTTTCTTTTTCCTCCTGTTCCTCACCCCCCAAAGCCCGCGCTGGCTTGTCGCTCAGAACCGGCTGGCCGAGGCGGGTGATGTCCTCCGCCAGTGCGGGAGCGACCCCGCCGTCGTCGCGCAGGAAGTCCGCGAGATTCAGGACTCTCTCAACCTCGAGCACCACAGCCTGGTCGAGCCATTCTTCTGTCGCAAATACCGCAAACCCATCCTCCTCGCCATTGCCATTGCCGCCTTTAACCAGCTCTCGGGCATCAACGCCCTCATCTATTACACCGCCCACATCTTCAAAATGGCCGGTGCCGACCAGACTTCCGCCCTGCTGCAGTCGGTCATCATTGGCTTCACCAACCTGGTCTTCACGATGGCTGCCCTGTCGGTGATTGACCATTTCGGACGCCGCAAGCTGATGCTGGTCGGCTCCGTCGGTTACATTCTCAGCCTCAGTGCCGCCGCCTACGCTTTCTATACCGGCACCGGCGGCATGCTGCTGCTGGCCAGCCTTCTGGTCTTTATCGCCTCCCACGCCTTTGGCCAGGGTGCCGTCATCTGGGTCTTCATCAGTGAAATCTTCCCCAACCGCGTTCGCGCCCGCGGCCAGGCCCTCGGGAGCTTCACGCACTGGATCATGGCCGCCCTGATCTCCTGGACCTTTCCCATGATCGCCGCCAAATCCGGCGGCCATACCTTCGCCTTCTACGCCCTTTGCATGGTCGGCCAACTGCTTTGGGTCCGCTTCCTCATGCCCGAAACCAAAGGTGTCTCCCTCGAACAAATTCAGAAACGCCTGGGCATTGACTAAACACACGACAACTGCCATAAACCTGCCCTCTCAAAACAAAGCCTGGACTACTATGAAACGACGCGAATTCCTCAAGACCTCACTGGCCGTCTCCGCCATTGCTGTCGCATCCGCAGGTTGCGCGGCAACCACCGCCCCAAACCCGGTCCGGCATAAGGGCACCAGTCGGAAACAGGAGTATTACGAACTGCGCGCCTGCCGCCTCAAGACCGGCAGCACCGGCGGTTTGCTCCACGCCTACCTGCAAAATGCGCTGGTCCCCGCCCTGAACCGCCTGGGCATTGGACCGGTGGGCGTTTTTTCTGAAACCGAACCCAAAGACCCGGCGACGCTCTTCGTTCTTATCCCCTACCCTTCCCTTGAGGCGTTCCAGGGCATCGCTTCCCGCCTCGAATCGGATTCCGAATACCTCAGCCTCGCCGTTGATTACCTGCATACTGGCAAGGGTAATCCTGCCTACGACCGGATTGATTCCTGGATCCTTCGCGCCTTTGCTGGAATGCCCCGCATTGAGCTGCCTCCCTATTCACGGCTGCGAAAACAGCGCCTGTTTGAAATGCGGACCTACGAGAGCTACAGCGAAACCACGGCCGCCAGAAAGGTGGCCATGTTCAACCAGGGCGAAATAAATATTATGCGAGAAGTGGGTCTCGCCCCAATCTTCTATGGCGAGGCCCTCGCCGGGCCGAGCCTCCCCCACCTGACCTACATGACCTCCGGCGAAAACGCCCAAGCGCATCAGCAGCATTGGGAAGCCTTTAGAAAACATCCCAAGTGGGAACAGATGAAGGACGACCCTCAATACGCCGATACGGTCTCCAAAATCACCAAGCGGTTTCTGCTCCCGACCGGCTATTCCCAAATCTGAAGAGAGCCGCGGAGCTAAGCCGTCCCGAGCGCCGGCACCGGTTCCACCAGAATCAGCCGGGCAATCTTCTCGCTGATGGCCAGCCGCGCATTGCAAACCTGGCATATAAAGCTGGTCTGGCTCGTTAACAGCCGTATGACCTGCTCCTCGCCCAGCCCCAACTCGCGCAGCCGCTGCTGCACTTCCGGCGCCGCGCACAAACGCTTGATCCGAACCCGCACCCCGGCCTGAACCCGGCTTAACGGGCAGGTCGCACATCGCTCCGCCTGGGAGCAACTCGCGTTCGAGACCGAATCACAATTCATATCGTCGTGGTTCAGGCTAGGTATTGAGACCCCGTCTCACCACACCTTTCTTGCCTTTCCCTGTTCATAATTTGCACACACACCCCCTCCCCTGCCTTGATGCAGGTCAAACCTTTCCATCGCAACATCGCCGGTTTGCCGGAGCAGAATCCTGCTTGGCGCAGGCCCCCTCCTGCGCGATAGTGGCGATTGCAGGTTATGGCAAGCCACGTCGAATCAAGCGTATGGACTCCCCGTCCGACAGGTCGTTAACCTCGCGCAAGCGTGTCACTGCCGCGCTGGCGGTCGCGGTTGCCGCCGACCTCTTCCAACTTGGCCTTGGCCCTCTCGGGTGGACCTTCGTGGATGAAATCGTTGATGTCGCCGCCATGATATTCCTCTCCTCGGCCATCGGCTTTCATCCCCTCCTCCTCCCAACCTTTCTCATCGAACTCATTCCGGTCGCCGATATGCTCCCCACCTGGACAGGCTGCACCCTGGCCGTTATCTACCTGCGCCGCCGACCCGAACCGCCCTCAGCCCATCCCGCCCCGACCCCCATCACCATAGACCCCTCCCCCCATCCACAGAACCAAGCCAACGACCCTCCCCCACGGAAAATCCTACCCGGCCCCTCCTGAGCCAGGCCACCCCCCGTCAAAAGCCTCACCCGTCCCCTGCCGTTTAAACCGGCAAGCTTTGGAAAAACCGGGACCCCCGAAAAATACCTTGCACTCGACTCGCTCCTGCGTTAAGAAACCTTTGTCTAGTGGCAGATCGTGTTCTCCTCAACGGGGTTCCCCACCCCTACCTCCTTGGCGTCTGCCGCTAGACATTTTACCTGCGCCCTCCCTTCGCGGCCCGTCCGCCCAACGTTCGAAACTCAAAGCTCACGGTTAAGAGTAGCCCCCTTCCCCCTTGGATCCTCCTTCTCTCTCTTCAATCTTCAGCGCCTTTTGTCCTGCTTCCCGCGCTCTAAAGCCCGTTGGCTGCCAAATCCTCCTCGAAATCCACCAACTCCTTGATCTGCGCCAGAAACCAACGGTCAATCCGCGTCAGCTCGAATATCTCTTCCACGGTAAATCCCGCCCGCAGTCCATGGCGGATGAAAAAAATCCGTTCCGCATTCGGCGTGCTCAAGCGCTGCCGAATCAGATCCCGCGGCAAAATGTCCCGGTCCCCGTAAACCTTGTCCCCAAAACGCCACGGCTTGCCGTCCCCGCCCAACCCATGCCTCCCGATCTCGAGCGACCGCAACGCCTTCTGCAGCGACTCCTTGAATGTCCGCCCGATCGCCATCGCCTCCCCCACACTCTTCATTTGCGTGTTCAGAGTCGGGTCCGCCTGCGGAAATTTCTCGAAGGCGAACCGCGGAACCTTGGTCACCACATAATCAATGGTCGGCTCGAAACTCGCCGGCGTCTCGCGCGTAATGTCATTCCGAATCTCATCCAGCAGATACCCCACCGCCAGCTTCGCCGCGATCTTCGCAATCGGAAAACCGGTTGCCTTCGACGCCAGGGCGGAGGACCGCGACACGCGCGGATTCATCTCAATAATCACCATCCGCCCGTTCTCCGGGTTCACCCCAAATTGGATATTCGATCCCCCTGTTTCCACCCCCACCGCCCGAATCACGGCAAACGAGGCGTCCCGCATGATCTGATATTCCTTGTCCGTCAGCGTCTGAATCGGTGCGACCGTGATCGAGTCCCCCGTATGAATTCCCATCGGGTCAAAATTCTCAATCGAGCAAATAATCACGCAATTGTCCGCCCGGTCCCGCATCACCTCCATCTCGTATTCCTTCCACCCCAGCAACGATTCCTCGATCAAGACCTCCGATACCGGCGACAACTCCAGCCCCCGCCGGGCCATCTCCTCGAACTCCTCCCGGTTATAAGCAATCCCTCCGCCCGTTCCCCCCAGCGTGAAGGCCGGCCGGATAATCAGCGGAAACCGACCGATCCGCTCCGCAATGCTGCGAGCCTCCTCCAGCGTGTGCGCCGTGCCGCTGATCGGCACATCCAGCCCTATCGAAATCATCAGGTCCTTGAACACCTGCCGGTCCTCACCCCGCTCAATCGCCGCCGCGTTCGCCCCGATCATCTCCACCCCGTAGCGCTCCAGCACCCCGTTCCGGAACAGCGCCATCGCCGTGTTCAGTGCCGTCTGTCCGCCCAGCGTCGGCAGCAGCGCCAGCTTCCCTTCCGCCCCCTGCCGCCGCATTTCCTCCACCTCCCGCGCAATGATCTTCTCCACGCACTCCGGCGTAATCGGCTCGATATAGGTCCGATCCGCAAACTCGGGATCCGTCATGATCGTCGCCGGATTCGAATTCACCAGGATCACCCGATAGCCCTCCTCCCGCAGCGCCTTGCAAGCCTGCGTCCCGGAATAATCAAACTCGCACGCCTGCCCGATGATGATCGGGCCGGCGCCTATGATCAGGACCACATGAATATCCGTGCGCTTCGGCATAAATGCGGCCCAAAATAAATACCAACCCCTTCCCCTTGTCACCGTCGAAATCAGGCCTCCCATTTCACCCGCCCCTTTTGCCCCCTTGGAGGTGGAGGGTTTGGCAACCCTTCGGCCAAGGCGGCAGGAAGGTCGGCAAGGAGCTGTTCCTCTGTCCCCATCGAGTTCCGACCGAAGCCTGGACCGCGGTGGAACACCTCCCTGCCAGATATCGCTGAGGGGTTTATTCCAGGGTTTGTTTCCAGCATTGTGCAAGCGCCCCAATTGCGGCACCCTTCGCGTCCGGCAACTATGAAACGAATCGTTGGAATCGTCCTGCTGATTCTCGGATTGATCAGCGCCGTCAACGTCGTCCGCCAGATAACCTCCAAGGAATCGCAAAAATCCAGCGGCAACGCGGCCTACGACCGCGGCCGTGCCGCTGCGAAATTTACGCCGATCATCCTCCTGGGACTGGGGCTCTGGCTCCTGGCGCGTTCGGGCTCCCCTGCTGCCACCCCGCGGGTTGTGCCCCGCCCACCATCGCACCCCCCGGGACATCCTCTCTCCCACCCCCGGCCTGCCTCAGGCAACGTGCAAGGGATGACCGTCCCCCCCTCCCTGCCGTGGTTCCAACGCAAACCCGTGGTCATCGGCCTGGTGTTCGTCACCGGCCTCCTGCTGCTGTGCGTCCTCCTCCTGGTCACCGCCGGTTCCCGCCTCAACAATCGCGCCCGGCACCTGCCGCCGCCTCCGGCCCCGCCCCGCTTTTCCCCCCCGCAGGCGCCAGTCGCCGGACCTTACAAAACCGGCCAGCGGATTGAGGCGCGGTGGGCAGGCGCCTGGATTTCGGCCACGGTCATCGAACCCTTCGGCCCTTTCAGTTACCGCGTTCAGCTTAATGATGCCCGCTTCCCCACCCCAATCGTTTTAAGCACAAACCTGTTGCGACCGTGAGCGTCCCGCCGGTCGCCGGCAAAAGTCAGTCCGGTCATTCACCGATTCAACGAAGGGTTCAGAAACGGATTATCCGCAAAGGCATAGGCCCGCACCACTCGACCGTGGATCAGGTGTTCCTGGATGATCTCCTCCAGCACTTCCGGCGTGCACGAGTGATACCACACCCCTTCCGGGTAAACCAGCGCGATCGGACCGCGCAGGCAAACCCGCAGACAGTTCCCCTTCGTCCGATACACCCGCGGCTCCGGACCCGCCAAACCCAGCTCGTCCAGCCGCCTCTTCAAATATTCCCACGAGGCCAACCCCTGCTCCCGACTGCAGCATTTCGGCTCCGTCTGATCCGCGCAAAGAAAAATGTGCCGCCGATACTTCAGCAACCCCCGCGCCTCCACCACTTTCCTCAGGTCTTCCATAAATTCGCTCCCAAACTTCGCATAAAAACCATTCAATTTCACCGAAGAAATCCGCCAGCATCTGCTTGACGAAACGCCGTCCGATCCAGACTCTGCTCGCGCAACACACCCCCATCACGCACAAATGAAAACCACCAGCATCGCCGCCCTCCTGCTCGCCGGTCTCCTCACCCCATCCCTTGCCCCGGCTCTTACCCTGGACGTCCGCGACTGTGGCGCCATCGGCGATGGCTCGCACCTGGACACCCAGGCCATTCAAACCGCCATTGACCGATGCGCCACCGCCGGCGGCGGCACCGTCCTGCTTCAAACCGGCCGCTTCCTTTCCGGAACCATCTTCTTGAAAAGTCGTGTCTTCCTCCAACTCGCCGGCGACTCGACCCGCAACATTGCTCTCACCGCCAACGACCTCAGCGCCGTGGGGCGGCCCCTGGACCTCGCCCCCGAAGTCCCCCAAAAAGCCGTCACATCAAAATAAACCCAACGTCGCGGCACAGCCCGCGTCGCGCCCTCAAGAAGGCTCCTCGCCGGCACCCCCGGTTTGCCACGAGCGCGTGGGGTCGTGCTACCGCCTCAGGCAGCGGGATGATGGTTGGCCTCTGGTCCCGGCCCTCGCGGCGCAATCCACCTGCGCGGGCGCCTACGCCTCCCAACCTGCCCGGTTGTTTCGGCGGACAAACCGCTCCGCCTGCGGCAGGTTCGTGGACCGCATATTCGGCCCATCCCAATCCATCTTCACACCCTCCCCCACCCGCAGCGCAATGCACCCCAGCAAAATGATCTCCGTCAAATACGCCGCAATCTCGAAATTCGAATACGCCGGCACCCCCTCCCGCATCATCCGGAACCATTCCTGCATGTGGCCCGGCGAGCGCGGAATCGTCTGCGGAACCGCCTTGCACGCCTCGTGACGGTCCCCGGGAACAAACTCGTCCTGACCCTTCATCGCCACGAAAAACCGTGCCCCGTAATCGTCCGGCGAAAACAGCTTCCCCTTCTCGCCGATAATCAACGCCCCGCTTTCGGGCAGATTCCCCATTGTCCCAACAATCTCCCGCGTCACATCCGCCCCTGGCCGCAACGGCTTCAGCGCGTCCCCCGGATTCCCGTCATACCACCAGAACTTCAGGGGCGGCAACCCTTCCCGTTCCGGAAACTCGAACCGAATCCGCGACGTCTTCGGAAACGTCTCCGGATAAAACCGCGACGCCAGCTCGCACTCCACCGCGGTCGGATACCCCAGCTTCAGCGCCCGAAACGGCATATTCACCGTATGGCATGCCATATCCCCCAGCGCACCGGTCCCAAAATCGAACCACCCACGCCATTTGAACGTGTGGTAAACATCCCGCTTGAACGGACGCGCCGCCGCGGGCCCCAGCCACGCCTCCCAATCCAGCGTCTCCGGAACCGGATCCGACCCCGCCGGCCGCTCCAGCCCCTGCGGCCACACCGGCCGATTACTCCAAACGTGCAGCTCGAGCGGCTTCCCAATCACCCCCGCCTGCACCACCTCCACCGCCCGCCGCAGACCACTCTCGGCGCTCCCCTGGTTCCCCATTTGCGTCGCCAGCTTCTTCTCCGCCGCAAGCTGCCTCAACGTCCGCGCCTCATCAACCGTCTGCACCAGCGGCTTCTGGCAGAAACAATGTTTCCCCATCTTCATCGCCCGAATCGCCGCCACCCCATGCGTATGGTCCGGCGTCGAAACCGTCACCGCGTCAATCGCCTTCCCCATCTCATCCAGCAGCTTCCGAAAATCCTGATACCGTTTCGCCTGCGGAAACTGCTTCCCCTTCCGCTCGAGCGTATTCCGGTCCACATCGCAAATCGCGACAATATTGCCCCCGCACCCCTGCGCATCACTGCTGTCGCTGTCGCCTTTGCCCCCCACCCCGATGCACGCCACGTTGATCCGCTCATTCGCGCCCAACACCCTCCCCACAAATGGAAAGCTCATTGCCGCCGCCCCGCTCACCACGGCAGTCCGCCGCACAAATTCCCGTCGAGTCATTCTATTCATAATCATTTATCAAATCATAATCATTTATCGAATTATCAAACCAAATGGACTGGCTGCCCCAAATGGCGGCAGCGAGTCCAACGTACCTGTCAAAGGAAGCTTGAACCGCCCGGGCGATCAGGCGCGCCGCCGCGTAATCGCCAAACCGGCCAGGCCGAGGCCAACCAGCGCCAGGACCGTCGGCTCCGGAACCACAGACACCGTCACGTTGTCCACGCGGTCCGTTCCAGCGGCCGCCAGGGTTCCGCCATTGGCGGAGACAGTTGAATCGGCGATCAGCCGCAGATACACGTTCGGGGCATTGTCAATCGCGGTGACCGAACTCAGGTCGAAACTGTAAGTGTGCAGCGGATTGTAGGTGCCCGAGGTCCAGGCGTTGGGAGAGGAATTGGCCAGCACGCTGTAGGTGGCGAAACCGGTAAAGCTGGAGCCGTCGGTGCTGTAGGCCAACCTGAAATCCCGGGGGCCGGTGCTGCTGCTGGTTTGATCGAAGGTGAAGAGGATGCCCTGATAACCAACCGTGCTCACCTCAAATTGCCAGTAGTCTCCCACCGCCCAGTTATTCACGCTTAGCGACTCGGCTGATCCGTTGCCCACCGGAGAGGTCCACGCGGCTGAGGAGGACGCATGAACCCCCGAGGCAAATCCGGCGCCGATTTCCGGCACAATGCCGCTGATCGAGCTGGCGGTGACCGTCGTGTTGTAGGCCGGGCCACTCACCTCAAAAGTCCACTGGGCAAGGGTTTGCGCATTGAGTGTCGCAGCGGCAAGGCTGAGAACTGCAACAAGGGCTAACTTAGTTTTCATAGGTAACGACTCGATTTTGTTATTGGTTTCTGAACGCGCACACTAAAGCACAGGCTCCCGCAGAGGGCAAGGGGAATCTCCGCCGGCGACCAACCAATTTCCATTGGCTCCGTTGGCCTGCCCCCGCCCTGCCCCGAAGCCTCAAATCGGTTCCTTGCGTCCGCGTGAACCCCAACCCGAAAAACAACGACGGCCACGCTGTCGTGGCCGTCGTTCAAAACCGGCTAGCTTGGTCGCGCACCGGCGGCTCAGCGCCGCTGGCGGCGGAAGAACATTACAGCCGCTCCGCCCAACGCCAGTAAGGCGACCGCCGAAGGCTCGGGAACCAGCATGAACGAGAAATCGTCCACGTGAACCGTGCCGTTGCCCAACGGGAAGGTGCTGAACGATTGAATCGCGTAAACGATCCGCGCCGTGTCGGCCCCCGCAGGCACCGCCGCGGTAAGGCTGAACGGCGAATATTCCGCCGAAGGAACGGGCGTCAGATTCGGCGTGCGCGAAACCTCGTTGTTGCCCAACGCATTACGCCACTCAATGCGGACTTCCACGCCCAGGTTCAGCGGACTCGACGGGGTGACATGCCACCCCGCAAACGTGTACTCCGTGCCGGACACAAGCCCCGGGATATCCTGAAAGACCCCGGCGAACGTGTTGGGCGTGTTGTTGATTGAGAGCGCAACGCTTTGCAAGCCCGTGCGCGGCAGAACACTGCTGTTCCCAGCGGTCGCGCCCCCACCCATGAAACCTTCCCACGACCCAACAAAAGGCGGGCCATCATAAGTGATCGGGTCTTCAAAGCTGCTGTTGACCACCAGATTGGCGGCAAAGGAGGATGTCGCCAACGACAAGGATAGAACTGCGAATAGTTTTAGAGCTTTCATAGTGCCCTAGACTGTCGTAACGGGGGCACCTTGTCAAGCTTTTAATCGCCCTCAGTTTGCAATTCATGCCACCCCCTTTTAAGAGCTCCTCTCGCGGCCGCAGTCCAGGCACCCGAACGCCGCAAGCCTGCGGTGTGTTTTCCCTTTACGTTAGTGGACTCGATGAAGACATTCCTTCGCGCGCGCCGCAAGACCGGGCCGGCGCCGAAGGCGACCGTTTCAAGCCGGGTGAGCCATTCGTTTGTATGAGTCGGAAAAAGATTGTCAAAGTTCGGGACGGCGTCCGCGCGCCAGCCAGCGCCGCCAACCTCGCGCAGGCCCTAACCTCGGCTGCCAATCCCGCCCAGGCCGCCATTCTGCAGCGTTTCTTCAAAACCGGCCCCGGCCAGTATGGCGAGGGCGACCTCTTTATCGGTTTGAAAGTCCCCGTTATTCGTGGCCTGTTGCGACAGCTTGGCCCGCTCCCTCCGCGCGAAGCGCTTGCCTTGGTTCGGTCTCCGATTCACGAGCTGCGTCTAGCCGGGCTGCTGCTCTGGGTGCGGGCCTTTGAGGAAGGTGACGCCCCAACCCGGCGCCAAGTCTTCCGCCTTTACCTGCAAAATACCCGCCACATCAACAACTGGGACCTGGTGGACTTGAGCGCGCCCAACATCGTTGGAGGGTTCCTCGACCCCGCCGACACCCATACCATGACCCTGCTTCGCGAACGGGCCGACTCGGCGTGGCTCTGGGACCGGCGCATCGCGGTCGTGGCCACCTTCGCCTTCATCCGCCAAGGACGCTTCGAGCCAACTCTCGACCTTTGCCGCCGCTTGCTCAATGATTCACATGATCTCATGCATAAAGCCTGCGGCTGGATGCTTCGCGAGGTCGGCAAACGCAATCGGCTCGCCCTCCGCGCCTTCCTGGATGCCCACGCCCCCCAAATGCCCCGCACCATGCTGCGCTATGCCCTCGAACATTTCGATCCGGCGGAACGGGCTGCCTATCTGCGGCGATAGCAGGAAGAAAACCTCACCCAAAAGTCTGGGCAACGAGCCCTGGCC
>CAZVYG010000076.1:0-23442 GCA_964631605.1 uncultured Verrucomicrobiota bacterium
GCAAAGCACGGTGCGCCACGGGAATTTCCTGCGATTCAGGGAGAGCAGCCAGGCGATGCCCAGAAAGACGACCACCCCCACCACGCTCACGAGCTTTAATGACATGCGCCGAGCATAATCATCCCACCCCACCCGAGTCGAGCGCCGGTCAAAGCGACCCCGCGACTGCGGCTCTGCCAGGCCGGCCTCCCTGTTCTCGTTGGGAAAACTGCGGGGTGACACCTTCCACGAGCGGGGTTGCTGCCCTTTTCACAAAATAAGCAAAGCCGCTTCGCCCGGTGCTGGCCATAACCATGCCGCTTTAATGGGGCTTGTCTGAAACAGCTTTGATGATGGCAAAATATGTTGCAGCTTTGACAAGATTGGAAATGCCGCGCCCCAATCCCACCATCACATTACCCCGGCAGACGCGGGCCGAACCGTGACCGCAGTGCCTGAACAACTGTCCGAGGGTGGCGAACCGTTCAATTCGCGCGCCCCGGTAAAGGTCGTCGGCGGCTCGCAAACTGTTGCAACAGAAAGAAACAAAAAAAACAGGACACAAATGAAAAAGTTGATCGCACTCACGGTTGCGGCTTTTGCTGCCGCAGCTCTCTCCGCTGCCGCTGCTGACGGCAAAGCGCTGTATGAAAAGGAATGCGCCAAGTGCCACGGAAATGATGGCAAAGGCCAGACGAAAATGGGCCAGAAGCTCGGCGCGAAGGACTACACCGATCCCAAAGTTCAGGCCGAGTTGAAGGATGACGTCGCCTTCAAGGCCACCAAGGAAGGGCTCAAGAGCAAGGACGGCAAGGTCCTGATGAAGCCCGCCGAAAACCTCACCGATGAGGAAATCAAGGCGATGATCGCCCACATGCGGACCTTCAAGAAATAACGGTTATCGGGCCGGGCCGAATGCCGCGGTCCGGCCCGTCTCCCAACCCCCGGTTCGCACGGGCAGGGCTTGTGTCCGACCGGGGGGGCGGCTACGTTTCCGGCTTGGCAACTTGTGAACACCAATCAACCCAATACCCCTGCTTCGCGTCCCTCACCGCTGCGCAACTGGCTCACGTTGACGGGCCTGGCCATCTCGTTGGGAGGACTGTTTTCGTTCCTCCTGCTGTTCCTGGTGGACACGATGGCCCACTTTTCGAATCCCTACGTGGGGATTCTGACGTATCTGGTGGCGCCGGCGTTTCTGATTTTCGGGCTGGTGCTGGCCTTGCTCGGCGTCTTGCGCACGCGTTGGAGATTGGGCAAAGCGGCGGGCGCGCTCCTGCCCAAAGTGGTCTTGGACTTCAGCAATCCGCGGGACCGTCGCAACCTGGGTTTTTTCCTTACGGGCACCGTGCTGTTCCTCCTGCTGTCGGCCATCGGAAGTTATCAGACCTACCATTTCACCGAGTCCACCCAGTTCTGCGGCCAGGCCTGTCACACCGTCATGAAGCCCGAGTTGGTCACCTATCAGCAGGGGCCGCACGCCCGCGTCGGTTGTGTCGAGTGCCACATCGGGCCCGGCGCCACCTGGTTCGTCAAGTCCAAACTCTCCGGCACCTACCAGGTTTACGCCACCGCCTTCAACCAGTTTCCACGCCCCATTCCCACCCCCATCAAAAACCTGCGTCCCGCCCGGGAAACTTGCGAGCAATGCCATTGGCCCGAAAAATTCTCCGGCAACCTCGAGCGCACTTACGCCTACTTTCTGAGCGACGAAACCAACACGCCTTTCACCGTCCGCATGCTCATGAAAGTCGGCGGCGGCCATCCCGAGCACGGCCCGGTCAGTGGCATTCACTGGCACGTGGCCAACAAGGTCGAGTACTACGCCTCCGACGCCGCCCGTCAGACCATCCCCTACATCCGCGTCACGGACAACGAAGGGAAGGTCACCGAATACCGCACCGCGCGTTTTACCAATGAAGTCGCCCCGGCCGAGCTGCGAACCATGGATTGCATGGACTGCCACAACCGGCCCGCTCATCGCTACCAAACTCCGAGCGACGCGGTGAACCTCGCCCTGAGCCAGGGCCGAATGGATCCCACGCTGCCCTACCTCAAGACCAACGCCCTTTACGCCCTCACGCTCTCCTACACCAATGAAACCGAGGCGCTCGCCTCCATTGCCGCCATTCTCACCGACCGTTACCCCGGCGAACCCCGCATTCAGCCCGCCATCCGGACCCTTCAATCCATCTACCAGCGCAACTTCTTCCCCGAGATGAAAGCCAATTGGTCGGTTTACCCCGACAACCTCGGCCACATGGAATGGCCCGGTTGCTTCCGGTGCCACGATGGCAGCCACAAAACCGCCGACGGATCGCGCTCGGTCAAGGCCAGCGATTGCAATGCCTGCCACACCATTCTCGCCCAGGGCCGCGGCCCCGAGCTGGAGCAACTCACTCCCAGTGGCCAACCCTTCAAACATCCCGGCGACGAGGTGGACGGCGCCTGCAATGATTGCCATACCGGCGGTCTCTGACCTCATGGCCACCTCCGCTTCTCGCCTCCTCAACCGGCCGCGGCCGGCCCGGGCGCCTGCCCTTGAACGTTGCCAACCCTCTATGACTTCACACACCTTCCTCCGTATTTCCGGCGTTTGGCGAGTCTTGTGCCTTTTCGCACTGCTTGCCCTGACACCCACCCTCGCCCCCGCCGCCGAGCCCGCCGCCGCCGGCGCCGAAGTCTTTCCCAACGCCGATTGCCTGGATTGCCATAATGATCCGTCCAATACCCGGACCGTCAACGGCAAGGCCGTCCCGCTCGAATTGTTCACCACCAACCACTTCGACCAATCCGTCCACGCCAAACTCAACTGCGTGGATTGCCATGTCGGAATCAAGGACCTGGTCCACGAAAGCAAACTCCCTCCGCCCAACTGCCTCAACTGCCATGAGCCGAATGAAAGTCACCAAAAGGCGGCCGCGCAGTATGCCAACAGTATCCACGGCGTGAGCCACACCCTCGGCGCGTCCGGCGCCGCCAGTTGCTGGGACTGCCACGGTTCCCACAACATCCTCTCCGTCACCAACGATCATTCCCCGGTCTTCAAACTCAATCTGCCGCGCACCTGCGCGTCCTGTCACAGCAACGAAGGCCTGACCCGCGAATACCAGATGAAACACCCGGAGGCCGCGTCCCACTACATGGACAGCATCCACGGGCAGAAACTTCTCAAACAGGGTTTGATTGTCGCCCCTTCGTGCAACGATTGTCACGGCGTCCACGACATCAAGCGGGCGGTGGACCGCGATTCCCCCATCAATTCCGCCAACGTGGCCAAGACCTGCGGCAAATGCCACTACAAGATCGAGGAAACCTACATGTCCAGCGTGCACGGCCAGTTGCTCGCCAAAGGCGACAAGCGCGGCCCCGTGTGCACCGACTGCCACACGGCCCATGACGTCGAAGTCCCGACCAGCGGACATTTCAAAATGGCCAGCGACCAGCGCTGCGGCAAATGCCACCAGGACAGCCTCACCCATTACCGCGACACCTACCACGGCAAGGCCATGGCCCTGGGCAAGCCCAATGTGGCTTCGGATGTCGCCGCCTGCTACGACTGCCACGGCCACCATGACGTCCTGCCGCCCTCGGACCCCAACTCCCGCCTTTCCAAAAGCAATATCGTCGCCACCTGTCAGCAATGCCACCCCAAAGCCAACGCCGGCTTCGCGGCCTACCAACCCCACGCCAATCCCTTGGACCGCGAGCGTTTCCCGGTTTTGTATTGGACTTTCATGTTCATGACCAGCCTCCTGGTCGGGGTGTTCGTCTTCTTTGGCGGCCACACCATCGCCTGGCTGTTCCGCGCCGTGTACCTCTACCTCCACGATTCAAAACGATTTCGGGAGGCCAAGATCGAAACGCAGACCGGCGGCGAGTGGTTTACCCGCTTCGCCCCCTTTGACCGCTTCCTCCATTTCCTCGTGGTCACCAGCTTCCTCCTGCTGGTTATCACTGGCATGCCCCTCAAGTTCTATTACACCGATTGGGCCAAAACCCTCTTCCAATTCATTGGCGGCGCGGAAACCGCCCGCGCCCTCCACCGCCTCGGCGCCATCGTCACTTTCCTCTATTTCGGCCTGCATCTGGCCTCGCTGGCCGCAAAAGCCTGGCATGGCCGCCACAAGGTGCGCGACCCCCAAACCGGACGGGTCAGCGCCAGGCGAATTTGGAATGTCCTCTTCGGCCCGGACTCAATGGTTCCCACCCTCCATGACTGGCGCGATTTCGTCGCCCACAATAAGTGGTTCTTCGGCAAAGGGCCCAAACCCCAATTCGACCGCTGGACCTATTGGGAAAAATTCGATTACTTCGCCGTCTTTTGGGGTGTCTTCATCATTGGCGCCTCGGGGCTGATCATGTGGTTCCCGGAATTCTTCACCTCGTTCCTTCCGGGCTGGATCATTAACGTCGCCTTGATCATCCACTCCGACGAAGCCTTGCTGGCCGCCGGCTTTATCTTCTCCATCCACTTCTTCAACACCCATTTCCGCATCGAGAAGTTCCCCATGGACACCGTCATCTTCTCCGGCCGCGTCTCCAAGAACGAGATGCTCCACGAGCGCCGCCGGTGGTACGACCGCCTGGTCGCCGAAGGCCGCCTGGAGGATTTCCGCGTCCGCGACGAATGGCAGCGCTGGAAGGGCATCGCGCGCTCGTTCGGTTACATCTTCTTCGGGTTGGGCGTCCTGCTCCTGCTCCTCATCATTTACGCCATGACGACCCGGCTGGTCCATTGACTTGACCATGGTGCCTTTTCGTCACTTGCTGTTGGCGGTTGCCCTCCTGGCCGGCTTGGTGGCCGGAGGACCCCTTGCCCTCTCCGCCGCGGAGGAGATCAAGGACAGCTCGTGCATGGATTGCCACTCGGACAAGGATTTGTACAAAACGAATGCGGCCGGTCGCGCCATCTCCCTCTTTGTGGACGTGGACAAACTCAAAGGTTCGGTCCACAAAACCAACACCTGCGCCAGTTGCCACAGCGACATCACCGACAAGCATCCGGACGACGAGGTGGCCGCCGAGCCGGTGCATTGCGCCCAGTGCCACGAGGAACAATCGGCCAGTTACGGCGCCAGCGTCCACGGCCTGGCCCTGGCCCGCGGTGAAGTCGGCTCCGCCACCTGCAGCGATTGTCACGGCGGACATTCCATCCTTCCACCAACCGCCCCCGAATCGCCGCTCCATTTTTCGAGGCTGGGCGAGACGTGCGGCGCCTGCCACGAGGAAGCCGCCCGGGATGTCGCCGAGAGTGTCCACGGCAAGGCCACCGCCCTGGGCCGCCGCGAAGCGCCGACCTGCACCGACTGCCATTACGAACACCAAATCCAGGGGCTCAAGGGGAGCAGCCCCCTCCGGATTTCCGCGGAGGTGTGCAGCAACTGCCACGCTTCCGAGCGCCTGAACACCAAGTACCGCCTGCCGCCCGACCGCGTCAAAACCTTCTTCGAAAGTTATCATGGCCTCGCCGCCCAATATGGTTCCACGCTTGCCGCCAACTGCGCCAGTTGCCATGGCGTGCACAAAATCCTCCCTTCCTCCGACCCGCGCTCGAGCATCCACAAAGACAACCTGATCGAAACCTGCGGCAAGTGCCATGCCGGCGCCACCGCCAATTTCGTCGAGAGCAAAATCCACGTCTCCGCCGAAAGCCAAGGCGAGGGGATTGGCGGCAAAGTCAATTGGTGGGTCCGCCGCATTTACCTGGTCCTGATCTTTGGCACGATCGGCTTCATGCTCGCCCACAACCTCCTGGTCTTTTGGCGCAAAGTCGTCGCCCGCTACCGCGCGGCCGATCTGACCGTCCTGCGCATGAACTTTTCACAGCGCATGCAACACCTGGTGCTCGCGCTCAGCTTCATCGTCCTCGCCATTACCGGCTTTGCCCTGAAGTTCCCGGATTCATGGTTCTCGCGGATGATGGGTTCGAGCGAATGGTTCCGGAGCTGGAGCCACCGCGTCGCCGGCGTGGTCCTCCTCGCCGTGGGCGCTTACCATGTTTACTACATCCTCGCCCGGCAGGACGGACGCCAATTGGTCAAGGACTTGTTGCCGGCGAAAAAGGACCTCGCCGACCTGGGCGACAACGCCCGGTTCCTCACCGGCCTCAGCCCCCAGAAGCCGCGCATCGGCCGCTTCGGCTACGCGGAGAAAATGGAGTACTGGGCGGTGGTTTGGGGAACCGTCATCATGGGCATCACCGGCCTGATGATCTGGTTCAAAGTGGATGTCACCCGTTTCCTCCCGCGGTGGGCCGTGGATGTTGCTCTCACCATCCACTATTACGAAGCCATCCTGGCCTGCCTCGCCATCCTCGTGTGGCATTTCTACCATGTCATCTTCGACCCCGATGTCTATCCCCTCAATTGGGCCTGCTGGAACGGACGGGTGAGCAAACACTGGGCTCAAGAGGAGCATCCGCTGGACCCGGCGGTGGCAGTCACGGCCTCGCCCGGGCCCGAGGAAACATCGGGGGGAGCCCAAACCGCCGCTTTACCACCGACCTCCCCGTCTGCGCAGCCGGGGTCAGAAAACCACCTTTGCTGAACTTGCCTCAGGCGGGCATTAGAATGCATTTTACTGCTATTGAATGCCCATGGCAAAAAATGCAAAGTTATTGCCAACCCGCGAAAAGCAGCAAACCGCCCTTTTCATAAGCTGGTGCACGTGAAATCAGACGAGTAACTTGAATTAGCGATGATCAACGCAAGAATTGTTTCATCCAGTCTATACCGCTCTCCCTATGAAACTGTTCGTCGCCGGCCTGAGCTACAAAACCGCGCCTGTTGAAGTCCGCGAGAAGCTGGCGGTCCATGCCTCGCGCCTGCGTTGTCAGGGTTGCCGCCTCAAGCTCGGCGGCAACCTCTCCGAGGTGGTGCTGCTTTCGACCTGCAACCGGGTCGAAGTTTACGGGGTGACCGACTGGGCGAAGGGCAGGGCGCACCGCCTGTTTCAGTTGCTTAGCTCAGCGGAGCTGGACTTTACCCCTTACCTCTATTTCAAGGAAGGGGCCGAGGCGGTCGAACACCTCTTCTCGGTTGCCAGCGGTCTGGACTCGATGGTGATCGGCGAAACTGAAATCACCGGCCAGGTCAAACAGGCCTACCAGGCCGCTCACCAGGCGAAGCTGACCGGCCGCATCACCAACCGCCTGTTCCAAACCGCCCTGCAGACCGCCAAACGCATCCGCACCGAAACCTGTATTGGCCGCGGGGCGACCTCTGTTGGCAGCGTCGCCGTCGAGTTGGCCGAGCGGATTTTCGATCACAACCTTTCCGACAAGTCCGTCATGATCATCGGCGCCGGCAAAATGGGTGAAGCCTGCGTCCGGCACCTGGCCAAGAAGGGGATCCGCTCGGTGGTCGTGGCCAATCGCTCACCCGAGCGGGCGCAGCTCCTGGCCGCCGAATTCGGCGGCCGGGCCGTCGGCATGGACGGCTGCCTCGAGGCCATGACCAGCGCCGACATCGTGGTCACCTCCACCGGCGCGCCGCAGACCATTCTTCACCGGGACCAGGTCGCCGGCGTGATGGCCGCGCGCCGGAACCGGCCCCTGTTTCTGATTGACATCGCCGTGCCGCGCGACGTGGCGCCGGAGGTTCAACAGTTGCCCAATGTGTACTTGTACAACGTGGATCATCTGGAAACAATCGTCCGCGAAAACGTCCGGCTGCGGGAACAGGAACTGGTCCGTTGCCGCGCCCTTATCGAGCAAAGCGCCCGCGAATTGATGCAACGCTTCAATGGGCCCGCCGTCCCCGCCGGCATCCGCCCGCCGGTGTCGCCGCCCGCGTGGGACTTCGCGTCCGTGCAAACGGGATGAGCCGGGACCCTCACGATGCCTCAGATATGGTTCCGTATCGCGCCACTTTCAACGAAACGACCGGCCGGCGAGCTCGCCGCCGATCTGCTTTCGTGGAAACGCGCGGTCTCCGGTCGAGACCGCGTGAGCGCGGCGCCCAACCGGCGCCGCCAACCGACAGTAACAAACAACACAGCACGTGCTGGTAGCTAGTAGAAAGTAGTATGAGAACACTAAAACTCCTCCTGGTTGGGGTGGCACTTTCCCTGCCCCTCCTTGCACAGGCGGCGGTCAACCGAGGTATCGAAGGTTCCGTTCACGACTTCTCGGGAACGAACAACACCTGGAATACCCGGTCCGGCGTCTGCTCTCCCTGCCATGCGGCGCATCATACCGATGACGCCCAGATCGTTCCGTTGTGGGTCCACGCGACTTCCGGCGGCCCCTTCGTCATGTATGACAGCCCGACCTTCCAGGGCACTTCCGACGGAACGCCCACCGGCAGTTCGCTGGCGTGCCTGAGCTGTCACGACGGCACGGTCGCCATCAATGCTTCCCTCAGCGGGACCAACGGCGCGGCAGTCATGATTGATCCGGCGGCGCAGATCGGTCCCGACCTGCACACGACTCACCCGATCTCGTTCACCTACGACGCCAGCCTGGCGTTGCTGGACGGCGGGCTCGAAAATCCCAGCACCTACAAAATTGGCGACCCCAAGACGGCCCTGACCGTCCAGACTCCTCCCGTACCGTCCACTTGGAGCGGAATTAGTCTGACAGGCAAAACCATTGACGAAGCCCTCTTGGTCGGCGGCAAGATGCAGTGCTCCTCCTGCCACGATGTGCACAAGCTCATCGGCTCGGCGCCCTCCAGTGGCATCCTGATGAAGATCACCGGCTCGGATGCTGACGGCCGCGGCAGCCTGGCCTGCCGCACCTGCCACATCAAGTAACCGCCGTTCTCTCACCGAAGAGGCCCTGTCAAACAGGGCCTCTTCGCTTTCAGCCACAACACCTGCCCTGGCCCGAGGTTGAACCGGCAGGCGGCCGGTCCCGCGGCGCAAGGTGTTTCCAGGGTTTTAGTGGTTTTTTGCTGCACGCCAAAGGGCAGCCCCCTACACTGTCCGCGCTCAATAAACACGAATGGTTGATCTATGACGACGATCTGCAAAGCCTTGCGTGGTTGGTTCTGGCCCGTGGCGCTCCTGCTCCTGGCCGCGGGTTGCGCCACTCAAAAACCGGCGCCGGCCAATTACGTGCTGTTCCCGCCCCCGCCCGACGAACCGCGCGTCCAGTACCTGATGAGTTACGGCTCGGAGACGGAGCTGGGCGCCCGCGGCAAGTTCAGCGATTTTATCGTCGGCAAGGAGCGGATTTACCGCCCCATCATCAAGCCCTACGGCGTCGCCATCAAGAAGGGAAAGATTTACGTCTGCGATACACAGGCGGTTAACGTGAGCATCGCCGATCTGGCGGCTCGAAAGATGCGCTACCTCAAACCCGTCGGCGCGGGCGCCTTCAAGGTGCCCATCAATATTGCGGTGGATGACGACGGCACCATGTACATTACCGACACCGGCCGCGAGCAGGTGCTCATCTTTGACAAGGACCTGAACTATCTGGGAGCGATGGGCGTCAAGGACGAGATGAAGCCCTGTGGCATCGCCCTGGCCGGGGACCGGCTTTATGTGACGGACTTGAAGGCGCATTGTGTGCGCGTTTACGACAAGGCCTCCCGCCAACTCCTGCGAACGTTTCCGGCTGCCGCCACCGAAGAACAAAAGCGCCTTTTTCAACCCACCAACGTGGCCATTGGCGCCGATGGCAGCGTTTACGTCAGCGATACCGGCGGCTTTGCCATCAAAATTTACGACGCGCAAGGCAATCACCTGCGGACCATTGGCGAACTGGGCGTCACCCCGGGCCGATTCGCCATGCCCAAGGGCATCGGGGTGGACCGCGAGAATCGTTGCTACGTGATTGACGCGGCCGCCCCGGTCGCGCAAATCTTCGACCCCGAAGGACGGCTCCTGATGTGGTTCGGCGAGCCCAAGTCCAGCGGCCCGGCGGCCCTTTACCTGCCCGCCGGCCTGACGATTGACTATGAAAACCTGGGCTTGTTCCAAAAATATGTCGCGCCCGGCCAGAAGCTGGAATACCTCATCCTGGTGACCAACCAGGCCGGCCCCCGCAAAGTCAGCGTCTATGGCTTCCTCAAGAAACGTTAGGCCTTTTGACCCTCCGCTCCGGCACGATTCTCGGTCCCTTTAAGCATGTCCGCCACCCCTGACTCGACCCGCCGTCGGTGCGCGCCGGAGGCGGGATTTTGGATTGTGCTTCTCGGCGTCGGGTTGCTGGTTGGTTGCAGCACGCATACCCAGCACCGCTGGCTGACTTTTTTCTTCGACGGCGTCCCGGCTCCCGGCGCCACCAACGCGGTCGCCCGCCTGCAATACGACGAGGATGGGCGCCCGTTGGCCGTTCCCCAAGCCGCTCCCGCCCCTGCTCCCACCCCGGTCCTCCATGCCTTCACGGCCCACCCGCCCTACGAAGACAAACGCTGCACCGAATGTCATGTCTCGAGGTTTTCGGTCAAGATGAAGGGGCCCCAGACGCAGATTTGTTTTGAATGCCATGACAACTTTTTGACGCAGCTCAAAGTGAAACATCAGCCGGCCGAAAACGGGGACTGCACCGGCTGCCATGACCCCCACGGATCAGCCAACCCCCACCTGCTGCTCCAAACCGGCGCCTCGTTGTGCGCCGAGTGTCATGATCCTTTCCCGGCCGAGGCCAAGGTCAAACATCAGCCGGTCGAAAACGGCGAGTGCAGCTCCTGCCACCAGGCCCACGGCTCGGAGTTCAAAGGGCTGCTGACCAAAGCCCAGGACAAACTGTGCTTCGAGTGCCATGAAGACCTCCAACAGGCGATCGAAAAGGCCCCCTTCAAGCATGATCCCGCTGCCAACGGCGAATGCGCCTCCTGCCATGCCCCCCACCATGCGGCCGAACCGGCTCTGTTGCTCAAGGATTCCCGGCAGGTTTGCTTCGAGTGCCACGAGGAGAAAGACATGGCCGCGGTCGAAGCGCACGCGAAGGCCCCGCCTCAGCAAGGCTGTTCGACCTGCCACGATCCGCACGCCGGAGCGGAAAAACTGTTCCTCAAGCCGGGGGCAAAAGCCGCGGCCGCTCCGCCAGACACCTCCCCTAAATGATGTTTGGGTTCATGCACAACGCGCGCTTCTGGTTGCTGCTGTTGTTATGGGTGGCGGTCGCGGGCGCCAATTCCCGCGCCCTCGCGCAGGCCCGCTACCAGCCCCGCTACATCGAGCCCCAGTGGTTCACCTTCCGGCTGTCCGAGGTCAGCGCCGGCGTGTACGCCGAGGGCAACTACCAGCAAACGCGCGTCGAAAACTCGGGGACTTCGGTGACGTACCAGCGGTATTTTGCCGGCCCGGCCATCGGCCTCAACGCCAACGGTTCGGTTTACCATCCCAACCTGCTGCAGTATTTCCTCCGCCTTGATGGGGCCTTCGGCTATTCGGAATACCAGGTGCGCAGCAGCACCTCGACCACCACCCGCGAATGGCAGTATCTCGGCAGCTTTTCCACCGAACTGCTCTTTCTGGCCGACAAACCCTTCAATGCCTCCGCCTTTGCCGGTTACGATCATTCCTACCGCGACAATGACTTCTTCACTCGCACGCTGGTCGAAAGCTGGCGCTACGGCGGCCGCCTGATGTGGGACCGGGAACCGTGGCTGTTCACCGCCGGTTATCAGCATCGCGGCGAGAACGGCTCCAGCCGCTACCCGATCAACCAGGTTACCCTCGTGCCCGTGTGGATCGGCGGCACCCCCGTCTTTATTCCCCAAACCAACACCGTGGATGTCACGCAGGAAACGGTGATTGACGAGGACAACGCCAACCTCGAACTGCGGCATCGCCGCGACCGCGGCGACAGCCTGCTCAGCTACAGCCTCAGCCAATACACCCGCGCGGACGGCCCGGCTCTCAGCGACGGGACCGACCATGCGGTTTCGATCGGTGATAACGAACGGTTTGGCGCGGCGGATCAATACCGCCTCCACGCCAGCGCCAGCCTGGTCAAACGCGACACCACCTTCGAAACCAGCGACGAATACATCGGCAACCTCGGCTTCAGCGCCGAGCACCGCCCCAACCTCCGGAGCCAATACGACCTGGTTTACGACCATTTCGAGACCGACCTCTTCACCTCGGACAATTTCAACGGCCAGGGCACTCTCTCCCACCAGCTTTATGACAGCCTCGGCTCCAGCCTCATTGTTCGCGGCTCGGATTCCGAAAGCTCGGACGCCAACAGTTCCAGCTCCATCACCCGCATCGGCGGCGGCATCTCCGAGGTCTATACCAAGCGCCTCACCGACGAGCATCATTTGCGCCTCGGCGCCTCCGTGTTCCTGGACCACACCGAACAGGACAACACCGGCGATGTCCGCACCGTCGAAAACGAGCGCCATGCCGTCACGGCGGCCGGCGAGCCCGGCGCCGGTCCCTGGAGCTTCCTCCTCGAGTTTCCCAATGTCATTACGGCCACCATCGTGGTGCGCGACCCGGCCGATCCGCTCCGCACCTTTTACAGCGGTTTTCATTACCTCGTCGAGCCCCGCGGCTCGCGCACCGCCATCGTCTGGCTGCGCCCCATCGGCGAACCCATTCCCCCCGCCGTGGTCGTGGACTACCAAAGTGACATCACGCCCCCGGGCAGTTATGAGACGCTCACCACCCTGTTTCATATCCGCTTCGATCTCTGGAGGAACCTGCTCGGCATCTACGGCCGCATTAACATCAACGACAATAATGCCCCCGCCGATCTCCGTATCCAGGAATACAGCAGCTACACCGTCGGCAGCGATTTCAACTGGCGCTGGTTCCGCGCCGGGGCGGAATACCAAATCTACGATTCCACCGATTCGGACTACAACGTGGCCCGCCTCTTCCAGGCCTTTATGTTCCGGCTGGACGAGGTCTCTTCGCTCAACCTCGATTTCACCGAAACACTGACCGACTTCACCAGTCTCAACCGCACCGAGGAGGACTACCGCTTCACCACCCGTTACCGCCGCGCCCTCAGCCGCCGCCTCGCCCTCGACGCGGACGCGGGCGTGGCCTATCGCCGGGGGCTCGGGCCTGAGCAGATTCTGGCCACCTTTCGCCCCTCCCTCCGCTATGTCATCGGCCGCACCACCTTGAATGTGGGTTACGATTACGATTACGAGCTCTACCTGGACCAACAGGAACGGCAAAAGCATTTGCTCTTTGTCCGGCTCAAACGAATATTCTGAGCATTCGCGATGTGGGTCGGACGTCATTTCCTTCTGAGCCGCAGCCAGGGCCGCCAAAGCGCGCCGCCGGCTGGCGCCCGGTCCGCCGCCTTGCCGCTGCTGGCCGCTGCGGTGTTGGGGGCTGGCCTTCTGCTGGTCCTCACCGGCTGCGCTCGCGTGTCCCGCCCGGCGGCGGCGGTCGAACCGGCCACACCTCTGGTCTGGCCGGAACCGCCACAACCCGCCCGCATCGCTTACTCCCGGAGCGTGTGGCGTCCGGCCGACCTGGGCATCAGCCGGTCGGCTTTCACCCGCTTCGGCCAGTGGCTCACCGGGTCAGACAAGGGCAACGAGCCGCTGCTCAAACCCTTCGGCATCGCTCTGGACGAATCCGACAACCTGTGCGTGACCGACACCGGCGCCAGCGCCGTTTGCTATTACGATCGTACGAAAAAGAAATGGCATCGCTGGACCCAGATCGGCTCCATCCGCTTTGTCTCACCTGTCGCGGTGGCCAGGCAAAGGGACTTGCTGTTTGTTGCGGATTCCGGCCTCGGGCGGGTGATCACCTTCGACGCGTCCGGCCGACTTCGCGGCCAGATCACCAATCGCCTCGAGCGCCCGGCCGGCCTGGCCATCAGCAATGGCCGCCTCTGTGTCGCCGACTCGCTCCGCCACTGCATCGTCGTGTTTGATCTTCAAGGCGGATTCCTCGCCGAATTCGGCCGCCGTGGCGACGGCCCTGGCGAATTCAATTTCCCCACGCATCTGGCGGCTGACGTCCAGGGACATCTCCTGGTCACCGATTCCATGAACAGCCGCGTGCAAATCCTGGACGGTTCCGGCCGGTTCGTCGCCCAGGTCGGCCAAATGGGCGACAGCCCCGGCCAGTTCAGCCGGCCCAAAGGCGTCGCCACCGATTCCTTCGGCCATGTCTATGTGATAGATGCCTTGTTTGATAACGTTCAAATCTTCGATCGCTCCGGCCGCTTCCTCCTCGCCTTCGGTGGCGCCGGATCGGCTGCGGGCGAATTCTGGCTGCCCAACGGCATCGCCATCAGCCGCAACAACGAGATTTATGTCGCCGATTCCTATAACCGTCGGCTGCAGATCTTCAAATACATTGGCCCGTCATGAGCTTCTGGCATTTCGTCCATTACCCTTCTGGTCCTGCGTCCAACTTCGGGCGCCGCCTCAGTCCCGGAGCCTTCCTGCTGCTGGCTGGCTTGGGCATGGTCCTCCTCCTCCAGCCGCTTGGCGCGAGCGCCGACACCATCCTCGCCTCGAAACACGACCTTTCCATCGCCGGCCGCGGCGCCATCAAGGCGACCAGCGAGTCCGAGGTTTGCCTGTTCTGTCATACGCCGCACCGCGGCACCGGCGAGTTGCCGCTCTGGAACCATGCCATGTCCCAGGCCGCCTACATCCCGTACAGCAGCTCGACCGCCAAAGCCACCATCGGCCAGCCCACCGGCGCGTCCAAACTTTGCCTAAGCTGTCATGACGGAACGGTCGCGCTCGGAATGGTCCACAGCCGTTCCACCCCCATCGAAATGCGCAATGCCGTTACCACCATGCCGGTGGGCCCGGCCAACCTCGGCACCGACCTTTCCGACGACCACCCCATCTCCTTTGTTTATGACAGCGCCCTGGCTTCCGCCCACGGCCAATTGCGCGATCCAGCCACGCTCAATAACAAGGTGCGGCTCGACCACACCAGCCAGTTGCAATGCACCTCGTGCCATGATCCGCACGACAATCAATACGGCAAGTTCCTCGTCCAGGACAACTATGCCTCCGCCCTCTGCCTGCAATGTCACAACCCCAACTACTGGGCGGATTCCGCCCACCGCCTCTCGAACAAAACCTGGAACGGCGCCGGCCTGAATCCCTGGCCGCACTCGACCAATACCACCGTGGCGGCCAACGCCTGCGCCAGTTGCCACGCCTCCCACGCCGCCGGCACCAAACCCCGCCTCCTAACCCACCTCCTCGAGGAGGATAACTGCTTCTCCTGCCACAACGGCAATGTCGCCACCCACAACCTGCAGCCCGAGTTCAATAAGTTCAGCGCCCATCCCATCCTCGACGCCTCGGGTGTTCATGACCCCACCGAAGACCCCGTTAACGCCCCGCGCCATGTCGAGTGCGTGGATTGCCACAACCCGCACGCTTCACGCAGCTCTTCCGCCCAGGCGCCCCTGGCCTCCGGCGCCCTGGCCGGGGTCAAAGGCATTACCTCGGTCGGCACCGTCGCCGAGCCTCTCACCATGGAGTACGAGCTCTGCTTCCGGTGTCACGCCGACAGTCTGAATCGCGGGCCCGCTCGCGTGAACCGCCAGTTCGTGCAAACCAACACCCGCCTGGAATTTCAGGCCGCCAACGCCTCCTTCCATCCCGTCATTACGGCCGGCAAGAACCCCTCGGTTCCCAGCCTCCTGCCCGGCTGGAGCACGACCAGCCGCGTTTACTGCACCGATTGCCACAACAGCGACCAGAGCCCCGCCACCGGCAACTCCGGCCCCAACGGCCCTCACGGCTCCATTTACCAGCCCATCCTCGAGCGGCAGCTTGTTCTTCAGGACTTCAACACCGAAAGCGCCGGCACCTACGCCCTCTGTTATAAATGTCACGACCGCGTCAGCATCCTCGCCGATGACAGCTTCCCTTACCACCGCCTCCACGTCGTGGATCAACGCGCCGCCTGCACCACCTGTCACGACTCGCACGGCGTCCAAACCGTCCCCCACCTCATCAACTTCAATCGCGACTACGTGTCAGCCTCCTCGAACAGCCGGCTCGAGTATATTTCGACCGGCACCCGCCGCGGTAATTGCTCCTTGACGTGCCACGGCGCCGACCACAACGCCGAAACCTACGCCCCGTAAGCGCCCGACCAGGACGCGCCTCCCCCGGGCCGCGGTCGTCACCGCTTCAGCCGGAAATACCGTTGCGGCCCGCCCAGGTCAACGGCCTGGGGGTTGTTGCCGCCAACGGCAGACCACGGACCGGACAACGCCGCGGCTGCCTCCAGGATGAAACCCTCTCCGCTCCAGAACAGCACTAGTTGGTTGCCGATCCGGGCTCGTCGCAAGAGCAGGGGAGCGGAAGGGCCAAGACCCTCGAGCCAGAAATCGAAACTCAAGTCCGAAGAGGTGACCGAGGACTGATGAATCTCGACCGCGACCACATTGGTGCCTGGCCGCAGCCAGCCGGCCGTGACACTGTGAGTGTGGAAGTAACTGGTTTCGTCCTCGGCCAGGGCGTTGGTGGCCAGCGTCAGGTAATCCACCGGCCCCAGCGGAAGATTGCTGCGAAACACTTCCGTGCCGTTCAAATACACCATGCCGCCATCATCCCGAAGCAGCCCCAGCGTCAGAGTCGAAAACTGCGCCGGCTCCTCCACGACAAAGGCGTGGCGGAAATACGTGGTCACCTGCCCGTTGCTGGCCATTGTGGTTACCTCGTCTCCATCTCCAAAACCGAGTTGGGCCGGACCGCTCTTCCAGTCGGCATCGGGGAAGGCGGGGTCAATCCAGGCGGTTCCCAGGTTCGTGGCCATGTCCAGGAACCGCCACGTGGCTCCCTTGGCAATCAGGCTCAGGGGTGAGTTGGGATCCGCCTGCGAATTCACAACGAAAACCTGGCTCAGGCCGGTCAGCCGGCCGTTCTCAGGCTCCAGCAGGCGAATCGAGACCACTTCCGCCTCCGCCGGGCAAAGACCGGCCAGAGAGATGCTCTTGACCATTGCGCCCGGCTGGAACGCAAGCACGCCCGAACCGTGCACACCCGCCGCGCTTTCAGCGCGGTATTGAACTGAAACCACGTTGGTGCTGAAACGGCTCAGTCTCACGGGGATCGCCGTCGTCCCGGGTGCCAGCCGCTCGGACCAGAGAGCGAAGGCGATTCCCACCGGGCTGTCCGCAGGCCCGTTGAAATACCCCGCGAGCAGCGGCGCGTGCGCTTCCGGATTCCACACTGAATTGGAGGGCCAGAATGGGTCCGGCGCCGTCAGGTAGTTGCTCGCCACCGCCATTTGGCCGGTGCGGTAGCTCCAATCGGCCCAGTTCATGCCCCATACATCGCGATAATTGTGAATCAGGATGCTATTCGTCGCGCGCAAAAAGCCGTTGTAGGTCCAGTCGTAGTTGTCCCCCAACCGGCCGCCCACGACATTGCCTATGGCCAGGCACTCCTCCAGGATGCCCTCCGGACTCTCGTAGCCGGCCTCCAGCGCCTGGCCCGAATTCAGAAAAACGCTCCGGCGATGAACGACTCGCTTCCCGGTGCCGGACAGCGAGTTGGCCTCGTGAAAAGCCGATTCGAACCAGCAATCCTCGTAGTTAAACACACCCGCGCCGCTGGCCCCGGAGTCCATCGCGTCGTCCTTGCAGTACCCCAATAAAGTGTTGGTGAACCCGTGCGTGCCGTCCACCAGATAGAGACAATCGTTGTCCGCATCCGCGAACTGGCCGGTGTCTGCGGGACATTCGATAAAGGCGCTGTCGTTGACGCTGAAGGCCGCGCCGGTGTACTCCCCGCCGGTGGTGCAGCGCTGCATCAGAAACCGTGTAAACCGAAAGGTGTAAGAGCCTCCCTCAACCGAGTGGCCAAACTGGCCGGCCAGCGATATGGCGGCCGAGTCACTCATCGAAACGCTGATCCCCGACCCGATGCACGAAAGCAGCGCCTGCTCGCCGCGATGGCTGTGCGGCGCTCCGGGCCGGGCGCAAAACTGGCTGTCAAAAAAGCATGACTCGGCGCCGCTGCCGGTAAAGATCGTGCCCCTGGCCTCGAGTTGCGCGCCCGCCCAATGCATGATAATCCCGCCCCATGGTTGTCCCGGGTCTTCGGCCATGAACACCACCGGCCGCGCCGTTGTGCCTTGGATCACAAGGCTGCCGCTGTTGGTCAGATTCACCCGGTAAGCCAGCCGTACCACGGTTCCTTCCCCGATGGTCAGCGAGGATCCGGCCGGGATCGTGAGATTCTGGTGGACGGCGATTCTCGATCCCGCCGGCCAGGTGACGGCGCCGTTCACGATGCCGGAGACCGGGGTCCATGAAGTGTGGGTTTCGATGTCAATCACCTTGTTGGCTGTCAATCCGCCCACCTCGGCGGCATAGTCGAGCGGTCCCGGAGCCGGGGGAGCGGGCAAAAAGCCCGAGCCGACGCCCCGCCGGAGCTGGATCGCGGACTGGCCGGGCGCCTGCAGAAGGCCATTGGCGCGAAGCGCGTGGCCGGCGCTGTCCTCCACCCACGCCACCACTGGCACGGGATGGCCGGCGGGAAAACTCTCCGGCACGATCAGCCGCAATTGGCTGCCGGCAAATTCCTCGGGCGCGGAATTGACCACGGGGTAGGGCACCCAGGGCGGCAAACCGTTCTCGGTGTTCCCTCGTTCGCTCGAGGTTACAATGAAGCGGACATACTGCCTGGTGACGGTGGTGGTGCTGTTGTTGGTGGCCGATACGGACAACTCGTGGTAGTCGGCATTGGTGACCGGGACCGAGACCCCAAGCGGAACGGGGTTTCCATCCAGGCGCGCCCCGCAACTGTACCCGGCTTGGGCGGTGACACTGAACGCTGCCCGATCAGTATAAACGGCTTTGTCGGCAATACCGGTAATGACCACCTGGGCGGCCAGCGGCATCGTGGCCACGGCCAGCGCGCAGGCCGCGAATGTCTTGAGAATCGGCGGTTTCATCTCAGGTTCGTTGCGAAGCTTCAGGGCGCGGCTGGCGTCACCAAGCGGTAAAACCGGCCGGCACTGGCCGATACGCTGCTGTCCATAATGAGTGTGGGCTGGTCAGTCGCCGGAGCCGGGATGTCGGCGAGCTTTTGCCACGGCCCTATCCCCGGCGTTTCGTTGTAGAGCAGCGAGTAAGTCCGACCCGCCCGGGCATCGAACCGAAGTTCAATGCCTGCCGGCGAAACGGTCACTCTGCTGAAGCACAAGTAACTGCCGCTGTTATGCGGGTCAGTTCCCGCCAGAAACTCCTGCAGGTTGGTGAAGCCGTCCAGATCGGGATCCAGCCCGGCGTCGTTGGCAGACTTGTCCAACCCATGGGTGTCCTCCCACTCATCTGTCATGCCGTCGCCGTCCGTGTCAGCCTCACCGCCGGAGCCGCCGGTGGGCGGCGCCGCGATCCAGTTGGTGGGCTCATTGCCATAGGCCGTCAGTGTCAGGCGTTGCAGCGACAGTCCCAGACCCTCGCTGTTGGCCGGCCAGGGTGGCGCCGGCGAATAGGCCACCCGGTCCACCGTCACATAAGGCACCAGGCCGAAGTCCGGCCCGGGTACCGTCTGCGGCAGGTCCGGCGCCTGCAGTTCGATCACCTCGCCGCCGTTGGCGAGTTTGCCGGACCAGGGACCAACCAGAACGCTGCCGGCCCCATACTTGGCGCGGAAGGCCGCCGCCGCCGTCGCGTTGGTCGCCGGGTCGAAACCGACCACGACCAGAAAGCCGAACGGGGGCAGGGAATGGGGGGTCGAAAAAGTGAAATCCACCCCTTCGGCCAGGCGCCAGCCGTTGGTCGGATGCGTCACGTCAAAGAGCGGCACCGCAACCCCGGAAAGATTGTGCAATTCGATGTATTCGTCCGACACGTTGTCGTTGGTGCCGATGGGCGGAGGGCAGTACATGATCTCGCTGATCACCACCGGCCCCACTCGAGGGTAGGCATTGGGCGCGCCCGTACCCGTCCGGAACAGCGGCAGTTGGTTGGTCGGGCTGGTGCGCGTCACCGAAGTGCCAAAGGAAAGCGCGCTCTGCGCCGTAAACTCGGCCCCCTGGCTGGTGACAAACCGCCCGAACGACACCCCGTTGAATTGAGGGCCGTAGCTGACCCGGTCCCGGTACCCGGTGGGGACGCCGTTGGTATCGCACGCGATGAGCCAGACCTCGTCGCCCTTCGCAGAACTGAAAGCGAAACTCTCCGGCGAAAGCGGATCGGCGTTGAATTGATACTCGTAGAAAACCTTGTATCCCCCGGCCGGCAGAATCGTATTGTCCGGAATTCTGAACTTGAACAACTCGCGCCGCGAGTCGCTCAAGTACCAGCCGCCGAGGTTGACGGCGCTCGGGCCGGCGTTGAACAATTCCACTGCATCCTCCAGCGGCAGGTCGGTGTGGGTCAGCACCTCGTTGATGAAAACGCTGTTCAGCGGCAGCCAATTGGCCTCGCCCGGGCTGGGCACAGGCAGAAACGCGCGATGAACCGAGCCGTCCGGCAGCCGGCCTTCCGAGATGCCAACGGTTTGAGGCCCAAAAACCACCGTGTCAATCGCCGGCGTGGTGCCGGGTGGAAACAACCCGAGCGCCTCGCCCGCCGCGTCAAGCGAGAAGTTGACATGCTGGGGGCCCTGGGCCGTGTCACTGTCGGCGATGAACTTCCGGTAGGCGTTGGTCGAGACGCCAATGTACGAAAGCGCCGCGATGAGGTGTTTGTTGCGGTTGGAAAGCTTGTCGGTGAGGTAGAGGCCCCCCAACGCCACCGGCTGCGAGCTGGGATTGTAAAGCTCAAACCAGTCGGGCCCGCCCGCCACACTCGCCGCCCACTCGTTGATCCGCAGGCTGGTCTGGTCCCCCGTGGACGCCTCAATGTTCTCCGAGCCGAGTGTCGGGAGGTTGATCGTCCATCGCGGCGTGGCGTCCGGAATGCGGCCGATGGAAAAATCCGCCGCCTGCGGGCCGAACGCGATGGAGTCGGCCAGCGAGGCCGTGGGATCGAAAAGGTAAACCGCGTCGCCGGCGGAGCTCAGGCCGAAACCGGTGTTCAGGCTGGGAGCGTTGGTCAGCGAGGGCGGCGCGGCTGAATCGCACCGCACCACCAGGCGGCCCCCGGCGCCGATAACCACCCCCGCCGGAAAAACCCAGCGCCGCGGCTGTGACACCTCGTCCGTGAGGCTGTAGCCCGCCAGAGTCAGAGGAGTGTTCGCCGGGTTGTACAGTTCCACTGCGTCTCCGGCAGGCCCGTTGCCCGCGAACACTTCGTTCACCACCAGCGAAAGATAATTGGTCGTGTAAACCGTGCGGGTGGCGCTCAGGCTCATTCCGAACATCACATCCCCGCTGTTCAACGAGCTTTGATGCACCTCGACCGCCAAACTGTTGGTTCCCGGCAACAACGCCGAGGCTGAAATGACAATGGATTCGCGCACGCCCTCAGCCGGCTGGTTGGTCGCCGGGGTGGAGTAGGCGACCGCGCCCGCCGGCAGCCGCAGGCGGCCCACCTCGGCGCCGTTGAGGTGGAAGACCGCGCCATCGTCAAGGTAAATGCCGGTATCCACCGCAAAACCGGCAAGATTCGTGGGAACCACAAACGTCGTCCGAAAGTAAAACGTCGTGATGGAGGATCCGGATCCGTTGGTCAGGGGCAGGGGGGTGAGGATCGGCGCCGGGTACGGGTAGGGTGAGCTGGGTTCCACCCCCAGGAGCCCTGCGCCCGCGGGCCAGCCTGCATCCGCATACCCGGGAGCCTCCCAGGAACCGGACGGCTCGGCTCCCGCGGCGTAATAACGCCAGGTGTTGGTCAGCTCCAGCAACCGATAGGTCGTGGTGGTAATCGTCACGTTCGCCACGCTGGTGGGGTTCCCCGCTCCCGGAGTGGGCGTGGTAAAAAATTGGAACCCCGCCGCCCCGTTCGGGTGGCGACCCTCGGAAATCCCGGCGCTTTGCGGTCCATAAAACACCCGGTCAATCACCGACAGGTCCGGCCCGAAAAGCCCGATCCCCCCCATCTCCGACCGCAGGCTGAAACTGAGATGTTCCGGCCCCTTGCTGACATTCCCGTCAGCCTTGAACGCGAAAAAGCCGCTCCCCGCGATAAAGCTCAACGGCGCGATGCGGTGCCGCGCCGGACCGCCGTCCGGCGCGTCGCTCAAGTAGCATCCCCCCATGTTGACCGGCAGGGCGTCCGGGTTGTAGAGCTCGACGAAGTCGTCCGGGATCGCCGGCGATCCCAACGCCAGCCATTCGTTGATCCGAAGCAAGCGGCGATCGCCGGTCGGGCACTCGAAGTTGGCGCTGCCGGCGGTCGGCTGGCACAGCCCCCAGGCTCCCTCGGGCAGTCGCCCTATGGACAGGTTGGCCAGTTGCGGCCCGAACTCGACCTTCTCCCGCAGACCGCCGCCCTCCGCCACCGAATCGTAAAGGTAAAGCACATCGCCTTCCTGCTTCAGACCAAAGCCCGTGTAACGGGCCGGGTCCGGGCCAATGTCGCCAAACAGCAGAAGATACTGGCCCGGTGCCAGGCTCGACCCGGTCGGAAAGATGAACTTGTACGGCTTGAGGGGGTCGTCAGTGAGTCCTTTGCCGGAAAGATTCACCACCGTCTGGCCGGCGTTGAACAGTTCGATCAAGTCCGGCGACTCGCCGTTGGTAACCAGAATGCCCGTGTTGCAAGCCAGAATCTCGTTGATCCTCAATCCGGGCAGACCGGTTTGAACGGTCCAGGTCTTCGAAGTGGTCGTGCCTCCTTCCGGCGCCAGTTCCGCCGCATCCTGATACCAACCCGAGTCCCGCTTGCCAGTCACCTCCACGCGATAATCTCCATCGCTCAGGTTCGACAACAGTATCGGCGTCCCAACGGGAGTTTCCGCACTCCACGCGCCTTCATTGAGCCGCCATTTGTAATGGGTGTAACCCGAGCCTTGAGGGAACCCCGCCACGGGTATCCCGTTGCCCGTGCGCACGACACCGACCTCGAGCCGGGCGCTGTTGGAAGAGGTGGGTGATTCAGGTTCGCCCGAAACCGATGCGCCCAACTGAATCACTCCCCCCATGTCCCCTCCGTTCGGGCCGGTGCCCCGGCCGGGCGAGCCCGGCGCCAAACTGAACCATTGCCGCATCACCTGGGCTTCTGCCCACGAACCGAACTTCGTTTCTTCAAGCTGCGGCAGATGGCAAAGCCGCGGGGCGTTGGTCGAGTTGCCGGTTCCCGGCCCGCTCCAGCCATAAGGTAGTAGATTCCGGTTCAGGACCACGCTGCTTTGAGCCGGATCGTAGTTTTGCACCAGGCTTTCGGCCTCCACAATAATGTTGCCTTCGGCGTAAAAACCAGCCCCGAAGCTCGTCGGCGTGGGCTCGGTATCCCGCAGGTTGAACACCGCCGAACCGCTGTCCACGCCCCCTTCTTTGGTGATTCTCACAATGGTATTGTTGAGAAAGGTGTAAAAGTTGCCCTCCTTGGCGGTCGCCGCGTGATCGCAATCGTAGAACAGGTTCCCGATCACCGTGACCTCCGAGGTGTCCGAACCCGAGCTGCCCCCCGAAATGGCGCTGGAAGTATCGGGTGCGCCGTTGCGATGACAGTGCAGAAACAGGTTGCCTTCAATCCACGCATCCGTGCCG
>CAZVYG010000077.1:0-23233 GCA_964631605.1 uncultured Verrucomicrobiota bacterium
TCTGTCCCGCACCGAGGCTCAAGCCGGAGGTGCCCTTGGCGGAGGTATCGAGAGTGCCCCCCGCTGCCAGGGTGATGAGCGGGGTGCTCGCCAGCGTCCCGGCCGCGCCCAGGACCAGCCGCCCGCCATTGATTGCGGTGTTTCCCTTATAGGTGTTGTTACCCAGGAGGGTGAGAGAGCCCGAATTCACCGTGAGTGAGAGTTTTCGCAGGTTGTCCACGATTCGGCCATCCAGCGTGCTCTGATTGGTTCCGCCATCGAAGGTGAAGACCGAATCAGCGGTCGCGCTGCCATTGGTGATCCAATGGTTCGCGCCATTGATCGTCGAGAGGGCGGTGACGGTCTGGTTAAAGCCGTTCAGATCAAGTGTCCCGGAACTGCTGCCGGACTGACCGAGGCTGAGCGGCGCCGAGGGATACAGGGCATTATCCGCACCCAGCAGAATTCTGCCATAGGCAATCGAGGTTCGGGCCGACACATTGGCTGGGTTGCTAAACTCCCAGGAGGTGTTGTCGGTGATCGCCAGCGTGCCGTTTGGCATCTCGACCTTCCCGGAAATCTTCCCGCACAGGCCCGCCGTGCCGCGGAAGAAGGCGGTGCCGGTGAAGTTGTTGGTGCCCAGGATTGGGCCAGTGATATTGAAGATATTCGTGCCCGCTCCGCTGTAGAACCCCACAATGCCGGAGCCCTCCAGCAGCATCGGACCCGCCCAGGTATTGGTCAGGAAGTCGGCGGTGATTGAGCAACGGTAATCGCCCCCGTAGGAAGTGGCCCGGAAGAGGCCAACCACACTCTCCGGCGTGGTGATACCGCCGCGCAGATACAGCCGCGTGCCGGCGCCTCCGGCCACGGTGGTGTCGTAGTTGACGATCACGGTTTTGTTGGTGCCTGCAGCGTAACTGTTGGAAAGGACCAGGTTGCCCAGGCTCACGACCACGTCGCCCTCGAACGAGTTGGTAGCCATGAGATGAACCGAGCCAGCTTCCGTCTTTGTAATTCCTCCCGGCCCGCTCAAGGGCCCGAAGAAGTAAAGGGTGCTTCCGCTTGCAGCGCCGAGGTTAGCCTTCCCTCCGAGCAGGTTAACCGGACCGACCACCTGGTTGCCAGTCCCACTGCCGGCGCGAACGGTGCTGCTGTTTTCCAGAGCAATTCGTTTGTCGAGCGGAACCGTGGAGCTCCAGATCAGCAAGGTCGCATTGGAGCGAACGGTGAGCGTATTGGCGGGGTTGCCGAGACCGGTCGTGCCGGCTTCATAAGAAAAGACGCCGCCCTGAACATCAATGTCGGCCAACGCGGAATCCACGGCAACATTCACCAGTGAGAACTGGCTGCCGCTCACCTTGACAAGGTTGAAAGGCGAGCCGCCCTGCATGGTCAAGGTGCCGGCGGGACTCATGCTGGCGCTGCGAATGTCCCAGCGATTCGGGCCGCCGAAAGTGGTGTCGCCGGTCAAAACGACATCATGCAGCGCGTTGTTCTGACCCCCGCCGGTGTTGATGATGGCCCCCAGCCCGCCAAAGCCGGCGCCCTGGGCGTTGACGATTTCATTGCCAAGGTTCAAGCCGTTCACATCCAGAGTGCCGCCTGATTGGATGGTCGTCTGGCCCGAGGTGTCACCCAGGGCAGAGCCATTCGCCGTCCGCAGGATGCCATTGTTCACGGTAAAGGAGCCGCCAAAACCGGTGTTGGCGGCGCTGATGGTCAGCGTGTTGGTGTTCGCTTTCTCGAGGGTCCCGGCGCCACTGAGCGGGGCCGAAAGAGTGACCGGCAGTGGTTGGTCGAGCACGACCTTGCCGCCGTTGATGGCGATACCCAGGCCGTAATCGTTGAGGGCGTTGTTGGCGATGACAAGGTTGCCGGCATTATTCGTGATGCCATAAACAAACTTGTTGGCTGAGGTGTTGGCCAGGGTGGCCGTCCCGCCCCCCTCCACTCCCAGGCCTGCAGTGACCAGGGAGCCGGCGCCAGTGAGAGTGATCGCCTTGGAAGCATTGTTGAACACCACCGAGGAAGGGTCCAGGGTGCCGACGAGGCTGACCGTGGTGCTGACCGCGGTGTCGTCGAATACCACCGTGTCGCCCGCATAGAATGTGTCCACCGCGACGCCGTTGAGCCAGTTGGCGGTGGTTTTGAGGTCCCAGAAGCTTGGGTTGACCGGATCGGCTCCCTGCCACGTGAGCAAGGCGGAGGGAGTGCCGCTTGCCTGCACTTGCAGGGTGTAGCCGAAACCAGCGTCAGTAGGCAGCACCACAAAACTATAGCGCGAATCCGTGGTAATCGTGAAGTTGGTCTCGGTGCCGCTGGGCATGGGGGTGCCGCCATTGATGATGAGGGTGTAGGGGTTCGCGGTATCCAGCAAGGACAGCGGGCGCAACTTCAGTGTGTTGATCCCCCCCGCAGTGACCCCAAGAGCGCTGATTTGATCGCTGCCCGCAGCATAGGGGCTGGGACCCAGCTCGAATTCAAGCGAGGCGTTGGTTAAACCAAGGCTGCCATTGATGGTTAAGGTTCCGGGGCTGCCGCCGGGCGCAACGGTCGAGCCGGCGCCGGCATTGAGGTTGCCGTTGACAGAGCCCGCACCAGCCAGGGTCTGGCCGGCACCGAGCGCAAGGCCGCCGGCAATCTGGGAAACGTCCAATAGGGTTCCGCTGGCCAGACTCAACAGCGGCGTGTTGGGCAGGGCCGCCTCTGCTCCGAGGGTGAGTCCGCCCCCGTTGACGAGGGTATTGCCCGCATAGGTGTTGGTGCCATAGAGATAGAGCGTCTGCGCCCCCGCCTTGGTGAGTCCGCCGGCGCCTCCGATCCCGCTGTAAACCGCCAGGCTGCCAGCATTGATGTTCCAGATGCTATCCGCCGCCAGGGTCACCGGCCCCACAATCGTGTTGGTGCCCGACCCGTTGTCAATGTTGGCCGTCGCCCCACCATTCAGGATCAGCGGCTTGTAGAAATTGTTGCTCAAGTTCCAGAGACGAAGCGAGGTGTTGGAAGCGAGGCTGAGCGTTTTGGCCGCGTCTCCCAGCGTGCTGGTGGTCTCGTACCCAAAGGTGCCCTCCAGCACGTCAATGTCGCCGAGGGCCGGGTCCGTTGCGACACCGACAAGCGTGAATTGATTGGCGCCCTTCTTGGTGAGTTTGTAAGGGTTGCCGCCGGTATTGAGATACGCGTTGCCGCCGATGTTCCGAATGTCAAACCGCCCGGTTCCACCCACGGTCGTGTTGCCCGTCATCGTCACCACCCGCAACGCATTATTTTGCCCCGCCCCGAGGTTCACCAGGGCCCCGGCGCTATTCATGCCTTCGCCTTCGACATAAACGGGCTCGAAGCCGATGTCCTGCCCGTTCACATTCAACGTCCCGCCATTGCTGACGATGGTGCCGCCCACGATGCTTCCCAGAACCCGGCCATTTGCCAGGGTGAGCATGCCATTGGTCACCACGGTCGGTCCGGTGTACTGGTGGGGGTTGTTGTTGTTGGCCTGGGCCAGCGTTAAGGTCCCCGTGCCTCCTTTGTAAAGGCCCATCGAGCCCCCCAACCGGGCGGAGCCGCTGCTGGTCAGGGTAAAGCTGTTGGTCGTGTCCACGATCACGGCCGAGGGCTGCACCATCCCGATGTTCGGTCCCACGGCCAGGAGGGTCACCGGGTTCAGATAGCTGCCCGAGTCATCCAACTTGACGGCGTCACCCTGATAAAACACATCGGGCGTCGCGCCGTTGAGGAAATTAGGAGTGACGCCAATATCCCAGTAGAGCCCTTGGGTGCCCTGCCAGACGAGACTGACCGGCGTGCCGTTGGCAATGGTCATGTTGACCTGGCCGGGCGTGGAGGTGTCGAAAGTGGCGCCGTAGCGCGGGTTTTCGCAAACGAGAGTGCAACCGGTGAAGTCGCCCGTCCCGGTGTAATTGATGAGCCGATAGGTGCCATTGGCCAGGCTGCCCGCCAGCGCGTTGATCTGCACGGTGATCGTCCCCTTCAGCGTCAGGTTGCCGTTGACCTGAAGCAGGTCATTCACGCCCGCGCCTGCGGTGGTCACGCTGGCCAGGTCGTAAGTGAGAAAACCGTTGGTCGCGGCGACATTGTTGTTCACGGTCAAAGTCCCGGCTTCGAAGATGCCGCCGGGGCCCACGATGCCGTTGGGCCCAACGGAAACCGGCCCATTGATGATGCCGGTGCCGCCCAAGGACGCGTTGGTCGTCACAAAAACTGCGCTGCTCGCGCTCAGCGAACCGTTGATCAGCGCCCAGCACCAGGAATTGTTCGCCGTGGCGTTGCCGATCGTCGTCGGACCGGTGTACGTATTGGCGGCATTGAGGCTGATCGGGCCAGGCGTAACGTCACTCTTCAGCGTGAGACTGCCCGAGCCGGTGATGACACTGTTGATGATGACAGGCGAGCCCCAGCCCGCCAGCAGGTAACCCCCCGAAGCCCCGAGCGTAATGCCGCGGGTGGGACCGATGGTCAGGGTGTTGGGGTTGTGATTCATGAGGGTCCCGCTGTTGAGCGTAATCGCATCCGCCTCATAGGTGACAGGCTCGGCGCCGATGGTGTAGCCCGACAGAAAGCGGGTGGTGCCGGCATTCAGATACACTTTACCGCTGAAATTGTTGCTGGCCGTGTTCAGGATGAGCGTCGAGGTGCCCAGCTTCGTGAAGCCCTGGCTGCCGGTGAACGGCGCGTTGAAATTCACCGTGCGGTTCCCGGAATCAATCGTGGGTGAACCCGACACAACTTGCAGCGTCAGGACGTTGCCACCCGACGCGGCAAAGGTCCAGTCGTGGCTCGAGGTGGTGTCGTCGTTGAACCGGATTTTGCCCACCGTTCGTGGGCCGTCGAGCGTCAAAGTGCGCGCCGCAGTGATGTTGTAGGCGATGTTGGCGGTGGCTCCAATCCCGTCAGCGATTTGATTATTGGTCCAACGGCTGGCCACGCTCCAGTTGTCGCTGGCGTCGGCATTCCATTTGCCGTCCACCGCCGACGCCCACGGAGCGCCGGCCAAAAAGACGGTGACCATGGCTGAGGCTATGACTGGTTTTGCTATGGTTTTCATGGTGTTTCTGTTGAGTTTGTTGAGGTTTAAAACATGGGGTGAAGCGGTTTTGCCGTCGGCCGGTACGGGTGTGAAAGGCCTAACTGCCGTTGAAAAACAAGAAGGAAACCGGCAAACGGCTGCAACAGACCGCCGGCCCTTCTTGAACCCTGACCTGATTTCCCGGCCCTGCCTGTAGCGAGCCGAACTAAAGCCATGAAAGTTGTTTGCAAGGTCTTGGCTTAGCTAATAACTGAAGTCTAAGCAGATAATGGTCCGCCTGTCAAGAAGGTCTTGAGCTTTGGATCCGTTGCTTGGATACGGTCCCCCTTGCCGTGGCTGGAACCGAACGGCAGCGCCAGCAGACAAAAACAGGCGGATTTCCAGGGTGGGATTTTCAGATGGACAAAATTGCCGCTTTCGTCCCACACTGCCTACCGCAAGTCATGGAAGTTATGGATTTGCAGGCTGACCAAACTAACGCGGCGGCCCCGTCCCCCCGCCATGAACCTGCGGGTTCAAGGGCGGCCGCAACACGAACACCATCATTATGAAACCGAACCCGTTCACCGCCCCCATTGGAGCCCACCGGCCGCCCCCACGCACCGTTTTCGCTTTGCTGCTGTGGATTCTGCTGCTGGCGCCAGCAGTCTGCCTGGCGCGACCCAACATCCGGGATGCGTTTTTTGCGGCTTATCCTTCCGCCGTCGGGTCGGTGCTGGATACTGTCCCGAGCCACCCCGGCCACTGCGGGGTTTGCCACATGGATTTTAACGGGGCCGGCACGCGCAACCCGTACGGCGACGCCGTGAAAAACTCCGGCTTCGCCCTCAACACGACGACGGGCCGCGCCAACGCCATTAATTCGCTTCGCGGTGCGGACCCTGACAACGACGGCTTTGTTACGGACACGGAGGTGACAAACAGGATCACTTACGCAAACACACCGACCTTCCCGGGCTTGACCCCGGGTAACGTGGGACAAGTGCTCAACGTGGCAATTAGTGATATCCAAGGGCATTTGGTGCCCTCGACGGGAGTGGACACCACACCGCCCAACGTAACCGTTACGTTCCCCAACGGCGGCCAAATCCTGGTGGGCAACCGGGCCACCAACGTGACTTGGACGGCCAGTGATGCCAGCGGAATAGCCGGCGTCAGCATCTACCTGTCACTCGACAACGGCGCCACCTATGAACCCATCGCCCTGGGTCTGGGCAACAGCGGCAGCTTTGCCTGGGTGCCGGCCAATCGCCCCGCCACCAATACTGTCCGCATCCGGGTGGTCGCGACGGACAATGCCTCGAACACCAACCAGGACGAAAGCAATGACCCGTTCACCATCGTCCCGCCGCCCGGGGGGCGAGTGCCGACGACCCTGCGGGATTTTGACATGCCGGGAACCCAACCTTTTGGGGGCGGGCCGGCGCTCGACCCGCCGACCGGCTGCGCCAATTGTCACGGCAATTACAACCCCTCAGTCGAGCCATACTTCAACTGGCAGGGCAGCATGATGGCTCACGCCTCCATTGATCCGCTATTCGAGGCGAATCTGGTTATCGCCAACCAGGACGCCCCGGATTCGGGCGACCTGTGTCTGCGTTGCCACCTCCCCCGCGGCTGGCTGGCTGGACGCTCGGTGCCAACCGACGGCAGCGGCATGCTGCTGGAGGACAAGAGGGGTGTGTCCTGTGACCTTTGCCACCGGATGGTGGACCCCGTGTTCACCCCTGGCGCCAGCCCTGCCATTGATTCGAGCATCCTGGCCGGCTTGACCTTTGCGGACACCAACGTTGGCAATGGCATGTTCGTCGTGGATCCCTTCTCCTACCAACGCGGGCCTTTCGCGGATGCGGCCGCGCTCCACGCCTTCCTGGCATCGCCTCTCCATCGCAAAGCGGCCATCTGCGGCACCTGCCACGACGTGAGCAACCCGGCCTTCCAGAGAGACGAGCACGGCAACTACCTCGCCAATGCCTTGAACACACGCGCCACCAACTTCTCGCCGCACTTCATGGCGCCGGTCGAGCGCACTTACAGCGAGTGGCTCGCCAGCGACTACAACACCCCCTCCGGCGTTTATGCGCCGAAATTCGCCGGCAACAAGGCCGACGGCCGGGTCGCCATCTGCCAGGATTGTCACATGCGCGACGTGGCCGGCCACGGGTGCGACCCGGCACAGTTCCCGACTGTACCGCTTCGCCCGGATATCCCGCTTCACGACATGACCGGTGGCAGCACCTGGATGCCGGGTCTGCTGACCAACCTCCATCCAGACCAGGTCAGTGCCGCCGCAGTCCAAGCCGGCATCCAGCGTTCGATCGAAATGCTCACCAACGCCGCCACCCTCGTGGTCGGCGATGCTCCCGGCCAGCTCAAGGTGACCGTCACCAACGAAACCGGCCATAAACTGCCCACCGGCTACCCTGAAGGCCGCCGCATCTGGATCAATGTCAAATTCTATGATGATTCCATGACTTTGCTCGGCGAGTCCGGCGCCTACAATCCGGCTACCGGCGTATTAACCCATGACGAGCAGGTGAAGATTTACGAGGTCCATCCCGGCCTGGAAACCAACCTCGCCAATGCCCTGGAACTCGAGCCCGGTCCTTCCCTCCATTTCGTGCTTAACAACCGCATCTATGAAGACAACCGCATCCCGCCGCGCGGATTCAACCATGCTGCCTTTGCCGCGTTCGGGGGAGCGCCTGTCGGACACCATTACGAGGACGGCCAGTATTGGGATGACACCCTCTACACTCTTCCGGCCGGCGCCACCCGCGCCGAGGTGCGACTGTATTACCAGAGCACCAGCAAGGAGTTCATTGAATTCCTGCGCGACGAAAACAAAACGAACAACAAGGGCCAGGAACTCTACGCGCTGTGGAACGACAACGGCAAATGCCCTCCCACCCTCATGGCAGAGGCTGTTTGGGTGCCGGCCTTTGAATTGCAATACGCCGGTTTTGCCTCCCCGGGCAAATTCCGCCTTCAGTTCCGTTCACGGCCGGGGGTGACTTATACCGTCCAGTACAAGGATTCGATTGATGCTGCCACGTGGCAAGATTTCGCCGCCAACGGCACGCTGGTCGCGTCCGGCACCACCACCAGCTTCGAGGACGATTTCAGTTCGAACAGCTCCGGCGGACCCCCGGCAACCGGCGCAAGGTTCTACCGCATCAGCTACACCTCGCCATAAGGCAGGGACTTTCGGCGAAGGCAAAACCAAGGCAAATTCACCCAAAGCAAGACGGCTTGTGCCGTGCCGATCCGGTAAAGCTCCACGGCCCAAGCCCCGGTCTTCCCAACCCACCTCACTGCCGCCATGCGCACGGGAGAAAAGCCGGTCAGGCATACAACCGTCGGGATTGGGGAAAGACACCAAATCAAGGCCAAAATGATCGTCCGCGTGGCCTTAAAAAACCAAGTCAGCGGCACCCCCGCCAGGGGGGTGCCGCTGTTCTTGATACGCGGAGGTGAGTTGCGTCCTACCGCTTCGGGTTGACGATCTCGGGCATTTTGAAGATCGGCAGGAACATGCAAATCACCATGCCCCCCACCACCACTCCGAGGAACACAATCAGAATTGGCTCGATCAGTGAAGTCAGTCCGGACAACGTGGTCTCGATCTCCTCGTCCAGGAAATCCGCAACCCGCTCCAGCATATTGTCTATCTTCCCCGTCTGCTCGCCGGCGGTGATCATGCGAATGATCATGCTCGGAAACACGGGGTGCTTCGCCAGCGAGGCGGAAATGCTTTCGCCCCGCTCGATGTCCACCGCCGCGCTCTTGATCGCTTTCTCCATCACCACGTTGCCAACCGTTTGAGATACGATGTTGAGCACCTCCAGAATCGGCACCCCGCTGCGGACCAGGGAGGCCAGCGTCCGGGTGAAGCGCGCAAGGCAAATCTTGTGGGCGATAACGCCAAAGATTGGCATTCGGATCCGATAGGAATCCCAAACCCTGCGGCCGAAAGGTGTTTTGATGAAATAGAACCAAGCGTAAACCAACCCACCCCCACCGAGAAGAATCAACAGGATGTATTTCTTTACTATTTCGCTCAGATTAATCAGGAACTGCGTGGGTGCGGGAAGTTCGGCGCCAAAGCTGTCAAATATCTCTCCGAACACGGGCACGACCTTAACCAACAGGAAGATGGTAATCAGAATGGCCACCACCGTTACGACGGTGGGGTACATCATGGCCGACTTGACCTTTTTCCTCAGGCGCGCACTGTTTTCAAGGTAGGTGGCCAGGCGAGCCAGGATTTCGGCCAGCAAACCGCCTTTTTCACCCGCGGCAACCATGCAAACGTACAGGCGGCTGAAAGCTTTGGGATGTTTTTGGAGCGCCTCGGAAAAACTGTCGCCGGCCTCCACACGGGCACAAACGTCTTTGATGACGTCGCGCATGACCTTGTTGGTGGTTTGCTCGGCCAAGGCTTGGAGGGACTGGACCATTGCCAGGCCCGCATCAATCATCGTGGCCAATTGCCGAGTGAAGACAACCAAGTCCGCCAACGCGACTCGACCGCCACTGGTTTTTCCTTTCTTGCCAACTTTCTCCTGGATGGAGACAACCAACAAATTCCGGTTAAGGAGAGCGGCGATGGCTGCCTGTTCCGAGGCCGCTTCCACCGAACTGGTAATCTGTCGGCCGGAGCCGCTTTCCCGCGCTACATAGACAAAAGAGGCCATATCACAACTGAGTTTGCCGGTACTCGCAACGGCATGTTGCGTGCCCAAATTTGGTTATCCCGAAAGGATTACGCATTGATAGCGCGATGACAGCAGTCTTTGTTCCATCCGTGTTGGGTCTTCAGAACTTCTACACAAGGTATTTATTCATAGTTGTTTATGCCGAAGAAATGGCCCTTGATGGACCGGAGAGTCGCCTTCGTGCGAAGCAAAACCCTTGGATTTGGACCTCTCCCCATATCCTTATGGGTGAAAGCAAAGGATTTGGTGACTAAAGCTTATACAGGGGCTGCACAGAAACGGGAAAAAAACTAGTTGTCAAATCTCCGCTGATTGCCTATTTATAGGCTCAATTGCACCGGTTTTGGTGCGAGGGCAAACTGGTTTTGTCCTCATCAGATGCATAACAGAATAGTGTGTAAGTAAGCAAAAAGATCGGAGGAACTATGAAGTTTAACAAATGGACTGTGGGTCTGGCCGCCGTGGGGCTGGTCAGTCTGGCATCCGCTGCCAAAGCCGAGGAGAAGGCGAACATGGTGCAAACCGCGCTTTCTTCAACGACCATCAGCGGCTATGTGGATACGTCGGCCCAATGGAACTTTGGGACAGGCAATGAAAACCTTCCGCCTTACAAGTTTGGCGGAGAAAGCAAAGCCGACGGGTTCAACCTGAACGTCGTTCAACTGCGCATCGAGAAAGCGTTGGACGAGTCGGAGTGGGCTGCGGGTTACCGGGTGGACCTCTGGGCCGGCCCGGATGCCAATACCCTCAATACTTATTCAGCGCTTGCTGATGGCACGGCTGATTTCGCCGTTCGCCAAGCCTACGTTGCCCTGCGCACCCCTGTCGGGAACGGCATTGATTGGAAGATCGGCGCCTTCGACAGCGTGCTGGGTTACGAATCCGTGGAATCGCCGAACAACCCGAACTTCACCCGCTCTTACGGCCATTCAATTGAGCCTCAGACGCATACGGGTGTTTTGGGCACGTATCGGTTCAGCGACCTCGTTCGCGCCTCGGCCGGTGTTGCCAACACCTACGGGCCGTGGATCAATGATCGCGCCTGGAACAACCCGGCCAATCCCAAGGCCGAGTCCTACAAGACCTATATGGGCTCCATCGCCTTGACCGCTCCGGATGAGTTCGGTTTCCTGGCGGGCTCCACCCTTTACGGTGGAATCGTTAACGGGTTCAGCAGCGGTCTTGAGGAAAATGCCACCAGTTACTACGTCGGAGCAACCCTGGCCACCCCGGTTACGGGCCTGCGTCTGGGAGGATCACTGGACGTGCTGGATGTGCATCATCAGGGCGGCGAAACCTGGTCCGTTGCAGGTTATGCTTCCTTCCAAGCCACCGAGAAGCTGAGCTTCCATGGCCGTGCTGAATACCTGAAGGATCGCGGCGACCAGCAGATTCTGGGGCTCGAATCCGACAAGGTGTTGGGCGTCACCGGCACTGTGCAATATGACCTGTGGGAAAACGTTCTCAGCCGGCTTGAAGTCCGTTGGGATCATTCCCTCAGTGGCGATGACACCTTCGGCAGTGACGACTTCGGTAACCCCGATCTCGTGAACGCCTGGATGTTGGCGGCCAACATCGTTTACAAGTTCTAAGCTGCCTTTGCAGCTCTGTCCAAACCCCTTCCACTTGAGCGTGGAAGGGGTTCTTCTTTTTGGCTGTGTCTGCTGGAGACGACCGACTGGCGATTTTTGACCAGAAAGACCAAAGAGCACCTGAAAGGTCGGCATCCTCCTAGTGCTGTGTTTTCCACAAGGTGTTTTTCCACAATCACTTAGGAGAAATACAAAACTTGGCACAGGAGTTGTTATTCCGCCGCGCCAGACGTGTTTTGAACATTCTAAACGATGGCAAAACGAAACCGACCCAAAAAAGCAAACAGCGACAAGACGATGAAAGTCAATAAATGGACGGCGGCCCTTCTGGGGGCCGGGATAGTGAGTGTGCCTGCAGTGGCAAGCGCGGAGGAGAGTCAAAACGCGGTTTTGACTGCACTCTCCGCTACCACCCTAAGCGGCTACGTGGACACCTCCGCTCAATGGAACGTGGGCACTGGCAACGGCTTTACACCCAATTACGTTTACAGTGACGGCAAGGCGGATGGATTCAATCTGAACGTAGTGAAGCTCGTGCTGGAAAAGCCTGTGGCCGATACTGATGCGTGGGGTGCGGGCTACAAAGTGGACCTCTGGGCTGGACCCGACGCCAATGTCATTGGCACTCAGTCTGTCTTGGCGGACGGAGCGGCTGATTTTGCCGTCAAGCAGGCTTACGTTGCCCTCCGTGCGCCCGTCGGCAACGGACTGAATTTCAAAATAGGCACGTGGGACACGATTGTCGGATATGAGGTCTCGGATGCCCCCTCCAATCCGAACTTCACCCGTTCCTACGGCTACTCAATCGAACCGGTGGCCCACACCGGCGTTCTGGCCAGCTACGACTTCTGCCCAGCCTTCAGCGCCAGCCTGGGGGTCGCCAACACTTTCGGCCCGAGTATCAACGAACGGGCTTTTCCCACCAAGGCCGAATCCTACAAAACCTACATGGGGGCCCTGACGCTGACGGCCCCCGAGGAATGGGGGTTCCTGGCGGGCTCGACGCTTTCCGGCGGGGTGTGCAACGGGCTGGGAAGCGCCGGCGTGCAAACCCACTGGTACGTGGGTGCCGTTTTGAACACCCCGGTGGAGAAGCTCAAGGTGGGCGCGGCTTACGACTACTCGGGCATCAGCGAGCAAGACCTCGGCGGCACGATCGAGGCCTCCTACGCCAACGCCATCGCCGGCTATGCCTCCTACGGGCTCACGGAAAAGATGACCCTTTACGGGCGGGGCGAATACACCACCAGCGATCAACCGCTCTTCGGCGCCACCAAAGTTTTCGCCGCCACCGCGACTCTGCAATACGATCTTTGGGCCAACGTGCTCAGCCGAATCGAGTTCCGATGGGATCATGCCGCCGACGGCACCAAACCTTATGGCGACCCAGGCGAAACCAAGGGGAACAGTTACATTCTGCTGGCCAATATCGCCTACAAGTTCTGACAGTTTAGTTCCTCCTCCTCCGACCCCTTCGCCGCCAGGCGAAGGGGTCTTTGCGCCCTTGGAATGCAAACCGTATTCCCCGCCCGTTGGAACGGTGTTCAGTCTCCCAGCAGTTTCTTGAGCGTCTCGCGCGCCTTGCTTTCGCGCGAACGCTCCTCGAGCGGCGGGGTGTACTCCCGGCGGACCATGTCAAACCACTCGCAGTAATTCGCCAGGTGTTTTTCCGCCACCGGATCGGCGCGGCGGTCGCGGCATTGCTGGGCCACCCGGGGATCATAGCTGACACAATTGAGACAAACCTTTAAATCCGACCCGCAGGTGTGACAGGTTTCCGAGCGGCCCGGAGAGCCCGGCAGTTTGTACTCGGTGCCGCATTTCCAACAATGACGTGTGACGGCCATGCGCAGGAGCTTAGGGTCACGGTTGGGGAAGCGACAACGAAAAAACTTCGACGCTCAGCGGCCGGGCGGCCTGCCGATGGGGCAGTTTCCCACGGTTGCCGGCCATTCCGGCCAAAGGGGCGGCTGACCGCGCGGGACGGCGGGTCAAGGGCCGGTGATGGGTTCGAGGTGCCCGCCCATTGCGCCGCCGCTGTCGGCCCTTTGCGTATCGGCCTTCACCTCAAAATGCCATTTCCAGATCTGGTAGATGCCCGGATATACCAGCAACTCCAGCAGGAAGGAGGTCAGTATTCCTCCCACCATCGGGGCGGCGATGCGCTTCATGGTGTCGGCACCGGCTCCCACCGCCCACATAATTGGGACCAAGCCAAGGAAGGTGGTGGCGACCGTCATGAATTTCGGACGCAAGCGCTGAACCGCGCCATAACGGATGGCGGCCTGCAGATCGGCCAGGCTGCGCAGGCGTCCCTCTTTCTTTGCCTGCTCGTAAGCCAAATCCAGATAGAGCAGCATAAACACGCCGGTCTCGGCATCCACGCCCAGCAAGGCAATAAGGCCCACCCAAACGCCTATGCTCATTTGGTAGCCCAGCAAGTACAAGAGCCAGATGGCGCCAATGGCAGAGAACGGAACGGCCAAAAGCACGATCAGAGTCTTGACAGCCGACTGTGTATTGACATACAGGAGCACGATGATCAGAAACAGAGTCAGAGGCACGATGACCAACAGGCGTTGCCGGACGCGCTGCATGGCCTCGAACTGACCGCTCCACAGCAGGGCGTAACCGGGCGGCAACTGAATTTGCTCGCGAAGCTCACGGTCGGCCAGGTTGATGTAGCTCTGCAAATCACTGCCCGCCACGTCCACATAGACGTAGCCCGTCAACAGGCCATCTTCATCGCGAATCATCGCCGGCCCGTTGGTAAACGTCACCCGCGCCACCTGGTCCAGTGGCACTTGGGGGCTCCCCTCGGGGGGCGAAACCAGCACGCGTCGGATGGCGCTCAGGTCCGAGCGAAAATCACGCAGGTAGCGAACATTGATGGGGTAGCGCTCCTGACCCTCCACCACCGTGCTGACATTGTCGCCGCCGATGGCGTTTTCGACCGCGGCTTGGGCCGATTCCACCGTCACACCATAGCGGCTGAGCGCCTGACGGTCCCAGTCAATATCCAGGAAGAAGCCGCTGCCGGCGCGCTCGGCAAAGACGCTGCGGGTGCGGGGCAACCGGCCCAGCGCCGCCTCGACCCGCACGCCGATCTCCTCGATGACCTTCAGGTCCGACCCCGCAATCTTAAGCCCCAAGGGGGTGCGGATGCCCGTGCTGAGCATTTCGATGCGGCCCTTGATGGGCATGGTCCAGCCGTTGGCAAGCCCGGGGATTTGCAACGCGGCGTTCATCCGGTCAATGAGTTCTTCTTGAGAGATGTGGTCGGGAGTGACGCGGCGCAACACGGCTTTGAGCCAGGCTGGCGCCCAGGCGGAGTACCACGTGTCCACGGTGCGCCACTGGGATTTGGGTTTGAGAATGATGACCGTTTCAATCATGGAGAGCGGCGCGGGATCGGTCGGCGTATCGGCTCGTCCGGCCTTGCCGAGGACCCGTTCCACTTCGGGAAATGCTCCGATGATGCGGTCCGTAACCTGCAGCAGGCGCTGGGCCTCGGCGATGGAAATTCCCGGCATGGTGGAGGGCATGTAGAGAATGGAGCCCTCCTCCAGTGGCGGCATGAACTCCGAACCCAGCTTGAAGAAAACCGGCACCGTGCTTAACATCAAGGCCATCGCCCCTCCGAGCACCCACCACTTTCGCCGCAAGGCCCAGGTGAGCGCCGGATCATAAAGCCGAATCAGCAGCCGGCTGACCGGATGTTGCGCTTCGGGATGGATGCGGCCGCGGAATAGGTAGTTGCTCAGCCGGCAAAGCCATCTGGGCCGGAAGCGGAACTGCCGGAGGTGCGTGAAGGTCATTCGCAAGGCCGGGTCAAGCGTAATGGCCAGCAAGGCAGCCACGACCATGGCGAGGGTCTTGGTATAGGCCAGGGGTTTGAACAGACGGCCTTCCTGGGCTTCGAGCGTGAGCACGGGCAGGAACGACACACCAATTACCAGCAGGGCATAGAAGCTCGGGTTGGCCACCTGTTTGATGGCTGCCGCCACCACGACGCGGTAGTCGCCCCGACGCCCTTCGCGCTCCCACTGTTCGAGCGCTTTGTGCACCTGCTCGACCACCACAATGGCCGCGTCCACCAGTGCGCCGATGGCTATGGCGATGCCCCCCAACGACATGATATTGGCGGTGACCCCGAGCATGCGGAAAGGGATGAAGGAAACCAGCACGGCGATGGGAATGGTAATGGCCGGAATGATGGCGCTGGGGGGATGGCGCAGAAAGATGAATACCACGATCACAACGGTGAGAATGACCTCGGCCAGGGTGAGCTTGAGGTTGTGAATCGCCCGATAAATCAAGTCCGACCGGTCGTAAACCGGCAGAATCTTCACCCCCCGGGGCAAGCCCGGCTCGAGCTCGCGAATCTTCGCCTTGACAGCCTTGATCACCTCCAGAGCGTTTTGCCCGTGCCGCATGATGATGATGGCGGAAACCGTATCGCCGGTGCCGTCCAGATCACAAACCCCGCGTCGGAGGTCCGGGCCGAGGGTGACTTCGCCGATATCCTTCACGCGGATGGGGGTGCCATTTTTGGCATCCAGAACGATGTTGGCGATATCCTCCACCGACCTGACATAGCCGCGGCCGCGGACCATGTATTCCGTGCCGCCCAATTCGATGAGCCGGCCACCGGACTCGACATTGCCGCTGCGCACCGCCTCGACGACACGCTGAATGGAGAGGCCGAACGCCTGGAGGCGGTTGGGGTCCACGTTCACCTGGAACTGTTTGCCGAATCCGCCCACCGCCGCCACTTCAGCCACGCCGGGGAGGGCCTTGAGATGATAGCGGAGGTACCAGTCCTGGAGCGAGCGCAGGTCCGCAAGGCTTTGCGTGCCCGACTCATCCACCAGCGCGTATTGGAAGACCCAGCCCAAGGCCGTGGCGTCCGGCCCCATCACAGTCGTCACCCCCGGCGGCAGCTTCGGCACCACCGCCGAGAGGTACTCCTGAGTCCGGGCTCGAGCCCAATACATGTCGGTGCCTTCCTCGAAAATGAGGTAAACAAAGGAATAACCAAAATCCGAAAAGCCGCGGACCGATTTGACCCCGGGGGCACCCACCATGGCGGTGACGATGGGGTAGGTAACCTGGGCCTCCACCAGGTCCGGACTGCGGTCCCAGCGCGAATAAATAATGACTTGGGTGTCACTCAGGTCCGGGATGGCGTCCAGCGGCATGTGCCGCATGGACCACCAACCTGACAGGCACAAGGCCCCCACCATGGCAAATACCGCCAGCCGGTGGCGGACGGAGAACTCGATGATGCGGTTAATCATCTCGCGATTACTCGCTCGAACCCTTTTTCACGAAGTGCCCGGGGTCGGCATCAAACTCTTGTTTGCAACTGTCGTTGCAAAAGAAGTAAGTCTGACCCGCATAATCGCTCAACCGGTTGGCAGCCCGCGCCTTGGCCTCGGTCACTTTCATGCCGCAGACCGGATCAAGGCTCACGGCAGGGGCAGGCGGTGGATGGCTGTCGGAAGGTTTGCTGGCATTGAGGAACTGCGCCGGGTTTGCATCAAAGCTTTTCTTGCAACCGTCGTTGCAGAAAAAGTAATTCGTGCCCGCGTGCATCGTCGTTCGCCGGCGAGCCCGCGCGGTGATCTCGTCCACCCCCATCCCACAAACCGGATCAATCGCGGGCGCGCCGTGAACGCCGGCAGCGGCGAGTTTCATCCGGCTTTCGGAATCCAGCAGGAAATTCCCGGAGATGACGATCGTCTCCCCTGGCATGAGCCCCTGGAGGATTTGCACGTGCCCTCCGATTCGCCAGCCCGTCTGAACCGTCCGCGGCTCGAAATAACCATTGCCGCGGTCCACGAAGACTGTCCGGCGGGTGCCCGAGTCCAGGACGGCCTCGGCTGGCACAATCAGGTTCTCCGGCAGGCTGATGGTGAACTCGACGTCCACGAACATCTCGGGCTTCAGAACAAAACCGGGGTTCTCCGCCTCAAACCGGAGCTTGAGAGTGCGGGTGACGTTGTCCACCTGCGGGAGCGCGTCGCTCAGCCGTGCATCAAGCGAGAGGTTTTGCGAGGGCACCAGGACTCTGGCCAACACGCCCGCCGGCACCAGCGGCGCTTCCCGGTTAGCCACATCCACCCAAATCCACACGCGGCTTAGGTCCACGATGCGGTACAACTCAAAGCCCTGCTCAAACCGCTGGCCGAGGGACACGTTCCGGACGGTGATGAAGCCGTCCGCCGGGGCCACAATCTCAATGTGCTCGCTGTACTGGCGGGTGCGGATCATATCGTCAATCTGCCGATCACTGACCCCCAGGTTGCGCAAGGAATCCCGGTACTGTTTGACGTTGAATTCAGCAAGGCCAGGGCGTTGAGCCGCGCGTTCCGCGGTGTTGGTTCGCATCCGGTCCTGATATTCCAAGGCGTTGCGAAAAGCCTGACCCGCGCTGATGAAGGTGGGACTGTAGAACATCGCCAGGGTCTCGTCCTTCCTGACGAAACTCCCGGCGGCGGCAGGCATCGCTTTGGTGATCCACCCCTCGGAGGGCGCGGTCACCTGGTAGGATCGGGTCTCATCGGCTCCAACCTTGCCCAGCAGGCGAAGGACGTGATCAAGCGACTTTTTTTCGACCACCCCCAGCCGCACCCCGATCAGTTGCTGTTTCTCGACGCTGACCCTGACGGTACCCGGCAGGAGCGGCCCCTCAGTATGGCCCGCGGCGGGATCCGCCTCGGCAAAGACAGGCTCCATCTTCATCCCGCAGGGCGCCAGACCCGGTTTGTCTGAGGTGTGGGAGGGATTCATCGGATCCACATAGTAGAGAATCTTGCGTCCGCCCGCCCCGGCGTCGCCGCCCGTCTGGCGGCGGCCTTGAGCCGACCCAAACAGAAAGGCAACGAGAACGCAGACCAGCAGCATCCCTGCGCCAAGAAATTTCTTCAATAATCCGTTCATCATGGTAAACAGGAGGGCACGCCCGAGAGCGTGCCCTCCTTTTCTTTCAAGCTGCTGTTCTATTCTTCAATAGTCAATTCCCCCGCCCTTGTATTGCCGCTCGGCAGGGGCGTTTGGATTGGGTTGCACCGAGAGCGGCCGCATCATTTCGTTATCCTCATGGTCCACAATATGGCAGTGCCAGACGTACCCATGACCGTGGTTCGGATCGAAGGGATAGAACGCCTGCTCCTTGGGGGTCGTGGCCGGCAAATCCGTCGGGGCGTAGCGCACCAGAATGCGCGTTACCTCCCCCGGCATCGCCCGCACGGTGTCCTTCCAACCTTCTTCGCCTGGCGCGGGGGGTTGAATCTTGTTCTTCTTGAGGAACGGTGTGACGGCAGGATTGCCACCGACCGCTCCATCGGCATTGGGGGTATTGTAGTCCAGTGGCGGGCCGGCGGCATCTTTAACAACGCCACCATAAGCCGCGGCGTAGGCAGCGAGGTATTTGGCGACGTCAAACGGCTGCCGGTTCAGAATCTGGAACTGGGTCAAATGCGTGTGCATGGGATGCGCATCCGCCGTAAGATTGATGATCTCCCAGAGCTCCGTTTCGCCTTCGACCGGCAACTCGGAGTAATAGGTGGTTATCCCGTTGATCGTAATCGGCGTGAAATCCGGGCGTACGACGTTCTTATCAATCCCCATGTACTTGGTGTTGTTGACAAGAACTTCGAGCGGGCCGCCCGGATAAGCGATCCCATTGATCGTGACCGGCATGCCCATGACTTCGTTGAGAGTCAGTTGCCGCTTCTTGTGAACCACCACCCCCGGCGCCACGCTTCCGGTAACCGGGTCGGAAAGACGGACCATCGGAGTTCTTAGGGGCGCAAGGGTTGCGGGATCGTAGCTGGTGTCGGCGGCTGTCGGCGCAACCACCCGGAACTGCATCACTCGACCGGTCGTGCGGCCGTTCACCGTCACCCCATTGGGATAAGGATGCTTGGCGGTGTTTCGAATCATTGCCGTTGCGCCCGGCGGAAGGCCCGCAAAATCAACAATCACTGTGGCGCGTTCGCCTGGCAGAATCACCAGGCGGTTCAGCAAAGCCGGCTTGTCAAGGTAGCCACCGTCGGTGCCGATCTGGTACATGGCCAGGTTGACGCCCGTGCTGGTGGTAATCATCATTTCGTATGCGCGTGCATTCGATCCATTCAGGAAAAGGAAGGTGTAGCGTTTGGGTTGCACGTTCATGAACGGCCAGGCCTTGCCATTGACGCAGATCACGTCGCCCTCGAACTCCGGCACCCAGAAGGGATGATTTGGATTGGGAATAAACGGAACGCCAGCCGGAAAATAGATCTGGCCGTTGGTGTCGAACATCCGGTCCTGAATAATCAGCGGAACCAGCTCCGGGAGGTTCGGAGGATTGTTGGCGGGATCCAGGATGAGATAACCGCCCGCCAAGCCGGCATAGACGTTGAGCCGGGTGGCACCGAGGGTGTGGTCATGGAACCAGATCGGGGCCGCCTCCTGCGAGTTGGGATAGCGATAAACGGCTTCATTCCCGAGGGACGGCACTCCGGGATGCGTGTAGAAGGCATGGCCCCTGTAAGCGCCGTCGCTCGTGTACCAGGCGTCAGGTCCGCCATCAAGCCAGGCAGGCACCTCACCGCCGTGAATATGCACGCAGGCGGGAATGGGCCCCGCATAGTTCTGGGCGCAGGCTCCCGACGGCAACTGACCCTGCTCGGCGAGTTGAGCGCAGGCATTCAGTTCGTTATTAAGCGGATCCGCCCACGCCAGAGTCTGATCGGTGGACCGAGTCCACGCCAGCACATTACTGGTGCTGGTATCCCCCAGCTTGTTGACGAATCGCATTTGCGTGGGAATGCCGCGTGTCGCTATAACAATGGGCCCAAGGTGCGTGCTGCGGGAAGTCTGCCCCTGTGGGAGATACCCCCACACCCAGGTCTTTGGCTTGACGCCCGCCACGAACGTGCCGGTGGGAAGCGGCTCAGCCTGGAACTCCATCATCTCGAGCACGATCTCTTCGGTACCGGCAACAATTGCACCCAACTCAGCCAGCCCGGGCATGGGATCAACAAATTGCGGTATGGCACTGCCCGGCAGCGGCATCTGGGGAACCACCTGGCCATGCGCGCGGTTCAGGGACAGTTTCCATGGAAGCGCAAGGCCGACGCCTGCTATGGCGGATCGCTTAACAAATTCTCGACGGTTAAATTTCATAACTGGATTCCTGTGACTTTCTTTGTTCGATCGTCTAGCAATCACGGAAACTCTAATCCGTGATTGGCCCCGAGCATACTCCCCCCTAGCGGCTTCGCTCAATCGGGGTTCGACTGAAACAGGGGTAGGAAAAAATAGTACGCCCCCCTCCGTACGGCACCCGAGCGCGTTGCCAGATTCCGCCGCCGGTCCGGCAGAGTCCTCATGGCCGCCCATTTCAGGGGCCGCGGTCGGGATTCCACAAGTCAATGCCGGTCCGCAGATTGTAAGTTGTGTGGAACGGCAAAAGGATTACGTGACCATCCACAAAAATGAACTCGGAACGATCGCGGTGACGGTTGGTGGCGACTTCCGGCGCGGCGCCTTCCGCCCAAAAGTGGGCCATGATATGGTCCGCCCCGCCGGCCATCTCGCCAAACAGGATGGTATCCGTCGGGCGGGGAATGTTGCTGCGCTTGCGCCAGGTGGCGGGGCTGCCGCGGTAGTCGTCGTCAGGTCCAAGCTCGAAATAGACGTTCAGGCCGTAACTCCATTGGTTGGTACGTCGGTCCTCCGGGCAGCGGTAGAGGCCGTTGAAGATCGCCGGCCAGGCGCTTGAGGTGCGCGTGACGCCGTCATAGCCGAGGAACGATCGCGGTAAAACTCCAGACCGGGGCTGCAGGAAACCAGCCGAATCCAGATTCCCATGTCCGCCGGCACCGGATCCGTGTTCGCGTCCATGACGAACCCATACTGGCGGTTGAAGGCCAAACCCCGCGCTGAGGGGTCGAGGCTGTCAAACCAGGGGTCTCCCATGGCAAAGTTGTCGGCGGGATTACTGACGTCCAAAGGAGTCAACAGCGGCACGGTTGTCTCGACATGAACGTCCAGCCGCTGGTTTGCCGCGTTGTAAAGCACGTTGGCATGCACCATCGCGCCTCCCATCGGCACGGCGGTGAGCACAGCGGCGGATGCGGTCGGGATGCTGAACAGCATGAACACCGCCGCAATTCTGCACGCAATAATCGGTTTGATTTTCATTTCCTGGCTTTCAGATTACTTGGTTGTTGAGGACAAGGGGCGCTTTCGACTCGCGGAGAGGTTGCCTCCAGCCGGATGGCGGGGCGGACGCCGACCTCCGGCCGACCCTAAGAAAGGTCCCGCCGGGGCGCAGCTTGCATCTTTTGGAAGCAGCCTCAGGAGAGGCGGGGCGGGGGTGGGGGCGGGGGATCGGTACGCGGATCCGGGAGCAGGAGCGTTCCGACCACGCGGGCTGGAACGGGTGGATGAAACAGGAGGACGATCTCGGGAGGCAATCCGAGCTGAATTTTCTCGGGCACCTGCAAGGGCTTTCGGGATTGTTGCCGCTCCTCAGACTGGCCTTGCTGAATGACGTGACAAAGCTTGCAGGGATGCTTGCCGTCGAAAGTCATGGTCAGCGCGCGGGCCAGCGTATTGTCCTGCGAGTAGGTCAGCACCATGCCAAACCACGCGACCGATTGGAGGACGGTCCACGGGGTCGCCAGCGACACCGCCAGCAGACACACCGGCACCCATCGTTTCACGATGGACCTCAGCTTAGTCATGGCGGAGACCAGACTACGGCGCCGCGCGCCAGCCCGCAATCGGGGTTCCGCTGAATCCGACATCGGGGAAAATCCTAAAGGTTTTGCCACTCGATTTTCGACAGGGCGATTGAACGAGATCAAAACAGCGGGGCGCCACGACGCATTTCCAGCAGCCTGCCCGCGTCCAGTTCGAAGGCAAGCCAGGGCGCCCCCACGGGCTTTAAGGGTTCTTCCGATTCTTGGCCGGCCAGGTTTCCCGCTGAAGGAGCGACAGTGCTACTTTCCGTGAACCCAGCTGAAAGCGTAGTTGACCAACTCGGAGGCGCGCTTCAAGCCGAGTTTGGCTTTGATGTGCTCGCGGTGGGATTCGATCGTTTTAATGCTGATGTGGAGCTTTTCAGCGATCTCGCGCGAGCCCAGGCCGTTGCCTATCATTTCCATAATCTCCAGCTCGCGATCGCTCAGGCTTTCGAAGGGAACACGGTCCATCGCTTTCCCGCTCAGGCGAGCCATCATAAAACCCGCCAGTTGGGGACTGAAATACGGCTTGCCTTGGATGAGGAGGCGGATTGCCTCGATGGCCTTTTCGGCCCCTTCCTCCTTGGTGATGTAGCCATTGGCTCCCGCCCGCAGAGCCCGTTCCGCGTAAAGGCTTTCGGCCCGCATGGTGAAAACCAGAATTTTCATGTCCGGCAATTGGGGCCGGGCCTGTTTGATCAGCTCAAGCCCGCTGCTGGACTTCAGGGCCAGGTCAACCACCGCCACATCGGGCTTGAGTGAAACCATTTTCTCGAACGCCGCCGGCCCGCTATCGGCCTCCCCGCAAACGCTCAAATCCGGCTCAAGGCTGATTAATAATTGAAAGCCCCGACGGACGATCGGGTGGTCATCCACCAGAAAGACCCGCGCCCGGTTTTGGGTGTTTTTTCTCACGGGCATCTCTCATTTCCTCCCCCCCGAGGCAGCGCTTGCCGGCAGGACGCAGGTCAACACCGCGCCGCCAGATTGGCCTGGCTGGATTGTCAGTTGAGCCCCGATCAAGTCACACCGATATCTCATGGTGCGCAAACCCATTCCCCCATTCAAAGCTTTCTCTGTCGAAAAAGGCAAGCCATCGTTGGCCACCTCCAGGACGGTCTGGCCGGGCCCGGTCGAAAGGCGAATGGAAATTTC
>CAZVYG010000078.1:0-23156 GCA_964631605.1 uncultured Verrucomicrobiota bacterium
GCAAAATCTCACCTTAAAGTGATCTTTCGTGCGGCTCGCTAATGTTTCGGGCACCTCCACGTAGTTCAGCGCCACCTCGGCCAGCAGGCTGACCTGCACATCACGCAGGCTTTCTTCAGCGGCCTGCGAGGTTGCGCTGGCCGACTCCAGCGAACGGCGTCTGCCACCGAAAATGTCCAGTTCCCAGCTCGCATCCAGCCCCGTGGTGTAGAAGTCCGTGGTTTGTCCGTTGCCGGCCTCCTTGCTGGCCGAGCTCCGGCTGGCCGAGGCATTGGCTCCCACGGCGGGGAATAGCGACGCTTTGGCGATGGCGCGTTGGGCACGGGCCTGTCGCACGCGGGCCTCGGCTCGGCGAAGGTCAAGATTGCCCGCTCTTGTCCGCTCCACCAAGTCCGAGAGGACCGGGTCGTTGAACACCAACCACCAGCGATCGAGAAGGTTGGTATCGGCGGCGACCCCGGTCAGGCCCCTCTGAAGGTCACTGGTCCAGTTGCTGGGCGTTGCCGTTTGGGGGGCCTTGTAGTCAGGCCCGACGGTTGTGCAGCCAGGCATCCCGAGCAAACAGCTCGTGAGCAGGGCCGCCAGCCCGCTGAATTGGGCGGCTTGAGGTCTCATTGCGTCAATTCTTTGGCCGCGGCGCCCGGAAAGCTGCGGCCGCGAATGCCACAAAACGCCGAAGGTAGGTCTCCGCGTCCAGGCGAAACTGCGGGACTCCGGGCGGTGGTTTCCGGCCCAGAAGCAGCAACGATTGATGCAGCCCACCCATGAGCAGGTGCATCCGCCAGAAAACATCTTCAGGCGCCAAGTTGGGCATGGCGCGCATTAAGGCTGCATCAAAGCGCCTGACGACCGCCGTGAAGTGGCGGTGCATCACCTTTTCCACGACCGGATTGGGATCCACCAGAAGGCGGGCCATCAGTTTGCGGAACGCGGCCCCGCCGCGCTTGGAATCCATCGCCTCCTCGACCACTGGCCGGAAGATGGCTTCGAGGACGGCTTCCAGTTTGGGCGGGCGGTCGCCGGCCGCTCGTTCGACGGCTTCAAGCGCCCGGAGCCGTTCCTGCGTGCTCGGGATCAGTCGCCGTTCAAAAACCGCCTCGATGAGCTGATCCTTGGTGCCGAAGTGGTAATTGATGGCCCCGAGATTGACTCCGGCCGCCGCGATGATGTCCCGAATGGACACCGCATCCAAGCCGCGCGCCGCGAACAGGCGTTCGGCCGCCTCAATCACTTTTCTCCGGGTCCCGGCCGGAGCCTGGCTCGGGGTTTCGGCCGGTGCCTTGTGTCTTTTCCTAATCATACGAACGTACGAATCATACGAACGTTTGAGACCTTGTCAACCCCGCTTTTGCACAACTTCAACGGCCCCGCTTCCGCCGGCTGCCTTCGGCTTCGGCCCAACGGCCGCGGTTCACGCCGGGGATCTCAGCGATTCCGACTGTCCGGCCTGGCCGGCGTGGGCTCGGACCAGCCGCTGTACATCGCCCAACCGAGCCAACCGCCTCCTTTTTCGCTGCGCACCTCGGCACCCCGACTCTCGCGCACTTTCACAGGGTAGGTTTTGCCAAAGGAGATTTCCCGCACGCCCATGGCGGAAAACGAAGCCTCCTTGATATCGAACATGGGCCGGAAATCATTGGTGGCGATGTCAGGCGTGTAATTGAAGAGCCCCAAAATCTCGGTGGCTCCCCCCCGGTCGGTCAAAAATCGGACGCCGGCCCCTTCATGTTTGACACCGAGGGCCCACAACCAGCCGCCATGATTGCGAACCAGGCCGGTGTCGCTGTTGCCTTCGGGGTTGAGCTGTCGCGCCCAGAGCCGTTGTCCGGCGGTGTTAAGCTCGATGCCCGAGGGGCAGTCGGTCACGAAAATGTCTCCCCGGCCGGCGCCGACGATGCGCAGGTCGCAGCTCTCCACCACCAGCGTGTTCGTTTTTGAGCGGTTCACCACCTCCGCCGGGCGGCCGCCAAAAGCCTGCAGATGCTGGAATTGGACCACCGGAGCCGAAGCGTCATCGAGAATAAAACGCCCTTGCCCACCGCTAATGACCCGGCCGAAGCCCAGGCCGAGGATGTGGCGCACCGAACCGTGGATGTGCACCTCGCCGTTGAGCGTGTACCAGTTGGGGTCCGGGCCGCCGATGCCGCGCAGGTAGAGGGTGGTTTTGCCTTCTCTGGCGGCGGCATCCACTGCAGCCTGGAACGCGGCGGTGTCGTCCGTATTGTCTCCCGACGCGGCGCCAAAGTCATTGATGCAGACCCAGCGGTTGAGATTGGTTTCCCAAGGGACCACCGGTTCGCGGACAATCGGCAGGGCCAGGGCGGTGTCCGGTGAGTCAGGGAACAATTTCTTGACGGGATGGGAAACATATTCCCTCAAGGTGCTGCCCGTCTGATGGCCGCCCGGGGTGGTGCTCATCAGCACTTGTTTGAAACCGGCGGCCGTGACTTCGCGGGCGTACAGCACGCTGGTGTTGGTGATGGCCGGCTGGGTGGGGTCGTTGCCGGTGAAGCGGCCGCGCACCAGGGCGACGACACCTCCCCACCATGTCCAGTCGTTGGGGTATTCGTTGTGCAGCGCGATGGGCGTGTTTTCCACCACCAGGTCTTCGATGGCCACCGCGGTGGCGTTCACGTACACGCCCACTTTGCGGGCGTTGCGCACCGTCACTCGCGAGAGGGTCTGTCCCCAGCTCCAGGCGCAGCGGACGCCTGTTTCAAAGGACCCCTCCACCACCGCATCCTGAATCAGGCTGGGCCCGTTCTGGCCCAGAAAACCGGCATGGATTCCCACTTTGCCGGTGCCGATGATGCGCGCCTGCTTGAATGAGCTGCTGTTGTTCCCGTACCACCGCACTCCATCGGCATGGGGATTGTTCCCCACGTCAATGGTCAGGTTGCGGAAATTGCGCATGAAGAAATCCGCGGAGGTTTCCTTGGTGTTGCTGGGGTGCGTGCGCAGGAGGGCGGTAATGTTGGTCGGCACGCCATCATCCAACCGCAGGATGACGCCGTCGCGCGACTCGCCGTAAACCCACGGCCCCACGCCGGCGCGCACCACCAGGTTACTGGTCAGGCGGTAAACACCGTTGGGAAGGAAAACCAACTTTGTTCGCTGGTCGCTCTCGCGCCCCGAGCTGGCGTCGAGCGCCTTTTGCAGGGCGGCGGTGTCGTCAGTCCGACCATCCCCGCGGGCGCCCAGGTCGCGTTTGACGTCCACCACCGCCGGGTCATTGGGAAAGACCAACCGCGGCAGGGAGGCCGGCACTTCACCACTCCCGGTCGTGCCGCTGGCCGTCGGCACGGTACTGTGCGCGGAGGAGGCTGGCCCGCCGCGCTCCTCCACCCTTTGTCCTTCGAGGTAAAACTGCAGGTCCCGGTACGTGCACACATCCGGCAGGCCCATGGTGCCGAAAGTCAGGTCGTTGACCCGTTGCTCGAATGCTCGGGGGAAACAGGCCTTGTCCAGGGCGGCAACCAGGGCCTGGGGGTTATTGGTGTCGCTCAGGAACATGGCCGCTGTATAGGGGGTGGATGCGGCGGGATTAAACCAGGCCGGCGTGTCTGCGCTGCCTTCCCGCCGAATGCCGTGGCCATCGGGGTAATTGCCCCGGAAAGCATTGGCCAGCGTCATGGCCCGTTCGGGAGCAGGTTCGACAAAGCCCACGAGAAAGGCATAAGTCGTGTTGGGCTCCAACACCACCTGGTCGTCACCGGTCAACGCAAAGCGAATGAATTGGCCGTTGCCGGGCGCACCCTGCGGATTGGCCCGGAAGGGAAGGAGGTTCGGCACATTTCCGCCGCGCACCACCCGCAGGTTTTGGAAGGATTCGCCCTCGAGATAATCATCGGTTGTCGGGTCTTGGGGATTAAAAGTCTGCCAACGGGTGCCGGGCGGGTATTGGGTCGTCCCATGGTTGTTTAAGCGCGGTTGGCCCTCCACCTTTAGCCATTGCACGAACATCTCCGCCCCGGCCGCCCCCGGGCGAAACGGGTGGGTGCCAAAGCCGGTCCGCAGCGTTAGAGCCTCCACTTTGATGCGTTGCGGCCCGGTGCGAAAGGTCTGCCCCAGATCACGGTCGCGGTTGAAGTAGTACTTGTTCAACACCGTGTCGAATTTCAAATCCCGGTTCTCCCTCGGCAGGAGGCGGACGGACGTGTTGCCCCCGGCGTTGAACTGGGTGGCGCTGATCCAAACGCCCGGCCCGCTGGGCGGTTCTTCCAAACGGGTGATAACCAGACCGGCTTGAACCATGCTGGCACAGACCAGCACCATCAAGACGCCGGCAGGCCGGAGTCCGGCCATCGGCGGGATCGGACCGTGGAAATGCAGGCGAGTCATATCTCGGAACAGACGGTCAACAGACTGTTGGAAAATCGCCTCCGTTGGCGGGCCCAACGGCAGGCGCCTCCACCGCCCAACTGCTGCGAATTCGAAATGATGCCATCGCAATGTGTCACGTGGGATTTTGAGGTGGTCTCGTCCCTCAATAAAGGCTCGGACATCAAATATGCGGCTTGGGGCCTCGGCTGCAGTCAGAGTTGCCGCTGCGAGAGGAATTCCCAAGAGAAGGGGGCTTTGTCAAAGTGTTTTTTATGGCGTCGTTAAATCTTTGCGTTTGTCTTTGACACATGCTCACGAGGCCCCATTCGTTTTTGGACTCCGCAAGGCTTGCAAGGACAGTAACCAAGCGAAGCTTGTGATGCCAAGGATAACTTTGGGTTGGATTTGGCGCAGCCCCGGCGGGGTCAGACTCCGGGAACGGAGGCGAGTCCTATCTCAGGAGAGGTCCAGTTTGAGTTGGGAGTTTTTCTCGGGCTGGCGGTTCGTCCATGGGTCGAGGTTGGTCGGGTCGCCTTTTGCGCGTTCGCATCCCAAATCAAGGTGTCCGGCAACCAGGCGGTCCGGCACCACGCCACGCCTCATCACGTGGCAGCGCCGCCGCGCGGGGCTGTGCGCTCCGCGCTTGTAATCCGCGTGGCCGTGTGACAGGTTTGCCGCCATGAAACTGCCTGTATTCCGAATCCAATCGTGGCTTCGCCTGCTAATGGCGATGGCCTGCGCCGCGGGTTTGTCCCTTCAAGCCGCTGCCCCAAAGATTCCGGTGATCCTCGACACCGACATTGGCGATGACATTGACGACACCTGGGCGCTGGGCCTGCTGTTGAAAAGTCCCGAACTCGATTTGAAGCTGGTGGTTACCGATTACGGCAAGGTGAACTACCGCCCGCTCATCGCCGCGAAGTTCCTCGAACGCGCGGGCCGGACCGATGTGCCGGTGGGCGTGGGCGTGGACGCCAAGGCCCAGGGCGACGGTCCGCAGGCGGCGTGGGTCAAGGGCTACAACCTGCAACGTTATCCGGGCAAGGTGTACTCGGACGGTGTGCAGGCGCTGATTGACGTCATTATGAAATCGGAACAGCCGGTGACGTTGATTTGCATCGGGCCGCTGCCGAATATCGCCGAAGCGCTCAAGCGCGAGCCGCGCATCGCGGAGAGAGCCCGGTTCGTGGGCATGCACGGAAGCGTGCGCGTGGGCTACGGCGGCAACAAGACCAAAGTGGACGCCGAATGGAACGTCAAAGCCGACGCCAAGGCCTGCCAGAAAGTCTTTGCCGCGCCGTGGGAAATGACCATCACGCCGCTGGACACCTGCGGTTTGATCGTCCTCAAAGGCGAGCGCTATGCCAAAGTCCGCGATTCGCGCGAGCCGGTCGCCCAGGCCATTCTCGAGAATTACCGGATTTGGGCCGGCGTCCAGAATAAAGGCAACGCGCAAGTTGCTGAAGAACGCAGCAGCACGCTGTTCGACTGCGTGGCCGTGTATCTGGCGATCCGCCAGGACCTCTGCAAAATGGAGAAGCTCGGCCTCACGATCACCGACGACGGTTTCACCCGCCTGGATGACTCGGCCAAACTCGTCAACGTCGCCACCGAGTGGAAGGACCAGGCCGCCTTCGAGGAGTGGCTCGTGAACCGGGTGGCCGCGAAATAATCGAAACACTCGAAACTCGAAGTTCAAAAAAAAGAGCCATCCCGGGATCAGGGACGGCTCTTGCGAGGATTGGATTGGGAATTAGCGGCGTTTGCCCGCCGGCCTGGACGTTTTCCTGGCGGCCTCTTCCTCGAGGGCGGCTTGCGCGGTAGCCAGGCGGGCCACCGGCACGCGGAACGGAGAGCAGCTCACGTAGGTCAGGCCAAGCCGATGGCAGAACTTGACACTGTCGGGGTCGCCGCCGTGCTCGCCGCAGATGCCGAGCTTGATGTCGGGGCGGGTGCTGCGGCCTTTTTCAACCGCGATCTTCATCAACTGGCCGACACCGATCTGGTCAATCGAGGCGAAGGGGTTCTTCTTGACGATTTCCATCTCGGTGTACGGCGGCAGGAACGAGCCGGAGTCGTCGCGGCTCATGCCGAGGCAGGTTTGGGTGAGGTCATTGGTGCCGAAGCTGAAGAACTCGGCGGTTTGCGCGATCTCATCCGCCGTGAGAGCGCCGCGCGGCACTTCAATCATGGTGCCCACCATGTAATTGAGCTTCACCTTCTGTTCCGCCATGACCTCGCGAGCAACGCGGTGAACCAGTTCGACCTGCAGGTCGAGCTCCTTCTTGAAGCCGACCAACGGGATCATGATTTCAGGTTTGACCTTGATGCCCTGCTTCTGCACCTCGGCGGCAGCCTCGAACACCGCGCGGGCCTGCATCTCGGAGATTTCCGGATAGACCAGGCCGAGGCGGCAACCGCGGAAGCCGAGCATCGGGTTGAACTCGTGCAGTTCCTTGACCCGCTGGGCGATCTTGTCCACGCTGATGCCCATCTTCTGCGCCAACTGGTTTTGGGACGCATGGTCGTGCGGCAGGAACTCGTGCAGCGGCGGATCGAGGAACCGGATGGTCGCCGGCAGGCCTTTGAGAGCTTTGAAGATGCCCACAAAGTCTCCCTTTTGGTAAGGCAGCAGCTTCGCCAACGCCGCTTTGCGGTCTTCGATCTTGTCAGCGAGAATCATCTCGCGCATGGCGTCAATGCGGTCGCCCTCGAAGAACATGTGTTCGGTGCGGCACAGGCCGATCCCAGTGGCGCCAAAGGCGATGGCGTTCTCGGTCTGCTCGGGGGTGTCCGCGTTGGTTCGGACTTGGAGACGGGTCACTTTCGAGCACCAGCCCATCAACTTGGCAAACATCTGATAGGGCACGCTCTGTTTGGGACTGAGGGTCTTTTCGATCAGCACCTGCACGATTTCCGACGCGGCGGTCGGAAGCTGGCCGGGATAGACATTGCCGAGCGTTCCGTTGATGGAGAGGTAATCGCCTTCCTTGTACACCACACCGTCCACGGTCAGCGTCTTGCTGCCATAGTCAATCTGCAGGGCGCCGGCGCCACAAACGCAGACCTTGCCCATCTGGCGGGCGACCAGGGCCGCATGCGAGCTCACGCCGCCCTTGGCGGTCAGGATGCCTTCCGCGGCAATCATGCCGCGCAGGTCCTCAGGGGTGGTCTCATTGCGCACCAGGAGCACCTTTTCGCCCTTCTCCGCCGCGGCGGCGGCCCGATCGGCATTGAGATACAAACGCCCGGAGGCGGCGCCAGGGCCGGCCGGCAGGCCTTTGGCGATGCACTTGGCCGCCTTTTCAGCCTTGGCGTCAAAAATCGGCGCCAGCAACTGGTCCAACTGATCGGCCGGGTTGCGGCGGATGGCGGTCTTCCAGTCAATGAGCTTCTCGTCCACCATGTCCATCGAGAACTTCAGCGCGGCCATGGCGGTGCGCTTGCCATTGCGGGTCTGGAGCATGAAGACTTTGCCGTCCTGAATCGTGAACTCGAAGTCCTGCACGTCCTTGAAATGTTTCTCGAGGGTCTTGCGGATATTCTCGAGTTCCGCGAAGGCCTCGGGCAGATGCTTCTGAAGTTCCGCCACCGGTTCGGGCGTTCGGATGCCGGCCACCACGTCTTCGCCCTGGGCGTTGATGAGGAATTCACCGTAGAATTCCTTGTTGCCGTTGGCGGGGTTGCGGGTGAAGGCAACCCCCGAGCCGGAGCGGTCGCCCGTATTGCCATAGACCATCGCCTGAACGTTCACGGCGGTGCCCCACTCGGAGGGAATGTTGTATTTGCGGCGATAGACAATCGCGCGGTCGTTCATCCAGGAACCAAACACGGCGCCGATGGCGCCCCAAAGCTGCTTCCAGGGATCCTGGGGGAATTCCTTGCCGGTGCGCTCCTTGATCAGGCCCTTGAAGCGCGTGACCAGTTCCTTCAGGTCGTCAACCGTCAGCTTGGTGTCTTCGAGGTCCTGGTGATAACGCTCGTGCTTGAGACCGTGGATCACTGTCTCAAACGGCTCGTGGTCCTCATTGGGCCGTTTCTGAACGCCCATGACGACGTCGCCATACATCTGCACAAACCGCCGATAGCAATCCCAGGCAAAGCGCTCGTTCTGCGTCGCCTTCACCAGCGCCAGGACCGTTTCGTCGTTCAGACCCAGGTTCAAAATCGTGTCCATCATGCCGGGCATCGAGTCCCGCGCCCCGGACCGGACCGAAACCAACAGCGGCATCGCGGCCTTGTCACCGAACTTGGTCCCCATGATTTTCTCGATGAATGCCACGCCCGTCTTGACTTGCGGCTCGAGCGTCTTCGGATAGGTCTTCTTGTTCTGATAGTAGTAGGTGCAAACCTCCGTGGTGATGGTGAAGCCGGGAGGCACTGGCAAGCCGATGCGGCTCATCTCCGCCAGGTTCGCGCCCTTGCCGCCGAGCAACGGCTTCATCGAACCGTCGCCGTCGGCCTTCTTATTTCCAAACAGGTAAACGTATTTTGCTGCTTTTGCCATATAACACTTTTCAATAATCAATGGTTTCGCCGGATCAATCCTCAGAAACGGTCCGCAGACTCTAACAAAGTCCGCCGCCGTGTCAACCGGCCATCCCCGCCCCCAGGTCCACCGCACGGACAGCCCCCCGCAAATGGCCAATTTTATGGGGTTCCAGGCCAAAGGTGGCAAAAAATGCTAATTTTTCCGCAAAAAACGACGATCCACCCCTGCCCGGCCACGTTGCGCCAAATGCGATTTACCTTCCCCCAAGCGACCCTGACCCGCCGCCGCCGCGGGCATTCAAGGGCGCGGCAGTTTGAGAAAATTCCCGAGAATCTGTCGTCCGTTTTCAGTCAGGATGCTTTCGGGATGAAACTGCACGCCCCAGATGGGAAACTGCTTGTGGCGCACACCCATGATCTCGCCTTCCTCAGTCTCGGCGGTGATTTCCAGGCAGTCGGGGATGGTGGCGCGCTCGATGACGAGGGAGTGATAGCGCGTGGCGGCGAAGGGATTGGGCATGCCTTCAAACAAGTCGCGGCCGTTGTGGTGGATGAGCGAGGTTTTGCCGTGCATCATTCGGTAGTTCACAATCACCTTGGCGCCGAAAACGTGGCCAATGCATTGGTGGCCAAGACAGACTCCAAAGGTTGGAACACTCGGGCCGAAGCGCCGGATGATCTCATTGGATAGGCCGCTTTCGCGGGGCGAGCAAGGCCCGGGGGAAATCAGAATGCGTTCGGGTTTTAACGCTTCGATTTGTTCCAGGGTAGTCTGGTCGTTTCGGAAAATCCGCATCTCAACCTGCATCTCGCCGAGGTACTGGACGAGGTTATAGGTAAACGAATCGTAGTTATCTATGACCAACAGCATGACTGGCCCCAAGGTAGCTTGGCGCCGGCTGGTTGGAAACTCGAAAGCGACCGGTGAAGGGCACTAAACTGTTTTGGCGCGGGTCACCGCAGCCGAGATTCCCGGCTTCGCTGCCAAGCTTCGGCAAGGCAGACGACGGGCGGGAATGAGAGTGGAAGGGCCTGGGCCGGGCGGGAACGGGGCGGAGTCAGAATTCGATGCAGAAGAACTTGAGGCCGGAGACGCGCCGCGTGGTCGGATCACGAACCACGTTGTCCTCGGCGTCGCCGTAGCGGGCTGGTGCGGCCGGATTGATGACCTGCAAGGGCTTGCGGGTTTTGAGGACAAAAACCGCCATGCCGCTGTAGGACACCTTCCTACCCAGGATTTGGTTCGGCTTTTCCTCACGCAGCGTCAAGGGCGATTGCCGGGCACGGGTCACCACATCAGCCTGAAGGGACTCCTCTCGGGCTGCCGGAGGGGCATTGGTGGTCTGGGCGGCCGCCCCCGCGACCGACACCACGAATATCAACATGAGAAACCGGACCATAAGCTTACTGTGTCCGAGCCTGTACCAAACTTCGGCGAAAGGCTGAGGGTTGTCAAATGGGTGCCCTGCTACTTTGCCGGCCCAGGCACGGCTGGTGGTCGGTTGTTTTCTGGGCCTGGCAGGCCCCACGGTCGTGAGGAGTCCGCGGCTGCGACCGGCCCCGGGCTTGCGTGCCGAGCTTCAACGGCGCGCATAGTAATCACGCACGGCCTGCATCACAAGGTCCGGATAGTCCGTGGCGAAACTGGCGCATCCCAGGTCGAGCAGGCGGTGGTGGATTTCCGGGTCCTTTCGGCCCCAAGCGAGCGTTTGAAACAAGACGCCGTGCGTACGCAGTTCGTGGCCCGCGTCGCGGAGGAATCGTTCGCCGGGGGCAACTGCGCCCTCATTGTTCGTGCGGACGTGGATTTGAAGCTGGTCAATGCCGGCGAATTGGGCAGCGCGCAATTCCGCCAACCGTTCGGCGAGTTCCTTCTCGGTGCCGCCCATCCAGTGCAGCGTTTTGGATTTGGGCGCCACCTGGCGCCAGAGTTTGATTTCAGGATAGCGCGTGCTGGCCAAAATCAGTTGCGGATGCACGCCAACTGTTTCGGCGGCGAGTTGGTGAAAATCCACTTTCTTGATGTCAATGTAGAGCATGCGCTGCGGGTGAGTCTTCAGAATCTTTACCATCTCCGCCAGGCTGATGACACGCTGCCCCGCGAATTGCGTTCCGCGAAACTTTCCCACATCCAGTTGTGTGACCTCTTCGTACGTCAGGTCCGCCACCCCTTTCTTTTTCAACTCGGCCGGGGCGTCGGGCAGGATGCGGGCAAGATTGTTGTCGTGGAAGGAGACGATGACGCCGTCCTTGGTGAGGCGCAAATCCGCCTCGGGAATGCAGCCGAGGCTCCAAGCCAGTTCGAAAGCCTGGAGCGTGCCTTCCGGAGCGAGTTCGCCGGCCCCGCGGTGGGCTTGAACCAGGAATTCACTGAAGGGGATATGGTCGCGGACGTTCCACTCCCTGGGCACGTTTCGGTAATACGCCCGCAGGGCTTCTTTGGCCACATCCGGGCGGTCGGTTCCGAACCCGGCGGTGCCCAGGTCCAGCAGGCGGTGGTAAACCTCGATCTTATCGGGGACGTTCCAAGGCATAGTCTGGAACTCGATGCCATGCTTGCGCACCTCGACTGCCGCGCGCCGAATAAAATCTTCGCTGGGCACCATGCCCCCATTGTTGTCGAAGTGGCAGTGCACCTGGAGGCGGTTGATGTTCGTGAATCCGGACTGGCGGAGGGAGGCGAATCGCTTTTCAACATTGGTGTCGTCTTTGTCCCCCCAAGTGCCAACCCACAGGAAGCCGTCGCTTCGCGGCGCGACCGCCTTCCAGCGCGCCAAGTCGGCTTCGGAGCCGGTGGCCAGCACAATCTGGTCGTGCAAGCCTTCCGTTTCGCGAGCCAGTTGCGCCAAATCCACGTTCTTGACATCAATATAAACCGACCGTTTCGAGTCCCGCTCGAGCGCCGCGCAAATCTCTCCGAGGCTCACAATTCGCTGTCCGGCAAATTGCGGGCCACGAAATGACCCGATGTCGAGTTTCCGGGCTTCCTCCAGGGTCAGGTCCTCCAAGCGTTTCTTTTTAATCTCCTCGGACGCGTTGGGCAGGATTCGGGCAAAGTTCTTGTCGTGAAACATCATCAAATGGCCGTCTTTGGTCGTTCGGACATCCACTTCGGGAATGCAGCCCATGCTCCAGGACAATTCCAGCGCCTCCATGGTGTTCTCCGGCGCCAGGTTACCGGCGCCGCGATGCGCCACGACGGAAACCCGCTCCAGCGGAATGCGCCGGACATTCCACGTTGGTTCCGCCGCCCACGCTGCCCCCAAGCCGGCCACCCCACACACCACTGCGAGAGCGATTTCCCGACAGGTTTTTCTCATGCGTGGTTTTATAGCAGGAACCTTTGCTGAGGCAAGATAGGGAGTAACGCCCCCCCCCTCGTCCACTTGACCCGGCCGCGAGGATTGCGCAGGCTTCGAGCGTGATGAAACAGTTGTGTCGAGCCGGCGGGTTGTGGCCAGGATAGGTTCCTCGCATGGCCGGCCCGTCCCGTTCCCCATTTCGAGACCTGCGCCTCGGGCGCGTTCTGCTTCACTTGTTTGCTCCAGCGCCGCCCGCCGAGGTGCTGATGGAGGATCCCGCCGAGATTAAGGCGAGGTATCGCCACTGGCAGCGGCGCATTCTTGTTTCCACGATGATTGGGTACGCGACGTTTTATTTCGTGCGCAAGAACCTGAGCGTGGCCATGCCCGGTCTGGGTCAGGACCTGGGCATCAGCAAGGTTGACCTGGGACTCTTCCTCACGCTCCACGGGCTGCTGTATGGTGTGTCGAAATTTGCCAACGGATTTCTGGCGGACCGCAGCAATGCGCGAACGTTCATGGCCGCGGGGCTGCTGCTGTCGGCGGTTATCAATCTGTTTTTTGGTTTGAGTTCGGCGGTCCTGACGCTGGGAGTGCTGTGGATGCTCAATGGCTGGGTGCAAGGGATGGGGTTTCCCCCGTGCGCGAGGCTGATGGCGCACTGGTTCCCGCCGCGACAATTGGCGACCCACTATTCCATCTGGAACACCTCGCATTCGATTGGCGCCGGGCTGGTGGTGGTGGTTTGCGGTTACCTCGCGGTTTATGGCTGGCGCTGGTGTTTTTTCGTGCCGGCCGCGGTCGCCTTCCTCTGCGCGCTGTTCCTGCTGGCGTCCCTTCGCGATACCCCGCCCTCGCTGGGCCTGCCCGAAGTGGAGGGCACGGCCCGGGCACCGGTGGCAAAAAACTTCTCCTCCCTGCTGCTGCGCCAAGTGTTCGGCAACCCGTATGTATGGCTGCTGGCCATGGCGAGCTTCTTTGTCTATGTGGTCCGGTATGCGGTCTTGGATTGGGGTCCCACGCTGCTGACAGAAACCAAGCATTTGAAGCTGACACATTCAAGCTGGATGGTGGCCGGCTTTGAGGTCGCCGGGGTGGCAGGCATGCTATTGAGCGGGTGGCTCACGGATCGGGTGTTCGGGGGACGCGGCGCCCGTCTTTGTGTGATCTCGATGGCGCTGGCCGGATTGTCCGTGCTCCTGTTCTGGAAACTGCCTGACTCGTCCCTCGGCTTAAACACCTTGTTACTTTGCCTGACCGGATTTTTCATCTACGGTCCGCAGGCGCTGGTCGGCGTGATCGTGACCAATCTGGCGACCAAGCGAGTCGCCGCCACCGCCATCGGATTCACCAGCATCTTTTCCTATGCCAGCACGCTGTTTTCGGGCTGGGGTTTGGGCTGGCTGGTTCAACATCATGGCTGGAACACGGCGCTGGCGGGACTTGTCATCACCGCGGCACTGAGCACGGTAATGTTCGCGCTGGCGTGGAAGGCCAAACCGCACGGTTATGAGGCCGCCGCGGCAGACGCCGAAAACGAGCTGCGGGAGGCGACGGCGAGCGTGCCGGACAACGGCCGGCGCTAGAGCAACCCGCGCATCAGCCTTTCCACAGCGCGGGCACCTGATGGCGAAGGCGCCATTGTTTGAAGGCGCACACCAGGTTCTGCAGTTCGGCGGCCACGGCCTGGACTTCGTGCTGGTCATCCGTGAACCCGCCGGGGCTGTAATCGGGGATGGCGTCCTCGTCCTTGCGGACGTAGGCCAGGACCCGCAGCAGTTTCTCGGTTTGCTCGGGGGTCGAATGCCGGAACAGGCCCTGCCGGGCCGCGATCCAGAGCGCGGCGAACCAGCGGCAGTTGTGCTCCAGAATCTGGCTGCCCAGGCCTTGGCCGGCCAGTTTATCCAGCTTGGTTTCCAAATCGGGCGGGAGCTCGCCGCGGTTGAACGTAAGCGCCCGGCGCAAGTCCTCCAACTCGAGGCGGGTCACCAACTGTAGAAACTCGCTGTGAACCAGCAACACTCGTGGCGCTGCGGCAGGCTGTGACAGGCCCAAGCCCGCGAACGAGACTGAACTGCCTTCATGGGTATTCATAACAATGGGCACCGTAACTCAGATCACGCAACCGCGTGATTACAAAACACTGGCATGTTTGGAGCGGCCCGGCGCCGGGACCGGCGTTCGAGCAGTCAAAAGCAAGCAGTCAAAAGCCGTTGTCAGGCTCTCCGCGACGGTGCACACTGGACCCCGTTTATGAAGCATTTACTGGTTACGCCGGTTTGGGGGTTCCTGCTCACGACCCTGTTCATTCCCGCCGCTCGATCCGCGACGACTCCCGCGAGGCCCAACATCCTCTGGCTGGTCGCCGAAGACATCAACCCCCACCTCGGGTGCTTTGGTGATACGAACGCGGTCACACCCAATCTGGACCGTTTTGCCGGTGGAGGTTTGCGCTATCCGAACTGCTGGTCCACCGCGCCGGTGTGCGCTCCCGCGCGAACAGCCTTGATCACCGGCGTTTATCCGACCCGGCTGGGCGCCGAGCACATGCGCAGCCAGGTTCGCATTCCTTCGTTCCTACGGCTCTATCCGGAATTGCTCCGCGAGGCGGGATACTACTGTTCGAACAACAACAAAGAGGATTACAACGTCCAGAGCGCCGCCAAGGTTTGGGACGAGTCATCCAACCAGGCCCATTGGCGGAACCGCAAACCGGACCAGCCTTTCTTTGCCGTCTTCAACTTCGGCATCACCCATGAAAGCCAGATTCGGCGGCGTCCTCATCGTCTGCAGCATGATCCGGCTGCAATCCGGCTTCCAGCCTACCACCCCGACACCGCGGAGGTTCGCCACGATTGGGCGCAATACTACGATAATCTGACCGAAATGGACCGGCTGGTGCAGCAACGGCTCGAGGAATTGGACGCCGCCGGCCTGACGGAGGATACCGTGGTGTTTTTCTACGGGGACAACGGCAGTGGGATGCCGCGAAGCAAACGCTGGCCCTACAACTCCGGCCTAAATGTCCCGCTGATCGTGCGGGTGCCCGCCAAATTCAAGTCCCTGGCGCCGCCGGACTACAAGCCGGGCGCCTCCAGCGACCGGCTGCTCGGCTTTGTGGATTTCGCGCCTACGGTGCTGAGCCTGGCCGGCGTCAAGCCGCCGGAATGGATGCAAGGGCGGGCGTTCATGGGCCGGTTTCCCGCCCCCGCGCCCCAATACAGCTTCGGTCTTCGCGGTCGCATGGATGAGCGGTACGACCTGGTGCGGAGCGTGCGAAACGAGCGATTCATTTATATCCGCAATTACCTGCCCCATTTGGTCTATGGGCAGTACCTTGACTACATGTTTGAGACGCCGACCACGCGCGTGTGGAAACAGCTTTTTGATGAAGGGAAACTGCAGCCACCCCAGACCTGCTTTTGGCAAACCAAACCGCCGGAAGAGCTCTACGATCTAAAGGCCGATCCCGACGAGGTGCGGAACCTGGCTGACTCGCCGGCGCACGCGACCGTGTTGCGCGAGCTGCGGAACGCGCTGCGGGCGCACCTCTTGCAGACACGCGACACCGGTTTCTTAACCGAAGCGGAGCGAAACCGGCGGGCACAAGACACAACCGCGTACGAGCTGGGCCAGCGGCCGCGAGAATATCCACTCGAACGCATTCTCGCCACAGCCGAGGCGGCCGCCTCGTTTGATTCGGGCGCCGTGCCCCAGCTTCGCCAGGCGCTGCGTGATCCCGACAGCGGCGTGCGTTACTGGGCGGTGATGGGTCTGCTGATTCGGGGTTCCCAAACCGTTGCCGCCGCAGTCAACGACCTCCGAAACCTGCTCGAGGATTCCTCCCCCAGCGTGCAGGTGGCCGCCGCGCGCGCATTGGGGCTTTACGGCACCGAGGCGGACTTGGGCCCTGCCCTGCGCGTGCTGGAACGACTCGCGCCCCCGGACAAGAACGGTGCGTTTGTCTCCCTGGAAGCTCTTGGGGCAATCGAGGCGCTGGGTGAAAAGGGCCGGCCGGTTTACCCGGTGTTGCGCACCATGCCACGCGAAGACCCAAACACCGTGGAACGTTCCCGCTCTTATACCGCCCGCTTTCTGGCCCACCTGCTCGGCGAGGATGCAGCTGACGGCGGCCCAGCCCGAAAACGCAATCAACCCGCTCGAAAAATCAACCCATAACCCACGAGAAAAATCGGCAGGTCGGCAATCGCGTGGCTGACATAACAGGGCCAGACCGATCGGTACCGTAAATAGAGCCAGCTCCAAATCGCGCCGGCGCAGAAAACTCCCAGGGATGCCAGCAGGGTGATGGGCCAGGAGAACTGCCCCGCCAGCGCAATGACATGGTGGAGCGTGAAACCCGCGGCTGCGGCAAAGACGCCGCCCAACCCGCCAAACAACACCTCGCACTGGCGGAAACAGAACCAGCGCCAGACGTATTCCTCCATCAAGGAGTTCAAGGTGATCCAGTAAACCGCCCCGACCAGATACACGCCAAGGTGGGCCAGCCCAGTCTGACGGGCGCGTTCCGCCACCTGAGCCGCGTCAATCCAGCCGAGTCCACGAACCACGCCGTAACCCAGCACAATGAACCCGGCCAGCACAACGCCCAGCAGAACTGCCGGCCCAAAACCTCCCAACCGCGGAGGAGACCAGCTTACCCTGCCCCGCTCGACCCACAGCAGCCACGCCAACGGCAACAAGACAACCCAAAGCTTGCACAGAAGGAAAACCGCCTGTCCGAATGCGGTCCCCGGCCACCCAAACATGGAAGCCGCAGTGCCGAGGCTGGGGACAGGCACCAGCAGCAATAGCGCCACGGCGGCTCGCGCCTTCCTCTCGGGCGTGGCTGGCCGGCAAGAAGCGGGCGCATTGACCTGGGCTGCGCTGGGAGCTGGTGCGTGGTTTTTCAGGCTTCGGTTTCTGAATGATCAGCCGCCCCCCGCCACCGGTCAAGGGCTACTCGACGAACTCCAGTTCCTGCCGATGCGGCAGCAGACCACGTTCGAAGGCTTTGCCGAGAAAACGCCGGATGGATTCGCGACCTTTTTCGCCGTAGTCCAGCGTCCAGTGATTCACGTACATGCCGACGAACTGGTCGGCCAGCTCGCGGCCCATGTCGCGCGCGTACTGCATCGCGTGCTCCACAGCCTCGGCGCGGTGGTCCAAACTGTACTGGATGCTCCGGGTCAGAATGTCCGAGATGCGCTTGCGGAAAACGGGGGGGAAGCGCTTATGCACCACATTCCCGCCGAGCGGCAGGGGCAATCCGTCGTTTTCACTCGCCCACCACTCGCCCAGGTCGGCGCACACCTCCAAACCCTCATTGCGGTAGGTGAGCTGGCCCTCGTGAATAATCAGCCCAACGTCCGCATCGCCCGACGTGACGGCCTTGAAAATTTGATCGAACGGCACCACCCGGTAATCGAACTGCCCGGCCGGCCGATCCAGCCACAACTGCAGCGCCAGGAACGCGCTGGTCATCGTCCCCGGCACTGCAATCCGCATTCGGGCGATGCTCTCGCGAGGATATTTCCGCCGAGCAACCAACATCGGGCCATACCCGTCTCCCATGCTCGCGCCGCTGGGCAGCAATGCATACTGCTCGCTGACATAAGCGTACGCGTGAATGCTCACCGCCGAAATATCCAGCTCGCCGCGCGTCGCCCGCTCGTTGAGCGTTTGAATATCCTGCAGGATATGGTGGAATTTCAGCCCCCCGGTCGGGATCAAGTCCCGCGCCAGGGCATAAAACATGAACGCGTCGTCCGGGTCGGGCGAGTGGCCCAGCGTCAGTACCTGCTCCATGACCGCTCGGGTCTAGGCCGAAACGGTCAGGACACAGTTCTGTCCGCCAAACGGATTCTGCACCATTTCGCGGGCGTTGGGGTCCGGCAACCATTGGCCGTCCACCACGAAAAGATACTCGTATCGGCCGGGATTGATTCGCAGATCACCCACCCAGCGCCCGTTGCCCGCCGGCCTCAGCGGCGTTTGCTCCGGCCGCCATTGATTAAACGTTCCGGCCACATAAACCGACTTGGCATCCGGCTTGACCAACTCCAACGTCACTTGTCCACACTTGGAAGTTTCAGCCTTTGACTCGAGAGGCCTGGCTGCAGCGCCAACGGCAGGAGCAGCCTGCACCGCCTGCTTTTGAGCCGGCTCTGCCCGGGTTACCGCCGGATTCGTTGCTGCGGGCTTTGAGGACGCAGCTTTGCTTGTCACTTGTTTCACTTTCTTCGTTGTCTTCATCATAAATACCTTTCACTAAATGAATTACCACTGAGTTCGGGCCTCGTTGAAGCCCCCAAAAAACTCTTCACACACCGATGATCTGTCCCCTCGCCAAAGTTTGCTTTCGCCTTTGCCAGACGAGCTCGAAACAATTGTACGCGGAACTCCTACAACCTGCAGCCCAGTCGCATCCAAACGCCTCACTCTAAGCACGGACTGTGCCGGTGCTTGTGCCATCACTATATGCGCTATCACACCAGAAAAGTCCAGTCTAGATGACAGTTTTTCTCGAGCTCCCGTTCATCGCGGGTGTGGGGATTTGCTCAAGTTGGTCAAAACCCGCCCCGCTGAAACGGGTTGTCGCGGCAGCCCGACGAGCCTGAAAGCCGGGCAGCAGCACAGCACTCGGAGAGACCAGCGTGGTGGAACCAACCCCGCTTGAACGCGGCTTGATTCGGGAGGGGAGCCATCGGATAGTAAGGCGGCGTTGCGCATGAAGTTTCGGACCTGTGGCCTGGTTATCGGCGTCTTGAGCGCGTGGCTCCTGCCCGGGCGGGCGAGCGGCCAGGCGGGTGAGTCTCCTTTCCTTTACGGCATTCACGATCACGAACCGGCGCCGACAGAGTTTCTGGACCGGATCAAGGCGGGGACCGGGGGCGGCGGGGGTTGGATTACGGCAACGGTGGCAGTGGGCGCGGACCCCAACAACATGTCCGGGGCGGATTTCAGTTCACTGGCCAACGCCGGCCACACGGTCATCTGCCGCATCAATTACGGCTACTTCCCCGACGGCACGATTCCGGTCGCTTCGAAGTGGGACGATTTTGCGATTCGCTGCCGGAACTTCGTGGCCAACTCGAGCGGGTGCAGCCTTTGGCTGATTGGCAACGAGAGCAATTTGAACGTGGAGTGGCCGCTGGACCCTGCCAACCAGCGATTCAATTACATTTCGCCGCAGGATTACGCCGTCTGTTTCCGGAAAGTTTACAACGCGATCAAGTCCGTTCGGCCCAATGACAAGGTCATGCCGCAGGCGTTGGCGCCGTGGGGTGGCCCCTACGGCGGCACGGACAATCTCAACGGCAGCGGCTACCCCGCCGACGGCATGCCACTCAACTGGGTGCAGTATTTGAACCAGATGCTGACCGCCATTCAGGCAACGGGGCCGCTGGACGGCATCCCGCTGCACGTCGGCTCGCGTGGGTACAGCCATGCCGACATCCACAGCGCCAACCGGGTCAACGCGGGCGGGCAAAATCTTTATTTCAGTTTCTACGTGTACAAGGACTGGATTGACTACGGCATCCCCCCTTCCCTGTATCATCTGCCCCTTTACGCGACGGAATGCAACGGCCTCTATTTTTGGAAAGGGGGCGGCCCGCCCGGCGAAGACCCGACCCAACACTATGAGCCGGGCTGGGTGCAGGAAATTTTCGCCGAGTTTGACCGCTACAACCAATCCGCCTCGACCACCGGCCGGCCCATCTTCCGGTGTGTGAACCTGTATCGCTGGTGCGCGTATTGTGACGGCTGGAACATTGACGGCGCCAGCAATCCGTATAAGGCCCAGATATTGAGCGACCTCGACGTTGCGGTCGCCCAACAGTATCGCTGGCCGACCAACCAGGTTGCGACCCAGCCCCCGCCCGCTCCCACGGGCCTGGCAGCCACGGTCGGGAGCGCCAAAGTCACGCTGAATTGGAATCCGGCGCCGTTGGCGGCGCAATACCGCGTCAAGCGTTCGACGGTCAATGGCGGACCTTACGCCGTCCTGGCCAGCAACCTGGTCAGCACGACGTGGAATGACCAGGTCTTCACGCCCGGCGTCACCTACTACTACCGGGTCTCGGCGGTGAATGCCGCCGGGGAAAGTCCGGATTCGGCCCCGGTGAGCGCGACCCCCACGAACGTGCTGCCGGATGTAATTGTCACTTCGGTAAGCTGGACGCCGCCGGTCCCTGGCCCTGGGAGCAACGTAATTTTTCGCGCCACGGTCAGAAACCAGGGCGGCAGCCCGACGCCTGCCGGGGTGACGCTGGGTGTGGGTTTCAGTGTTGACGGCGCACTGGTGACGTGGGCTGGAGGCTACTCCACCGCGTTGCCGGCGGGCGGGTCGGTCATGCTGACGGCGGACGGCGGCCCGGCCGGGGTCAATTACTGGACCGCGACAACGGGCTCGCACACAATCGTGGCGCACGTGGACGACATCAATCGCTTCGCGGAGGCGGATGAAGGCAACAATGTCACCCTGACCAACCTCATGGTTTACGCGCCGCGGTATGCGGTCAATTGCGGGGGCGCGGCGGCAGGAGCGTTTGCCGCCGACGCGTATTGGTCAGGCAGCGCCAACACTTACTCAGTTTCGGATTTGATCGAAACGTCGCTGGTGTCGAACGCGGCGCCCCAAACGGTTTATCAGACGGAACGGTGGGGGGATGCCACTTACACTTTCGGCGCCCTGGTGCCTGGAACCACGTGTCGTCTGCGGCTGCATTGGGCCGAGATTTCGCCCTCGGTGAGCGGGGTCGGCGGCCGGCAATTTCACGTCCGAATCAACGGGACGCAAGTCCTGACCAACTTTGATATTGTGGCGGCGGCGGGTGGGAAGTTCAAAGCAGTGACCCGCGAATTCGAGGCGTCTATAAGCGCGGGGGGGCAGGTCACCCTTCAGTTGGTCAGGGGCGCAGCCAACGAGCCCAAGATTGGCGGCATTGAACTCGATCCGATCATCCCACCGCCGACCATCACCCGGGCGCTGGTGACGAACGGCACACTGACGCTGCGCTGGGAGACGTATCCAGGGAAAAGCTATCGGGTCCAGTATCGGACAAACCTGGACGAAACCGTGTGGTCCAACTGGGGAGGCGAGCTTTTGGCGACCGGCACGACTTTGGCCGTCACCAACGCCTTGGGAACTGTTCCCCGGCGATTCTGCCGCATCCTGCGTCTGAATTGAGTGCGGTCGGGGTCAGTCGCGCGGAGGTCAACCGCGCGGTCTATTTGGCCATTACCACCTCGAGGGTTTCCTCTTTTCGATGCGGCTGGTCCTCCTCGACCACCGACTGGGGAACCGGCGCGGGCGTTTCGAGCGAGGTGGCGCGCGGGTCGGCAGGCTGAGCGTCAGCCTTGTGGAATTTGACGCTGACGATCTTGCTCACACCGTGCTCCTGCATGGTCACACCATAGAGGACGTCGGCCATGCCGATGGTGCGTTTGTTGTGAGTGATGATGATGAACTGCGAGTGTTCCAGGAAGCGCTGCAAGACCTTGATGAAGCGGTTGATGTTCGATTCGTCCAGGGGCGCATCCAGCTCGTCCAGCACGCAGAAGGGGCTCGGTTTGACCTGATAGATCGAAAACAACAAGGCCACGGCCGTCATGGTTTGCTCGCCGCCCGAGAGCAATGAAATGGTCTGCAGTTGTTTGCCCGGCGGTCGCGCCATGATGTCAATGCCGCTTTCGAGCAGGTCATTCTCGTCCAGGAGGACGAGGTCGGCTTTGCCGCCGCCGAAGACTTCGGTGAACATGAGGCGGAAGTTTTCGCGAATTTGCTCGAAGGTGGCGCGGAACATTTCGCGCGTTTGCGTGTTGATGCGGTTGATGACTTCGAGGAGCTGGGCCTTGGCCTGGACCAGGTCATCATGCTGCTTGCTGAGGAACTGGTAGCGCTGCTCGGTTTCCTCGTATTCCTCGATGGCCACCAGGTTCACCGGTCCCATCTCGTCGAGGCGCTGCTGCAACACGTCCACTTGTTGCGCGACCGCCGTCCAGTCCGTGCCGGCGCCGGAGGCGGCCATTTCCTCGGGACTCAAGACATGCACCTTGGCCGGTCCTTCGTCGGCGAAGGTGATGGTAATACATTCGCTGCGGACATCGTCCAGGTTCACATGATACTTCTGCTGGACGCGCTCGCGGAGGTTTTGCACGCCCATGTGTTTCTGGGCCAACTCGACCTCGAGGGCGGCGCGCCGTTCCTGAGCCTCCGTGAGCCTGCGGCGCTCTTCCCGCAGGGATTCCTCCCGGCCATGGATTTCGGCCTCCTGAGCCTGTTTCTGCGCCAGCAGCGCGGCCGACTGGGCGTTGACCTGCTCGCGTTCATACTCCAGCTTTTCGATGCGGGCGCGGGATTGTTGCATTTCGGCCTCGGCCTGGTCCTTTCGCCCCGTAAATGACGCGACCTCGCCGCGACGCTGTTCGATGAGTTGAGTGAGCTCGCGCACCCGTTGTTCAAGGGTCTGGCTCTGCTGATGGCCGGCGGCCAGCATCTGTTCCTGGGTCGCCAGCGCCACCCTGCTCTCGGTCAGGCTGGCGGTCGCCTGGTCCCGACGCAGGCGCAGGGATTCCAACGTCGCATTCAGTTCGCCGACGCGGGCCTGGCAGGATTGTTCCCTCGTCTCCAGTTCCGCCGCCCGAAGCTGCAAGGCGTCGCGCTTCTGCAGACCCTCCTGCTGTTGCTCGGCGAGGCTTTGCACCTCGAACACCACGGTTTCTATCTTCTGGTGCAGCAGGCGGCGCGAATTCTCCAGGGCCTTGAATTCGCCCTGGTGGGTGGCGATCGCGACTTCCTGCGCCCGCAGCTCCGTTTGCGCCTGCTGGAGGCCTGCCTGCAACTCGGTTTGCTCGCTCTGCAAGGCGCCTTTGTTTCGGCTGGCCTCGGCCACGCGCTCCTGAAGCGCCCCCAACGCCGACTCCAGGTCGGCCATCTGGTTTTTTCGCCCCAGGATCGAAGCCGCCTTCCCGGCGCCGTTGCCGCGGTTGTCGCCGCCGGTATAAATCCCCGCGCGGCTCAGCACCGCCCCATCG
>CAZVYG010000079.1:0-23101 GCA_964631605.1 uncultured Verrucomicrobiota bacterium
AAATCAAATGCGGTCCGGAAATTCTGCCCGAACTGGAGCGGGTATTAAAGGCGTCGCGCAACAAGCCGGAGCAAACGCCCTTGATATGTTTCAACTATGATACACTCCGCCAGGCCAAAGAGCGCCTTCCGAAACTGGAAATGTATTGGCTCGCCGGGGCCGACAAGAAAAAGCAGTTTGCGCCGGTGGAAGAGTTGATCGAGAAAGCCCGGGCCGCCAACTTTGACGGCCTGGATTTGAATTACGGTTTCCCCATAGACAAGGAATTCGTGCGAAAGGTGCATGCGGCGGGGCTGAAGCTGTATACTTGGACGGTGGACGACCCGGCAGTGGCCGCCAGGGAGGCCGAGGCTGGCGTGGACGGCATCACCACCAACCGTCCCCAGTGGCTGCGCGAGCAGCTCGGTCTGCGAGCGTCGCGGTAGGCCGGCAGCCTGAACCCTGCGCATTTGATCGGTCTCCCACCCCCAAACCGCCCCAAACCGCCACGAACAGACGTCCAATGAGTCTTTTGTGTTGGCATTCCGGGGGCGCTCAACGCTATGTAGTGCCATGCGCGTTTTGCTTTCAAGACCTCAAGCCGGGCTTTCGCGGGCCCTTCTCATTCTTAACACGAGCCTGTGGTTGAGTCTGGCCTCCGCGCCATCGGCCGAACTTTACATCAGTCCGCACGGATCCGACGCCAATCCCGGCACCGCGCAGAGGCCCTTTGCCACGCTCAGCCGCGCGCGGGATGCGGTTCGCCAACTGAGGGTGGCGCACCCCGGTCTGGCCGCGCCGATCAACGTGATTCTTCTGGAGGGCACCTATGCGCTGGCCGAGCCGGTCGAGTTCAATCCTCTGGACTCCGGGACGGCCGCGTCGCCGGTGATTTACGTGGCGGCGCCTGGCAAGCGCGTGGTTTTGAGTGGAGGCCGCCGAATCGAGGGCTGGCAAGAGGTCCGACCCAAACTTTGGCGAGCGCGCGTGCCGGAAGCCCGGACTGGAAACTGGCTCTTTAACCAACTGTATGTCAACGGCACTCTCCGCACCCGGGCACGCATTCCCAACGAAGGTTTTCTCCGGGTGGCCGGATGCCCGGAGGGCACACCCAAGACGGTCAATTATCACACCGATTGCCAGTCCTTCCAGTTCAGTCCCGGCGACATTCGCGACGACTGGTCCAACTTGAAAAACGTGGAAGTGATCGTTTACCACTTTTGGACCGACTCGCACCTCCCGATCCTCTCGGTGGATTCGACCAACCACATCGTCACGTTTGCCCACAAGGCCGGAAAAGTATTCACGGATGATTTTAGCGAGGAAGGAGCCCGTTACATTGTCGAGAATGTTTTCGAAGGATTGGACGCGCCAGGCGAATGGTACCTGGATGCGTCCAAGGGAGAGGTTTACTACCTTCCCCTTGCGGGTGAGAACCTGGCCCGCGCCGAGGTGATGGCGCCACATCTGCCGGCGTTCATCCACATCAAAGGGGACCCGACCCGAGGCCGATTCGTCGAGCACCTGGTGTTTCGGAATCTCTGCTTTGAGTACTCCCATTTCCGGCTGCCGCCCGGAAACTCGAATGACCGCCAGGGGTCGGCGAGCGTCCCGGCGGCGATTACCATCCAAGGCGCTCGTTCCTGCAGCTTCGAGCAGTGCACCTTTCGCAATCTGGGCACCTGGGCCATTGAGGCTGGCAACGGCTGCAGCGACCTTGAGTTCGCGCATAACGAACTCTCCTATCTGGCGGCAGGGGGGGTCCGCGTTAATGGAGGCACGGAACGGAACCACCCTCTCGAGCGCACCGCGCGCAACCGCATCGTTGACAATCATCTTCATCACTACGGTGAGGTTTACCCCTCCGCCGTGGGAGTCCTGCTGATGAACACGGAGGAAAACCTTGTCGCCCACAACCATATCCACCACGGCTTTTACACCGGTATTTCGATTGGCTGGGTCTGGGGCTATGGCCGGAGCATCAGCCAGGGCAACCGGATCGAATACAATCATATCCACGACATCGGCCAGGGGTTGCTGTCCGATATGGGCGCCATTTACACCCTGGGCGTTTCTCCGGGCACCATCATCCGCAACAACCTCATTCACGACGTGGACGCCAACCGGTACGGCGGCTGGGGAATTTATCATGATGAAGGCTCAACACACCTGCTGGTCGAGAGCAACGTGGTCTATCGCACCAAGTTTGCACCGTTCAACATCCACTATGCAAAGGAGGTCACGGTCCGGAACAACATCTTCGCTTTGGGTCGGCTGGAACAACTCAGTCGTACGCGCAGTGAACCCCATCGCACGGTATTCTTCGAGCGCAACCTCGTTTACTGGACCACCGGCGAGCTGTTCAGCAAGAACTGGAAGGACTTGTCCTATTCGTTCCAGGTAAACCCGAACCGCCCGCCCTCGACCGAAAACACCACTTTTGATTCGGACTGGAACCTGTTCTGGAACCCGGAACTAAAATTGGAGGAGGTCAAATTCGCCGGCGGCACCTGGGCTGAATGGCAAGCCCGCGGAAAAGACCGCAATTCCATCTATGCGGACCCGCGCTTGGTGAATCCAGCCGGGGGAGATTTCAGCCTTCTGCCGGATTCCCCCGCGTTTTCCCTGGGCTTCCAGCCGATTAATCTCCGCAGCGTGGGCCCCAGACCCCGCGCCACACGCGACTAAGCGGGGCCGGCCCTCAGCAGTCCTCCCTTTTGCCCTGTCTGCAGGCGCCCGCCCGCCGGGCGCGGCGTCGCTTATTTGCCGATGCAGAACTGGCTGAAGATGGCGTCCAGGAGGTCTTCGGTGGCCGTTTGACCCACGATTTCGCCCAGCGCGTTCACGGCGATGCGTAGATCCAAGGCGACAAGGTCAAGGCTCTGACCGGTTTTGAGCGCTTCCAACGTTCGGACCGTGGAGGTGCGCGCCCGCCGCAGCGCGTCCTGATGCCGGGCGTTGATCGCCACTTCCAGGGATTCGGCCTTGATTTCCCCCGACCACGCCAGGCTGCGCAACGTGTCCTTCAGCGTTTCCATTCCCATGCCGGTCAGGCAACTGACTTCAACCAACGGCACGCGGCCTTCGGTTGCGGGCGGAAGTTTCCTGGGCAAATCGCACTTGTTGTGGACCAGGATGCGGGGTTTGCCGGCGCATTCCGCGGCGAGGGTTTGATCGAGCGGGTTGGGAGGCAGCGAGGCGTCACAGACGTGAAGGACGACTTCGGCCTGGTCGAGGCTGCGGCGGCTCCGCCGGATGCCTTCCAGCTCGACCTCGTCCCGCGCCTGTCGCAGCCCGGCCGTGTCAATGAACACAAACGGGAAGCCGCGAATGTTCGCGGTCTCCTCGATGGTATCCCGGGTGGTGCCGGGCGTGGCCGAGACGATGGCGCGGTCCTTGCCCAGGAGGCAGTTGAGGAGACTCGACTTGCCGGCATTGGGAGCGCCAATGATGGCGGCGCGGATGCCCTGTCGGAGGATTTGGCCTTCCCGGGCGGTCAGCAGCAGGTCGGCCATCACCGAAGCGCAGGTTTCCAGGCGGGCCTGGAGTTGATCGCGCGTGTCCGGGCTGATGTCTTCGTCCGGAAAATCAATGTGCGCCTCGACGTGTGCCAGGGCCTGCATCATCTGATCTCGCAAGGTCCTGATGCGTTGCGAGAGTTTCCCCGCCAGTTGCTCATTGGCGGCGCGCAACGCCAACTCGGTTCGGGCGTGGATTAAATCGGCCACCGCTTCCGCTTGCGCAAGGTCAATCCGCCCCAGAAGAAAGGCTCGGCGGGTGAATTCGCCGGGCTCGGCCAGGCGGGCGCCGGCCTCCAGCAGGGCCTCCAGAATCATCCGGGCCGGCAACAGCCCGCCATGACAGGTGATTTCCACAACGTCCTGCCGCGTGAACGAGCGCGGGGCGCGCATGACCGCCAGCAGGACTTCGTCGAGCCGAACCCCACCCCGAAAAATGTGCCCGAATTGAATGGTGTGCGAAGCCGCGGTGGAAGCCCGCACAGACCTTTTTCCAGCCGGCACAAAACACTTGTCGGCGATGGCCAGAGCATCGGGCCCCGACAGGCGGACCACAGCCAGGCCGGAGACTCCAGGCGGGGTGGCCAGCGCGGCAATGGTGTCGTCAAGAGTCAACATTCACAGAGGCAGCCCAGCGGCGACACTCGCGACCCAGGCTTCGATTTGGGGAAACTTCCCCTGGAGGTAGAACGTGGTAAGGAGACGCGCCAACCCGCTGGTGAGTGTCAAAAGAATGGTGGTCATGAGGAACAGCCCAAACGCGTGAGGCGGGTCGGGGTCCATGATCCGTGGGACGCCGTGGTACAGGACGCTGGCGCTGAAGAGGATGCCGACAGCCCAACTGACCCACGGTGAAATGCCGGAGAAGGTGTCCAGCAGCCGCATGAGGAACAGGGGACTGAGGCCAAAAGCGACAACAGTAAAAGCCTGGGTACAGGTATGGCGGCCATGGAAAGTCTCACCAAGGGCCTTGACCAGAAGAGTCCCGGTCAGGACCAGCACGATGCCGATGAGGACCTGGGCGGCTTCGAAAATCACGGCTTCGCCAACCGGGAACTGCTGGAGACGCGGGATGGCTCCCCGCCATTTGCCGAAGTGGACGAGGCCAAAGCCTTCGGCGGCCGAGACGAGAACCAGAAGCGGGAGGAGGTGCACAAAGAAGATGAAAAGGATGCCCCTCTGCGCCTGGTAGATACGCTCCCAGGCGCGCAACGGTTTAAAGATCAGAAAGAAGGCTCGAAACATGGCGCTATTCATCTTGGCCCGGATGCCGGGGAACACAACAAAAATGCGTTCCCGCGCGGCGTCAGAAGAAGCGGGGGAACCGAATGCCCGGCTCCAGGCTTTTGTGTCCCGCTGGAAACCCACGGACTTACTCGCCCGGAACCACGCTCCCGCAACCCGCCCGCCGACCCGCGCCCGCTTCAACCCGCCACCCAAACGCCGGCTTGCCTTCAGGCCGGCGAATGCCGCATTGTAGGGGTAATGGAACTGCCAAGCGCGCCAGTGACTTTAACGCCGGAACAGGTGGCCGACCTCGAACAAAAGCTTCGGGTCATGCGGCATGACATCAACAACCACCTGTCTCTCGTCGTTGCGAGTCTGGAGTTGATCCGGAGCAAACCGCAGATGGCGGAGCGCATGCTGTCCACTCTCGCCGAGCAACCGGCCAAAATCACCGCGGCGATGACCAAGTTCAGCCGCGAGTTTGACCGGTTTGTCGGCATCAAACGAGCCCAGCCCCATCACTCGGCCCACGATTCCGCAAGCCCCTCTTGATTCATGGTTGGCGGCGCCGTGCTGTGCCACCAGCCGCCGCCCGCATCCCTGAAACTGTCCCCATCGGGTTCTCCGCAACAACCTGCGTTGGCCGTCTAAAAACACAAAGACCGGGCTCTTAACCCGGTCTTTGAACACATACTACAAAGCACTTGCTGAACCGACGCGGCGCCGCAGACCTGCGCCCAACCAGCCTCACACACGGCTTGGAATACTGCGCTTTTGCATCGTCATCACGCCACCACTATACCAGAACGCCAGCAGCGCGCATGTCACCATTATTGGGGACAACCCCGTCCCCAGAGCCGCCGCAGGTCTCAGGCCGGGGGCTGGACCTCCCGAGCACCCCCGATGGTCATTGAGTCCCCCTGGGGGGACCGGCTGACGACCACGGTGCCCAATCCAGGCCGGCATGCGGTGATGGGCTCGAAGGCGGCGGCCCCCAGCACCAGCAGGGCGGTGGACAACGCGTCTGCGTCGGTTGCGGACGCGGTGATCACAGCCGCCAGTACGGCGCCATGCGCAACGGGCCGTCCGGTGCGGGGGTCGAGAACGTGTCCGTAAGTTTGGCCGCCGGCTTCGAAGGACTTCCCCCACTGGGCGGAGACGGAAAGGGCCTCATTGTGAAGGGCGACCACCGGCAGCTTGAGCGCAGGCGTCAACGAGACCGCCGGGGGCGCCTGGAGTCCGATCCTCCAAGCCTCTCCTTCAAGGGGGCGCCCCAAGCCATAAACCGTACTGGTGCCGCCGTGCAACAACGCGCGCCGGATGCCGGCCTCGCGCAAAATCTCGGCCGCCCGCTCGATCGCGTAGCCTTTCCCAATCGCCCCCAAATCAAGCATCATGCCGTCCCGAAGAAAACGGACCGTCCGCTCGCCGGCATCGAGCTGCAGCTTCTCCATGCCAACGCAGCCACGAGCTTCGGCGAGCTGGGCCTCGTTCGGCAGCCGCCCCGAACCGCCCAAAAAGCCCCAGCAGCGCAGCAGGGGCGCGATGGTAATATCGAACGCTCCGCCGGTTTCCTGGTGCAACTGCCTGGCCCGCTGCAGCAAGCTGAAAAGCTCGACGCTCACCCGCACCGGACCTTTGGCGGCCCGGGCATTCACATGCGCAATTTCACTGGTTGGAACGAAAAGGCTCAGTTGCGCCTCGAGCCGCTCGATTTCAGCCAGGGCTTCTTCTCCGGCCGCGCGCAGGGCGACCGGGTCGTCGCCCTGCAGCACGAATTCAAACCGGGTGGCCATGGCGTGGCGGGCCAGGGGGACGATTGGCATGGGGCAAGGAACGCGGGCGGGTGGGCGGCGAGGGCGGAAAGCCAAACGGGTTTCACGGGACAATCCCATGAAACCCGTTGTTCACAAACTTGTGTGGTCGGCTTAGGACAGCTCCGTGGTGCCGTAGGTCAACACGGGCACTTCCTTGCCGGAGGCATCAGTAATCTTGCGGGTCTTCTCATCAAAGAGGCAGGTGATGCGCAACCGGTCGGCCATCTCCGCGAGGGAAATCACGGTCTGAACCCGGATCGCCAGCTCGATGTTGGCGTTGGGCTGTTTGCCCGAGCGAATGCAGTCGAACCAGTTCTTTTCATGCACGCGGATGTCTTCGGGCTGAAGGCCGGTGAAGGTCTCGGGGTCAATTTCCTCGGCAAACTCCTTCTCGGGCACCAACTCGATGCGCTCGCCGCTGCTGCCGATGTTCATCGTGGCGGCATGGCCGTAAATGGCAAAGCCCGGGCTCTTGGCGTTGACGGTGCTGCACGTGACGGTAACCATGTACCCGCTGGGGAACTCGGCCAGCAGTTGGATGTGCTCGGGCACATCGCGCACCGGGGTGCCGGGAACGGTTTTGTCCGTCAGCACGTTCTTGGTGCCGATGCAGCAGACCCGCGAAGGGAATTCCGGGTTGCCCGAGGCCAACATTAGCGGATGCAGCCGGTGCGGCACGAGGTCGCCCAGCAACCCCGAACAATACTGGTAGTACTTCCGCCAGCGGTGGAAATGTTCGGCGCTGAACGGCTCGCGCTTCTTCACCGGCCCAAGCCACTTCTCCCAGTCAATGTTCTCGGCGGTGGACTCGCTTTCAATCATGTAATTCCATTCGCCCTTGAGGCTGTTGCGGCAGTAATAGCCCTGGCCCCAGACCAGCTTGCCAATGCCGCCCTTCTGAATCAGTTCGGCGCACTTGTGCCAGCCGGCCGCCGAGCAACCCTGCGAGCCAACCTGGAAGATTTTGCCGGTCTTCTTGACGGTGTCATAGACTTTGAACGCCTCATCCAGATAGCGCGTCAGCGGCTTCTCACAATACACATGCTTGCCGGCGTTCATCGCGTCTATGCACATCTGCGCGTGCAGCGGGTCGTGCGTCGCGATCAGCACCGCATCCACGTCCTTGCGCTCCAGCATCTGGCGGTAGTCCACGCTCAGGTCGCTGTCTTTCAACCCGGCCTTTTCCTTGGCCCAGGTCCGGCGCTTGTTGAAAACGTCGCACGCGGCCACGACCACCGTGTTGTTCTCGTTGGCCTTTTCGTGGATGCCCTGGAGATGGTTCTGGCCAATGCCATAGCCGACCCCGATGATGCCCACCCGGATGCGGTCATTGGCGCCCAGAACTCCCGTCGAGGGGGCCTGCGCGTAAAGCGGACTTTTCAGCCACGACGTCGCCGCAACCGCGGCTGCCGCGGTGGCTGATTTCTTGAGAAACTCGCGGCGGGCAACCCCGCTGCGGGAAGGTGCGTTTGGTCTTTCCATAAAGTATTGTGATTATGATTTCAGCATCTCTGCAACTAACTGACGCAGATTACCCCATCCGGATTCAAGGTCAATGACGCAAATACGGCAGTTAAACGCCACGACAGGGCGCGAAGCGCGCCGGGCGCGTTTGGAAGTTTCCCGCCCAAGCCGGGTTGTTCCCTCAGTAGAGGAGGTATTGGGCCCGCCGCTTTTGGAACTCGTCAAGGCCGGCCTGCCACGTGGCGCGGATTTCCGCCAGCGATTGGTCGGCGCGAAGCGCCTCGAGTGTCGCCGGGTGCAACAGAAGATGCTTGATTTTGTCCAGCGGGAATTGCCCCGGGTAAAGGCGGTGGAGCGTCTTGGCCAGGAGCAAACCCACATCCACAACCGGGCAGCGGTCCCGGTCGGTTAGGAGCAGATACACTCCCCCGCAAGGCTGGTCTTTATGCACGCTGGCCTTGGGCGTGAAGCGAATGGGCACAAACCGGATTCCCGGCAGCGCGGCGCGATTCAATTCCTCCGCCAGCTTCACGTCGTTAATGTAAGGCGCGCCAACGACCTCGAAAGGCGTGTCGGTTCCGCGGCCGACCGACACCGCGCTCTCGAGCAATCCGACGCCCGGGTAAAGGATGGCCTCCTTAAGGTTGCGCATGTTGGGCGAGGGATTGGTCCACGGCAGCCCGGTTTCGTCGAACCAGAGCGTGCGGCGCCAGTTCTCCAGCGGAATGACCTCGAGTTCGGCTTTGCTGTTGCGCTCGGCATTGAACATCCGCGCCAGTTCCCCAACGGTCATCCCGTGGCGGAGCGGAAGGGTGTGAAACCCCACAAAGCTGGTGTTCTCCGTCAGCACCGGCCCCTCAATCACGGAACCGTTAATGGTGTTGTCCCGATCGAGGATGTAAATCTTCCTGCCGGCCTCCCCGGCCGCTTCGATCGCCAGCCCCATTGTGGAAATATAGGTGTAAAACCGGCAGCCGATGTCCTGAATATCGAACACCAGCGCATCAATCCCCTGCAACTGATCGGGCCTGGGTTTTCTTACCTCGCCATACAGGCTGTAGATCGGCAGCCCCGTAACCTCGTCCACGCTGTCGCCAATCTTCTCATCCAACGCCCCACGGATGCCGTGCTCGGGGCTGAAGAGGATTTTGAGCTCGACACCCGGAGCGTTCTTCAAAAGATCAATGGTCGGGTTCCGAGCGCGGTCATGACCCGTGTGGTTGGTGATCAAGCCGATCTTCTTTCCTTTGAGCGGGGCGAAATTTTGTTTCACCAGCACATCAATCCCGTTAAGGGTGTGGGCGGAGCCGGCCTTTGGGTCGGGCGTCGTTCCGGCGCCGGCGGCATCCCCCTCGGCGCGCGGCGGGAGCGCTCCCGGCACACTCGCAAAGTTGAAATCCTTGATGGCTTCGGCGGCGAGCGTGCCAAGTTTCGCTCGCAGGGCCAGCACCGAGCCTGCCTCGGTGGGGTGGTTCCGGTTGGAAAGGAAAATCACGAAGCTGCGCGAGAAAGGGTCAATCCACAGCGAGGTGCCCGTCCAGCCTGTGTGGCCATAGGACCCGAGCGGGAACAGTCGCCCGCGCGGCCCGCTGTAACCGGAGTCAATGTCCCACCCCAGGCCGCGCCGGACCATGACGGTTGAAGGCGTTTGGACGCTGGTGATCAGCCGCACCGTCTCCGGCTTGAACACGCGAACGCCGTCCAGCTCCCCAAGGTTGAGCAGCATGCGCGCATACCGGGCCAGGTCGGCGGCGGTGGTGAACAAACCCGCGTGGCCGGCCACGCCCCCCATTTTCCGGGCGGTCGGATCGTGAACCACCCCCCGATACGGCGTGCCATTGACAACCTCGGTGGGCGCGATCCGGGCTCGCTTGGACTCCGGCGGCAGGTAACCGGTGTCGCGCATCTTCAGCGGACCGTAGATCTCGCTCGCGACGAAGTCCTGCAATGGTTTGCGGCTGACGCGCTCGACGATGGCGCCCAGCACGATGAAATTAATATCACTGTACCGAAAGGCCGTTCCCGGCGCAGTCTGCAGTTTCTCTTCCGCCGCTTTTTGGATCGCCGCCTGCCTGCCGCTCCAGTCGGAGCGGGTCTCGATGCCGGCACGAAGACCGGAGGTGTGCGTGAGCAGTTGCCGCACCGTAATCGCCTCTTTCCCTCCGCCGTTGAACTCGGGAAGATATTTCTGAGCGGGGGCATCCAGGACGATTTGTCCCCGCTCGACCAGCCGCATGATCGCCGGGGTGCAGGCAACCACCTTGGTCAGGGAGGCGGCGTCGAAAATCGTGTCGGCTGACATGGGCTCGGCCGCGGGCACCAGCGCCCGATTGCCGTACGCCTTCTGGTAGATAACGCCGTTGTGTTCGAGCCAAAGAACACCTCCCGGGCATTTCTTGTCCGCAATCGCCTGCTCGATGGCCGCGTCCATCTCCGCCAGCTTGGCCGGATAGAAGCTGCTGTCCGCCGATGGCGGAGGTGGGGTGGTCTTGCAGGCGTTGAGACAGAGTCCGGCCAGCGCCAGGGCCAGCAACGGCGAATTCCGCAACCGATGATTGCTCATTGACTTATTAAACCGCGCCACCCCCACGGGCACAACGACAAATCCAAAGCAAAGGGAGCGGCCCCCGACAGCCAGCCGCTCTGCCCGCAGATTCCGGATTTATTCCGCGAGCCCGACGGACTCAGTTCTCCCACTCCGCCCGCAGAGTCACCAGCGAATGCGCCGGCACCTCAACCGAGTCCCCGCATGCCTGGCGGGGCCGTTCGCTGTTGTCGCTAAAAAACACCCTGGCGGGCCTGGGTTCCGACCAGGCGAGGGTGACTTTCTCTGCCTTGTCCGACAATCCAAAGAGCCGCAGGACCATGCCTTTGCCGTCGTCGCTCGGCTTGAGGGCGCTCACCATGACGCTGTGATTGGACAGTCGCACCGGCGCCTGGGGCAGGGGCCCCCGCGCCGGCAGCACGAGCAGCGGTTGACCGCATTCCACGCCAAGCTGGGTGGCCGCCGCCTCTGAGTATCTATCTTGATGCGGGAAGATAAAGTACCGAAAGACTGTGTCCCCCTCCTGCTCGGCGCGGTAGTTGGTGTGCCAATGATTGTTCATCGCCCACGAATACAGCGTCGGTGAAGGCTCGAGGTGCTCCATCCAATGGCGAATGTCCGAGAGGGACCCGATCAGGTTGGCGGTGATCCCCCCGATTTGCACCAGGGGCGCATCCGGTGTCACCCAGGTCACGCCATAGTCATCGTTGGAAATGTCCACCCAGCGCTGCACCGTGAACCAGTTCCTGCACGCGCCCGGAATCTGATCGGTTTCCGGCCGAACCACCGCCCAGGGCACATCCATCCGCACCACCCCGCCGGGCACGCTGAAACCAAACCCAAAATGCACTCCGTCCTTGGCGCGCACCGGCGCTTTGTCCACCCGGTTGATTACCTCGACGTAGTTCCGCACCGCATGCAAACGCACCTCCCGCGTCAACCGGCGGCAACCGGGCGCTTCGGACTCGACGACCAGGGAAGCGATCAGGGGGCCTTTTTCCTTGACTGCAATTTTGACCGGCCCGTTGCGTTGCAACCCGTTCAAATCACTGCCGGGCAGATAGAAATAATCATTCAGCGCCGTCGCCGCCTTGCCGTCCACCAGCTCGCGCTCGCCGTAAACGAGGCTGGCGATGCCGCCCGTCTTTTCATCCAGCCGCAACCGAATGGCCGGCGCCAGGGTGGAGGCGGGAGCCGAAAGCGTCAGACCCTCAACCCGCGCCGCCGGAAAGTCGGCGGGCAGTTTTGCGGGCGCGCCCCGCGTGATGTAAAACCGTTCGGCGCCAAAGCTGGATACTGTCGGACGGAACACCAGTTCGCCCGTGGTCAGACGTTGGGACACAAGCTTCGCCGCGTCTTCTCTTGCATCCTGCGAAACCGCATCGCCCGCCCGTGACAACTCGGGCGGCGCCACCGCCAGCGCCCAGGGCAAACCGAAGCCGGTGGTGTTGACAACGTCAATCACATCCGCCTGGGTCGCGGACGGCGCCGACGGCGCGGCGCCGCGGCTCGCGTTGGCTGCCGTCAGCAAGTCGCGCGACTGGCGGTCCGCGTCCAGGGCGTTGGCCTGCTTGATGGCCCACTGGCTCTTGACGAACGGATGATCCGGCTCGCTGATGCTGTTATGGGCGCCCCAGGTATGCTCGTCATACAGCACCACATTCCGCCAAGCCGTGTAAAAATCGCCGAGCGGATAGGCTTTCCGGTTGAACAGCGCGAACAAGGTCTCCGCCTGCACCAGCCGCTCGGCGGAGGCTCGGTTCAAGGCTGTTTCCCGCGCGCTGGACGCCGCGCCATCCTCCCAATACGGAGTGAAGTCGCCTCTGGCGGTGGGCAGTTTGTCGCCATAACGCTTTTCGAAATCCCGGAACATCTCGGCGGTGGTCGCAATCACCAGCTTCGGAAACGCGCGCTTTTCGTTCCAGGCCTTCACCTGGTCGGCGAAGTTGACGTCCGGCGCGCCGTTGTCGCCCAGACAATGCCGCACCTGCACGTAGTCGTACGCGTAACCTTTGTCCTCCAATTGCCGCAGGTAATCCAGGAGCTTTGGCTCCGACTGAAACACTTGATAATAGCCGGTGCCGGTCATCCACACGAGCACCTTGTCCCTGCCGTTGGGGCCGATCCACCAGAACGGCTTGTCCCCCCACGCGGCAGCCGTGCGCCCGATCCGGTCGCCGCCGTTCGGTCCAATGCTGAAATACTTCACCCCGCTGTGGGCGAAGGCCGGCACGACGCCCCAGGTATAGCCCGGCACATCCGTGATCATCGCGGACTCGACCCGCACCCCGCTCCGCTCGGTCAGTTCGGTCGCCAGCCGCAGCAGGCGCAAGAACTCCTCGGGCCGGCAAAGACCCGTCAGCATGTTGCCGTAGAGGGCGTCGAGGCCGACCTGGCCGGCTTTCACCGCGTCAAAAAAGACCTGCCGTTTCTCCGGCGATGCCTGTCGCAGGTAACTGTCCACCGCCCAGAGCACTTCCACGTTCCATTTGAATCGCGCCCCCTCCGGGTAGGCGGCCGACTTGCGCGCCGCTTCCATCGCCATCTCCAGGTATTTCCACTGCGCCTTTTCCACATCGGTCTGCACATGCGTATAGCCGATGTCCACATGCGAGTGCGGCAGCAGGTAAACCACCCACTTGCGCACCGGCTTAAGCACGATTGGTTTCGCGGCCAGAGTCTTGCCGCCCGCTTCCAAAACCAAGTCGCCCGCCGTTTCCCGACTCACCGCCGGCACGGCCAGTTCGATTTCCTGCGCGGCGTTGCGCAGCGTGACTCGCTTGGGTTCCACCCCTGGCAGGCGAACCACCGCCTCGGTTTCCTCGCCCAGATGACGCACCATAAACTGCACTGGTTGGCGGTATTGCCCCTCGACGCCCGTGAGTATGGGAGGCGTTCGCACCGCGCCCAACACAGTTCCGCTCACGTCCGCAAGCTGCGTTCCCACCGGCGCCTCCAGACTGACACAGTCGTAAAGCACCCAGCTTCCGGACAGCGTGGTGATCGTAACTTCGTTCGCGCCGGCTTTCAGCCAATCGGGGTTGAACGCAAGGTTGTACACACCGGCCCGCCCCTCCGCGGGTTTGCCGTGAATGGTTTGATCACCAGCGCCTCCCTGCGGCTGGTAATGGCTCACACGGCCATTGATCGAAATTTGCAGCCGGGGCGGAAAGGCCTGATGGGCGTCCAGCAACTTGAGTTGCAGGCGGCAGGAGCCGTCCGCGGGAACCGTCTTCAGCCCGAAAACAATGCTGAAGGTGTGCGGTCTGCCGCCGGCCCAGCCGTCCGCCGGCCCGGGATGGGCGTACGGCCAGTCCCGTTTTGCTTCCGACTTCCCGACTACGAAAAAGCCGTCCTCTCGAAAGTCGCCATACCGGTTCGGCGCCAGCGCAAACTCGCCGTTGTCCCCGTCCGGTTTCCCAATCTGCCAAAGAATCGCCGTGTCCTTTTCAGCCGCCGCCGCGCCGGCTGCCAAAACCAGGGCCAGGACCAATCCCCCTCCGAACAGACCCGACGGCCGTCCTGGCGTCCGGCTGCGGCTTCGATCGAATAGTTCGCTGGCGCCAGTTGGAATCCGCCGAATCAGTTGTGTCATCATAACGTTTTGCGCTCTGAATAAACCGAAGTGGCCTCGGTGGCAAGGCCCTTGGCGGCGGCCGGCGTTGGCGTTCCCACGCACAACCGTTGCACGACCACGACCGTGGTGGCCAAAAGCAACACGGCGCAAACCAAATACGGCACTGGCGGAGAGTAATGCAGAATCGTGGTGGCGAACACCGGCCCGAGAATCCGCGCAAGGCTGCCGGCGCTCTGGGCGACCCCCAAGGTTGCCCCTTGCTCATGCTCGGAGGTCAGGTTCGACATCAGACCGAACAGGGGAGGGCGGGTGAGGCTGGTCCCAATCGAAAGCAGCCCCAGCGCGGCCAGCATCCAGCGCCAGGACTGCCCGTCCGCGCTGAAAATCACACCCCACGACAAATGCGCCTCGCCCTTGATAAACGGCAGCGGCGCCAGGCTCAACGCGCTCAGCACCAGGCTCAACGCGATCAACCGCGGCTCGCCCATGGTCTTCACCAGCCGGCCGATGGCGCCTCCCTGCACCACCGCGCCAATAATGCCGCAGTAGGCAAAGAGGTAAACCACCGTCGCCGCCGCGGCCTCGTCCGAGTGGAGGTCCAGTTTGAAATTATCGGTCACCACCAGCGGCAGGGTGCTCTCAAAACAACTGAAGCAAAAGGTCGCCAGGAAAAAAACAATGACCAGCAGACCCACCCGCGGCTGGCGAAGAGTGTGAACCCACTGGTCCAGGTGCGGCCGCGCGGGGGCCCGCTCCGAACCGGGTTTCCGGCTCTCCTGAAGAATCGAAAGCGCGAGGAAAAAGTTCGCCGTGCAGAGCCCGGCGGCAACCCACCCCGGCCCCGCATGGCCCCAATACTTGAGGCTGATGCCGCCCAGAATCGGCCCGAAAATGAAACCCAGCCCAAACGCCATCCCGATCAAACCCATGCGGCGGGACCGGATTTCCGGCGGGCTGATGTCCGCAATGTAGGCTTGCGCCACCGTGATATTCCCGCCGCAAATGCCCGCAAAAACCCGGGACAAAACCATCAGGCCGAGCGCCGCCGTGTGATTTTCCAGCGCCGCGCTCAGCGCGAACAACACGTAGGAAAACGCCGCCCCTGCCGTGCTCAAGAGCAGAATCGGCCGCCGGCCATGTTGGTCCGAAAGCCGACCCCAGATGGGCGCAAACAGAAACTGCATCGCCGAAAATGAGGCGATGATCACCCCGATCACGAACCCATGCGCCCCAAAATGCCGGCTGTAAACGGGCACCAGCGGAACCACAATCCCAAACCCTATGAGGTCAATGAAGACCGTGAGGAAGATGACCAGCAGCGAGGGTCTTCTCATGCCACGCTCGCCCCCGCCCGCTCCGCCGGTTTATCTAAATCGCTTAACAGCATCGTAAGAGTCTATTTCGGAACTGCGTTCCGTCAAGAGGCCGCCCAGGCCTGTCCCCGGCACCACCCAACACCGCCCGAAGGTCCAACCGCTGCGCGGAATGCCCCCGGCACGCCGCCCGGACGCCCCTCGCCTCGGCGAGGCCTCCGGGTTGGAAGCCGGGGCGGGAACAGGCTTCCGCCGCCGCAGGGGTTTGCCTTATCCTCACCCTGGTCTGGTTCCGGACCGTGCCATGCCGCCGACACGCGATTTGTTTGAGATCATTGCCGAAGACGAAGACCTGCTGGTCGTCAACAAGCCTGCGGGGCTGGTCTGTCATCCCACCAAGACCGACGAATACTCCAGCCTCGTCAGCCGGGCGCGTCTCTATCTCGGGCCCGAGTCCCATCCGCAATTGGTCAACCGCCTCGACCGCGAAACCAGTGGCGTCACGGTCATCGCCAAGCATGCCGAGGCCGCCCGCCAGGCGCGCCGCCTCTGGGAACGACGCGAGGTTCGCAAAACCTACTGGGCGATTGTCCACGGGCACCTCCCCGCCGATCGCGGCAGCATTGACCTCCCGCTCGGAAAAGATGAGCGCAGCCGCGTGGCCATCAAGGATTGTGTCCGACCGGATGGAGCCCCAGCCGACACGGAATATCGCGTGATCAAGCGATTCTCCAGGGAACTATTCCCCGCCGAAGCCGTCCCCGCAGCGAGCCAGGACTTCACCCTCCTGGAAGTCACACCCCGAACCGGACGCAAGCACCAGATTCGTATTCACCTCGCTCACCTGGGCCACCCGATTGTCGGCGACAAACTCTATGGCGGGGACGAAGACCACTACCTTGCTTTGGTGGAAAACCGTCTGACCCCGCAGCAACGGGCCCGGCTCATCCTCCCGCATCACGCCCTGCACGCCGTCGAAATCGCGTTTGTCTGGCGCGGCCAGGACCGTGTTTTTCATGCCCGGCCGGAAAGCTGGTTTGGCGGGTTCGCCGGCGTCGAGTGACCGCCGCGGCCGCCGCGCGCCCTCAGCCGCACTGGGCCTTGTGGCGCAGCGCGTGGTCCACCAGCACCAGCGCCGTCATCGCCTCAACGATCGGCACCGCCCGCGGCAGGACGCACGGATCGTGCCGTCCCCGCCCGCGCAGCGTCGTGTTGTGATAATGCACATCCACCGTCTTTTGCTCGTGCATGACGGTGGCAACCGGCTTGAAGGCCACCCGAAAGTAAATCGTCTCGCCATTGGAAATGCCGCCCTGGATGCCGCCCGAATGGTTGGTCGTCGTATAAACCTTGCCGCGCCGCGCGCGGAACGGATCGTTGTGCTCGCGCCCGGTCATCGTCACACAGTTGAACCCGGACCCGATGTCAAAACCCTTCGCCGCCGGCAGGCTGAGCATGGCCTTGGCCAGGTCGGCTTCCAATCGGTCGAAAACCGGCTCGCCCCAACCCGGCGGCACGCCTCGCGCAACTCCCTCCACAATGCCGCCCACCGTGTCGCCCTGCCGCCGGGTGCGTTCGATCAGCCGGATCATTTTCTCCGCCGCAACCGGATCGGGACAGCGCACGATGTTGGATTCGACCTGGGCCGGGGTGACGGTTTGGGGATCGGCGTCGGCGACGATGCGGTGGGTTTGCTTGACATAAGCCAGGACCTCGACGCCAAAAGTCTCGCGGAGAATCTTCTTCGCGATGGCTCCGGCGGCCACCCGTCCGATCGTTTCCCGCGCGCTGGTCCGCCCCCCTCCCTCCCAGTTGCGAATGCCGTACTTGGCCTGGTAGGTGTAATCCGCGTGCGAGGGGCGAAATTTGGTCGCCATTTCATGATAAGCCTCCGGCCGGGCATCCTGGTTCCTCACCAGCATGCAGATGGGCGTCCCAAGGGTCCGCCCCTGGAACAGGCCCGAGAGAATCTGCAGGGTGTCGGGTTCCCTGCGCGGCGTCACAATGGCCGATTGCCCGGGCCGCCGGCGGTCCAGCTCGGGCTGGATGTCACCCTCTGACAGCTTCACTCGCGGCGGGCAGCCGTCCACCACCACCCCCACGGCGCCGCCGTGGGATTCGCCCCAGGTGGTGACTCGAAACAGATGTCCGAAGGTGTTTGCCATGGAACCAAGGTGCGGCAAAAGGCGCCGGCGGGCAAGCCGGATGAGGCTGGACGGGGTCGGAGACCGTGTTAAACTGAGGTTATGTCAACCGAACCAGCTTTGGCGCGGCAAAAGGTGAATTTGCGCCGGCCCGACATCATGGCCGCGGTGCAGGCCCAGGTTTTGTCGCATTATCGCAGCGAACTGGTCGAACAAATCCGCGCCAGCGGCCATATTCTTTCGGCCGGCGAACTGACCATTCGCCTGGCCAAGGAGTTCGGCTTTTGCTACGGCGTCGAGCGCGCCATAGACCTGGCCTACGCCGCCCGCCGCGCTTATCCCGAACGGCGCATCTTCCTCCTTGGCGAAATCATTCACAACCCCGATGTCAACGACCAGATCCGACGCCTCGGCATCGTCACCATCTCCGGCAAACCCTCCGAGGAGGAAATCAGCAGCCTCGGCCCCGACGACATCGTCATCATCCCCGCCTTCGGAACCGAGGTCGGCACCCGGCGCCGGCTCGAGGAAAAGGGGTGCCTGTTCGTGGATACCACCTGCGGGGACGTCATGAGCGTCTGGAAACGGGTCCGGCAGTATTCCCGCGAATCGGTCACCAGCATCATTCATGGGAAAGCCTGGCATGAGGAAACCATGGCCACCAGCTCGCAGGCCCGCGCCAGCGGCAACGGCCATTACCTGGTCGTTTACAACCTCGAGGAGACCGATTATGTCTGCCGTTACATCGAACACGGCGGCAACAAGCAGGAGTTTCTCGAAAAGTTCAAGGGCGCCTACTCGGCCGGATTCGACCCCGACCTGCACCTGGAAGCCGTTGGCGTTGCCAACCAGACCACCATGCTCCGCGGCGAAACCGAGGAGGTCCAGCGCCGGCTCCGCGCCGCCATGGCCCGGCGTTACGGCGACGCCGAGCTCGGACGCCACTTCCGCTTTTTTGACACCATTTGCGGAGCGACGCAGGACCGGCAGGATGCCCTCGAGAAATTGCTCCGCGAACCCCTGGACCTGCTGATTGTCATCGGCGGCTACAACTCCTCCAACACCTCCCATCTCGCTGAAATGGGCGAAGCCAAGCTGCCCACCTATTTCATCAAGAACGCCTCCAAAATGGAGTCGGCGGACTTGATTCGTCACTACAACCAACACGAACACCGGGAGATCGAAACGCGCGGCTGGCTGCCCTCGGGCCGGGTCACCGTCGGCATCACCGCCGGCGCTTCCTGTCCCAATAACCTCATCGAAGACACCATCCGCCGCCTGCTCGAGCTGCGCGGCATTTCGGTGCAGGAAGTGCTGCGGGGAGCCTGAGCCTGTGGCGCGCACCCGGCTGGAACTCGAGGAGCTGGAACGGCTCAACCTCGCCCCCTGGGCCCAGCTCAGCGCCGAAACGCGCGGACGGGTCCACCCCGAGCCCCCAGCCCCCTGGCGCACCGAATACCAGCGCGACCGCGATCGCGTGATCCATTCCCGCGCCTTTCGCCGCCTCGAATATAAAACCCAGGTCTTTCTCAACGGCTCCGGGGATCACTTCCGCACCCGGCTCACTCACACCATGGAGGTGGCTGCCATCTCGCGCAACATCGCCCGCGCCCTCCGCCTGAACGAGGACCTGGCTGAAACCATCGCCCTGGCCCATGACCTCGGTCACCCCCCCTTCGGCCACAAGGGCGAAGCGGTTCTCAACCGCCTGATGAGGCATCACGGCGGCTTCGAGCACAACCGCCAGAGCCTGCGCATTGTCGAAACCCTCGAGCAGAAGTATCCCCGCTTCGAGGGGCTTAATCTTACCTGGGAAACCCGCGAAGGCCTGATGAAGCATGTCCACGGCAACCTTGTCCCGGGCAAACGCGGGCGGTTCCGCGCCCGGTGTCCCTCGCTCGAGGCGCAGGTGGCGAATCTGTCGGACGAAATCGCTTACTACAACCATGACTTGGATGACGGCTTGGAATCGGGGTTGCTGTCCGAAAAGCAGTTGGATGACCAAGTGCCGATCTGGCGCCTGGCTCGGCGGCAGGTGGAACGCCAATACGGCCGCCTGGCCGCTGAATGCCGCCGCTATTTCATCATCCGTTGCCTCATTGACATGCAGGTCACCGACGTCGTCAAACACACCGAGGCCCTGATCGCCCGGTCGGGCGTCCAAAGCGCCGATGAGGTCAGACGCCAGGCCCGCCCCCTCGTCCAATACAGCCCGCCACGCCGCCAGCAAAACCTCGCGTTGCGCCGCTTCCTCTATCGCAACCTGTATTACAACCCCGTGGTCAATGAACCGCACCTCCGGGCCCGGCGGGTTTTGCAGGAGCTCTTCGCCTTCTACCTCGAACACCCGCACGAGCTGGGCGCCGCCGCTCGCCGACGGGCCCGCCGGGACGGCCGGGAGCGGGCGCTATGCGATTACCTTGCAGGCATGACCGACCGTTACGCCCTCCTCGAGCACCAACGCCTTCTCCAACCTGCTTGAGCCGCGGACAATGGCTGTTGAGAAGGACCACGTTGTCCTCGGCCTGATCTTCCTCAACTTCCGCAAATACATCCCAGACGCCCTCGGGAAGTATCGCGCCCGGCTCAAAACGGATCGCGCCCGGGGAGCCGACCCTGGAGACTTCCTCCGCCAGCCGCCAGGCGGGTGCCTTCCTCCCCCTAACCTCTCAGTTTGCGTTCCAGGATTTGACCGGCGAGGGCGGGGTTGGCCTTGCCTTTGCTCAGTTTCATCACCTGCCCCTTGAGGAAGTTGAGCGCGGCGGCCTTGCCGGCCTTGTAGTCGGCGACGGGACCGGGATTGGCGGCGATGGCCTGGTCGCACAAGGCTTCAATGGCGGCCGAGTCGCTGACCTGGGCCAGGCCTTTCCTGTCCACAATGGCGGCGGGGGATTCGCCGGAGGCGAACATTTCCGCAAAGACCTCTTGGGCTATCTTGGTGCTGATTCTGCCGGAGTCCACGAGGTCAATGAGCTCGAGAATGGCAGTGGGTGGAAACCTGAGGTCAGCCAGGCCGGTCTGGGTTTCAGCCATCTTGGCGCGCAGATTGTTTATCACCCAGTTGGCCACGGCCTTCGGGTTTTTGGCGCGGCCGGCGATGGATTCAAAGTAATGCCCGAGCGGGACATCCCAGACAAACGTCTGGGCGTCGGCGGCGGGCAGTTGATAGTCCCGCATGAGGCGTTGTTTCCGGGCGAGGGGCAATTCGACGACGCGGGAGGCGACTTCGGCCAGCCACGCCGCGGACGGCTCGAAGGGCATCAGGTCGGGTTCGGGAAAATACCGGTAATCGTGGGCATGTTCCTTCGAACGCATTTCCTCGGTGACCCCGGTGGCGTCGTCCCAGCGGCGGGTGGATTGGTGGAGCTGGCCGCCGCGGCGCAGGACCTCGATCTGGCGCGGGATTTCGTACTCGAGCGCGCGCCGCACCCCGCTGAAGCTGTTCATGTTCTTGATTTCGATTTTGGCCCCGAGCTGGGACGCGCCTTTGGGCCGGACGCTGACGTTGACGTCGCACCGCACCATGCCTTTCTCCATGTCGCAATCGCTCACTCCCCCGTAAACCAGAATGTCTTTCAGCGCGTTGAGATATTCATACGCCATGTCGGCGCTGGTGATGTCCGGCTCGGACACGATTTCCAGCAGCGGCACACCGGCGCGGTTGAAGTCCACCCCGCTGTTCCGTTCGAAGTGGAAGCTCTTGCCGACGTCTTCCTCGAGGTGGGCGCGGGTCAGACGAACGCGCCGGATCGAGCCCTGAAATTCGAAGTCCACATACCCGCCGGAGGTGGATGGCAGGTCATATTGGGTGACCTGGTAATTCTTGGGCATGTCGGGATAGAAATAGTTCTTCCGGTCGAACTTGGCTCGGGACGCGATGGTGCAGTTGAGCAGCAGGCCGGTCAGGGCGGTGAGCCGAAGGGCCTCTTCGTTCGCAACGGGGAGCACGCCGGGCAGGCCCAGGCACACGGGGCACACGTTGGTGTTGGGCGGGGCGCCAAACTGGTTGGGGCAGCCACACCACATCTTCGAGCGCGTCTTGAGCTGGACGTGGGTTTCGAGACCGATGACCGCTTCGTATTCCATAACGGGCAGGAGGGATTGGGATCGAGGCCGGAGGTTCGAGGGTTAGGGCGTTGGGGTGAGGGCCTTCGCCGTTTGCGCCACGGAGGGCAGGGGAGGGTCCGGAATTCCGATCGGTTGCGCGCCGGTGCCGGCGCTCGAAGGGGCAGGGGGGGCGGGGCGGACAAAAATGTCCGCGCTCCGAGACGCGGATGGGTGTTGCTGAGGGGGGGAATGGGGTGAAGGGGTTTGCGCCTGCTGCGGCCTGGCTTTGCGCTTGGCCAGCTCGCCTTTGAGGAATTTGTCGGGCGGGGCTTGCTGCCAGGCGGAGAACCAAAGGTCGCCGAGTAACTGGGCGGACTTGACCAGTTGGTTTTCGAGGAACGCCCTGCCCTCGAGCCCTTTTGGGCCGACCCCGGAGAACGCGCCCGCTTTCTCCATCTGATAGAGCGGCTCGACCAGCCGGTGTTGTTCGACCAGGAACGCCACACAAGCCTGGAACATTTCCTCGGGCCGGGCGGCGCGGTCCTTGAGGGTGACAAGCTGGGCGGGGCGAAGGGCAGGGCGGAGCTGGGCGAGGTCGGGGCCGCCGACTTTTTCGAAGTAACCGCCGTCAATCCAGGCGTGGATACCCCGGCTGGTGGAATAGCCGTTGGGATTATCGCCAACCCACCCGTGGTGATGCCTGGTGCTGTGCAGCGGCTGGCTGGCATCACCCGCGAGATGTCCCATAACCCCCATGATATATATGATGTTGGCCTGCGCGTTGGCGATTTCCTCGGAGGTGCCGCCGTCCTCCTCGAAGGCCTTGAGGTAAGAGAAGGCGGACTTCAGCTTGCCGTAATACTCGGTCAGGCCCCAGGGCAGCATCCCGACCAGTTGCCGGGTATGGTCGGCGTCCTGGCCCGGCTCCGGCGCCGGGAATTGAGCGGGATTGGCCTTTCTTGCCAAGGCCAGGTGGGCGACGAAATCGTAGCGAAACACGGGCAGCGACTCGGGCGTCAGACCGTAGAGTTCGAGTTCCTCGACGTCGAGGTAATGATCCGGGCCGTTGAAATGCTTCAGGGCGAGGTCGGGGGTGTTGCGCCAGCGGTCGGGCTCGCCGGAGAGAAACGCGATGCGTTCCTCGGCGGCGGGTGTCCGGATGAAACGCGGGAACGTCGCGGGCAGGGACTGCAGCGCCAGTTGGTTGACGATTCGGTGGGCCGCATAGTCCCACGCCCAGGCAGGCATCGTGCCGAGGCACAGGGCCGTCAGCCCGGCCGCCACGCCCCAAAAAAATCTGAATTGGTGCAGCATATAAGGCGCCTAACATCTCCGGTTTGGGCCTGAAATGCAACCCTGCATCAACCCGGCGCGCAGCGGCCCCGCGCCCTCGACTCCCCGCAACGAAGCAAGGCGCTTTCGGCGTCCGGGTGTCATCACGGGGCCGAGACCCTGAAACCTTCATAAAGA
>CAZVYG010000080.1:0-6089 GCA_964631605.1 uncultured Verrucomicrobiota bacterium
GTGTCCGCCAACCCGGGCGTGGTGTGGGACACCAGCAAACTGGCTGTGGACGGCACGGTGAAGGTGCTGAGCGCCGTTTCGACGACGCCGGTGAATTTGACCTACGCGGTCGGTTCGGGCGGCCTGACGGTGGGCTGGCCACTGGATCATACTGGCTGGCGGCTGCTCGCCCAGACCAACCCGGTCGCGGTCGGTCTGAGCAACAACTGGGCGCCGGTAGCCGGTTCAGAGACGACCAACCAGGTGACCCTGCCGATCAACCCGGCGAACGGGTCGGTGTTCCTGAGGCTGGTTTATCCGTAAGCAGCGTCGGCAGTAACAGTTCCTCCTTCACCGGGGGGCGTCCGAAGCGGGCGCCCCCTGTTTGTTTTGGGTACGGATAAGCCGGAGCCGGTGTTAACGGGCATATTCGGCTACTGGCGGCGAAGCACTCGGCGCCGGGCTGTCGAGAGCCTGGCGCACCAACTGGGCCAACTGAAGCGGGAAATAAGGTTTGGGGAGGAAGAAGGCGCCGGGCTGGCTGAACTCGGTGCCCATGATCTCGGCGCTGTAACCGCTGGTGTAGATCACGCGCAGGCTGGGCTTGCGGCGTTTGAGTTGGGTGGCGAGGTCAATCCCGCTCATGCCTTCCGGCATCACCATGTCGGTGAGCAACAAATCAATTTCGCCGTTGAACTCATCCCACAGGCGGAGGGCTTCGACGCCGGTGCCGGCCTCGACGACGCGGTAGTGGTGCTGCTTAAGGACCTCGCGAACCAATTCGCGAAGAACAGCCTCGTCCTCGACCACCAGCACTGTTTCGGTGCCACCCCGAGCGGTTTCGGTGAAGGGCGGGGCCGTGTCGTGAGAGGGCTGCTCGTCCGCGGTGACGGCGGGAAGATAGATGTCGAAGGTGGAACCGACGTTGACCTCGCTGGAGACTTCGATCCAGCCTCGGTGCTGGGTGACGATGCCATAAACGGTTGCCAGGCCGAGGCCCGTCCCTTTGCCGACTTCCTTGGTGGAAAAGAACGGTTCGAAGATGCGCTCGAGGGTTTTGCGGTCCATGCCACAACCGGTGTCGGCGACGCGGAGGCGGACGAAGTTGCCGGGGCGGGCCTCGGGGCGCTGGCTGGCGTAGGCCTCGGAAATGGTGACGCTGTCGGTGCTAATATGCAGTTTGCCGCCTTTGGGCATGGCGTCGCGGGCGTTGACGGCGAGGTTCATGATGACCTGCTCGATCATGCCGGTATCGGCTTCGATTCGGGCCAGGTTGCGGGCGCAGGTGGTTTCGAGGGAGATGTGCTCGCCCAGGAGGCGGAGGAGCATTTTGGCGATGTTCTGCAGGACCGTATTGAGGTCAAGCAGTTTGGGCTGGATGACCTGTTTGCGGCTGAACATCAGAAGCTGGCGCGTGAGGGCGGCGGCGCGCTGGGCGGCTTCGGAAATCTGGCGCAGCGCCGAGGCGGTGTTGGGGTCGTGGCCGCAGCGGGAGAGCAGGGTTTCGGAGTAGCCCTGGATGACGGTCAGCACATTGTTGAAGTCGTGAGCGACCCCGGCGGCCAATTGCCCGACGGATTCGAGTTTTTGGGCGTGGCGGAACTGCGCTTCCAAGTTGAGCATGTCGGTGACATCCGCGCCGTAGCAATGAACCACCTGGCTGCCGACGACGGGGAAGAAGGACCAGACCAGGGTGCGGCCCTCGACGGCGACCTCTTCGCGCAGGCGCTTGGCGCCCGTGGCGATGCATTCGCGGACGATGGCCGCGGCGTTGGGCGGCAGAATGGAGAGCACCTCCTCGCGGCCGAGAGACTGGGCGGTGTCGCGCGCGGCCTCATTGACATAGGAAAGGGTGCCATCGGCGGCAAACTCGAGGACCGGATTGGGGTTGACCTGGGGAAAGGCGGCAAGTTTTTGGATTTGAACCTCGGCGGTTTTGCGGTCGGTGATATCCGTCAGGGTCCCGGAAATGCCAATGCCGCCCTCCTCGGCATCGCGAGTGGGCTGGAGGTAGGCTTCGACCCAGCGGAACTTGCCGTCGCGGGTCAGGAGGCGGGTTTCGTAGCGGCAATAGTCGAGTTTGCCCTGGAGCAGTTCAAGAAACACATGGCGGTCGCGCTCCCGATCTTCGGGGTGAAGGTACTCCACGAAAAGAGAGCCCAGGGTGGTGCTCACCTCGAAGCCGGTGACGTTGGTCCAGGCCGGGTTGAGGAAGGTCCAGTTTCCGAACTGGTCCAACTGGAAGATGATTTCCTTGATGCTTTCGACGACCGAGCGGTACTTGCTTTCGCTGGCATCCAGGGCCTGTTCGGAGCGTTTGCGTTCGATGCAGGAAGCCAGGTTGCTGGCCACCGACCCCATTTCCTGGAGGATTTGCGGCGAGAGAACGTGGCGGGTGAAGATGGACATGAGGCCGACCAATTTGTCTTCGAGGACCAGCGGGCAGGCGGCGTAAGAGACCAGGCCTTCGCGACGGGCCCATTCGGGATCGGACAATCGGGCGTCGGCGGTCAGGTCTCGAATGAGGACGGGCACGCCGCGAGCCAGGGCTTCGAGGTCGAGCCGAACACCGGGCAGACGGGCCGCTGAACCGGCGTTTTCCCAGAGCGAGCCGGCGGTGGCGCGCGGTTCGAAGGTTTGCTGGCGGGGATCAAAAATCTCGATGCGGGCGAGAGCGGCGTTCAGGTATTGGGCCATGACCCGGGCACAGTGAGCCAGGATGCTGTCCAGGGGGTCGCTGCGGGTGAGGGCGAGCCCGACCTCGGCGCCGAAGGCGGCGAGGCGGGCCTGTTCAAAGGCAGCCTGGGCCGCGGCGCGTTTGCGCTGGACGGCATAGCGGACGCTGCGTTCGAGGGTGCGCGCCTGCAATTCGGCTTTGACCAGGTAATCATCCGCGCCGGCGCGCATGGCTTCGAGGTCCACCAGGTGCTGGGAGGAGCCGGTGAGGAGAATGATGGGGGCCTGGCAGCCCTGGGCGATGGCTTCGCGCAGCAACTCGACTCCGTTGCGAGCGCCGAGGCGGTAGTCGAGGAGGACCACGTCGTGCTCATTGCGGATCATGGCCGCGAGGCCGGCTTCGAAGGTCTTGACCCACTCGATGGTGAAGCGTTGGCCGGAGATTTCCGCGAAGAGTTCCCGCGTGATGATATAATCATCCTCGTCGTCCTCGACCAGGAGGACGCGGACGGTTCCCAATTGAAACATGACGGTTTCCATGATTCAGCCCCTTCAGACTTTCGGCAGTTCCACACTCTGGAACCAGTATTGGTCAATGACGCGCATGACTCGGACCAGCGCCTCAAACTGGAAAGGTTTCGAGATGAAGGAATTGGCGCCCAGATCGTAGAGCGAACTGATATCGGTATCGGCATTGGAAGTCGTGAGGACGACCACCGGGATGCGCCGCAAGTCGGGGTGAATCTTGATTTCTCGCAGGGCCTCGCGCCCATCCTTGCGCGGCATGTTGAGGTCGAGCAGAATCAGGTTCGGCCGGGGGGCGGAGGCCGGTTCGACGTACTTGCCGCGGCGCAGGAGGTAGTCCATCAGCTCTTCGCCGTTTTCGACACAGCGCAGGTCGCTGTCCGTGCGGGACTCTTCGAGCGCGTCGCCGGCCAGCAAGCGGTCGTCGGCGTCGTCATCGGCCATCAGGATGATCTTCTTGGCGGTAACCGGGTTCACGGTGCGGCGGAGGGGCGAGTCTGAGTCTGTTTAACGGGCAGCGTGACGATGAAGGTGGCGCCCTGGCCGGGCTTGCTGCGGGCCACGATCGTGCCGCTATGACGGTCGGTGATGCGGCGGCAGACGGCCAGTCCGACGCCGGTGCCTTCGTATTCGGTGCGGCCATGCAATCGCTGAAACACGGCGAAGATGCGGTCCATGTACTTTTCGTCAAAACCAATCCCATTGTCCTGGACGGCCAATTCGCACAACTCGGCGCCGGACGAGGCGGTGAGCTGGCGGCCGGTGATTTTGACAAAGGGCTTGGCGCCGGCCGGTTGAAACTTGAGGGCGTTGCCGATGAGGTTGAGGAGGAGCTGGCGCATCTGCATGGCATCGGCTTCGATGGTGGGGAGCTGGCCGACCTCGACCGTGGCGCCGCTTTTTTCGATGCGCACCTCCAGATCGCCGAGCACCTCGCGGGTGACGACGTTGAGGTCCACGGGAGCGAAGGGCTCGGTGCTGCGAATGGCGCGGGAGAAGGTTAACAGGTCGTTGATCAGGTTGCGCATGCGTGTCGAGGCGCTGTGCATGCGGTCGAGATAATCCTGCGCTTCGGGGGGGAGCAGACCGTCGCACTTGCCGCGGAGGCGGTCGCCGAAAGCCTGGATTTTGCGGAGCGGCTCCTGCAGGTCGTGGGAGGCCACGAAGGCAAATTGCTCGAGCTCGGCATTGGATCGGGCCAATTCCGCAGCCTTTTGCGAGAGGGTTTCCTCGACCCGCTTGCGCTCGGTAATGTCCTTAAAGACGAGCACGGAACCGACCACGCGCCCGAATTCGTTGATCGAGGTGCGGATGTATTCGACCGGGAAGCAGGTGCCATCCTTGCGATAGAAGATCGTTTCCGCGGCGCCGTCGCGGGGGGGCTCCTGGCCGTTGCCGAGGGTTTGGCGGCCAAAGATTTCCGCCTCGGTTTTGCCGATGAGTTCGCTCAGGGGTAGGCCGGTGGCCCGGGCGACAGCCGGGTTGACGAAGGTGGCTCTGCCTTCGACATCGAAGCCGCAGATGCCTTCGCCGGCGGAGTTGAGAATCATTTCATAGAGGCGCTGGAGCTTTTGGAGTTCCTGGGTCCGGGCCTGGACGTGGAGTTCGAGGACGCTTTTTGAGCTTTCAAGTTCCTGGCGTTTTTGGGTGAGGGCTTTTTCCGTGCGAGTGCGTTTGTCCAACTCTTCCTGCAAGGCGGTTTTGGCGGCGGTCAGTTTGGCCACCTGGGCTTCGAGTTCGATCTGCGCGGCCTGGTACTGCTCGCGGGCGCGGCGAGCGTCAGTCAACTGGTTTTGCGCCTGGACGAGCTCCGATTCCAGGTGCCGTAACTGTCGGTCGAGATAGTCGGAGAGGCGGCGGCGCCAAAGGGCCTGAAGCAACAGGAAAGAAGTCAGTGAACCGGCGCCGGCCAAGGCCGCAGCGCTGGCAATCCGGGCCATGGAATGGTCAATTTGGCTGACCAAAGCCCCAGTCGTCTCCCGCCCGGGGGTAGGTGAAATGACTTCTTGATGGAGGGCGCGCTGTCCATCCCAGCAAAACCAAAGGCTGAGTCCGACCGTGGTCAGGACCAGGAGGGTGCAAACCACCACGGCGCGCCGCGAGTCGGTTAATAGCCGGTCTCCGGCAGAAGCCGTGTTTGCCGCCGTCCAAGTAGCGGTTGTGCTCATTCGTTTCGTTCTGACCCTGCGGGCACCCGTGGCGATACCCCTGCCCGCGCCGGGCGAAATCGGTTATGATAAAGCACGGAACAGGCCAAATCAGGGGTGAGAATGAAACCGGGGGTGGTTTGGGGGCGTGGAATTGCCTGGTATCGGCGAGCAAGGGCGGCCTGGTGCCCGCCCGGGCGGAGGGAGATGGGGCTTCCGGCCCAGAGATGTCGTTTTCAACGGTTTACAGAGGGCCGGTTTTGTCGTCTAATAGGGCAGATGTGTCCAGGATTGCAAAGTTTGGCTGGCTCCCTCCGCGGTCTGAACGGCCGGCGTGAGGGGTGCGCCATCGGCGCCAACATTCCGGTCCAGCATCCGACCCCTCCCCTGCCCTGACATGGCCGAGGCTTCCGACAGTTTGGGAATTATCGCCGGCAGCCGGTCCTTGCCGCTGGTGCTGGCCCGGCAGGCGCGGGTCCTGGGAGTAAAGCGAATCGTGGCGGCTGCTTTCGAGAACGAGACGGACCCGACGCTGGGACAGTTGGTGGATGAAATTGAATGGCTCAAGGTCGGCCAACTTTCCAAGCTGATCGCCGTGTTCACCCGGCGGGGTGTGAAGCGATGCGTGATGGCGGGTCAAATTGCGCCGCGAAACCTGTTTGATCTACGGCCGGACTTGCGCGCGATGGCGTTGTTGCTGCGGCTCAAGGAGAAGAACGCGCACACCGTGTTCGGGGCGATTGTCGAGGAACTGCGGAGGGA
>CAZVYG010000080.1:6099-22144 GCA_964631605.1 uncultured Verrucomicrobiota bacterium
GAGTCGAGGTCATCGAAGCCAGGCCCTGGCTTGGGCCGCTGATGCCGGGAAAAGGGTTTCATCTGGGGCCGCGGCTGAGCGACGCGCAGGCGGCGGACGTGGCTTTGGGATTCCGGATCGCCAAAGCGGTGGCCGGGCTGGACATCGGTCAGACGGTGGTGGTTAAGAAGGGCACGGTGCTGGCTGTCGAGGGCTTCGAGGGAACTGACAAATGCCTGGCCCGGGGCGGCGAATTGGCGGGAAGGGAGGGGGGCGCGGTGGCCGTGAAAGTGACCAAGCCCGACCACGATTTCCGATTCGACATTCCGTGCATTGGACCGCAAACATTGGAGACTTGCGCCGCGTCGGGCGTGGCGGTGCTGGCGTTCGAGGCTGGACGTTCGCTCTTGCTGGAGCCGGAGATTTGCGAGACGCTGGCGCGGAAGAAGAAGATTTCAGTGATGGCCGCCGATTGCGGCGGCAAAGAAGACTAATTCGGATTGCGATTTCAAGCCATGCTAACCTCACACGAACTGCTTGGATTCATGTCGCCGAACCTGGCGCAGGAAATCATTTTATACGCGTATGAAGAGGACAAGCCCCTCTACAAGACGACGCTGGCGGCGGTGGCGGAAGCGCGCAAGTTGCGCCCCGTGTACCTCGAGCGGCAGCCGCGGCCCCAGCGGCACGCGGCCATGCTGACCACCCTGACGCGTCCGGCGTTGGAGATGGTCACGGCCAACCTGATTCGCACGTGGCTGCTGAAGAAGCATAACGGGGTCCTGACGGATTTCCTCGACAGCCTCGGCATTCAGCACAAAGAGGGAGTCGTGGACGACCTGCCCGAAACGATGGACGAAGCGAAGCTGCGCACGGCGGTGGATGGGTTGCTGGCCAAGCACCCGCCCGAGGTGGTCGCGGTGTACTTGAACGCGTTTCAGGACATGAACGAAGTCGAGTGGCCCGCCCTCAAGAACATGCTCCAAAGCGACCCCCGCCTGCAGCTTGGCGGCTAGTCCGCCTCGACTGTTTTCGCGGCGGTGTCAAGTTCGGGGTTGGGCGGCAAAGAGGTCCTGCTCGGTGGCGCTGGGGCGGAAGGGGGCGAAGCTGCGGCGGTGGATGGGACAGGGGCCAAGGCGGCGGATGGCCTCGTAGTGTTTTGCCGTCCCGTAGCCTTTGTGTTCGGCAAAGCCATAGCCGGGGTATTGCCGATCATATTCCAGCATGAGGCGATCACGGGTGACCTTCGCGAGGACACTGGCGGCGGCAATGGAGTAACTGCGGGCGTCGCCTTGGACCAACGCGGTCTGGGGATAGGCGAGCCACTTGATTTTCAGACCGTCAATCAGGACGTGTTCGGGCCGGGGATTCAACTGGTCCAGCGCCTGGGCCATGCCGCGCCAAGCGGCTTGGCGGATGTTGATGCGGTCAATCATCTCGACGTCCACCAAGGCGATGGCATGCCGGACTTCTGGATGAGTGGTCAGCAGAGCAAAAAACTCCTCGCGCCGAATTTCTGAAAGTTGTTTTGAATCGTTCAGTTCCCGCAAGTCGGGGCCGACGCCTGTTTCCAGCCATTGGCAGGGCAGCATCACGGCCGCCGCCACGACGGGCCCCGCCAGCGGGCCGCAGCCGGCTTCGTCGGCGCCCGCCACGTGCCGGAGTCCCTTGCGCCAAAGCTCGCGCTCGGGGGCGAGCCGGTCTGGCGGATGCGGCGGCATCAGTGCATTTCGACCTCGCACGAGCCGAGGCCGTGGCGGTAATAGTTGAACTGGACGTTGGGGTGGTCGGCCAGGAGGGACATAGGGACGGCGGCATCGGCGATCTTTTTGGAGATCATGAGGCAGGTGAGGCGCTGGCCGAAGGGGTTGTCGTGGTTGCCGGCCTGCCAGATTGAAACCTTTTCGGCTTTCCAGGTCTCGACCGGCCCGACGGAGATGGCCTGGGTGGGCACCAGCGAGATGTTCCCGCCGCCGGAAGTGCGCGCATTTTGGGCGATGGTGAGCGGGTGCAGGTCCACCACCCGGGTTGCCAGTTTGCGATATTCTTCAGGAGACGGAGGCCGATCCTTGTATTTGCCCGCGCGGCGGGGCGGATCATTGAAGGCCCAGTGTTTCACGTCCCCCTGCCCTCCCTGCATCACGGCGCAGCGGATCGCCCCTGACCACGTTTTGCGGTAGGCGGCGGTGTCGGCCTTGGGAAAATGGAGGTTGGCGTCCGGCATGCGCAATTCCCGCCGGATGCGGTTGAAGCACAGCTCGCGGTCGGCCTTTTCGAAGGAAAGCGGATGGGTGGGGGGAACTTCCCGGCCGTCGAGGAACCACTCGTCCATGCCCCAGAAATGGGCCGATTTCACGTTGAGGTTGAGGTCGTTGACCAGCCGGGCAACCAGCGGGAGTTGCTCGGTCGGGCCGATCGGCCCGCAGATGCCCACCGGGTTGTCGGGAGTGGATTGACGCCAGGCCGTGATGTACTCGAGCGCTTCAGCCAGGTAAAACTCCTCGAGGGTGTCAAACATGACGACCTTGAAACCCGGGCGCGAGAGCTGGAGCATGCGCTGGGGTGTCAAGGCCGCGGCGTCGCGGATGAGGTCGGAGTCGAGGGTGGTGTAGTCCCACCAATCCGGTGCAATTGAACTGAGTTTTCGTGCCATAATTCTTGTTCCGGTCAAATACCAACTCCCCCCCGGGCGAGGGCGCGTTCGTAGGCCTGGTTGACGAGATAATCCTTGCCGAGGGCGTCCCGGAGGGGGTCGGCCTCGGCGCTGCAAAAGCCCAGATGCAGATGCCGTCGCCAGCCTTCCGCACATTTGTACTTGCGCGACATCCTGCCCAATTCGAGGGATGTGGTTTCCATGGCGAGCAGGAAGGAGTTGATCTTCTGGCTGCGATCCAGCCAGCGCTGCTGACTTTTGTGCGCCGCCAGCGCCTCCCGCTTGGTCTTCTGCACGGCGGTGGTGTTGACGAACGCGCCCGGGATGATGCGGCGGCGCAAGCCGTCGCAGAGTCCGTGAGGCATGGCGTGATAGACGGTGACTTCAAATTCAGCCGCGTCGCGCGCCGGCACCGTTTTGAAATTGGGCATGCCGCGGCAGAATGCGGCGGTGACGGCCAGCCGCGAGGTGTTCATGTGGTCTTCCATGTAATCCTGCGGGGAATGGGTGAGGACAATCTGCGGTTTGACTTCGCGGATGATCGCCGTGACCTGGCGCAACAATTCCACCGTGTAAAGGATTTCCAGGTCGTCCACCAGGCTCGGGTGATACTGCGCCCCAAGAATCTGAGCTCCCTGGCGCGCCTCCGCCTGCCGCACGGACCGGGTGGTGGCGCTGTTGAATTCGACGGTGCCGCAGTTGCCGCTGGCGAGGCTGAGGTAGTGGGTCTGGTAGCCGGCACGTTTGAGCAGCAGCAGGGTTCCAGCCATGTAAAACTCGATGTCGTCGGGATGGGCCCCGATGGCGATGGCAGCAGGCGCGGGCATAGGTCGGTTTATTTCAACTCGGACAATTTCACAGGCCGTCCCAATTTCGCCGACAGGTCCGCGGCAAAAACCGCCTCGTGCGTGGGAACGGCATCTTCCAGGCTGGTCAGAGGCATGTTGCGTCCCTTCGCCAGCGCCCGGAAAAAGGCATCAAACTGAGTTTGGTAAGGATGATCGGAAACGTCGCCCGAATCCAACATTTTCATGGCCAGGGAACTCCAGGCGTCTTTGCGGGTGGCCAGGGCGGTGGAATGGAAGCGGTTGTCCAGCAGGCTGCCTTGGCTGCCGACCAAGTGCGTATGAAAATAGTAAGGCTGGAGGCAATCCACCGATGAGGTGCATTTGCCCACCGCGGAGGACCGAAACTTGACGAGGGTGCTGACCGTTCCCGGGAATTGATACTCGGCATAGCTGGGGCTGGAGGAGCGGCACGAGTAGCTCATCACCTCGACCACCGGAGAATCCATCAAGAGCAGCAGCGCATCCATGGCGTGGCACCCGGCCGATAGGAGGGAACTGCCCGCCATATCCTTGCGCTTGCTCCAACGGTATTGGGCGTACCACGGGCCGATCCCGTGATAATAATCCACCTCCGCATAATGGAGGGTCCCGAGCAAACCGCGGTCCAGGAGCGCCTTGGTGGCGAGAAACTGGCTCGAGTAGCGGCACTCGAAACCCACGCAGGTCTTCACTCCCGCCCTTTTCACGGCTTGTTGGACGCGGCGCAAATCCTTGAGGTTGAGGGCAACCGGTTTTTCGATGATGAGATGTTTGCCGGCCGCAGCCGCTTCGATTGCCTGGCCGGGATGCAGCGGGGGAAAACTGCAAAGCGACACCACGTGAATCTCGGGATCCGCCAAGAGAGCTTTTAACTTGTTGTAAACGCGGATTTTCCCGCCGTGTTTGCGGCTGAGGGCGTCGGGGTCCAACGGTCGGGAGGAGCAGACGGCTGTGACCTGGGCGAGGTCGCACGCGTTGATAGCGGGGATGTGGGCTGAAGCCACCCAACCGTAGCCAACCACACCAACGTTAAATCGTTTCATGCCAATGGAATCAACGGTTTTGGTACTATGCCATTATCCGACTGCGTGGAAGGCAAAATGTCAATGGAAACTTGCCGAACCGGGGGTTCGTGGTTAATTGGCTGCATGAAACTCGAAGCGTTGCACATCGGAATGCGCGTTCGCCACCCCCAATACGGCCCGGGGACGGTCAAGGCGCTGAGCGAAACGACCGCCGACATCCAGTTTGAAGATGGGCGCCGGGCGGTGGCGCCGGAGCCCAGCGGACTGGAGCCGGCGGAACCGCAGGCGTCGGTGACGGCACTGGAGATGCCGCTCAAGCAGGTGATTCAGCAAACGGTGGATGCCACGATCGAGAAGCTCGGGGTGGAAAAACCGGACCCGGCGCCCGTGGCGCTGGCTGCCAAGTGGCATCGCGGCAAACTGGTCCTGCACCCGGCCAACCCGGCCCTGCAAACCAAGGAGGTTCCCCTGGAAACGTTTTTTCACAAGATTGTGGGCATGCGCAACCAGTTGCGGGTTCTGGAACAGAAGATCAACGGCCATGAAAAGCTCAGCGACGCGGAAAAGCTCGAGCTGCAGCAGTATGTCACGCGGTGTTACGGCTCGATGACGACGTTCAACGTCCTGTTTCGCGAGACCGAGGACCAGTTTTGAGCCCGCCTGACGTTCGAGCCAACGCGCGGTTGCGGTTCAGGCTTTCAAAATGGCGGGGGTTTTGTAGGCTGAAGAGATGCGAATTTTGTCAGGCATACAGCCCTCGGGGACCCTGCACCTGGGGAATTATTTTGGCATGATGAAGCCGGCCATCGAGTTGCAGGACAAAGGTCAGGCTTATTATTTTATCGCGGACTACCATTCGATGACCTCGCTGTTTGATCCGGCGCAGCGACGGCAGAACACGCTGGATGTGGCGCTGGATTTTCTCGCGTGCGGTCTGGACCCGGCACGGACCGTGTTTTTCAGGCAGTCCGACGTGCCGGAGGTGCCGGAGCTGACGTGGATTCTGGGGACGGTCACGCCCATGGGCCTGCTGGAGCGGTGCCATTCCTACAAGGACAAGCTGGCCAAGGGGATTTCATTCAATTTCGGGCTGTTTGCGTACCCGGTTTTGATGGCGGCGGACATCCTGATTTATGACTCGAACGTGGTGCCGGTCGGCCAGGACCAGAAGCAGCACGTGGAAGTCACACGGGACATTGCGATCAAATTCAACGAGCAGTACGGGCCAACTTTTGTGATTCCGGAGCCCCAAATTCGCGCCGAGGTGGCCAAGGTGCCGGGCGTGGACGGCGAAAAGATGAGCAAGAGTTACGGGAACGCGATCGAGATTTTTGGCGACGAGAAGCTGCTGCGCAAAAAGATCATGAGCATCAAGATGGACAGCCGGACGCCGCAGGAGCCGAAGCCGGACGCGGACCAGAACCTGGCGATCCAGTTGATGAAGCTGGTGGCGCCGCCGGCGGTGGCGCGGGATTACGAGGAACGGCTCCGGGCGGGCGGATTGGGCTACGGCGACCTGAAGAAGGCGCTGTTTGAGTGTTACTGGGAGCATTTTGCCGCCGCGCGGGCAAAACGGGCGGAGCTGGCGGCCAACCTGGATTACGTGAACCGGGTGCTGGCCGACGGAGCGGTCAAGGCCCGCGCCGTGGCCAGCCAGGTGTTGCAGCGGGCGAGAAAGGCGTGCGGCTTGAGTTAATTTCCGCGCTGGTGTCGCAGCAGCCAGTCGTAGAGCTCGGGATTCTGGTAGGTCTGGGTCCAGGAGTCGTGGTTGGCCTCGGGATAGACCGTGAGTTTGACGTCGGTCACTCCGAAGCGTTTGAGGGCATCCACCATGCGCTGGGATTCCTCGAGCGGAACCACCGGGTCTTTGGCGCCGTGGAACGCCCAAACGCCGAGGGAGCGGAGGGCCTGGGCTTTTTCGCGGCTGGAGAGGAGGGCGTCAATCATTTGCCCGCCCCCGCAGATGGGGACGATGGCGGCGAATTTTTCCGGGTAGGCGCAGCCGAGACTCCAGGTGCCATAACCGCCCATGCTCAAGCCGGTGAGGTACACCCGGGCGGCATCCACCGGGAGCGTTCGCATCACCTCGTCGAGCAAACCCAGAACGATGTCGTTGGACCAGCGCTGGCCTTCGGGACATTGGGGGGCCACAACGATAAAAGGAAAGTTTGAGCCGAGGCTGACCTGCTTGGGGGGGCCGTGAATCGCGACACGCCAGACGTTGGTGCCGCGCTCGCCGGCGCCGTGGAGGAAGAGCAGCAGCGGCCAGCGTTTGGAGCCGCCCACCTCGCACCCCTCGGGCAGGTAAAGCAGGTACTGGACCTGCGCCGTCTGGGTTTTGGTGAACTGGAACTGTTTCGGGATCAGTTTCGAGTGGGATTCCGCAGCCATAACAGGTTGAAGGTTGAGACCAGCCATCACCGCCAGACCAGCGGCGGCAGGGAGCAAACCAGCGAGTGTTTTCATTGTCAAGGATGTCGGCCCTGGGTTTGGATGTCGTGACGACGCGCAGACTCCGCGGGCCGCGGGGCGGAGCCTACATCAGTTTTAGTTTGGGCAAGTCCTGCGAATCCACCAGCCCGACCGGCTGGTGGCGGGCATTGACCACGATCAGGTCGTCAATGTTGCGCTGATCGAAAATTTTGAGGGCTTCCATGGCCAGCGCATCCTCGCGGATGCAGATGGGGTTGCGCGTCATGGCCTGGCGGAGCGGTTTGCCCAGGAGGTGTTCGTCGGCGGCCATGTGGCGGCGGAAATCGCCGTCGGTAAAGACCCCCACGAGCCTGCCCCGGCGGTCCACCACGCTGAGGCTGCCCGCCTTGGCCTGCGTCATCACCAGCAGCGCGTCCTTGATGCAGAGGTGCTCGGGGGCGACGGGGTTGCGGTTGCCGGCGCGCATGATGTCGCGCACGCGCAGGAGCATGGCCCGGCCGATGGCGCCGGAGGGGTGGAACCGGGCGTAGTCCTGCTTCCTGAAACCGCGCGCGCGCAGGATGGCCATGGCCAGCGCGTCGCCCAAGGCCAGCATGGCGGTGGTGCTGGCGGTGGGGGCGAGATTGAAGGGGCAGGCTTCCCTCGGCACACGGGCTTTGAGGACCACATCGCTGTGGCAGGCCAGGGAGGACTTGGGGCAACCGGTCAGGGCAATGATCTTGACCGGAAAACGTTTCAAGGCCGGGAGCAAGTTCAGCAACTCCTCGGATTCGCCGGAGTAGCTGAGCGCGAGGATCACATCGCCGTCGTTGACGATGCCGAGGTCGCCGTGCAGCGCGTCCACACTGTGCAGCACGACACTGGTCGAGCCGGTGCTGGTCAGGGTGGCGCAGATTTTCTGGCCGATGTGGCCGGACTTGCCGATGCCGACCACGATGATTTTGCCGCGGGCGCGAAGGGTCCGGACCATCAAATCCACCGCTTCGGCAAAGGCGGCATCCAGTTGGGCGCGAACCGCCTTGAGGGCGGCGATTTCGATGTCGAAAACCTTACGAGCCTGATCGAGATGACTCACGCGGGCAGGATGCGCCGGACGGGGCGCGGGATCAATCCAAATGGCGGCGGCTACTCGGAGTTGGGATAGGAGCCGAGCACTTTGACGAAATTGCAGTGGTCGGAAAGGAGCTGGAGCGCCTTTTTGACCTTGCGATCCTCCTGGTGGCCTTCGATGTCAATGAAGAAGAAATACTCCCAGGCTTTGCGCTTGCTGGGACGCGACTCGATTTTGGTCATGTTGATGCGGGAGCGGCGGAAGGCGGCGATGGCGTTGTGCAGGGCGCCGACTTTGTGAGTGACACTGATCATGAGGCTGGTGCGGTCCTGGCCGGTGGGGGGCGGACATTGACGCCCCAGCACCAGAAAGCGGGTGGCGTTGGCGACGTTATCCTGGATGTCATAATCCAGGATTTCGAGGTGATATTTTTCCGCGGCCAGAACGCCCGCGATGGCGGCGCTGTTCTTCTCGCGGGCGGCAAACTCGGCGGATCGGGCATTCGAGGAGGTTTCGATGATTTCGACGCGGGGAAGGTTGGTTTGCACCCAGTTGCGGCATTGGCCAAGGGACTGGGGATGGGCGTAGAGGCGGACGATGCTGGCGCGCGGCCAATTGCTCAGGAGACAATGCTGCACGGGGAGCACGATCTGCGCAACGATTTTGAGGTCGCTATCCACAAACATATCCAGAGTGTGGGTGACCACGCCCTCGGTCGAGTTTTCAACGGGCACCACCCCGTAGTCCGCCCGATTTTTGCTGACCTCGGTAAAGACGTCGGAAATCGTCTTTTGGGAAACGTATTGGAGACTGGCGCCGAATTTGCGGATGGCGGCCTGGTGGGTGAAGGTGGCTTCGGGCCCGAGGTAGGCGATGGTGAGGGTTTTTTCGAGCGAGAGGGCGCTGGACATGATCTCGCGATAGATCGCGTGCAGACCTTCGTTGGTGATCGGTCCCTGGTTGAGGCGGGCGATTCGCCGCAGGACCGCCCGCTCGCGGTGCGGGGCATAAATCTCCTCGCCGGCGCGGCGTTTGATTTCTCCGATGGCCAGGACATGCCGGGTGCGCTCGTTGAGCAAGCGGATGATCTGGGCATCGAGCTTGTCAATGGCTTTGCGATGGTCAGGAATATGCATGGCAAAAAAGTGGCGGCTTAAGCCGGTGGCTGTTGCCCGGCAGCGGGGGCGGCGCCGGGCTCGGTCGCCACCGCCTCCGACGGTGCGGCGGCGGTCTGGGGTGCGGCTGAAGCGTCCGGAGCTTGAGCCTCGGGCAGGGTCAATTGTTCGGGGGGCGCGGTGGCCAAGCCGGGCTCGGCAGTGGGAAGAGTCTCGGGCCGGGTGACGGGTATGCGGCGCAATTCATCCGCGGCAGGCAGATCGTCCAGGCTGCGCAAGCCAAAGTATTCGAGGAACACGGCGGTGGTGCCGTAGGTCATGGGCCGGCCCACCACTTCGGCGCGGCCCACCTGTTCGATCAAGCCGCGCTCCAGCAACGTCTGCATCACGCCATCCACCGCCACCCCGCGAACCTGCTCGATTTCGCCCCGGGTAACGGGCTGGCGGTAGGCGATGATGGCCAGGGTTTCGAGCGCCGGTTGGGAGAGGCGGGGCGGCCGGGCTTTATGCCCCACCAAGGCCTTCAGCCAGGGGCTGTAATCGGGCTCGGTGACGAATTGCCACGCGCCGGCCACGCACGCCAGGCGAAAGCTGCGGCCGGCGGCGGCGTGGTCGCGGGCAAGTTCTTCAAGGGCGGACGTCAACTCGTCTTCCTTGACCCGTTTGAGCGACCGGACGGTTTCGTTGCCTTCGGCGTGCTCGGGCGCTCCGCTGAACACGTCGCGAAGTTCCTTGATACTCAGCGGTTTTTGAGCTGAGAAAAGGATGGCTTCCAATATCAACTTCAATTCCATGGGATCGAATCAGTTGGCGGTGTGCCCTCAAGGTGTTTGCGCCGGGACCGGGTCTGCGGGTGCGGCCGGGGCCGCAGCGGTAGCCGGCTCGGGAACCGGCGGCACAATGCGCTGGAGATGGATTTCACCGAAGGCCTCGTGTTGCAAGGCGATGAGTTGTTTGAGGCGAATGAGTTCCAGCAAGGCAAGGAAGGTAACCACCACCTCGGCCCGGGTGGTTATCCCCTGGAACAACTCGGAAAACCGTAATTGCGGGCGTTCACTAAGCTGGCGCAGCACAAACTCGATCTTCTCACTGACCGACCATTTGTCCTCGAAAATATCCCGCTGGTCGTCGCGTTGGGCAACGCGCTGCAGGATGGCGCTGACGGCGTTGACAAGGTCGAAGATCGAGGCCTCGAGCCGACGGGGCGGCTCGCTTTCAAATTCAACTTTGCCTGGCGCCCGGGGGAAAACATGCTCCTGCCGGGCTTCCAGCTCGCCCAGTTGGGCGGCGGCGTCTTTGAATTTCTTGTATTCCACGAGCTGCCGGATGAGTTCCCAGCGCGGGTCTTCCCCCTCGTCGTCCCCCTCGACTTGGACCTGCTGGTCTTTGGGCAGCAATTCGCGGCTTTTGATATACATGAGCGTGGCCGCCATGACGAGGAATTCGCCGGCCACTTCCAGGTCGAGCAATCGGAGGGTTTCGATGTATTCGATGAACTGCTCGGCCAGCCGGGTGAGGTTGACCTGATAAATGTCCACCTCCTCCTTCTTTATCAAATAAAGAAGGAGGTCCAAAGGCCCCTCGAAGACCTCGAATTTGACCTTATAATCACCCATGCAACTGGCGGTTTAGAACGTCACTAATGGGCATCTTAAGACGGTGGCCGGGTCTTGGCAACGCCGGAGGAGGACCGGCACTTATTCCGAAGCTGGCAATTTGGGAGGGTGCGGTATATGGTACGGCGACGGCAGGTTGCTGAACCGCGCGGCCGGTCCGCGCGGGATGCCTGTCAGAACAACAACAAGCGTTTGTATGAAGAACACACTGGTGGTCGTTGCCGATCTGGGATGTTACAAAGCCTTTAGAATAGACGGAAGCCATCTGGGCCCAACGCCCCGTCTGGAGCTGGTGGAGGAAGGGCAATTGACGGAGGCCCATAGTCGGCTGGTGGACAAGGTCACCGACCTGTCCGGCCGCTTCCCCCGCGGGACGGGCACACGCGCCAACGGCACGATGTCGGATGGCGAGCGACACAACATCGAACTGGAGACGCGCAAACGCCTGGTACGACAGTTGGCGCAGCGGCTGAACGCGCTGGCGCGGACCCAGCCCGCCGAGCGATGGTTTTTTGCAGCCAGTCGTGAAATCAATCACCAGTTGCTGGAGGAACTGGATCCGCAGTTGCGGGCCAAAATCCAAAAAGTGGTGCCGGCAGACCTGACGAAGGTTGATCGAGCAGAGCTGCTGCAACACTTTTAACCTGGCGTAACAGCCAAGGGCCAACTTCGGCGGCCAGGGGCCTGGCCGGGGGCGAGGGAGGCTCTTTGCACCTGTAAATCCATGAAACAACTCATCCTTTGCCTGCGGTTTGGCATGATCATCGGGCTGGCATCACCATTTCTTTCCACCGCTGGCGATTTGAAATTCCACCCGGCGGCGGAAGGCTTTGTCTTCGACACCGGCGTGCTGCGGGGGGAATTGCGCGCCGGGGGAAAGTCCAAAGGGCTCACCCGAGTGGTGCATATCCCCACCGGCGCGGTCCTGGACAAGAGCATGGGCCTGGCTGGGCATTATCGCGTGTTCACTGCCAACCGGCGGTATGGGACCGCAGCGTGGGAATGGCCCAGCGAGGCCGTGCTGACGGCGGAGGGCCGGGTCGAGGTCCACTGGCCGGCGCAACCAGAGCGGCCGTTCGAACTGGGCGCAGTCTATGCCTGGGCGGCCCCCGACACGCTCGAGGTGGTCACAACGGTTCGGGCAATGACCAACCTGGCCGGCTTTGAATCGTTCCTCGCGTGCTATTTTCATGGCGCGTTCACCAATTCCAGGGTTTACGTGGGCGAACTGCCCGGTTCGGCGAGGAAGGGTTTTCTCCCGGCCACCCCCGAGGCCGGGACATGGCAGGTGTTTCCACGGGATGCGGCGGCCATGCGCCTGGTCCGCGACGGGCGCTGGACCATTCCTCCGAGCCCGGTGGAATGGGCTGAGCGCCCGGTGCTGGCGGGGCCGTTGGGTTTGCGGCACGCGCCACAGTTGGGGCTGACCGCCGTCTTGATGGCGCGGCCGGAGGAATGCTTTGCGGTGTTGACCCCCCACGAGCTTGAAGGACACCACTCGATGTACTTGTCCTTGTTTGGACGTGATCTCAAGAAAGGTGAGGCAGCGCGCGCCCGGGCGCGTTTATGGATTACCAGCGGGTTGGCCGAGGAGGCGATTGTGGCTGAATATGAGCGGTTTTTGAAAGGCCGCGAGTAAGGTCGCAGGCGGGGGATACGGGGCGCTCAATCGAGTTGATCAGAGCGCGTCGAGATCGTCCAGGAAAGGCAGTCCCTGACGGTATTGCCGCAACGTGGCAAGGTCCAGGTCGGCAGAGACCCATCCTTCGACGCCGCCCGCATCCGCGAGGATTTCGCCGTGGGCATCCACCACGAGGGAACGGCCCGCGTAAGTGTAGTAGGGGTCACGGCCGGTGCGGTTGACACCCAGGACAAACGCCTGATTTTCGATGGCGCGGGCCTGGAGAAGGCGGACCCAATGGTGGAGGCGTTTTTCCGGCCAGTTGGCGACGACCACAAACAACTCCGGGCGATGCCGGGCGGCGGCTTTGCGGAAGAGTTCCGGAAAGCGGAGGTCGTAACAGATGAGGGGAGCGATGGTCCAATCGGACAGAGTGAACGCCACGGGCGCAGTCCCGGGGGTGTAACGGGCGGGTTCGCCGCCCGGGGAGAAGAGTTTGATCTTGGAGTAGGACGCGATGAGGTGTCCCTGGGGTGAAAAGACCAGCGCCTGATTACGGGGCTGGCCGTCGGTTCCGAGGGTGGCCAGGCCGGCCACCAGGGTGATGTTGAATTCTCTGGCGGTGGCGGACAGGAACTGGCTGGCGGGTCCGCCGGGCGGATCGGCGATGGCAGCGGCATTCATGCTGAAGCCCGTGGCGAACATTTCCGGCAAGGCGACCAGGGTGCCAGGGGCGGGCGCCGCCGCGGCCAGCAGCCGGCGAACGGTGGTGAAGTTCGCCGGCGGGTTTTCCCAGGCGATGTCCAGTTGGAGCGCCAGGACCTTCACACTACCGAATCTGCCGGTGATATTCCTGCAGCGACTTGACGGCGGCTTTGCCGGAGCGGGCGGCGGCGATGCCGAGCACGGCGGCGCGGGCGGCGGCAGTAGTGGTCAGGTACGGGACCTTGTATTTAATCGCCGCCTTGCGGATGTAACCGTCGTCCACGGCGCTGGCCTTGCCCAAGGGCGTGTTGATGATGAGGTCAATGGCGCGGCTCTTGATTTCATCCACAATGTCAGGCCGCTGGTGCTCGTGGATTTTGAAGCTGCGCTCGCAAGGGACGCCGTGTTCGCGAAGGAATTTCCAGGTGCCGTTGGTGGCCTTGATGCGGAAGCCCAGCTCCGCGAATTTGCGGGCCGTTTCGAGCAGCCGGGGTTTCTCCTTGTCGTTGACGGAGAGGAAAACCGTGCCCTGCAACGGGAGGGGGCTGCCGGCGGCTTCCTGCGAACGGAAATAGGCCAATTCGAAGGTGGGCGCCAGGCCGAGCACTTCGCCGGTGGAACGCATTTCGGGTCCCAGGACGGGGTCCACCTCGGGGAACATATTGAAGGGCAGGACGACTTCCTTGACGCCGACATGGGGGATGTGCCGCCGTTTGAGTCCGAAGCTTTTCAGGCTTTCTCCCAGCATGAGGCGCGTGGCCAGACGAGCCATGGGGATGGCACAGACCTTCGACACCAGCGGGACGGTTCGGGAGGCCCGGGGGTTGGCTTCCAGGACAAAGACCTTGTCCTGGCAGATGGCGTATTGGATGTTCATCACACCGCAAACCTTGAGTTCGCGGCCGATGCGCAGGGTGTAGTCCTCGATGGTCCGGAGGTGCTTCTCCGGCAGGGTAACGGGCGGGATGGCGCAGGCGCTGTCGCCCGAGTGAATGCCGGCCAGTTCGATGTGCTCCATGACGGCGGGGACGAAAGCGTCGGTGCCGTCGGCCAGGGCGTCCGCCTCAGCCTCGATGGCGTTATCCAGGAAGCGGTCAATGAGGATGGGGCGCTCGGGGGTCACATCCACGGCTGCGGCGACATATTGCCGCAGCATTTCCTCGTCGTGGACGATTTCCATGCCGCGGCCGCCGAGCACGAAAGAGGGACGGACCATGAGCGGATAGCCGATGCGGTTGGCGACCTGGCGCGCCTCCTCGAAGGTGCTGGCCATGCCGGATTCGGGCATGGGCAGCCCCATTTGCTCCATCATTTTGCGGAAGCGGTCGCGGTCCTCGGCGAGGTCAATGGTGTCGGGGGAGGTGCCGAGGATTTTCACGCCCGCGGCCGCGAGTTCGTTGGCGATGTTAAGGGGCGTTTGACCGCCAAACTGCACAACCACGCCCTCGGGTTTTTCCTTTTGGTAGATGGCGAGCACGTCCTCGACGGTCAACGGCTCGAAATAGAGTTTGTCCGAGGTGTCGTAGTCGGTGGAAACGGTTTCGGGGTTGCAGTTGACCATGATGGTTTCGTAGCCGGCATCGCGCAGAGCGAAGGCGGCATGGACGCAACAATAGTCGAACTCGATGCCCTGGCCGATGCGGTTGGGGCCGCCACCCAGAACCATAACCTTCTTTCGGGAGCTGACCGAAACCTTGTCCGGCCGATTGTAGGTTGAATAGTAATAGGCGGCATTCTCCGTGCCACTGACGGGCAAGGCGTCCCAGCCTTCCACCACGCCGAGGGCCGTGCGCTGTTGCCGGATGGAGGTTTCGGAGACGCCGAGGAGTTTGGCGAGGTAGCGGTCGGCGAAGCCATCTTTTTTGGCCTGAATGAGGAGGGGGTCGGGAAGCGGGCGGCCTTTGTATTTAAGGATTTGCTCTTCGAGCTCGACCAGTTCCTTCATCTGCTGGATGAACCAGGGTTTGATGTGGGTCTTGCGGTAAAGGTCTTCGATCGAAGCGCCCTTGCGCAGCGCCTCGTACATGATCCACTGGCGCTCGCTGCTGGGCTCGTTGAGCAGGAGCATGAGCTCGTCGAGGGTTTTTTCATTGAAGTCCCTGGCAAAACCGAGGCCGTAACGGCCGTTTTCGAGCGAGCGAATGGCCTTTTGGAAGGCTTCTTTGTAGGTCTTGCCGATGCTCATCACCTCCCCGACCGCGCGCATTTGGGTGCCGAGCTTGTCCTGGGCCTGTTTGAACTTCTCGAACGCCCAGCGGGAGAATTTGACGACCACGTAATCGCCCGAGGGCGTATATTTTTCGAGCGTTCCGTCCCGCCAATAGGGGATCTCGTCCAAGGTCAAGCCGGCGGCGAGCTTGGCGGAGATGAGGGCGATGGGGAAGCCGGTGGCTTTGGAAGCCAGGGCGGAGGAGCGGGAGGTGCGGGGGTTGATTTCGATAATGACCACGCGGCCGGTTTTGGGGTCATGGGCGAACTGGATGTTGGTGCCGCCAATGACGCCGATGGACTCGACCACGCGGTAGGAATAATCCTGGAGGCGGGCCTGCAACTTCGGGTCAATGGTAAGCATCGGCGCGACGCAATACGAGTCGCCGGTGTGCACCCCCATGGCGTCCACGTTTTCGATGAAACAGACGGTAATCATCTGGTTCCTGGCGTCTCGCACCACCTCGAGCTCAAGTTCCTCCCAGCCGATGACCGATTCCTCGATGAGGATTTGGCCGACCATGCTGGCGGCGAGGCCGCGGCTGGCCACGGTGCGAAGTTCCTCGACGTTGTAAACGTGGCCGCCGCCGGTGCCACCGAGCGTGTAGGCCGGCCGGATGACGACCGGGTAACCAATTTCCGCGGCGACTTTCTCGGCTTCTTCGACACTGAAAGCGGGGGCGCTTCGGGGCATTTCGATGCCCAGCTTCTTCATCGTTTCCTTGAAAATGATCCGGTCCTCGCCTTTTTCGATCGCCTCGGCCTCGACGCCGATGATGCGGACGCCGTAGCGCGCGAGCACGCCTGACTTG
>CAZVYG010000081.1:0-22078 GCA_964631605.1 uncultured Verrucomicrobiota bacterium
GCGCCAGTACGTCATCATTGACGCCCCCGGCCACAAGGAGTTCCTCAAGAACATGGTCACCGGCGCCGCCAACGCCGAGGCCGCCCTGCTGCTCATTGATGCCCACGAGGGCGTCCAGGAAAACTCGCGCCGCCACGGCTACCTGCTCAACCTTCTGGGCATCCGCCAAATCGCCGTCCTGGTCAACAAAATGGACCTCGAACAATACAGCCAGGCGCGCTTCGAACAGGTGCGCGAGGAATACCGGGCCTGGCTGAACACCATCGGCGTCGAACCAAAGCTGTTCATCCCCATCGCCGCCAAACACGGCGACAACCTCGCCACCCTCAGCCCAAACATGCCCTGGTGGCAGGGCCCCACCGTGATCGAAGCCCTCGACTCCTTCCAGGTCGCCGAGCAGCCCAAAAACCAGCCCCTCCGGTTCCCCATCCAGGACATCTACCGCTTCGACGAGCGCCGCATCCTCGCCGGCCGCATTGAATCCGGCACCCTGCGCGTCGGCGACAAACTGGTTTTTTCGCCCACCGACAAAACCAGCACCGTCAAAACTATCGAACGCTGGAACGCCCCGCCCCGCGATTACGCGACCGCCGGGGAATCCATCGGCATCACCCTGACCGAGCAGATCTTCGTCGCCCGAGGCGCCGTGGCCGCCCACGAAAGCGCCCCCCCCTATGAACTGTCGAGCTTCAAAGCCCGCCTTTTCTGGCTCGGCCGCAAGCCGTTTGCCCCCGGCCGCACCTACAAACTCAAGCTGGCCACCCAGGAGGTCGAATGCTCCATCGAAAGCATCCATAAGGTGATTGACGCCTCCACGCTGGAACCGGTGGCGCGCGAAGGCGCCCCGGCCGCTGTCCAACGCCACGAAGTGGCTGAACTCACCCTCCACACCCGCAAACCCATCGCGTTCGACATTCACTCGGACATTGTGGCCACGGGCCGGTTTGTGATCGTGGATGGTTTCGACGTCTCGGGCGGCGGCATTATCGCCGCCGACAATTACCCCCGCCGCACCCACGACGCGCACACCAAGAGCGACCATATCTATTGGAGCCGCGGCAAAGTCACCCGGGAGCAGCGCGAGCTGCGCAACGGCCACGTGGGGTGCGTCCTCTGGCTCACCGGCCTGTCCGGCTCCGGAAAGTCGAGCATTGCAACCGAGCTCGAACGCGAGCTCTTCAACCTCGGCCGCCATGCCTACGTGCTGGACGGCGACAACATCCGCCACGGCCTCTGCTCCGACCTCGCTTTCTCGCCGAAGGACCGCACGGAGAACATCCGACGGGTAGGCGAAGTGGCCAAGCTGTTCGCCGATGCCGGCGTGATCTGCATCACCGCCTTCATCTCCCCCTACCGCGAAGACCGCGACCTGGTGCGCAAACTCATGCCCCAGGGGCGCTTCATCGAAGTCTTTGTCAACGCCCCCATCGAGGTGTGCGAACAACGCGACCCCAAGGGCCTCTACGCCAAGGCGCGCGCGAAGGAAATCAAGGAGTTCACCGGCATCACCGCCCCGTACGAGCCCCCCCTCAACCCCGAAATCGAGCTCCGCACCGACCAGCTTTCCGTGGCCGAATCGGTCGCTCGCATCCTGGACTACCTGCAGTTGCAGGACGCCGCCGCCACCTTCTCCATCTGATCCCTGGCGCGATGCCGCCCTTGTCGCGGTTGGCGATGAGTCTCGCGCCGCCGCTCAGGCAGCCGGGTTCAGCAACCGCACCTCCCGTTGCGGGAACGGGATCGAAATGTTGCGGGCGCGGAATTCCTCCACCACCGCCTTGTTAATCTCCCCCATCGCCGGCCCGTATTCCTGCACCGGCACCCAGGGCTTGATCGCAATGTTGATCGAAGAATCGGACAGGACCGATACCCGCACCACTGGCGCGGGATCCTTCAGCACGCTGGGCGTGCGTTGCAACACGTCGTTCACCGCTCCCAGCGCCGCGTTGAGATCCGTGCTGTAGGCCACCCCCACGATGACATCCAACTGCCGAATCTTTCCGTAGTTGTGCAAAATCTCGCCCACAATCTTGCGGTTGGGCACCACGATGCGGGACCGGTCCGGATGGCTCAACAGCGTGCTGAACAGTTCAATCGCCTCGACCCGTCCTTCGACTCCCGCCATCTCCACATACTCTCCCACGCGGAACGGACGGGTAAAGATGATGGTCAGCCCGGCGAACAAATTCCCCAGGATACCCTGCATCGCAAACGCCACGCCGGCGCCGGCAACACCCAGGCCGGCAATCAATGGCAGCAGTTGAATATCCAGATTCGTCAGCGCAATCAGCAGGAATAGCAACATCACCAGCATCCGCACCAGCCGCAGGATCAGTTGCCGCACCGGCGGCTCCAGCTCCAGCTTCCCCAGCCACCGCTCGCCGACGCCCGACACCCACCGCGCCGCGAAAAAACCGCCCACCATGATCAGAACCGCCACCAGCACCTTCGGCCCATACTGCATGCTGAGGTCAATGGCCTTTTCCTTCGCATGTTCGATCGCTGCAAATTGATTTGTCATAAGTTTCGCCTTGGCCGCAAATTACCGCCTCGCTCCCCCAAGCCCAAGCCTGAAAATGCACGAACCCCGCCCCCTGCAATCCTTCGTCTGCCCGATTGAGTGCGCCTATTTGCTTGTCCGGCGGGGGCTCGGTGCGTATTATTCTGCCGTCCTGCTGAAGGCTATTATGTTGTCTGACTGTCTCTTGCGGGGGCCGGTGTGCGGCCGCGTTGCCTGTGGCTTTTACCTCCTGCTTTGGCTGGCATCGCCGGCGACCCCCCTGCTTTGGGGGGCGACGTTCACGGTCACGAACCTGAACGACTCGGGGGCGGGATCGTTGCGCCAGGCGCTGCTCAATGCCAACGCGACTCCGGGCCTGGACCTGATCCAGTTCAACCTCCCGGGTGGAGGCCCCCACACCCTCGCGCCCTTATCCGCCCTCCCCGACCTCACCGACCCGGTGGTGATTGATGGCACCTCGCAACCGGGCTATGCCGGGACGCCGGTGGTCGAAATCTCCGGCGCCAACGCCGGGCCGGGCCCGGGCCTGCGCCTGCTGGCCGGAGGATCCACGGTGAAGGGCCTGGCGATCAACCGCTTCACCGGCGACGGCATCCGGATCGAAGGACCGGGCACCAATGTCCTCACCGGCAATTTCATCGGCACCGACCCGGGCGGCGCCTTGGGCCGCGGCAACCAGGCCGGCATCCTCGTGCTGCAATCCCAGGGCAACCTGATCGGCGGCGTCACCGCGTCCAACCGCAACCTGGTCGCCGCGAACCGGGACGCGGGCATTTACCTGCTCAATGCCAACGGCAACGTGATCCAGGGCAATTACGTCGGAACAACCGCCGCCGGGACCGCCGCGCTGGGCAACACCAATCACGGCATCCTGTTGCTGGACAGCTCGGCCAACCTCGTGGGCGGCGCTGCCGCCGGCGCCCGCAATGTCGTGTCCGCCAACCGCGGCAGTGGCATTTATCTTTACGGCGCGGGCGCCAGTTCCAACCGCATCGAAGGCAATTATGTCGGAACCGACGCCGGCGGCGCCTTGCGCCTGGGCAATGCCGACGACGGCATTTCGGTCTTGAACGCGGCGCAAAATATCATCGGCGGGACCAACGCCGGCAGCGGCAACGTGGTGTCGGGCAACGGCCGCAGCGGGATCGCCTTCGAGGGGCAACAGGCTGCGTTCAACCAGGTCCAAGGGAATCTGATTGGCACCACCGCGACCGGCACGGCTTCGCTGAGCAACACCTTTGCCGGCGTGACCTTCACCAGCGCGCAGAGCAACCTCGTCGGCGGTTATTCCGCCGCGGCCCGAAATGTGATTTCGGGTAATGGACAGGACGGGATTTACCTGAACACCAACAGCGTGGGCAACACCGTTGCCGGCAATTACATCGGCACCGGCATTGCGGGCAATGCCATCCTCACCAACCGCTACAATGGCATTACCCTGCGCAGCGCGCACGGGAACCTGATCGGCGGCGCCGCGCCGGGGGCGGGAAACGTCATTTCCGGCAACGGTTTCTACGGGGTTTATCTCGTGTCCGGCGCGTCGGAAAACGTGGTGCAAGGCAACTTGATCGGCACGGATTTCTCCGGCCGCACCCCCTTGGGCAACAAGGTGGCGGGGGTGCGCATCGAATCCCCAGCCAATCTCGTCGGCGGCCCTGACCCCGGCGCGGGCAACGTCATTTCAGCCAACGGCACCAACGGGGTTTACCTCTATGACGCCAACGCCCGGAGCAATCGCATTCAGGGCAATTACATCGGCACCGCCCTGGGCGGAACCAACCGCCTCGGCAACGGCATCGGCGGCGGCATGGTCCTCTCCGCCGCCCCCGCCAATCTCATCGGCGGGACCGCGCCCGGCGCGGGCAATGTCATCTCCGCCAACGGCAACTCCGCCATTTACCTCGCCGAAAGCGGCGCCGCCGGGAACACGATCCAGGGCAATCGAATCGGCACGGATGTCCACGGCCAGACGGCCATGGGAAACCTCTTCGAGGGCATCTTTGCCAACGGCGCGGTCAGCAACCTTATCGGCGGCGACCTCCCCGGCGCGGGAAACCTGATCTCCGGCAACGGGGCCAGCGGCATCTGGCTTTACAAAGCCTCCTGGACAACACTCCAGGGCAATCTGATCGGGACCAAGGCGGATGGCATCTCCCCACTGGGCAACGCCTGGGCCGCCATTGACTGCGACACCGGCTCGACCAACAACCTGATCGGCGGCATCGGCCCGGCTGGAAACCGGGTTGCCTTCAGCCAGGGCGGCTATGCCGGCGTCCGCGTCCGCACCGGCGCCACCGCCAACCGCATCCTGGGCAACGCCATCTTCTCGAATGCCTCCCTCGGCATTGACCTCGGCGCCGCCGGCGTCACCGCCAATGACGCCTGTGACACCGACACCGGCGCCAACCGCCTCCAGAATTTCCCCGTCCTGACCCAGGCCTTCAGCGGAACCGCCACCGCCCTTCGCGGTTCACTCAACAGCACCGCCAACAATCCCTTCCTCGTCCAGTTCTTCGCCAGCCCCGCCTGTGACAGTGCCGGCAACGGCGAAGGCAGCCTTTTCCTAGGCGAAACCACTTTTTCGACCAGCCCAAGCTGCACCGCCACCTTCAGTCTCACCCTCCCAGTCGCGGTTCCTGTGGGTTACGTGATCACCGCCACCGCCACGGACGCTTCCGGCAACACCTCCGAGTTTTCCCCCTGCCAGCCGGTGGCGCCGCTGCCGACCCTCGACATCAGCCTGCCCTCGCCTCAACAATTGCGGCTGGCCTGGACCAACACCGCCACCGGCTTTACCCTCCGCCAAACGGACAGCCTCACCCCCCCGATCCAATGGTCTCCCGTCACCAATACCCCCGCCAGCCTGAACGGCCAGTGGGTCGTCACCCTGCCCGTCACGGCTGCCACCAACCGTTTCTTCGCCCTTCAGTTCGAGTAAACAAAACCGTTCCGAAAGCCTTCCTCCCCCTTGCCGCCGGCCCTGCAAGGCAGTAGGCTCCCCGCATGCGAGTTCCGGCCGATTATCACATGCACACTCCGCTGTGCCGCCATGCCGCGGGTGAACCCATCGAATACGCCGCCCAAGCCGTCAAACTCGGCTTCGATGAAATCGGGTTCTCCGACCACAGCCCCATGCCACAGGATGATTTTGATGACTGGCGAATGCGCGACGCCGACCTCGATCTCTACGTCGAAAAGGTCCGCCACGCCCAACGCGCCTTTCCCAACCTCACCATCAAACTGGCCCTCGAGGTGGATTACCTCCCCGGCCAGGAGCAATGGATTCGCCACCTGACCGCCCGCCATCCCTGGGACTACCTTATCGGCTCGGTGCATTACGTCTCCGACTCCTGGGCCATTGACAACCCGCTCATGCTCTCCACTTGGAAAAGCCGCGACCCCTTCGAGGTCTGGACCGCCTATTTCGAGCGCCTGACCCTGGCCGCCGAGTCCGGCCTGTTTGACATCATCGGCCATACCGACCTGTGCAAACGGTTCTGCTTCTATCCCACCCAGGACTGCGCCGCCCTGTACGACCGATTCCTCGAGGCGGCCGGCAGGCACGGTGTTGCCATCGAAATCAACACCGCTGGACTCCGCAAGGATTGCCGCGAAATCTACCCCAGCCCCGCCATTCTCGAGCGCGCCGCCAAACACGGCGTCCGCATCACCTTCGGCTCCGACGCCCATGCGCCCGCTGAAGTCGGCCTGAACTTCGCCGAAGCGGTCGCCCTCGCCCGTTCCAACGGCTACACCCACTGTTGCCGCTTCACCCAGCGCCGCTGCCAAACCGTTCCCATTTGAGTCTTTCTTTCGGCCGGCAATCGGCCATACTCACCCGCACGTATGCGCAAACCGACTCTGATTCTCTCGCTCGCCGCCGCCTGCCTCGCGCTGATGGCCACTGGATGTTGGACGCCGGGCAAATACGAGGTCAAAACCGAGCTGTTCAATGGCAAAGATCTCGCGGGCTGGAAATATGTGCTGGCTGATCCCCAGGTCCGAATGGACCAGGTTTGGAGTGTGAAGGATGGGATTCTTACCTGCCAGGGCGACCCGGTCGGGTTCCTCTTCACCGAACCCGAGACCACCAATTTCCGGCTGATCGTTGAGTACCGTTGGGCGCCGGATGCCAAGCCCGGCAACAGCGGCATTTTCTCCCGCATCCACGGCACCCTTCAACCCCTGCCCCCCGCGGTGGAAGTTCAGCTCAAGCACGGCAGCGCCGGGGACGTGCTCGGACTGCAAGGCACCCAGGTCGCCGGCGGCCAGGAGCGTTTCTTCGAGGTCAAAAAGCATGCGCTGGCCGGGGACATCGCCGGTGTCAAGGCCCTTGCCAACAACGAGAAACCCGCGGGGGAATGGAACCAGGTCGAGATCCTGGCCGAGGGCCCGCGCTATCAAGTGAAGATGAACGGCAAACTGGTCAACGACGTTGCCGGGGTCGAGGTCGTGCCGGGCCGCATTGGGTTGCAGTCCGAAGGCGGCGTCATTCAGTTCCGACGCGTCGCCCTCTACCGCTTGTTCTGACGGGGCCGTTGTGCTGGAGGGGGCGAACCCCGCGGCGGTCAATCCGCCACGGCCAGGTCCATGTCCCGCGTATAGTAAAGAATTCGTCCGCAGTTGGTGCAGGTGACCACTTCCTGCTGAGCCTGGCACGTGACCATGATCTGCGCCGGCAAACGCATGTGGCACCCCCCACACACCCCGTGTTGCACCCCGACCACCACGTTCTCTCCCTTGCTCCGCACCAGCCGCTCATAACGCGCCCGCACGCTCTCCTCCACCGCCGCGGCAAGCTCCTCCCGGTTCCGCTCCAGCTCCGCCAGTTCCTTCCGGAGATTGGCCTCGCGCGCGTCCAACTGCGCCAACTGCTCTTCCATGAGTTTTTTTGACGCGGTGGCCGCCTCGGTCGCGCGCAGCACTTCCTTTTGCGCCGCTTCCGCCTGCTCCATGATTTCGAGCTCGCGGTCCTCGATCTTGCGGATGTCTTCCTTGCACATCTCGATCTCGTGCGCCAGCGCCCGATATTCCTCGTTCTTCCGGGTCTGCAACTGCTGGTTGGCGTAACGCTCGATTTGCTTCTTCTTGCCCTCGACTTCCAGTTCCAGCTCCTTGCGGCTCGCTTCCAACTGCCGCACCCGCGTTTTTGCATTCTCCAGCGCCGTCTGCGCCCTCGCCGCCCGCGCGCCAAACTCCTGCCGCTGCGGCTCGATGTGCGCCAGCTCCGCCCGCACCCGGCGAATCCGCCCATCCCGATCCTGGAGAATTAAGAGTTTTTCAATCGCATCCAACATGTCAGTTTTTCCAGCTTGAGAGGCTATCCACCCGGTCGGCTTAAGTCAATCCGCCGAATCCGGCGATTCCAGAATTGGCGGCCAGGCCCAATCCGGTCTATGTTTTGCCCACGAAACTGCTGTTCGCAGGCTGCGACAGCTTCATCGCATGAAAACTTGCAAGTCACACAGGATGTCAAAGGTCGCGGCGGCCCGCTCGGCGGGCCCGCAAGCGCCGCTGCGGCAAATCACGCCGTTCAGTGTCGCCCTGGTCTTGGCCACCTTGATCTCCGCGCTGCCCCACGGCTCACCGGCTGCCCCCGAGCCGGCCTCCGGCCTGGACCTGATTCGCCGCCTCAACGAGGCCTTTGTAACGGTGGCCGAAAAAGTGACTCCCAGCGTCGTGGTCGTGGATGTGGTCCAAAAAATCAGGTCCGACCCGGGCACGGAAGAAGAAGAGCTAACCAACCGCTTCGAGTCGCTTCCACCCGGTTTTTGGCGCCGGTTCCACCAGGAATTCGGGCGGCCCGACACGACCCGGGGCCAGGGCTCGGGTATCATCGTGCGCGAGGACGGCTTCATTCTCACGAGCCATCACGTCATCGAGAATGTTGACCGCGTTGAAGTGCGGCTCAAGGACGGGCGGCGCTTCCACGCAACGGTCCATGCCACCGACCCCCAATCCGACGTCGCCGTCCTCAAAGTTGCCACCAACGGCCTGCCCCCCGCCCGCTTCGCCGATTCCAACAACGTCCGCGTCGGTGAATTTGCCATCGCCATCGGTTCCCCTTTCAGCCTGGATTACACCGTGACGGTCGGCCATGTCAGCGCCAAGGGCCGTCAAAATGTCTTTCTCGGCTTTGAAGGCGCCATGATGGACCAGGACTTCATTCAAACCGACGCCAACATCAACCCCGGCAATAGCGGTGGGCCCCTGGTGAACATCGAAGGCGAAGTGATCGGCATCAACACCCTCATTCGCGGCATGGACACCGGAATCGGGTTCGCCATCCCCAGCAATCTCGCGCGCGAGGTCGCCGAGGCGCTCATCACCAACGGCAAGTATGTTCGCCCCTGGCTTGGGATCGGCATCCGCGCCCTGGCCGATGCCCCCGAGGTCCGCGACCAGGTTCACCCCGTTGAATCCGGAGTGATCGTCTCCAGCATTCTTCCCCACGGGCCCGCGGCACGGTCCGAACTCAAGCCCGCCGACATCATCCTCAACGTGGATGGCCGGCCGGTCGCCACGCCTCAGGAGCTCCGCAACGAGATTCGCCGCAAACCCATCGGCAGACCCGTTTCCCTCAAGGTGCTCCGCAAAGACCAAACCCTCACCGTGAACGTCAGCCCGGCGGAGTGGGTGCAGGCCAGCGCCTTCACCCCGCCCGAAACCAACCGTGTCGAGCATGCGCCCGGACCTGAATGATGCCGCGCTGGCCCGGCGCATGGCCGCCCTGGGCGTGCGGGAGGACGAGTTCGAGGAACATTTCGTCCGCTCCGGCGGTCATGGCGGGCAGAACCTCAACAAAACCTCCACGTGCGTGATGCTGGTCCACGGCCCCTCGGGCGTTCAGGTCAAATGTCAAACCACACGCCAGCAGGGACTCAACCGCCTCCTGGCCCGCCATCTGTTACTCGACAAAATCCAGGCCGCCCGCGCCGCCCGCGCGGCCGCCGAGCGGGCGAGGATTGAAAAGGCCCGACGCCAAAAACGCCGGCGCAGCGCTCGCGCCCAACAGCGCATCCTCGACGACAAGCGCCGCCACGGCGAAAAGAAACGCCTCCGGCGCTGGACGCCGGGATGAATCCCCCAATCCTGTGATCGGGCGACCCGTTTAGTTCCGGCGCTTGCGCTTCAGAGCTTCGTAGGCGCGTTTGGCGTTGGGGTCGCCGGCTTCCACCCCGGCAATCAGTTTGGCTTCCAGGGCCTGTTCGGAGGCGTGAATGGCCATGCCCTGCTCGACCGACAAATTCGGGCGGGCTTTGATGGTCTGGAGAGCCTGAATGGCCCGGCCGTAGTCCGCGGTGCGCAACGCTTCGGAGGCCGTGGTGGCGGACTGCTTGATTTCCGGCGGCGCGGTCGAGAAGGCCTGCTGCAGTTGTGAGGCCGCAGCCTTGGGTTCCGGCGGGCGGGCGGAGGCGGCCCCCTCGTCCGAGGATTTCGAGCACCCGGCACAGCCAAGGAGAAAGCCGGCAAGGAGTGCGCAGCCGAAGCGACGGGACGGCAGCAATGTTTTCATGGCCGGAGAGACTTGCCCGCAACCTAATCGCCCGTTGGCGAACCGGGATTGCACCACATGCGCCCGGGGCGCTGGCCTCGGAAGCCGCCGATGCCAGCCTCCATGGCATAGGCCCTGAATTTGATAAACTCGGTCTGGCCGCCGAACATACCCATGACAATCCCTCCGTTGTGCCGTTGGCTGCCACCTTCGTCCGGCCGGCTTGCGACGTTGTCGTAATAAGAAGGCTGCCGTTCGTCGGATTCCCAATAGATCATGTAGTGAGGCCGAAACTGCGCCAGTTTATAGCTGACGAAAGGCCGGCCGGTCGGGTCCGTTCTGAAGCCGGAAACCGAGCCGTTCATGGTGTAGCTGCAAACCTGCATTTCGCGCATCCGGAAAAACGCGTTGTTGGTCTGCTCGATCGGACACCAGTAGAGCAGCTTCTGGTTGTGGTACGGCCAAAGTTGGCCGAGCTCAACGTTGTCCTTGTTGGTGGCGTTGCGGGTGCGCGTGTAGCACCAATTGGCCACGTCGTAAGTGCCTGAACTCCAGGAGGTATAGGGAAGCGTATCGTTGAAATCCGAGGTGTACATGTGGGTGCAGAGGAGGATTTGCTTGATATTCCCAATGCACTTGGCGCGCATGCCTTTTTCTTTGGCCTTGGCGAGGGCGGGCAGCAACATCGCCGCCAAAATGGCAATGATCGCTATCACCACCAGCAACTCGATCAGCGTAAACGCGGCGCGACGCGTTTTGCATCGTTGGAATTCAATCGGGCGTTTCATTCGGAACCTCGGGTTCGAGAGACAGGAATAAAAACCCCTCCCCCCACAACACCGTTGCGGGTGCAGGCAATGAACGCCGCTGAGGCGAACCGGGGCTGCATACGATGAAACATAGGCCGGCCGGCCGCTGGAGTCAACCACACGAACCGGGCATCCAGCCGGGGCTTGCAGCCATCACCCAGAGGATTGGTCCCCGCCCGGCAGGAGCCTTGGAAGAAAGAAATTCTTATGACTTTTTTGACAGACCTTAATCCTGTTCTACGGTTGCGCTTGCGGACGCTGAAATGCCGCTGCCGCCTGAATGGTTCCGGCGGCTAAGAAAGAAAAAAACAAGTCATGAAGAAAATTCGAGTCAAATCAATGGTTTCGATGGCGGCGGGAGTCTGCTTGCTGGCCTCCATCGCGGTTCAAAGTGCGCAGGCAACCACTTATCCCAACCTGGTGCAGGTTCTCGAACGAGACGGGCGGTTCAACACCCTGTTGGCCGCGCTGGACGCGGCAGGGCTGAAGTCCACGGTGGAAACCGCCGGCCCGCTCACCGTCCTTGCGCCAACAGACGCCGCGTTCGCCCGTCTGCCGGCCGGCACGGTGGAAAGTTTGCTCACCAACATACCCGCCTTGACGGACATCCTCTTGTATCACGTGTTGGGGGGGAGGCAGTATTCCTGGCAACTGCTGGCAACCAACACACCGGTCACCCTGGAGGGCAACGCCGTCGTGGTCCTCAGAGACGGGTTGAAGGTGACCATCAACGGCAACAAGGTTCTGCAGGCAAACCGGTTTGCAGCCAACGGCCTGATTCATGTCATTGACGGCGTGTTGCTCCCGCCGGAATCGGATCTGCCGATCACGAGCATCGTGGATGTGCTGAGACTGGATGGGCGCTTCAACACGTTGCTGGCCGCTTTGGACGCCGCAGGATTGACAGACACGGTTGCCACGGGGGGTATCTTTACGCTCTTTGCCCCGACCGACGACGCATTCGCAGCCCTGCCGCCGGGCACCGTCGAGTCGCTGGTAACCAATGTTCCGGAACTCACCAAGATTTTGCTCTACCACGTGCTGGCCGGCAAAACCACCTCGGCTCAGCTCCTGCTGGCCAAGACCGCCACCACGCTGGAAGGCTCGACGCTCGCGGCTTCCCTTAAGAACTGTCAGGTTTATGTCAACGACTCGCGCGTGATCAACCCAAACGTCAAGGCTCCCAATGGTCTGATCCACGTCATTGACAAAGTTCTGTTGCCGCCGCCCCCGACTCCCAACCTCCTTGATTTGCTCAAGGCCGACGGCCGCTTCACCACCCTCGTGACGGCGCTGGAGCTGACGGGCCTCGGCGACGTGGTCGCCACCAACGGACCATTCACCGTATTTGCGCCGACGGACGCCGCGTTCGCCGCGCTGCCGAGCGGCGCGCTGGAAAGCCTGGTCGCTGATCCGGACGCCCTGAAAGCGGTGCTCCTCTACCACGTGGTTGACGGGGAAAAGAAGGCCCTGGCGCTGCTCGCCCAGCGCGTGGTGCCGACGCTGCAAGGCGAAAACGTTGTGGTCCGGCTGGGCTGGGATGGCAAGGTGTATGTGAACCGATCCCAGGTCATTCAAGCCAACGTGGACGCCGCCAACGGCATTGCCCACGTCATCAACCGCGTGCTGCTGCCGCCTGCCCAATAGGCCGGCGACTCATCCGTTGAACCTTTCCATGGGCTGGCGGGCGAATCCCGCCGGCCCTTTTCATTTGGCCCGACCCCTCCCAGGCGGCGAACTTCTTTCCTGCAGCGAAAGGACTGGGCCTGCCGGATTGCGGCCCGCACCCCGCTGGCCGCTGCAGGAGTGGCTTAGCGGCCCCGAACATGGTTCGGGCAATGCCGCTTTCGGGCTCCGGGCTGGACAGGTCAACGCCTAAAGGCTCATCATCGCGCGCGATATGACACAGGACACGGTTTGCATGCAGCACCTGCTAACCCTGCCGCCCCGGATGGCGGAGGCGTTCGCCCGGCTCGAGGGCCGCCGACCGCCCGAGTGGTTTGCAACCGCCGATCCGGCGGGTAAACCCCTCGGCTCGGGTGGCGGCACCGCTCACCTCCTCGCCGAGGCCTGGCACGCGACCGGGCACGAACTTGCCTTCGGCGAGTGGCTGCAACGCAGCCGGAAACTCATTCTCCATGCGGGCGGGCAGAGCCGGCGGCTCCCGGCTTATGCGCCAACCGGCAAGCTGCTGATGCCCATCCCCGTCTTCCGCTGGGCGCGCGGGCAGCGGCTGGACCAGACACTGCTGGACCTGCAATTGCCCGATTACCAGCGCGTGCTGGCGCATGCCGGGCCGGGCACGCTGGCCATGATCACCAGCGGCGATGTGCTGCTGCGTTTCGCGCGCGACCTGCCGCCGTTTCCGCAGGTGGACGTCCTCGGCCTGGGGATGCGCCTGCCGCCGGAGCAGGCTAAGGATTTCGGCGTGTTTTTCACCCCGCGCAACCGCCCGGGCGAGCTGGCCTTTTTCCTGCAAAAACCTGCGCCCGCGCGCATCCGCGAGCTGGCGGGCAACTACCTGTGCCTGGTGGACACAGGCATGTGGCTGCTCAGCGAACGGGCGGTCCGGGTCTTGATGGAGCGCTGCGGTTGGGACCCCTCGCGGCAGCAGTTTGCCGGCGGAACACCCGCCGCTTATGAGCTTTACGCCCAGTTTGGGCTGGCGCTGGGCCGCTCGGCCGCTGCGGCGGACCCCGCGGTCGGCGCGCTTTCCTGCGCCGTGGTGCTGCTCCCGGAAGCCGAGTTCTACCACTTCGGCGCCAACGAACAAATGATCGAGTCGGTCGCCTCCCTGCAGAACCTGGTGCTGGACGAGGCCAAGATCGGTCTCACGGGCGCCCGCCAGCAACCGGACCAGGTGACGCAGAACTCGCGGTTTGCCGTGGCGCTGCGGCGCGAGGAGAACCACTCGTTGTGGGTCGAAAACAGCGTGGTGCCGGCGACCTGGCAACTCGCCCACGAACACGTATTGACCGGCGTGCCGGAAAATCAATGGTCGTTGCGCCTGGAACCCGGCGTTTGCCTGGATTTCGTGCCGCTCGACACCGGCGACTTTTGCGTCCGGGCTTACGGATTCCGGGACACGTTCCGCGGCAGCCTGGGCGGGGAAACCTCCCACTGGCTGGGCCGGCCGTTGATGAAATGGTTCGAGGCGCGGGGCCTGCGGCTCTCGGATTGCGGTCTTGACGCCGAAACCGATTTACAAAACGCCGCTCTGTTTCCCGTTCTGTCAGCGAGCGAACTGGACCCGGCTTTCCTCGAGTGGTTGTTCGCGGCCGCGCCGGTCCCGAGCCCGGAATTTGCCCGGCGCTGGCAAAGCCTGCGCCGGCTTTCAGCCAGCCAGCTCACCCTGCAGGTCAACCTGGAACGCCTCTTTGCGCAGCGGGATCGCCTGCGGCAGGAGTGCCTGGCGCCAATGATGCGAAATTTTCGCTGGAGCGTCTTTTTCCGGCTGGACTTGGAGTCCACCGCGCGGGCTTTCGCCCGCGGCACCGCCCCGCTGCCAAACCTGGTGTTTGAGGACCACGACGACCCCATGCAGGCGGTGCACGACCAAATGTTCAGATCGGCCGTCCGCCGCCACCGCGGGGAGGCGGGCTGGCAGGAATTCGAGCAGGCCGCCTTTGCGCGCCTGCGCGACCTGATCGCCCGCGAGGCCCAACTGGCCCCCGCGCGGCCCCACCCCAATGTGATCGAAGACCAAATCGTTTGGGCGCGCAGCCCCGTCCGCTTCGATCTGGCGGGCGGATGGACCGACACCCCGCCCTATTGTATCGAGCATGGCGGCAAGGTGATCAACGTGGCGGCCGACCTGAACGGCCAGCCGCCCATCCAGGTTTTCGCGCGGCTCTCCGAGCGCCCCGAACTGGTGATGCGCTCCATTGACCTGGGCGTCGAGGAACGGGTGTGCACCTATGAGCAACTCGACACCTACGGGCGGCCGGACACCCCCTTCGCCCTGGCGAAAGCCGCCTTTGCCCTGGCGGGATTTCTGCCCCGCTTCCATGCCGAGAACGGGTTTGAATCCCTCGAGCAGCAATTGCGCGACTTCGGAGGCGGCATCGAAATCTCGCTCTTGTCAGCGGTCCCGAAAGGTTCCGGCCTGGGCACCAGCAGCATCCTCGCGGCCACGGTGCTGGCGGCGCTGGGGGACTTGTGCGGCTTGAACTGGGACCGCAACGTGTTGTTTTCCCGCACGCTGGCGCTCGAGCAAATGCTCACGACCGGCGGCGGCTGGCAGGACCAGGCCGGGGCCATCTTCCGCGGCATCAAGCTCATCGAAACCAGCGCCGGCCTGGCGCAAAAACCCACGCTGCGCTGGCTGCCCCACCACCTCTTTGACCGGGACTACGCCAACCGCTGCATCCTGCTCTATTACACCGGCATCACGCGCCTGGCCAAAAACATCCTCGCCGAGATTGTCCGCGGCATCTTCCTCAACTCGCCCACCCATCTGGCAATCATCGCGGACATTGGCGCCAACGCCGACTTTGCCGCCGCCGCAATTCAGAAATGCGATTACCCAATGTTGGCCGAAGCCATCCGGCGAAGCTGGCAGCTCAAGCAACAGCTCGATTCCGGCACCAACCCGCCGCCCGTCCAAGCCATCCTCGGCCAGGTGCGCGACTATCTCGCCGCCGCCATCATTCCCGGCGCCGGCGGGGGCGGCTATCTGCTGATGATGGCCAAAGACGAAACCGCCGCCGCCCTGATCAAACAGAGCTTCACCGAGCGCCCCCCCAACCCACGGGCCCGCTTCGTGTCTTTCACGCTCTCAGAAACCGGTCTGCAGCTCACCCGCAGCTAACCGCGCCGGATTATTGGCCTGGCCGAAGGGATGCCGGGGGCAGAGAATCGCGTATTGGGGGGCACCAATCTGCCGGCCCGAGGGTTTGCGGAGGAGGCGCAGGCTGCCCGGCTCGGCCCGGCCTGGCTCTACGAAGCCGCTTTTCGGTTTTCTTCTTCCAGAGCTTCTTCCCGCCCCCGCTCCCATGCTCGATCCCAAACCCGCCTACCCGTCGCCCACAATCGGTCAAGGCTGCTGCTGCGCGATGGAATTCGACCGTTCGGCCTTGCACGAATCCCCCGGCGTGCGGTAAACTACCGACGTGAAACGAGCGGAAGTACAGTTGTCCGATGCGACTTATCAGCAGATCGAAAGATTAGCCGCACAGTTCCATTTGAGCGTCTCCGAATACCTCTGCCGGGCGGCGGAACAGATGGCCCGGAAGCAGTCCAGCCCGCAACCCCAACCCAATGCTGAATGGCGCTTTCCCGAGGGCCGCCATCTCGGGACCTTCCGCGCCCCTGTCGAGGACTGGCGCGTCCTGGCGAACGAAGCCGCTGGTTGAGACGCGATGATCTCGTTCGACACCAACCTTCTTCTTTACGCCCTGAACCAGGATTGCACCGAGTATTCCGCAGCTCGGGCTTTCTTCGACTCGCTCTTACACTCCGTCATCAGGGCGTGACGGAGTTCGCCACGCGCAATGAGAGTCACTTCACGGCCTTCGGTTTCACCCGAGTCTGGAATCCATTGCTCACCTAACCCCGCTCGTTCATCGCCGGGTTGAACTTCGGCCCAAATGGCTGGTTCAACGGGGCAATCGGAAGTCAATCCAAACTCGTTGCTCGCGCTTTTTCGAGGCTGGCTTAGACTGCGACCCGTGACGGTTCTCGAAGCCATTCAACGCAGCACGGAGTTCCTCAGCCGCAAGGGCGTTGAATCGCCGCGGCTGCAGGCCGAGCTGCTGCTGGCCCACGTGCTCCGGTTGCCCCGGATGCGGCTTTACCTCAGCTTCGACCGGACGCTGATCCCGCCCGAGCAGGACCTTTACCGCGACCTGGTGTGCCGCCGCGGCCGGCGCGAACCCTTGCAGCACATTGTAGGCTCGACCTGCTTCTGCGGCCTGGAACTTGCGGTCAATCGCAACGTCCTCATCCCCCGCCCCGAAACCGAACTCCTGGCCGAGGCGGGCTGGGAAATCCTCAACCGCCGGGCAGTGCCCGCGTCGGGAACGTTGCGCGTGCTGGACTGGGGGACCGGCAGCGGTTGCCTGGCCATCGCCGTGGCGGTTCATTGTCCCCAGGCGGAAATCACGGCCGTTGACGCCTCCTCCGCCGCGCTGGAAGTGGCCGCCGGCAATGTCGCCCGGCACGGCCTCCCCAACCGCGTGCGCTTGAAGTTAAGCGACGGGTTCTCCGGGCTGGAGCCGGAGGAAAAGTTCGATTTGATCCTAAGCAATCCGCCGTATATCCCCACCGCCGAGATTGCCACACTGGAGCCCGAGGTGCGGGAGTTTGATCCGCGCTGCGCCTTGGACGGCGGGGCCGACGGCCTGGATTATTACCGCCGGTTTGCGCGCGAGGCCGGCGGACACCTCCGGCCCGGCGGCCAGGTGTTGCTGGAGTTTGGAGACGGCCAGGCCCAGGCCGTGCGGCAACTCTTTGAGGAGCAAAAGTGGATTGTCGAGGCGGTGAGAGAGGACTACACTCACCGCGCTAGAATACTAATCGCAAGCCAAACCAAAGCGAATGGATAGCCTGCTTATTAAGGGCGGAGTCCCGCTGCGGGGCGAAGTCATGATCAGCGGTTCGAAAAACGCCGTGCTGCCGATCATGGCCGCCTCCCTGCTGACGCCCGAGCCCTGCCTCATCCGCCGCGTGCCCAACCTCAGCGACGTGCGTTTCATGGCTCAGATTCTCTCCTGGCTGGGCGCCGAAGTCCGCTTCGACCATGACACCGTTCGCATCCAGGCGCGCCGCGTCAAGGGCTGTGGCGATTACGACCTGGTCAGAAAGATGCGCGGTTCGATCTGCATCATGGGCCCCTTGCTGGGGCGCTTGCACAAGGCGGCGGTGTCCCTGCCGGGCGGCTGCGTGATCGGCGCGCGTCCCATCAACCTCCACCTCAAGGGCTTCGAAGCCTTGGGCGCTCGCGTCACAATTGAAGCGGGCTACGTCCACGCCGCCGCCAGACGCCTGGTCGGCTCCGCCGTCTTTCTGGGCGGCCGCGCCGGTTCGACCGTGCTGGGCACCGCCAACGTGATGATGGCCGCCACCCTGGCCGAAGGGGTCACCGTGATCGAAAGCGCCGCCTGCGAGCCGGAAGTCGTGGACCTGGCGAACTTCCTCAATGCCATGGGGGCGCGCATCACCGGCGCGGGCAGCCCGACCATCACCGTCACCGGCGTCAAAGAGCTGCATGGAGCCGAACACGAGGTCATTCCGGACCGCATCGAGGCGGCGACCTACGCCATCGCCGCCGCGGCAACCAACGGCGAAGTCACCCTGCGCGGCGCGCGGGCCGACCACATGCACGCCGTGTTGGACAAGTTGCAGGACTGCGGGGTGCGCATCGAACGCGCGGGGCCGGACCTGCGGGTTCGGCGGGCGGGGCGGCTCAAGCCGGTGGACGTCACAACCCTGCCCTACGCGGGCTTTCCCACGGATGTCCAGGCGCAAATGATGGCCCTGATGTGCCTGGCGCCGGGCATCAGCATCATCACCGAGCGGATTTTTGAATCCCGCTTCATGCATGTCAGCGAACTGAGCCGCCTGGGCGCCGATATTGAAATCGAAGGCCCCAGTGCCATCATCAAGGGGGGCAAACCCCTGTCGGGCGCGCCCGTCATGGCCAGCGACCTGCGCGCCTCCGCCGCCCTGGTCATCGCCGGCCTGGCCGCCCGCGGCACCACCCAGGTCAACCGCGTGTACCATATTGACCGCGGCTATGAAAACCTGGACGGCAAGTTGCGCCTGTTGGGCGCCCGCATTGAACGCATCGAAGATTCATGACCAAGTTCATCACCATCCTCATCATTGCCCTGGTGCTCTTTGGCGGCTGGCACTTGTTCCTTTACTGGGAAAAAGTCAAGCAGGAGGAGGAAACCCAGCAGCAGCAGCAGGCGGCCTCGAAGGTGGTGCCCGAGCAGTTGCCCGGCCTGCCTTACACCCTTGAACAGAGCCTGTCCGCAGCTCAGGCCCAGGGGGCGGCGGGTCTCGAAGCCTGGATGAAGGCTTATGGCCACCTCGTGCAGGACCCCCGCAAAGCCTGGATTGAACTGGACTATGTGCTGTTGATTTCCCGCAGCAACCCCGCCGAAGCCAAGCGCCTCTTCGCCGCCGTCAAGGAGCGCACCCCCGCCACCTCGCCCGTCTATCCCCGAATCAAGCAGCTCGAAAAAACTTACGAGTGACGATTTTTTTGCTGGCTTTGCCGCGCGCCACCCCCTAAGGTGCCATTAGAATCAAGCAACACCAAGCCGCCTTATGGATGTCATTTTTAATTGTCCTAAATGCGAACAGGAACTGGCTGTTGACAGCTCGGGCGCGGGCACCGAAATCAATTGTCCCTCGTGCGGCGAGCTCATCGTCATCCCCGAGCCCCCGCTGACCGGCCCCCGCCCCACTACCCCCGCCGCCCCGGCCGCCGCGCCGCCGCGCATGGAGGTGCATCCCATCAACCCCATCGCCTCCTCCGCCGCCGCGAAGGTCGAAATGCACCTCAAAGTGCCCGTGCGTTCGACGCCGACCGAAAGCCTCATCGAAAAACCGCTCCCTCCCCTCGAGGTCGCCGCCAAGGAAACGGACAAGAAAATCCGGACCAAAACCATCAAACACACCGACTGCATCGAGGTCGGCCACGACAAGTTTGACGATGTCGTCAGCAGTTTCCTGGGCAAGGTCGGTGAGTCGAACATCATCAGCATCACACCCCTGACCTACACGCACCTGGACATTGGCAGCCAGAAACTGCTCACTGATTTTGGGGTGCTGATTATCTATCGCGGCTGACCCTCGGGCGTGGGGCAGACCTCCCGGTCTGCCAGTGGCCGGGGCCTCCGGCCCCGGGCCGGAGTCGGAGACTCCCGGAACCAGCAGGTCAGAGACCTGCTCCACCCTATAAACGCACCCATCTCGCGCGTGGGGCAGACCTCCCGGTCTGCCAGTGGCCGGGGCCTCCGGCCCCGCACCGACCGCGCGACCACCGATATCCTTGTCCATCCCCGCACCGGAGCGCGGACATTCTTGTCCGCCTCTCTGCCGCCGTGCCCACCGCTCGACCACCGCTTGCCTGTTCCCTCTTCCCGCCAGCCGGGGACGGCTGGCGCTCATCTCCCAAGCCCCCAACGGCGGCGGGTACAGCTTGCCAAGCTGGCAGGAGCCGGCGGTCATTCAGTTGCAAGCCCCGTAAGAATAGGGGTGAAAAGCGCCGCGATTGGCGCATACTCCGGCTTGATGAAAACCAAAGCGGTGGTGTGTGCGCTCGGGGGCGCGGCGCTGGCGGCAACCCTGTCGGCGGCGGAGCGGCCGAGTATCCTGCTGATCTTTGCCGATGATCTCGGTTGGCGGGACGTTGGCTTCAACGGAACCGATTTCTACGAAACCCCGAACCTGGACCGGCTCGCCCGGGAAGGGATGGTGTTTCAACACGCCTATGCCGGCGGCGGCAATTGCCAACCCAGCCGCGCATGCCTGCTCTCCGGCCAGTACACGCCGCGGCACGGGGTTTATGCTGTGGAGAGCACCGAACGCGGACCGAAGAATCTGATGCGGATGGTGCCGGTGCCCAATCGGCATGGCCTGGCGGCGGAGAATTACACGCTGGCCGAAGCGCTCAAAGCGGCAGGGTATGTCACGGGCATCTTCGGCAAGTGGCACCTGGCGGGAGCCGATGGCGCGCCGCCGGAGGCCCAGGGTTTTGACGTAGTCCATGAGTCCTATGCCGGCTGGCGTGATGCCACGCCGGACCCGGCCAATCCCAAGGGGATTTATTCCCTCACGCGCGCGGCGGGCGAGTTCATGGCGAAGCACCGGGATCGTCCGTTTTTCGCCTATGTCTCGCATTATGCCATCCACACGGCCTTGCAGGCGAAGCCCGCAACGCTGGACAAGTTCAAAGCCAAACCGCCCGGCCAGCAGCACAGCCACCCTTTATACGCCGCGTGCCTGGCGGATTTGGATGACGGCGTGGGGCTGTTGCTAAAGCAGCTCGCCGAGTTGGGCCTCGAGCGGAAAACGCTGGTCATCTTCACTTCGGACAACGGCGGCACGCAGCAATCATCGCAGGAACCGCTGCGGGGCAACAAGGGATGTTATTACGAAGGCGGCATCCGCGAACCCTTCATCGCCCGCTGGCCCGGCGTCATTCCTGCCGGCTCGCGCTGCGACGTGCCGGTCATCAACGTGGACTTGTACCCCACCTTTCTCGAAGTGGCTGGGGCGACTGTGCCGAAAGACAAGGTGCTGGACGGCGAGAGCCTCCTGGCGCTTTTCCAGGGCGGCAAGGCGTTGAAACGCGAGGCCATCTTCTGGCATTTCCCCGGTTACCTGGATAATCCGGTATTGCGCGGGCGCGACCCGGTGTTTCGCACGCGCCCCGTGACCGTCATTCGCAAAGGCGACTGGAAATTGCACCTCTATCACGAGGAATGGCAGTTGGATGGCGGCCGCGCCCAAGTGGGAACCAATAACGCGGTGGAACTCTACAACATTGCCGAGGACATCGGGGAAAGAAACAACCTCGCCGGAGCCAACCCCGCCAGGCGCGACGAATTGCTCGACGACCTCTTGAAATGGATCCCCAGCACCCAAGCCCTTTTGCCCACCGGGAAAAACCCGGATTACGACGCGACCGCAACGCGACCGGCCCCGGCCAGGAAAGGCAAGCGCCAAACAATTGGCAAGGCCGGCCAGTGATTGGCGCTGTTTCTTTTCCTTCGCTCCGTCCTGATTCTCCTTCAGCGTCTTCTCGAAAACCTCGCGCCGTTTATCCTTGCACAGTTCGATGGCCTTTTTCTGCTGCGCGACCACCGATTCCCCGTTCCATCTTTCAGCGTGTTGCCCTGTCCACCGTCTGAATGCGACGGGGCCGAGCCGGGCCGGATGGTGTTGAACGAGCGGTGTGGATTTGATAGATTTTGGCGACGCCCATGAAATCGCTGATTGGCCAACCGAGTCCGAGCCGTGCCCCCGGGGCGTTGACCGGGGGCACTTGAAGGTCGCGAAGCGTCTTGGAGTGCGGCAGTCCCCTGCCGCTTTTCCCCGGCGGCTGGACCCACATTCCCACCTTCGCACTTTCGCACCTTGCTTTAGTCCCATAGTCCGATAGTCCGATAGTCCGATAGTCCCATGGTCGAATAGTCCCTTTTCGCCTTCCACCCTCCCACCTTCCTACCTTGCCAACTCGCCGTTGGTGAGCCAGACTAGCTCCACCAACAACGGTGCGTGGCGCATGACGACGACCAA
>CAZVYG010000082.1:0-21888 GCA_964631605.1 uncultured Verrucomicrobiota bacterium
TCTGGCCCTCCCGAGAGAAACACCAAGAGCCTCCCCCACCTTGCGGAATCGCTGGGGCTGTCCGTTAAGATTTGACAGCCCGATGGGGGGACATTATCCTAGGCTATGCAGGCTCCAAAGCCATCTAATGAGGGTCAAAGGCTCGCCGCCTTGCGCGATTACCGCATTCTGGACACCGCTTCCGAGCAGGTCTATGACGACATTGCGCGACTGGCCGCCTATATTTGCCGGGTGCCGATCGCGATGATCTCCCTGGTGGACGAATCGCGGCAGTGGTTCAAGTCGCGGCTGGGCTTGCTCGAGCAGGAAACCCCGCGCGAGATTTCATTCTGCGCCCACACCATTCTGGCACCCAAGCCGCTGATTGTGCCGGACGCCTTGGATGACGCGCGGTTCGCGGACAGTCCGTTGGTGAGCGAGGAGCCGCATATTCGTTTCTACGCGGGATTCCCCCTGGTCAACCCGGACGGTGCGGCGATCGGGACCTTGTGCGCGGTGGACCGGAAGCCGCGGCGGATCTCCGGCGCGCAGCAACAGGCGATGGAGGCGCTGGCGCGGCAAGTGATGGCGCTGCTGGAGTTGCGCCGGGTGTCGGCGCGTTTGGCCAATGCCCTCGAGCAGGTCAAAACCCTGCGGGGCCTCTTGCCGATGTGCGCCTGGTGCAAGCGAATCCGGGACGATCAGGGCTACTGGACCAAAGTCGAGGCTTACCTCCAGGCGAATACGGATGCGGACTTCACGCACGGCATCTGCCCCGACTGCATGGAAAAGGAGCGGCTCAAAGCCGGCTCTCCCGTGCCGGCGGCGGCTTGAGTCCGGCGAGGCGCTCATCAAGGCTGGCTGACTCGCTCGCGCAAAAGCAGCAGGCGTTTCCAGCGGAGCGCGCCGGAGAAGCCGCCCAGCCGGCCATTGGCGGCGAGCACGCGGTGGCAAGGCACCAGGACCGGAATCGGATTCGCGCCGCAGGCGCCGCCCACCGCGCGCACAGCGTTGGGCCGCCCGATTGACTTGGCCAGTTCCCCGTAACTGAGACTTTTGCCAGCCGGGATTGTTGCCAGCCGCCGCCAGACCTGTTGCTGGAACGGTGTGCCGGCGGACAAATCCAGCGGCGGCAATCTCCCGGGTTTCTGGCCGGCCAACGCCCTTCGCAAGGCCCGCTGGGTCATCCCCTGCCAGCGGCTGGCAGGACCGCGCGGGACGGCGCCGAATTTTTTTCCGAAGTGGCGTCCAGGGAATTCGAGGCCGCAAAGGCCACGGTTCGAGTACCGGGCGACGAAGAGCCCGTCCGGTGTGGGAATACCCACTTCAAGCAGTGCGCTTTCCATAACTCCGCAGCTTGCCGCTGACTCCAGCGATATTCAAGTGGGGTAAAATCCCCGATTCAGTCCAGCCGCTCATGCCAGCTTCAACCACAGCGTTTTGAGATGGGCCGGCTCGGCGCGGCAGATCGGAAAATCCGGTGGTTGGGGAACGTAAAGGCTTTGCCGCGCCACCGCGCCGGCGGCCGAAAGCGCGGACCGGATCGTTTTCTGGAAGTCTTCCGGCAGCCAGCCGGCGGCGTTGCTCGAGGCGAAAAGCACCCCTTGAGGCTTGAGCAGCGGCAGCGCCAGCCGCACCAGCTTGCCGTAATCCCGCTCCGCGCGGAACACGCCGGACTGTTTGGATTGCGAGAAGGTCGGCGGATCCAGCAGGATCACGTCGAACCGGCGTCCTTTTCTGGCCAGGCGCCGAAGCCAGTCAAACACATCGCCGAAAATGAAATCGTGCGCGCCGGCCTCGAGCCCGTTGAGCGCGAAATTGCGGCGGCCCCACTCCAGGTACTTTTTTGACAGGTCGAGACTCGTCACGCGGGCGCCGCCGCGGGCGGCGCAAACGGAGAACGCGCACGTGTAGGCGAAGGCGTTAAGCACTTCAAGTTTTTGACCGGCCTCGTCGCGGGCCGAAGCCAGGGCGAATCCTGCGCCGACGTGGGCCGTGAGCAAACGGCGGCGGTTGTCACGCTGGTCTAGAAACAGGCCCACCGAGTAACCCTCATTAAAGCTCAACTCGAACTGAAGGCCGTTTTCGCGCACCGCGAACCGGGCTGGCGCGGCTTCGCCGAGGACCAGTTGGGGCGAGGCTGCGGCAGCCGGGGTGTGGCGCACCTGGCGCGAGAGCAGCTTGTGATAGACGCCGCGGGCGCCGGCGCTTTGGCACAATCGTTCAAGATGCTGCCGCTGTGCCGGGGTCGGCGGTTCCCCGGCCTGGGAGAGCAGGTAATCCCCCAGCCGGTCCACGGACCAGCCGGACCAGCCGTCACTGGCTCCGTGAACCAGCCGATAAGCGTCGGTCAGTTCCGGCTCGAGGATGGCCTTGCGCAGTTCGAGCCGCGGCTGGTCCAGGCGCGGCAAGGGAGCGGCCAGCTCGAGGGGGTGGCCCGAAGCCGGATGGGTCAACCCCAGTCCGGCGGCGTGGAGGCAGACTCGCGGAGCGGGCGAGCCGCCATACAAGGTATCGCCGAGGATGGGCAGTCCGTGGTCGGCGGCATGCACCCGAATTTGGTGGGTACGGCCTGTAAGAGGCACGGCCTCCAGAACCGAGAGACCCGTCGGGCTTAAGCCTGCCTTGGTCAGCCATTGGACCACCTCCGCCCGGTCCAAGACTCTGAACTTCGTCTCCGCCAGGTCGCCCCCGGCATGGGGCGGACGGCTCAGGTATTTTTCGCCCGATCGGACCAGGCAGCTCCGGACGACGAAACGAGGCTCGCGCGGTGGCCGGTCTGTAAAAAGGAGGTAGCGTTTGCGGACGGCGCGGCGGGCGAACTGGTCGGTGAGCGAGCGGTTGGCGAGGGCTGTCTTGGCGAAGAGCAGCGCGCCGGAGGTTTCCTTGTCGAGGCGGTGAATGAGCGCCAGGGTCGCCCAGCGCGGCTCGCGGTGGCGCAGCCAGTCGTAGATTCCCTCGCCGGCAAAGGGCGCCGGCGCATGCGTGTTCCATCCGGCCGGTTTGTTGACCGCCAGCAAATGCTCGTCTTCAAATATCACGCACGGCAACACCCGTCCAGCAAAGCAGGATTGGCGCGGAATGAAAACGCGAATCCAGCCCTTTTTCCCTGTCTTCGCGGGACAAGTTTCGGCTTTTGCCCCCTGGCGCCTTGCATAGAATGCGGGTCGTGGAAGCGCCGGCGCCATTGCTCCAACTGGCCGGGGTCTGCAAGCGGTTCGACACGCCTGCCGGCACCGGTTCCCTCGTGATCCTTGATGGGGTTTCTCTTGAAGTCCACGCGGCGGAATCCCTCGCCGTGGTCGGGCCCTCGGGTTCCGGCAAAAGCACGCTGCTGCATCTGATCGGCGCGCTGGACCGGCCCTCTGCCGGCAAGGTTTTGCTCGAGGGCCGCGACCTTGGCGAATTGAGCGAGGCGCAGCTCGCCTTGATCCGCAACCGCCTGCTCGGCTTTGTTTTTCAGTCGCACTACCTGCTGCCGCAATGCACCGTCTTGGAAAACGTGCTCGTGCCCACCCTGGCCGAGGCCGGCGCCGGGCTGCCGGACCCAAAACCGGCTGCGCCGCGGGAGCCGCCCGAGGAACGGGCTGTCCGCCTGTTGAAACGCCTTGGGCTGGGAGACCGGCTGGATCATCGCCCCGGACAGCTTTCCGGCGGCGAACGCCAGCGGGTGGCCGTCGCCCGCGCCCTTGTCAACCAGCCGCGCTTGCTCCTGGCGGATGAACCCACTGGCGCGCTCGATCAAGCCTCGGCCTCCGAGCTCGGACGTCTGCTCGCGGAACTGAACCGCGAGGAAGGGGTTGCTCTCATCGTGGTCACCCACTCGATGGAACTTGCCGCCGGCATGGGACGGGTTTTCAGGCTCTCCGGGGGCCGCCTTAACCCAATGCCAGCCGCAACCGGGAAGCCGCCACCCTCGTCTTGACATGACCCTGCGCTCCCTCATCCGGCGCAGCCTCCGCTTCCACTTCCGGTCGCACCTGGGAGTGGTTCTCGGCGCCGCCATCGCCAGCGCGGCCGTCGTTGGCGCGCTGGTCGTCGGTTACTCGCTCCGCGTTACGCTCCGCGACCGCGCCCTCGAACGGCTCGTCTCCGCCACGTTCGCGCTGGACGGCGGCGACCGCGTTTTTGGGCGCGCGCTGGCCGACCGCATTGCCCGTTCCCAACCGGAGTCCGCTCTGCAACTTTCAGGCCCGACGGTCTTGCCGGGGGCGGGTGGCGAAGCCCCCCCTCGGGCCGTTGCCCTGCTCCGACTCCCGGCCATCGCTGCTCGCGCCGACGCCGCCGCGCGAGTCAACCAGGTCCAGGTCTTTGGCGTGGACGCGGACTTTTGGCGCTTTGTCGGCAGTTCGCGGATTCCCTCGCTTCCCAAAGGTTCCGTGATGGTAAACGCGGCGCTTGCCGCGCGGTTGAATCTTCGACCCGGCGACCCGATCCTCTTGCGGCTCGGCCGGCCGGGCGCTCTATCGGCCGACGCCGCCATTGCCGCGCGGGAACCTTCCACCGCCGCCCTCAGGTTACGAGTGGACCGCGTTCTCACGGCGGCCGAAGGCGGCGACCTGGCGCTGCGTTCCTCCAGCGCGCCGCCGCTCAATGCCTTTGTCAATGTTGGGGAACTTGAAACCGCTGCCGGATGGTCAAACGCCGCCAACCTGATGCTCACGGGACCGGTGAGCCCCGCTTCGGTTTCCACTTCGGCGGCGCTGGAGTTTCTCAGCAACGGCCTCCGGCAGAGCTGGACCCTGCGCGACGCTGATTTGAGGCTGGCGGAGGTTCCCGCTCCCTGGGATTTGGAGCTGCGCTCGCCGCGCGTGTTTCTCGACGCTCCCATCACCGAGGCTGCAACCAGTCTGGACCCGGCCCATGCGACGGTGATTCTCACCTACCTGGCCAACCTGATTGCCCGCGGCACCAATGCCGTCCCTTACTCGATGATCACCGCCGCCGGCTCCCCCTTCACCCCGCCCGACCTCGCCGAGGACGAAATCCTGATCAATGAATGGCTGGCGCACGACCTGGACGCCAGGCCGGGGGACACCCTCGCGGTGTCGTATTTTCTACCCGAATCGGGCGCCCAATTGCGCGAGGCCACCAACCACTTCCGCGTTCGCGCGATTGTTCCCCTGGCCGGTGTGTATGCCGACCGCACCCTCATGCCCGATTTCCCGGGACTTGAGAAAGCCGAAACGACTCGTGATTGGGATGCCGGGTTTCCCCTGGTTTACCGCATCCGGCCGCAGGATGAAGATTACTGGAAAGAATGGCGGGGAACCCCCAAGGCCTTCGTCAGCCTGGCTGCGGGCCAAAAACTTTGGGCCAACCGGTTCGGCAACGCCACCGCCATCCGCTTTGCGCTTCCGCCGGACGTGCCGCGCGGCGACCACCGGAGCCGCCTCAGCGCCGAACTCCAGAGCGCGCTCGACCCGGCGCAGCTTGGCCTCCGCTTCGAGCCGGTCCGCGAACGCGCGCTCCGGGCCACCGGGCAATCCCAGGATTTCGGCCAGCTCTTTCTCGGGTTCAGTCTCTTTCTGGTGGTTGCCGCGCTGACCCTGATGGCCCTCCTGTTCCACTTCGGCCTCGAGCAGCGCGTCACCGAGGTGGGCACTTTTCTCGCCCTTGGGTTTACCGCTCGCGAAGTGCGCCGCCTGTTTCTGTGGGAGGGCGCCGCGTTGGCGTGCCTGGGTGCGGCTGCCGGCACGGGGGGAGGCGTGTTGTATGCCAAAGTCATGCTGTGGGGCCTCGAAACTCTCTGGCGCGATGCCATCGCCGGCAGCGGAGTGGATTTTCATGCCGGTGTGCTGCCGTTGCTGACAGGTTTTGGGGCCAGCGCGGCCATCGCCATCCTCACGCTGGCACTCGCCCTGCGACGCCAGGCGCGGCAACCCGCCCAAGAATTGTTGTCCGGCGTTCCCCTCACCGTTGCTGCGAAGGGAGGCACGCGCGGCGCTTTTTGGCTGATGCTGGCCAGCGGGTTGGGCGCCCTGGCCATCCTCGGATGGGTAACTGCGCGTGGCGACACAACCAACGCCGGCGCGTTCTTCGGCGCTGGCGCCTTGCTGCTCACCTCCGGGCTGGCGGCGGTGGCCGCCTGGCTGAATCGTCCGTTTCACCGGCGCCCGCAGTCTCGGCTGAGGCTTGGCGAGTTCAGCTTGCGGAATTGCGCCCGCCGTCCCTCCCGCAGTCTGGCCACCGTCAGCCTGCTGGCTTCGGGCTGTTTTGTGATTCTTTCGATCGGGGTGTTCCGGCTCGACGCCGGCCGCGATGCGTCCCGCCCCGAATCCGGAACGGGCGGGTTCGCGTTGATTGGCGAGTCCACGCTGCCGGTGACACAGGATTTGAACCGCCCGGCGGGCCTCGAGTTCTACGGGCTCGACCCCGGGGACTTTGCGGAAGTGCTCGTGGTGCCGTTTCGGGTGCGCGACGGCGACGAAGCCAGTTGTTTGAATCTTAATCGTGCCCAGCAACCGCGCCTGCTCGGCGTGCAACCGGAGCGGTTGACCGGACGCTTTACGTTTTCCAAAGCCGCCCGAGGCCTGGACCGAGGCCGCGGTTGGGAATTGTTGCGGGCGAACGTCCCCCCGGATGAAATCCCCGCCATCGGCGACGCCAACTCGATCCAGTGGTCCCTGGGCCGGAAGGTTGGCGACACTTTGGATTACCGCGATGAGCAAGGCCGCGTCTTTAAACTGCGGCTGGTGGGGGCGGTGGCCAATTCCGTGCTCCAGGGCGTGTTGGTGATTGATGAAGCGGCGTTCGTAAGAAAATTTCCGTCCGAGAGCGGCTATCGTTGGTTTCTGATCAGCGCGGCCCCGGAGCGGGCGGCGGGGCTGGCGGCGGCCCTGTCCCGCGCCCTGCAGGACCTCGGGCTGGAACTAGCGCCTGCCGCGGCAAAGTTGAATGCGTTCAACGCCGTGCAGAACACCTACCTGGGCGCGTTCCAAATTCTGGGCGGTCTGGGCTTGCTGCTGGGCAGCGCCGGGCTGGGAATCGTGGTATTGAGAAACGTGCTCGAGCGGCGCGGCGAGCTGGCACTGCTGGTCGCGGTCGGGTTCCGGCGCCGCCGGTTGTCGCGCCTGCTGTTGAACGAACATGGCGCCCTGCTGGGCGCCGGACTGGCGCTGGGCTCGCTGGCGGCAGCTTTGGCGGTGCTGCCGTCCCTGCTTACTCCCGGCACGGAGTTTCCGCTGATTTCGCTGGGCGTGACGCTGGTCGCGGTATTGGGCAACGGCCTGGTTTGGGTCGTGCTGGCGATTCGCGTCGCCCTCCGAGGAAACTTGTTGTCCGCGCTCCGAAACGAATGATACTGCTTTCATGAAGCCGCCTTGGAGAAAGCTCCGGAAACTGGCCGGGCCGATCCTGGGCTGCTTCGTGCTTTTCATCATGCTGCGCTGGTTTGAACATCATCAGGTTTATCATCCGAGCCGGGCCCGGGATGCCACCGGCGCCGAGCTCGGCCGGCCCTTTGAGGAGGCGCATTTCCAGAGCCGCGACGGCGTCGCGCTTCACGGCTGGTTTTTTCCGGCGGCGGCGGCCTCGCCGCGCGCCTCACGGGTTCTGCTGTTCTGTCACGGCAACGCCGGCAACATCACCCATCGCCTGGACACCTGCGAGGCGTTGCTCGAGACCGGCGCGGCGGTTTTCGTTTTTGATTATCGCGGTTACGGTCAGAGCGGCGGCCGGCCCTCGGAGGAGGGAACCTATCTCGATGCCCAGGCCGCTCATGCGTGGCTGCGGGCCAAGGGGTTTCCCGCCTCTCACATCATTGCTTTTGGCGAGTCCCTCGGCGGCGCCGTGGCCTGTGAACTGGCGCTGCGGGAAGCGTGCGGCGGCCTGGTGCTGCAAAGCACCTTCACCAGCATCCCGGATATCGGCGCGGAGCTTTTCCCGTGGCTGCCCGTCCGCTGGATCGCGCGCATCCGCTACGACACCCGAGCCAAACTGCCGCGGGTCAAAGTTCCGGTGCTGGTCATGCACAGCCGCGCGGATGACTTGATCGCGTTTGCGCACGGGGAAAGGAACTTTGCCGCGGCCAATCCGCCCAAGCTCTTCTGGGAGTTGTCCGGCGACCACAACGATCCGCTGGCCGACCGCGCCCGCTTTACCGCGGGCTTGAACCGATTCTTCGAATTGATCGAATCAAACCCCGTCCCGCCTGCGCCCTGACCGGCCAACGACCGGAGCGGGCACCGCGTGGACGGGACGAGTCAACCTTCCGGAGCCGGCTCGGGTTCCGGCGCGATGGCCACGGCGCGGTAGAACTGAATGGGCGCCTGCTTTTGCTCGGCGGTGAGGAAGAATGAGAAGCGGCCGTTGCCGTCCGCCGTGGTCGAGCCCAGCGGCGTCCAGACCGAACTGCCCAGATCCGCGGTGCTTTCGATGCGATAAGTCTGGCCGCCCATGCCCAGGCCGCGGAGACGCAGCCCGTCGTCGTCCAACAGATCAAGTACCAGCAGCGGCCGCAGCGACGCGTTCCCGTCCCGCCCCAACGCAACCTGGTTGGTGATCGTGATGGACTCGCGCCGGGCGGTCCCCGTGACCGTGAAGGAGTAAATATCAGTCGGCATCACCTCGGGGCACGTGATGATCATGTAGGCGGTCTGCACCGTGGGCACTCGGCCGGTGAACCTCACCTTGGGTGGTGTAAAGGTAACCTGCGTCCCCTCCGGCAACCCCTCGCTGGAAAACGTCACTTCCAGCAGTCCCTGGCCCTCCCGGACAATCGCGTCGAGTTTATACACGAGGGTGGTGCCGGGAGTGGTCGTCTCCGGCCATTGCGGCTCCATCGAAAGCCCGACGAGGTGCGACATCCCGTGGCTGAGGCTGGCGGATGCCAGACCCATTCCCAGCCCGAGCATAATGGCATAACTTCGATTCTTCATATTCACCTTTTGTTTTCGAGGTTTCATTATCTTTGTCTATTGCCATCTTACGCCGTCCCCACGCGCCAACAATCGGGGCAACCTTGGTACCGGGGACCGGGCATCACCCGAAGCTGAGACCCGGGGAATCCCCGGCATCGCTCTGGCGGGCTATTGCAGGCCCGTTGAAGAATCTACCGCGCAGCGTTGAATTGGAGCCGCAACCCGTCATAATGCCTGGGTTGACATGAGCGACTTTTTGGATTTGCGCGCCGCCCTGGCCAGTTGGCCGTACGACCCGGACGCGGACGCCCGCCTGGGGCGGGGCGACGACGGGCGGGAGATTCTCCAGGTGCGGACCTTGATGGGCCTCGAGCAGTATGAAGTGGACGGGCGGCCGGACGGCGCCCGGCCGCATGGCAAGGAATCCGCGCTGGAATATTACGTCGAAATGCTGGAGCGCGCCAAGGCGGCCGGCCGGGAATCGGAATTCGAGCTGGATCCGAGCCAGTGCGCGGAACTGATCAACGAAGGCACGCTCTATTACCTCCGCTACGTGCGCCTGTTTCAGCTCAAAGACTGGCGCCGGACCCTTCGCGACACCGCCCGCAATCTGCGGGCGTTCGACTTCCTCCGCCGCTACGCCCGCCGCGAGGAAGACCAGCTTTACCTCGAAAAATGGCGTCCGTACGTCGTCCGCATCCATGCCAGCGCCCAGGCCATGCTCGAACTCGAGGCCGGCCATTACGAGCAGGCCCTCGACTCCGCCCGCACCGCGATTGAAACGATCAGCGGGCTGGAGGAGCTGGACGATGAGACCTTCAAGTTCGAGCGCCAGCGCTCGCTGACCGCGCTGCGGGAGTTGGTCCGGCAAATCGAGCGCAGCCGGCCGCTGTCAGAGATCCAACGTTTGGAAGAACAACTCCGACGTGCCATCGAACGCCAGGAATTCGAGCGCGCCGCCGAATTGCGCGACCGCATTCGCGCCTTGAAAAAAGAGCGGGCTGGGTGAAATCGGCCAGCGCCTCTGGCCTTCGACGCTTGCCACGCCGGCCCTTTTGCGGTACAGCCCAGTCCCGTGAAGTGCCTGTTCCACAGTGTCCGGCGCGCGGTGGGGTCCCGCCTCCTCATTCCGCTTTTGTTCCTGCTCGCAGCGGCCGCCGCCGGGTTGACGCAGACGGTGTGGATTGATGCCTCCGCGGGGGGCCGGCGGCAGGTGATTGACGGGTTTGGAACCTGTCTTTCGGGAGGGGAAGGTTTCGTCGCGTGGTGGCAGGCCCTTTATTTTGACGATTTGCAGTGCAGCATTTTGCGCATGGACCTGACGCCCAAGTTCAAAGCCCCCTACAATGGCGTCAACGGCACGTATAACTCGCCCTGGTTTCATAACAATCCGCCGCTGCCGGGTCCGGAAAACAACAATGTTCGCACCTATACCAACGCGGCGGATTACACCCGGTTGTATAACGGGTGGCGCGCGCCCATCGCGGTGATGGGCACGAACATCAACCAAAACACCAATTTCTTCGATTACAACCAGACCCTGCCGCGGGTTGCGGGAGCGCTGGCCCAGCTCGGCCAGGCCAAAGCGAGCCAGTTGGGGGGATTCAAACTGATTGGATCGCTCTGGTCGCCCGCGCCCTGGCTCAAGATTGCGTCCGGCAACCGTTGTCCGGACTACGGCTGGCCGTTGCCGGTGGGCGGCACGCCCTGGCCGTTCATTTGGTACGACAATTTCGCCGGAGGGCGGCTGGACACCTCGGGAACCCCGCGGGCGGAGTTTGATGATGGAACGGGCCCAACCAGTGCGCTCACCCAATTCGCGCGCTGCACGGCGGCTTATTTGCGCGGCTTTCAGCAGATTCACAAGGTGCGGTTTTATGCCATCAGCCTCCAAAACGAGCTTAATTTCGAGGAGTTTTACAACAGTTGCACCTACCCGCTCTCGGCAGGCTACCTCGCCGCGTTGAAAGCGCTCCGGACGGAGCTGGACCGATATCCGGACCTGGCAGAAATCCGGATCATGGGACCGGAAGATTTGCTGGGGGGCGATGCTTACGGCCTGTGGCAATACGGCGGGGGGAGCACGACCATCCACAAGAACCTGCAGTATTTGCAAAACCTTGGAGCGGACCCGGAAGCCTCGGCAGCATTGGATTTCTTTTGCATCCACGGTTATGCCAGCGATGGCGTGAGCGCAGCCAGCGCCACGCCCGGCTTGTGGCACTGGTGGGCCAACGGTTGGTCTGCCAGCCCCGCCCCCGGAATCCCATCCAACGTCAAAGGTTTTACCGGCTACGGTAGGAAATCGTGGATGACCGAAACCTCGGGGGAGACGCCGGTCTGGCTGGCGCCCGCCAGCGGGTTCCCCGGCGCCGGCGCCTGGAGCCTGGCGTTGCGCATTCACCAGGCTCTAACCACGGGCCAGCAAAGCGCCTGGGTTTATTGGCAGCTTACCGACGGCAACGCCACCAGCGCCTCGACCCTGACCAGCGCGTCCGAAGGCGCCAACGCCCCCAAGTACGCCGCGGCGAAGCACTATTTCCGTTATATCCGGCCGGGGGCGGTGCGCGTGGAGGCGACAGTCTCCGGCGCCACCAACCTCCTGGCCGCCGCCTTCGTCCACGACACCCATCGCACCATTACCGTGGTGATGCTCAACACGTCGCCTGACAGCCAAAACGCGACGGTACAACTCCCTTCCGAACCCGGCCCCTTCGTGGGGATTCGGGCCTTCATCTCCAGCGACTCCGGCTATTGGCAGCCTGTCCCCGCCCCCATCACGAGCTCGTCGGTGGCGGTCACATTGCCCGGCTACGGCGTTTTGACGCTCTACGCGGTGGCGGCTCCCACACTCAGCTTCAGGCTTGAGGATGCCGGGAAGCTCACCCTCTCCTGGACACCCGCCGCCCCCGGCTTCGTGCTCCAGAGCCGGACGAACCTGTCAGATGGCGCTGACTGGTCGAACGAAGCCGCTTCACCGACGGTCGTTGACGGGCTCGCGTCAGTCACCCTCACTTTGGAGACGGGCTGGCGGTTTTTCCGGCTGGCCTTGCCTTGAACTCGACAAGTCCTTCACGCGCAACCATATCCCGCCCTTGATTCCAGGCGGGCCGCGCCACGTTTCTGTCAAGACGCTAGAAAGGGTTTGTCCCCAGTTTTCACGACATGAGTCGGCGGCAGGCTCCTGTTATCATCAGCCGCAGAAAAGCAGACAATTCTTGTGAACTGTCTTCTTTGCAGAAGAGAATCAAGCAAGACTGCGGCCTCCTGCGCGGTCGGCGTGGCCGTGTTGGCCGGTGGTATCGGGCTCGTTTCCCTTCTGTTGTCCCCACAAAAGTCCAAATGAAAGAAACCATGAAATCACAAACTCTCATCCTGAACTGGGCGAGCGCCGTGGTGGGCGCGCTGCTGCTGATCGGCAACGGCTCGAGCGGTTTGGCTCAAACCACGAACGTGGTCACGCTGACGACGTTCGATTTCGAGACCTTTGATCCACCGGCACCGAGCGGCCGTCCAGCCTACACTTACTCGTACAAATACGAGTGGGGCGGTGAACCGCCTTCGAGCTACATGCACTTGTTCAACAGTTTGTATTACCTGCCGGAGGATTGGCAATACACCAACGCCATGGGCCAGTTTACGTTTGACAACACCCTTTATGGCGATTTCATCACCAACAGCGCTCCGGGCGCCGGCTACGGCTTCGGATTCGGGGGGGGGCTGAACTGGACGAACACCGGCGCGGCGTTCATCAGCACCAACCTCCAGGACTACATCGTCAGCTTCGACGCCTGGGGCGAGGGCTTCAAGGCGGGCCTGACCAGTGTCAACGGCGAGTTTCAAATGCGGTTCGACGCGCCCGATGACACCATCCAGCCGGCCGACGCCGACACGTCCAAGGACACCCTGATGCAGGTGAGCCGAAATTTCACGATCACCAGCAACCGCCAGCATTATGTCTTTACGCTGGACCAGGGCACCATTGCCGATGGCAAAACCGACCGGGATTTCATCCTCTACCGGACATTGATTGACGAGCCGCGTTTCGGCGTGAATTTCCACATGCCGCACGATGGCTTTGATTATGATTTTGATAACGCCGTTTACATTGACAACATCCGGCTGGACGTCGTGCAGGCGGTTCCCCCCCCGCCGCCGCCGCCCAAGGTCGCTTTCCCGCTCTTTGACTACAACTGGGATGACAAGCCGATTTGGTATGCCTGGAACGAGTATCCGGGCAACACCGGCTGGTCGGCCGGGACAAAAGGCCAGTATTGGGTGAGCAATAATGTGGCCGGCGCCGGAGTGGGCGGCAGCGCCGCGTTCATGATGTGCATGGACAACAGCGCCATGGCCGGCAGCGTCCCCGCCTGGGCGGGGGGCAACACCGGCGGCGGCGGCCCGGTTGACCTCAGCCAGCTCAAGTCGCCCAACTTGGCGGATTACCGCGTGACGCTTGACGGCCGGGTCGAGGGATTGAACCCCACCAAGGCGACCACCAGCGGCACAATGCAACTGCATTTCCTCGCCCCGGACGACACGGTGCAACCGCCGGACGCGGATACGGGCAACGACATGATCGTGCGCCTGGACTTCACCATCCCGGACCTGATGACCAACTGGCAAACCATTCAACTGGCGTTGGACAAGGGCACAGCGGGCGCGGGCTCGAAGGCCAACTTCACCAATTACTTCGACAAGGTCAGCGAAATTCAGTTCCAGTTCCAGATTAACAACGCCGCCTCGGAGGCGACGTGGAGCTTCGATGCGGACAACCGCATGATAATTGACAACTTCAAGCTGGAACGGCTGCAAGCGGCCTGTCCGCCGCTCAAGATCGTGGTCAACGGCGCCAACCTCGAGGTGAGCTGGGATGCCGTTGCCACCGGCACACTGCAGCTTCAGAGCGCCACGGACCCGGGCGGACCTTATTCCGAAGTCGTTGGCGCCACCAGCCCCTATGTCACGCCGGTTGCGGGCGGACCGAAATACTTCCGCACCCTCTGGATTCCGCCTTCGCCATAGGGTCGAGCCGGTCCATATCGGTGGTCCTTCACTGGGCTGCCGGAGCTGACGCGTAAAGTGCCGGGGGGCCGCCCGAAAAGCGGCCCCCCGAGGCTTTTTCGGGGGTGGGCTGCCCTCACTCATTTTGGGGAGGCCTCCGCCATTGCCACGGGGACGGGCCTGCGCATACGATGCGGGTCGGCGTGGCGCAACCAGAACGCAAAACGGGTTTCCAGATGGAGTCTCCGTGCCCAGCCTGGGAATCGCGCCGCGCCTGCCGCAACATGCAATTTTTACTGGAACAATTTGGGGTGAGCGTCGCCGCCATCACCGGCGCGCTGGCTGCGCGAGGCAAGCAAGTGGACCTTTTTGGAGTGATCGTCCTGGCGTTGGTGACGGCCTTTGGCGGCGGGACGATCCGCGACCTGCTGCTGGATGCGTCGGTGTTCTGGATTCAACACCCCGGCTATTTGATCAACGCCTTCGCCACCGCGGTCGTGACGTTTTACCTGGTGCGCTACCGCGAGTTGCCGGGGACGGTGCTGCTGGTGGCTGACGCGTTCGCCCTGGCATTGTTCACGATGGTGGGAACCCGAAAGGGCCTCGCACTGGGCACGCCGGCGTCAGTGGCGGTGGTGATGGGCGTCATCACGGGGGTGGCGGGAGGCATTGCGCGCGATCTGCTCATTGGGGAGATTCCCCTGGTGTTCCGGCGCGAGATTTACCTCTATGCAACGGCGGCGTTTGTAGGGGCTTCCGTTTTTGTGATGCTGGCCCACTGGGCGGTAAACCCTCAGGCCAACATGATCATCGGCACCGCGACCACCCTGCTGTTGCGTTTGGCCGGAATCCGCTGGCGCATCGCCCTGCCCCTGTTCCGACCGCGGTCCGACGGCGCAACCGGCGGCAGCCGGACCTGAGTGCAGCCCCGCCGTCGGAAACGTCTTGTTCACGTTCGTGGATTCGAGGTTTGTCCGGGCCGGCCCTGCGAGCATTGTCTGTCTCCAGGCCAAACGACCGTTGGCCGGGGAACAATCCCCGCTGGCGCGCCGCCGCCGGAGGGTTTATCTGTAAGGGGTCGTCGTGAGTGCCAAATCCACAACCCCGCGCGGACGGGGCGCCGTTGCCAACCCGCCCAGCTGTTTCGAGGCCATCTCCCTGGAACGGGACACGGACTGGGACCCCGAAGCCGACCCCGACCCCCGCACGCGTTTTCTCCGCGACGATGCCCAGAGCATCATTACGCGCAATGACAGTCCGGACATTCCGTTTACGGCAAGCCTCAACCCTTATCGCGGGTGTGAACACGGGTGCAGCTATTGCTACGCCCGGATCACCCATGAGTACCTGGGCTTTTCCGCCGGCCTCGATTTTGAGACTCGCATCCTGGTGAAAGAACGCGCGCCGGAGCTGCTGCGGCGCGAGCTTTCCTCGCGCCGCTGGACGCCGCAGACGCTTTCGATGAGCGGGGTCACCGATTGTTACCAGCCCATCGAGCGCCGGCTGGAGTTGACGCGCCGTTGCCTGGCGGTGCTGGCGGAGTTCCGCAACCCGGTGAGCATTGTCACCAAGAATTTTCTGGTGACACGCGATCTCGACCTGCTGCGGGGACTGGCAGCGCACCGGGCGGTGATGGTGCATCTCTCGATCAACTCGCTCGATGCGGACCTGGCTCGCAGACTGGAACCCCGCGCCTCGACGCCCCGGCAGCGGCTCGCCGCCGTCGCGGCCCTTGCCCAGGCGGGCGTTCCGGTTGGGGTCATGGTTGCGCCTGTCATCCCGGGTCTGAACGATCATGAAATCCCTGCGGTGCTGCAGGCCGCCAAAGCGGCGGGCGCCGGCTGGGCGGGGGCGGAAATCGTGCGTCTGCCGCTAACAGTCGCGCCGCTGTTCGAGGCCTGGCTCGAAGCCAACGCACCAGCCCGCCGCGACAAAGTCCTCCACCGCCTCCGCGCCATTCGCGGCGGCAAGCTGAACGATCCCCGGTTCGGGTTTCGCATGCGGGGGGAAGGCATTTTTGCGCAGCAAATATGGCGGATGTTTGAGGTTGCCTTGCGCAAGGCGGGTTTGGGGGAATGCGGGCCTGAACTGTCGGTGGCGGCCTTTCGTCGTCCCGCCGGCCCGCAACGGGAGTTGTTCGATTCCCTCGGCACCTGAAGTTGAATCGGCGCGCCTGCCGGACTCTTGCAGCGGCGGCCCAGGACGGAGCGGACTTGAGTATTTCACCGGGCTAGTGGGAAGGACTCCCTAAGCCGGCTCTATCAACCGGGCCACCGATGCAAAAAACCGACACTCCCATGCAGGGAAGCCGTGCATGGCGCCCGCACGGGGCGCCATGCAACCGGCTGATGAAACCCAACCCAAAACCTCATCCGGGTTCATCGCGGTGCCCAAGGTATCACAGAATCAGTCCCTCCGTCTGTCAGGCGCAGCCCTCATTCTTTTGTAGTGTTTGACACTACAAGGGTCCTTGACTTTGCCTGCTGCGCCATGGGCCGTCCTCCTTTTCCTCGCTCCACAACCCCAGCCCTGCCGGACGCCCGACCCACCTTTGAAGATGGGATTTGGACCCGTTTTGGCTTCGGCTAGCCCTTTCGCGCGACGGCGCGGCCCTTGCCTTTGGGTTTTGAAGCCGGCTTGGGGCTCGAGGTTGGCGGCTTGGGTTGAGCTGCAACCTCCCGCACCATGTCGTGGCCGCCAAAGGCGTTGGGGACCCGAATTGTGCATTCCGGGTCGTCGCACCAGACGCCATCCACCAGGAAGCGGTAATGGTGTTTGCCCGGCGGCAGCGCCACCTCCGCCCTCCAGACCCCGTCGCTGCGTTTTTGCATTTGTATGGGGCTGCTCTGCCAATGCGTAAAGTCGCCCACCAACTGCACGCTCGTCGCCTCGGGGGCACGATAAAAAAACTCCTGAATCTGGTTTTCTGATGCCGTGTTCGCCATAACGATCCTCACACTTAGGTTGTCGCGCCTGTCAGGCGCTGGCCGGAAATCAGAACCCGGCTCCTGACATGAGCTTAATTCAATATAGGCCCGCCCACCGCTCTGTCAAATCAGCCGAAGCGGGCATCTCCGTCGCCCAAGGCGGCCTTGCTTTTCAACCGCTACGGTTTGTGGAGGCGGTAGAAGTAGTTGGTTGGGCTCATCGTTTCGGTCACCTTGAACTTGCCCTCCACCACCACCGGCGGAACCGGCGGGATTTCGGTCCACGCCCCCCCCACCAGCGGGCTGGCGCCCTCCAGGCGGTAGGCGGGCGCAGCCGTGGTCCAATCCAGCTCGAGGTTTGACGCGCCGGTTCGAGTGATGTTGAGCAGTGGCCGGCAATTGCCGCCGCTGACCGCCAGGGTGTAGGGGATGCCTCCGGCGTCCGTGACGACATTGAGGATGAAGACCGCGTTGGCCGGGACGTTGAATGAGAATGACTGGCTCGGGTGCGAGGCATTTATATAGTAGCCCGCGTCCCCGAGATAGTTGACGCACAGGCTGCCGGCGGGATTAAAGCTGCCGAGATAGGCTGCGGCCACCAACGAGCCGGAGGGGCTTTGATTCGACGCGTCCACCGTGATGCAGGCATCGGCCGGTCCGTTCTGGAAGGTGAAGCTTTCGGCCGGAAAAACGCCTGCGGCTGCGGGCGGGCAGGCTTTCACCGCGCCGCACGAGCTGACCACTCCATTGGCTTGGAAGTATTGCGACTGCTGGGGGGTGGTGGGCCCGGTGTAGGACTTGATGGTTACATCGGGGCACAACTCGCAGATGCCGCTGCCGGGCGAGCAGTCGGTGGGGTGGAGGATAAGGGAGCAGCAGCGAATGCTCCCCACGGCCCCGGCCGTATCGTCGGCGATGCGGAGAGTCCAAGTGCCATTGGCTTCGGCGCCCGACTTTTCATTGAAGGCCGCCAGCGATTGCTCGGGGCGGAACAAGCCCGCAAAGGGAGCCGAGCCGGCGGTGATGGACGTTGCCGCGGAGCTGTCGAAGGTGGTCCGGAAGGCGTCGGCGCAGTCAGTGCCGTAATCGTCGCCGGTGCCGCCGTTGTCGCTGGACAGGTTCACCGTGGTGCCATCCGGGCCGATGAGCCAGATGTCCAGGTCGCTGTCGGCGGTGTGAGTGATGTGCAGAGACACCACGACCTTCTTGAGTGGTGTCGTAATGCCGCTCACCGCAAAGGTCTTGTCCACGAAGCCACCGTCAGGGATGGCGGTGGTGACGTTGTTATTGAACCGCACGGCGGAACCGGCCACACCGCTGGGCAGTGAGAAGGGCACCTTCAGGTTGCCGTGCGAAGTGGTGGCGACTTGCAGTTCCAGGTCCACCTTCGCGCCGCAAGTGAAGCCCGGCAGGGTGGTGAGTTGGAAGAAGGACTCATTGGTGCGAGTGGAGAGGACCGGAATGTTCGGGTAGCGGGAGTAGGGTTGCACGACGGCGACGCCCGGGGAGAGGGAGCGCAACGTGGCCTGAAGTCCGCTCACGGGGGAGAGGGTGATGTTGCGGAGCTCCAGGTTCAGAAGGTTGCATTCGTTGGTCTCGACGGCTCCGTTGCCATTGCCGCTCCATACCACGGCGTCACCGGCCTCCAAGGCGCGATTGGTCATCGTCAACACCACGTCATTGCCGCTGCCCCCGAGGTAACTGACCCGGAAGTTGAACTTGCCCGTGCCATCGCTGACCACCGCCCCCTCCGCCAGCCCGTCGAAGGTATTGGTGATCGCGTCGCTGCCGTCGTTGTTAACAATAATGAACTGGTCTCCCTCCGCGGGCAGAAAGCCCACCGTGAGCGGGGGGAGAGCCGCGCCGGTGAGGTTGACGGAACCCCCGACGTTGAGCTGGTCGTAGCCGCTGCCGACCGTGTTGCCGTTCAGTTCGATGGCCAGGCTGCTGGAGGCCCCGAACGTGACGTTGCCGCAGCTTAGCCGCCCGGGGCTCGCACCTGGGGAAATGGTGCCATTGGCGGTGAGGGCGCCGACCGTGCCGCCGCCACCGAGCGCGGCGGTACTGTCCACGGTGACCGCACTGGCAAGCGAGCCATTGACGATGAGCTTGCCGGCGTAAACATGGGTGATACCGGCGGAGAAAGTGGCGTTGCCGTTCAGGGTAAAGGTGCCGGCGCCTGTCTTGCCAAGCGTGTAGCCGGGGGCATAGCCGACGCCGGTCATCGGGCCGTCAAAAGCGCTGGTGCCATTGTTCTGACCGACAGACAGCCAGCCGCCAGTCCCGAAGTTCACTGTGCCCGCACCGCGCAGAGTGTCTATTCTGGCATAGAAAGCGCCGCACTCCAGCCAACCGCCGGTCTGGATGAAGACATCCGCCGTGAGGGCAATCTGGTCGTTGCTCCCCAGGATGACCGCGTCGCTGCCGCTGCCGTCACCGATCACCAGGTTGCCGGGCACGGATTTCACGCCCGAGCTCTTGCCCAGCACCAGCGTGCCGGCGTCCACGCGGGTGGTGCCGGCGTACGTATTGGCCGTGGCGCCCGACAGTATGTTGGTGCCCGCGCCGGCCTTGGTCAGCCCCCCGGGGCCGCTGATTGGACCGCTCAGATTCAAGGTGCGGGTTGAAAACACATAGAGGGTGCTGTCGCTGGCATTAGTGATTGGGCCGGCCCAGGAACTCGCTCCATCGCTTGCGGCCAGGGCTCCGCGGAACTGGGCGTCAGCCCAGCCCGGGCCGTTCAGGACCAGCGGCTTGAGGCCAATGGTCAGGTTGCCCGCGATATGCAACGTGCCCCCGCTGTTGACGGTGGCCGGGGTGTTGGTGTTGCCCAAAGCGTCGGAATGCCAGCAGGAGAGCGTCCCCTGATCAATCGTAACCGGACCGGCAAAGGAATTCGAAGCGGTCAACCGCACGACGCCGGCGCCTGTCTTGGTGAGGAGGGCGTCCGCCTCGCCGCTGATGGCGGCGTTAATCGTGAGATCGTAGGTGGAGGTGTGTCCAGTGTTCGTGATGACCACCGGGTTGGACAGAAGAGCCTGACCATTGATCGTCGCCGTCGTGGCCGCAGGCAAGACGGTCACCCGGCCAGACAGCCACACCGTGCCAGCCCCGGTCGTGATTTGCCCGCTTTCCATCGTCAGCGGGGAGGCGGTGTCAGTAAAGCCATTCAGATTCATGATCCCCGAACTATTGATCCTCACGGGCCTCGCGTAGCTCCAGACCTGGTAGCTCCTCAGCCATCGAACAATGTCCGTGCCCGTCCCATCGCCGATCACCAACCCCGCAGACGGTATGCCGCCGGCGGTGCCCTCCTTGTTAAGGTTGAGTTGCCCCTCGTTCACCGTCGTAACCCCGCTGTAGGTATTGGCCGTGGCGCCGGAAAAGGTCAGCGCGCCCGGGCCCCATTTGGTCACACCGCCCGTGCCGGTGATCGGGCCGATAATCTCCAACACGCCATTGGTCTGGACATAGACCAGCGTGTCCCGGCTCAGGCTGACAGGGCCGGCCCAGATGTTGGTGACGTTGCCGACGGAATCGAGCGCGTAATTGTCACTACTGTTCAGGGTCAACGCCTCGTTGGTGACGGCGACATTGTTCAGCGCCAGGAACGCGGAATCGTTGATAATCGTGCCGCCGTTGGTGGCGCCGAGGGCAAGGTTGTTGAGCGCGTAAATGTAACCGCTCGTGTTGGCAGTGAGAGTGCCGGTGAACGTGTTGGCCCCATAAAGAATCACGGTCACGGAGTCGTTCTTCACAATATCGGCCGAGCCGCTCACGTTCGCATAGAGGTAAAGGAAGCCGCTGCTGCCCTGGATGGTGCAGGTGCCGGTTCCGATGTCGAGGTTTCCAGAGATGTACGGGGAGCCCGACACGGTAATGGTTCTGGGCGCGTAGTCGAGCGACAAAATCCCAGTTCCGGTCTCTACGTCTCCGTCGTCGAGCGTCAAGCTGCCATTCACACCGTCGGAGTGGTTGTTTAAGTCGAGCAGTCCCGAACTGTTGACCGTGATCGGCACCGGTGTGTTCAGTTGGCTGGTGCTCGTGCCCGTGTAGCGGACGATGTCGGCGTGGTAGCCGCCCACACCGTCACCGATGGTGAGCGAGCCGTAACCAATGGCCCAACCAGCGGTTTTGCCCAACTGGAGCAGACCCGCATTTACAGTGGTGGCACCCGAATAGGTGTTCGCGGCGGACCTGGAAAGAGTGAGCGTGCCGATGCCGTTCTTGGCCAGCCCGCCGCTCCCGCCCAAGGCGCCCGCCAGCGTGAGGCTGGTGCCGCTGCCGACGTTCACTGTCACCGGCGCAGCGCCCAGGGTGATGGGGTTGTTGATGGTGTTGGCCCCGGCGGTGTTGGTGGCCTCGATGCTGCCGCTGATCGTGAAACTGTTGCCCCAGACGGCGTAGCCGCCGCCGGCGCCCACAAAGCGGACCTGGTTCAGCGAGAGGCTGGAGAGGTTGTTGGTGTTGGTCGGCCGGGGCTGTCCCGCCGGGAAGATCAACGTGTCTCCGTTGGCCGGGATGCCGGCGTAGCCCCAGTTGGCGCTGTCGTTCCAATTGGCGGTGGTGAGCGAGCCGCCCGACCAGCTCAAGACGGCGGCGTTGCTGCAAAGCGCGGCCGCCAGCAGTCCGGCGACCGATAGCAGCGCCAATGGGAGCCGCCGCACGGATGTGTCGCGGGAGCTTGAGGTTTGTTGCGGTGACACCGGCGGTTGCCGCAAGGGTAAGTGTCCGGTGATTTTCATAGGTGACTCCAGTTGGGTTGAATTTTTGTTTGTGTTGTTGGTTTTTTTACGGAAAAGGAGACCCAGTGCCGTGAGGGAGGCGGTATAAGGAGCCTGCGCACAAGCCTGCCGGAGATAGGGCGGAAAGATCACGGCCGTCGAGACCCCAGACAGTGCCGGCAGACGACAGCTCCGCTGGCCGAGTCGTGGAAAACCTAATCCCACCCGGAAGGCACGCCACGCTTCTTGGGCTTGCGCGGGCCATAGTGTTGCGGGACGCGCACAATCCAAGCACATTCCCCCACGCCGCGCAAGTCCCGATTTTGAAATGTTGAAATGACCCCAATCATTAGCGAGTAGCGTGGGCGGCTCTCGGCGCGGAGATGTGGACCG
>CAZVYG010000083.1:0-21595 GCA_964631605.1 uncultured Verrucomicrobiota bacterium
GGCGCAGGAGAATACCGTGGACTCCGTGTTGGGCCTGCGGCACAAACAGGGGCTTGAACCGCACCTGATTTCCGGCCCTTGCGGGCCGGTGGAGGGGTCGCTGGAATCGCGATTCAGCGAGTGCCCCCAATTATTAACCATCCTCCCCGACCTGGTCCGTCCCATCAATCCATGGCGGGATTGGAGGGCCTATCGCCGGCTGCTGGAGTGCTTTCGCCGGCAACAACCCGACTTGGTGCACACGCACAGCGGCAAGGCCGGCATCCTCGGCCGCCTGGCCGCCGCCCGCGCCGGTGTGCCGCTGATCCTGCACACCGTGCACGGTCCCTCCTTTGGCCCCTTTCAAGGGGTCGCCGCCAATGGGGCCTTTCGCGCGGCGGAGCGGTTTGCGGCCAGAGTCACGACTCATTTTGTCGTCGTGGCTGATGCCATGCGCCAGCAGTATCTGCAGGCGGGAATCGGACGCCCGGAGCAATACACCAAAATCCTGAGTGGTTTCGCCCTCGAGCCGTTTCTTGCGGCAACCAACGACCCCGCCCTCCGCGCGCGCCTGGGCCTCGCCCCCCAAGACATCGTCGTGGGCAAGATTGCCCGCATCACCGGGCTTAAAGGCCACGATGACCTGCTGGCCGTCGCGCCCGATTTAGTCCGGGCGGCGCCCCGGCTGAAGTTTTTGCTGGTGGGAGACGGTTCCCTGCGGCGCACCTTCGAGCGCGAGGTTGGCAAGGCGGGGCTGCGGTCACACTTCATTTTCACCGGCCTGGTTCCACCCGAGCAAGTGCCGCCGCTGGTTGGGATCATGGACCTGCTGGTGCACCTGTCGCTGCGCGAAGGATTGCCGCGCTCGTTGCCGCAGGCGCTGGCCGCCGGCCGCCCGGTGATCGCCTATGACTGCGACGGCGCGCGCGAGGTGTGCCTGGACGACCAAACCGGCTTTCTGTTGCGACCGCGGGATACCGCCAGCCTTCGTCTCCGCCTGCTGCAGTTGGCGGGGGATGCCGCGTTGCGCCAACGTCTTGGCCAGGCCGGCCGGGATTTCGTGCGCGAGCGCTTCAGCCGCCAGCGGATGGTGGACGATCTTTATGATCTCTACCTGCGCCTGGCCAGGGAGAGGCTGAAGCCGGCGCCCGTTTGAGGACGCGGCCGGATGCGGGTTTGCCTTTGGCGCCAACTTGTGATTAATTAACCGCTGTTGTTTCTGGCACAACCGCCGGAACGGCTTTACACTATACGCAATATGATCATGACGGACGACACACCGGTGCTGCGCAAAACGCGCGAGCTGTGCCAAACCATTCTGGAACAACCCGACTTTCAATCCATTCGACAGCGCATTGAAACCTTCCTGGGCGATGAGAACGCACGCTCCCAGTACGATGGACTGGTGGAAAAGGGACAGGCCCTCCAGCGCAAACAACAAAATGCCATGCCGTTGACCGGCGAGGAGATTGCCGATTTTGAACGCGACCGGGACTCGCTCCTGAACAATCCCGTGGCGCGCGGTTTTCTCGATGCCCAGGAAGAGCTTCAGGGTTTTCGGCAAACCATCCAGCGTTATTTGAACAAGACCCTCGAGCTGGGCCGGCTGCCGACCGCGGAAGACCTCGACGAGAGCTCCTGCGGCCACGGTTGCAGTTGCGACCATTAACCGCGGCGCGGCCCCCCGCCACGCCCTTGGCCTCAGGCGCAGCACCAGCCTGCGCCACCCAATCGTTCACTCCCCTCGGGGCGGAACAGTTGCTTTTCTGACATCCCGCTGTTGACCTCGACGGAGGGGACGGTTATTATTGCCATGAATTTGGGGCCGCCTCGGTAGCTCAATTGGCAGAGCAGTTGACTCTTAATCAATTGGTTCTAGGTTCAAGTCCTAGCCGGGGCACCAAATACCCACCCCTGAGCACCAGATCCTCGCGCGCGTCTTGATGCGATGCTCCGTTTTGCCAGCCTCGTGGTCGGGGGTTGACCCGGCTGGTTCTTGTGGATACAAGTCATCGGTACATGCGGTTTGCGTGCTGATGATTCATGGCGACCAGGAAGGCGTCACAAACTGACCAGGCCCGGAAAGCAACCAGAAGCTCCAACAAGTCCCCCCAGAAGACGAACTTCAAGTCCTGCTTGCAACCGACGTTCTGAGTGAAGGTCAAAACCTTCAAGACGCCGCCATCGTAGTCAACTTCCACCTCCCCTGGCCGATCATCCTGACTCACCCAAGCCCAGAATGCCGAGCTTTTCCAGCCGACACCGCAGAACATGAACCTCCGCCTCAAGGCCGTCTTCGCCGAAGGCGTCCTGGAGGAACAGGCAACTTGGATGGAATGCTTCCGGATTTACCCGCAGGTTGAAGAACTCCGCCAATCAAGGCCCCCAGTCTTGACAAGGCCACAAATAAGTAATACCATCATGCTATGAAATCCCATATTAGTGCTACAATAGATAATAACCTCTTGGCGGACTTGAACCGGGTTGGTCAGGAGGAGCGCCGCTCGCGAAGCCAGATCATCGAATTGGCCTTGGAGGAGTTCTTGCGCAAGCGCGGCGCCTCTGAGGATGAGATCGTGACTTCCGAGGGGCGTTTCGCGGGCCGTTTCAGCCGGCAGGAAACCTATGAACGTTAACGAATTGACGGGGCGGGTCCTGGTTGACACTAACGTGTTGATCTACGCGACACTCTCGGCCGACCCGCGCCACGCGCGGGCCCGGGAGGTTCTTTCGCTCCGCCGCCGCACTGGTGTCGAACTGTTTGTTTCGGTGCAAAACCTTGCCGAAATGTATCCGAATCTCACCGGGCCGAAAAATCAACCGCCCGACGACCCTGCTTTGGCACGGGAAAAAATTCGGTCCATTGCCCGTCTGCGCGGGCTCACTGTTCTTCCGCTCACCTTGGAGAGCATCCACCATGCCCTGGACCTGTGCGTGGCAGGCGGCGTAACCCGGCAAAGCTACTTCGATCGGCAGCTTGCCGCCCTCATGCTGCGGGAAGGCATCCCCGTCATCCTCACGGAGAATGACGGGGATTTTGCTGGCATTGAGGGCATCACTGCATTGAATCCTTTCGCCTGATACCCGCCATGCCGCTGAATCCCACCCCTACCCGCCAGCAGCTTGACTCCCTCGAATCCCGCAAGTTGTTCATCGAAGAACCGGACTGGGACAACCCGCCTGCCGCCATAGCAGTCATGGTGGAAGGGTGGAAGGCCAACGATACGCGCTCACGGCTATCGCCTTCGGCCTTGACGAGGAGGATTCCCTGACGCTGGTGGAAGTGCGGACGGCCTGGCGCTCGAATTTCGAGGAAGTCGCCCAGTGCCCCTTCACCGACGAGGTCGCAATCCTGTATCTGAAGGCGTTGACCGAACCGGCCAAGTCCCGCGTGCTGGATTATCTCCAGAAAGCCCCGCCTGAAGTGATGACGCCGGTGCGCGCGGCGGCGATTCTGTGCTTCATCCATGTCAGCCCGGGCGGCGAGCTGGAACGGCTGGCGAAAGACCTCAGAGGCGGCCAAAAGCCGATCCTGCCGCTGCTGTGAGGTCGCGGGGGGAGCGGGGCGGCTGGTATTACACGAGTGCACGAGACGGTCATGACTCGGGGCTTGACGCGCGTCTTTGTTCGTACAGGATTGGACGAACCCAACGTTCAAAAGCAAATTCATAACCCGGACGAACCATGGCAAAGAAATCCTCTGAGAAATCCAAGACTCGACCGGCGCCGCTGCCGGAGACACCGGCCACAGATGCGGCCGAGGAGACAAACCTGCTGACGGCCTCGCCGGCGGTGGACAAAGCAGTTGCTCCTGCTGAAACCGCCCGACCGTCACCCGAAGTTGCCTCGGTGGCAACCGAGCCGCCCCACCTACTGACGCCCCTGGCGGCACTGTGGCCTGAGAGCGCAACCGCGGAGCAGCAGGGGGCTGCGCCGCAAACTGCAGGCAGCGCCACGGCATCGGCTGCGGGGGTCAAAGTCACCTTTGTGCTGCTGGACCTGGGGGCAAAGCAGGTGTCGCTGAGCGGCGATTTCAACGGGTGGTCCAAGGACGCAGCGCCCATGACCCGGGAGGAGAGCGGGTATTGGAAGACCACGCTGACCCTGGCGCCGGGGCGCTATGAATACAAATTTGTCGTGGACGGCGAGTGGATTCCCGATCCGCTGGCGAGGGACAACGTGTGGAACCAGCATGGCACACTCAATTCGGTAATCGAGGTTCGGGCCTGAGTCAGAAACCGCGGTGGGTGGCGCAAGCGCAGGATGGTCCCCCCGTCGTCCTCTGAATCGCTTGAGGAGTTGCTGCGGCAGGCGGCGGCGGAACTCCGCGCTGCGGAGGGGCTGCTGATCACCGCCGGCGCGGGGATGGGAGTGGATTCGGGACTGCCGGATTTCCGGAGCGAGCGCGGGTTCTGGCGGGCCTATCCGCGGCTGGCCGAGCTGGGCCATTCGTTCGAGGCCATGGCGAATCCGGCCTGGTTTGAGCGCGATCCGCATCTGGCCTGGGCGTTTTACGGCCACCGCCTGAGCCTTTACCGCCAAACACTCCCACACAGCGGGTTTGGGCAGTTGCTGGAAATCGCGGCGGACAAGCCCGCCGGTTGTTTTGTGTTCACTTCGAACGTGGACGGGCAGTTTCAGAAGGCGGGGTTCGCACCGGACCGAATCGTGGAATGCCACGGCTCGATCCACCATTTCCAGTGCGTGGTTCCGTGTTCCAACGACATTTGGAGCGCAGCCGGTGAGACGGTGACGGTGGACGAGGCGAGCTTTCGAGCGCGTGATCCCTTGCCGAGGTGCAGGCGTTGCGGCGGGCTGGCGCGGCCGAACATACTGATGTTTAACGATTGGCTGTGGCTGAGCCATCGGACCGACGCCCAGCATGAGCGATTCGAGACATGGCTTGAGCGCTTCTCCCCTGGCTCCGCCCGGCTGGTGGTGATCGAGTTGGGCGCCGGCACCGCCATCCCGACGGTCAGGCACGCCTCGCAAACAGCGGCGCGCAGGTCCGGCGGGCGGTTGATTCGCATAAACCCTCGCGAGGCTGAGGTTCCCGCCGGGCACATCGGCCTTCCGCTGGGAGCAGCGGAGGGAGTCCGGAGAATCCTTGCTGCTGGCGGGCTTTGACGGAAGACACGCGGCCTTGGAGAAGGCGAAGCATCACTCGACCAAAAAGGCGCACCAACGGGGTGCGCCCAAATACACACGGTTGAGCGTACCCTAACCAAGCCACCCCAAAGAGGCAACGACTTTTCATGGTTTTTTTCGGTCGCGCGCCCTTCAGTGCGACAAGAAGACCTGCGCCGCCATTGGCTCTGGCGGTTGACTTTTTCCGACACGCGATTAACGGAGGGGCATTGGCTCCCAAGCCCGGAGAGAAAACAGGCGGCTCCACCCGGAGCCGCCTTGAACCTAACTAACCACCATTACAAGGAACCGAAGTCAGGCTAAGCCAGATGCCTCACCTGTGCCATGGGGTGAACACCCCAAATCCGGACGCGTGCGAAGTGGCAACGGCCTGGGCTTCGCTCAAGCGGGCCTGGGCCTTTCAGCAGGCGAGGCCGGGCCGCGCGGCCTTCAGCCGTTTCCCGCCCGGGACGCGCCAGCCGTGTTAAGCAACGCGGCGGCCTTCCCGAGGGCGCCGCATGAGTGCGCGAAGCGTGGCAAGATTGCGAATGTCTTCGTGCAAGTCTTCGGACTTCGGCGTTTCCAAGCAGCCCGGATGATCCTGGAACCGCGGGTCGTTGACGATGTGGGAGAAAGCTTTGCGCCCGATCCTGCCTTCCCCAATGTGGGCGTGCCGGTCCACACGCGAGCCGAGATCCGTTTTCGAATCGTTGAGGTGAAAGGCGAGAATGTGGCGGCACCCAATCAGCTTGTCCACCTCCGCAATCGCGGCGTTCCAGCCGGCCGGTGTGCGAATATCGTACCCCGCGGCGAAGAAGTGCGCGGTGTCCAGGCAGATGCCCAGCCGATCAGGCTTTTTCGCTCGGGAAAAGATGTCCGCCAGATGCGCGATTTTGTGCCCGAGGCAGGTCCCCTGCCCTGCGGTGTTCTCAAGAGCAATGCGCACGGGAGAACGCCGGGTCGCCGCAAACACCTCATTCAGGCCGGCCACAACAAAGTCCAGCCCGCGGGCTTCACCCTGTCCCAGGTGCGCGCCGGGATGGAGCACCAGAAACGGCAGGCGCAGCGCCGTGGCCAATTCGATTTCCTGGATCAGGGACTGGAGCGAGAGGTCCCGGTTGCGCGAGGGCGGCGCGGCTAGGTTGATGAGGTAGCCCGTATGACCGAACACCGCGGCCAGGCCGCTCTGCGCGAGAACCTCGGTGTAGCGGGACAGGTCGGCGGCGGACAGCGCCCGGCCCAGCCATTGCATGTTGTTTTTGACGAAAATCTGAACGATGTCGGCGCCGGCGGTTCTGGCGCGTTCGAGCGCGCGCCAGACGCCGCCGGCGGTGGACATGTGTGCGCCGAATTTCATGAAGGCAGCGGCGGCCGCCAGCCGCGGGCGCGACTGCGTGCCAGCATTGCCACCCCCGACTGACTACCAGCCCTTCGGCAGGGCCGTCGTGCCGGCATAAACGGCGTCGCGCCCCAACAACTGCTCGATGCGCAGCAGTTGGTTGTATTTGGCGAGGCGGTCCGAACGGCTGAGCGACCCGGTCTTGATCTGGCCGCAGTTGGTGGCCACCGCGATGTCGGCGATGGTGGCGTCTTCGGTCTCGCCGGAGCGATGGCTGATCACGGCGGTGTAGCGGTTGGTTTGGGCCAGGCGGACGGCGTCCAGTGTTTCGGTCAGGGACCCGATCTGATTGACCTTGACCAGGATCGAGTTGGCGGTGCCGGTATCAATGCCGCGCTGCAGGAATTTGACGTTGGTGACAAAGAGGTCATCGCCCACAAGCTGGATTTTATCGCCAAGCTTTTCGGTGAGCGTCTTCCAGTTCTTCCAGTCACCCTCGGCACAGCCGTCTTCGATACTGACGATGGGGTATTTGCCGCACAGCTTGACATAAAAGTTGATCAACTCGTCGCCGGAGACGGTTTTGCCGGTGCTCTTTTTGAAGGTGTAGGTGCCGTTCTTGTTGTAAAACTCGGAGGCCGCCACGTCCAAGGCCAGGAAGATCTGTTTGCCGGCCTTGTATCCCGCGTCCTTGGTCGCCTGCAGGATGGATTCGATGGCATCTTCAACACTGTTGAGTTTCGGCGCGAATCCGCCTTCGTCACCCACGGCGGTGCTCAGGCCGCGTTTTTTGAGAACGGCTTTGAGGGCGTGAAAGATTTCGGCGAGGGCGCGGAGGCCTTCGCTGAAGGTCGGCAACCCGTGTGGCATGATCATGAACTCCTGGAAATCAATGGGAGCGTCGGAGTGGGCGCCGCCATTGATGACGTTGGCCATTGGCACGGGCAGCACCTTGGCGTTGACTCCGCCCAGGTATTTGAACAACGGCATGCCCAACGCGTCGGAAGCCGCTTTGGCGGTCGCCAGCGACACGGCCAAAATGGCGTTGGCGCCCAGCTTGGATTTGGTCTCCGTGCCATCCAAGGCGAGCATTTTTTGATCCACCGCGACCTGGTCCAGCGCGTCCATGCCCTTCAGCGCCGGCAGAATTCTGCCCGTCACGTTCTTGAGGGCTTTGGTCACTCCCTTGCCCAGGTAGCGCTTCTTGTCCCCGTCGCGCAGTTCGATGGCTTCGTGCTCGCCAGTGCTGGCCCCGGAAGGGACCGCCGCCCGGCCCACCGCGCCGCCGGCAAGAATAACATCCACCTCGACTGTGGGGTTGCCGCGTGAATCGAGGACCTCACGCGCTTGAATATCATAGATCGTGCTCATTGCTGGTTTTCTAATTAAGGATTCGGCTGACCGGGACCCTCGGAAGGAGGTGAGCGCCCGGATTTGCTTTAAGTTCCGCTCAAGGCGCTGCGCATGGTAGTTGACCCGGCCGCGCCGTCAAGGAGATGTCGCCTCAAACGCGGGCGTCTGGGAGCATCACTCCCCCCTCCGGAGAGTGCCCCTGGCAATTCAAAAGGGTGGCCCTTCCCCGTCGCCGACGCGCAGTTGTGGGCTCGGCAGTGGACACGAATCGCCGGAGACGGAAGGCTCGAAGCGGGGGGGGGCGCACCGTTTCGCGGCCCCTAAACACACGAAGCCCGGCGGGCTGAGCCGCCGGGCGCTGATTCGAGAGCGGGTCCAACCGCCGGGAGACCGGCGGCAATCTCACTGCAAGAACACGGCGCGGTAGAACCGGGTATTGTCGCCCGGTGAAGTCGCGTCCAGGATCAGTTGCGGCGAGCTGGTGAGGACGTTGGTGCTGAGAGGAATCCAAGTGGTCGGCTCGATGGCCGTCGAGTAATCCACCCGATAGGTGTCGCCGATTTTGCCGGTGATCGAAATGACGGGGTAGAAGTTGATGCCGACGATGGCCAGCGTCGCCTCCGAGCTGAGGACCGAGCCGCCGGCATTGGTCACGCGCACGCGATAACGCCCGACATCGCTGGAAGACACGCCGGTGACGGTCAGGGTCGCGGTGGTCGCGCCGGAAATGTTGCCGCCGTCGGAGAGGTTGGCGCCATTGTATTGCCACTGATAGGACACCCCGGCGATGTTCGAAACGCCGACGGTGAAGACGGCGGTGGCGCCGGCTGAAACCGTCGTGTGCTTGGGTTGGTTGGTAATCACGGGAGCGCCGGGCGGGGCTTCCGCCAGCAGCTCGAAAGCATCCACAAAAAACGATTGCGCACCGGAGGTGCTGTAGGCGTTGAGCATCGAAGCGCCCACCCGCACCACGGCCGCATTGGGCGGCGCCGTCACTTGCGGCGTCGTGAAGAGGAAGGACTGCATGCTGCCCGGTCCGGTATTGGGCAAGCCCGCGGCCACGAGGTCAAACCCGTTGCTGGCAATCACCGAGTTGCCCGCGTCCAGAAACTGGATCACGAACAACGTCTGCGGCGGCGGGTTGTTGGTCGTGAAGAAGCCGCAATAGTTGGCCTCGCCCGCCGCGTAGCCCGAGAGCGTGTATTTCGTGCCCGGCGAGGCGGGGTTGTCCTGATAGAAATGAACCGTGATCTCGTCACCCACGGTGCCTTGGAAGGGCTTGAAAAACAGGCCGTAGCCGCCGATGTCAAGCACGTTGCACCACGGCTCGGACGAGCAACCATCATAGTTAATTCCCGAAATAACCTTGGTGGCTTCCACGGTCCATCCCGTCGGCGTGGCATTATTCTGCGGACCGACGGCGATCGTATCGAGTTTGCCGTTGATCAATTCGTTGGCACTGGCAACGCCCGCCGCCAGCAACACCGCCATCGCGGCGGCACTGGCTTTCAACATCAGGGCGCCCGCCCGTGTTGAACACAACTGTTCGACTTTTCTGGAGGTAGATTTCATAGTAGCTTTCTTTTGGTTTTAGTGGGTTTGAGGCTAGCCGTCCGGTCCGTTATCCGGACGGTCTCACCGGCACAATGACTTGGTTGCCTTACAATGTGGCTGGTCATTAAGGGATATGTAGTTCATTGTGTTATTCATGTCAACAGTTTTCTTACATTCTCAAGCGAATCAGCTTAAGCGAGACGCCCGCTCTGAACTGGTCAATCGAGCCGAAGATATTGATCTCTGCCGAGTAAAAATCTAAGACTATGTACACAACATGTTGTTATTAAATGTATTATGAACATAATACCGCTCTTTCCGAGGAAGATTTTCCCGGTCGAGCTCGGTCAGAACAGGAGGTTTTTGCCGCTGATACAATTTACTACATGAATGTAAACATAGCGCGTACAAAAATCACTTGCATTGGCTTGGGATTTCGGATAACTTAAGGCAGAAATCGCATTTATATGGCAAAAGTAACACAACCCAACGAATCGAACCGATCGGCCCGAGCGTTTACGCTGATAGAGCTTCTGGTCGTCATCGCCATCATTGCCATTTTGGCGGCGATGTTGTTGCCCTCGCTGGCGAAAGCAAAAACCAAGGCGCAGGGCGTGATGTGCATGAGCAACGGCAGACAACTGATGATGGCGTGGCACCAGTACGCGGGTGAGAATAACGACAAGGTGGTTGGGAACTTTGGGCAGGCGGAAACCTACGCCGAGATCACGTATGTGAACAGCACCAAGTCGTACCCGTATCGCACGTGGGTGTGCAACAACATGTATTGGACCACGGAGTCGCAAATCACCAATGTGGACTTGATCAAGCTTGCGGCGCTGGGAACTTATGTGGGCGGCAATTTGGGCGTTTACAAATGCCCGGCCGATCAATTCCTCAGCCCGCAGCAGCGGTTGCAGGGATGGCGGGAGCGTCCGCGCTCGATGGCCATGAACGCCTACTTCGGCCCGTACAATCCGACTTGGACCAGCGGGGGCAATAACTTCTTTCCGAGCTATCGGCAGTTTTTGAAGCTGGGCGACACGCCCGAGCCGGCCAAGCGCATTGTGACGGTGGATGAGCACCCCGACAGCATCAATGACGGGTATTTTCTGAATAACGCCGACCTGGCGACCTTCTCCTACTGGGGCGACCTTCCCGCTTCCTACCACAACGGCGCCTGCGGTTTTTCGTTCGCCGACGGGCACTCCGAGATTCACAAGTGGCGGAGCCGGGCGACGATTATTCCGGTGCGCATGTCCGGCGGCTTCCAGCAAATTCCCTTTAGCGTGGATCCCGGCGGTCGAATAGATGCGGCGTGGATTACCGAGCGGTTGAGCGTGAGGCGGTAGCCCTCGACCGCCGGCGCCCTTCAGCGGTTCACCGCCTGGTTCTCGGCGGCTTGTTCCCGGACCCAGTTGGCGGCGCGCAGCAACAGTTCGGTGGAAGTCTTCAGGTTGAGCTTCTCCTTGATTCGCGCGCGGAAGGAGTTAATGGTCGCGACGCTGAGATTGAGCTGCTGGGCGATTTCACGGGCGCCTTTGCCCTCGCCCAGGAGACGGAAAACCTCGAGTTCCCGCTGGCTGAGCTGATGGAGAGGATTCTCGGCGGGCAGATCGGAAGTGCCATGCATTAACTTGGTGATGAGCGAGGTGGCCATTTTGTGGCTCAAGTAGATTTCCCCGGCCAGGACGTGCTGGATGGCGGCTTTGACGGTCTTGGGCTGTTCGTGTTTGGTGACGTAACCCATGGCACCGGCCCGAATCGCGCGTTCGGCGAACAGGGACTCATCGTGCATGGAGACCACGAGCATTGGCAGATCGGGCTTGGTGGCGCTGATGGTTTTAATGAGGTCAATCCCGTTGGTTCCGCCCAGCGAGATGTCCACAATGACCAGGTCGGGGTCGGTCGTCTCGACCAGGCGAAGGGCCTCGGCCGCGTCGTTGGCGGTGCCGCAAACGCCCCAACCCGGCTCCCGGCTGATCAATTCCCGCAAGGCGTCCTGAAACAAAGGGTGGTCGTCCACGATCAGGATGCGGAGAGTGCCTCCGCGCTCGGTGCTCTCGTTCATCATTTGACTTTAACCGTTTGGGTTCCCGCCGCACAAGCCTCCGGCGGGGCCGGCGGCGGGAGCTTGTCGGTCGCGAGGACCGGCTCCCGCATGAGCTCGCAGACCACGCGGGTTCCGCCGCCGGGCGGGGTTTGGATGGCAATGGTCGCCCCGATCATTCGGGCGCGATAGTTCATGATCGGAATGCCCATCCCCGGGCCGCGCCCCTCGGGGATTTGAAATGCCAGGCCATCGTTCTGAACTGTCAAGGCCAGGCCCTCGTTGCCGCTGGACTCGAGGCGGATTTGAATCTGGCGGGCTTTGCCATGTTTCACCGCGTTGAGAATCGCCTCCTGCGCGATGTAGTACAGGTGCAACGCCACGGTCGCATCGCAGACGCGGGCCGCCGGATCCGAGCGGAATTCACAGCGTGTGTTGAAGAAAGCGGCGGTGCCCTGCGCGAGTTCCTCGAGCGCGGACACCAGGCCGTTCTCCTCGAGGCGCACCGGGAACAAGGCGCGCGCCACACCGCGGGTTTGCTGATTGGCCTGGCCGACCAGACTGGTGATTTTGCGCATCTCGGCAGCTTCGGGCCGTCCGTCGGCTTCCAGCTTATCGGCCAGCACATCGGCCAGCACGGCGATTCCCGCCAGTTGCTGGCAGACGCCATCGTGGAGGTCGTGTCCGATGCGCCGCTGCTCGCGCGTGCTGATCTCGAGAATCTCCCGCTCCAGGCGCCGGCGCTCGGTTACGTCCCGCGCGATGCCTTCCACCTCGACTTCCCCCCCCTGGTGGCCAATCAGCCGCGGGCTGGTTTCCAGCCGCACCCGCTCGCCGCGCGCGTTCAGAAAGTCCCAGTCCATGGTCGGCGGGGCTTTGCCATTCAGGATGTCCTGGAGCCATTGGCGCGCCGCGGGGCGTTGTTCCTCGACGATGAAGTCCACCAAACAGCGGTTCGCCATTTCGGCCCGGCTGCGACCCAGCAACTGCTCTCCCGCCTGGTTGATCGAGGTCAGGCGCCCGTTCAGGTCGTGGGTGTAAACCATGTCGTTGGCGCTCTCGAACAAGTCCCGGTAGCGTTCCTTCAACCGCGCCTCCAGCTCGAGCTTCTGCTGGATGATCCGGGTTTGTTGCTGGACTTTGCGGCGCAGCAGCGTGGCCCAGAGGAGCGAGGCCAGCACAATGGCCATCAGGATGCCAATGACCCAGAGCAGGCGTTTCAATGACCACCAGGGAGGAAGCGCCAACACCTGGACATCGGCCGGGCTGCGCAAAAGCATGTGAAAAGCCTTCGCCCGCCACTCTGGTCCGGCGCGCCAATCCTCCCCAACTTCAATGCGGCACACGCCGGCCACCCGCAACCGGCTGTTGTTCTGGAGGTGAGCCAGCGCGGCCCGGGGGTCGGCGGATTCCAGGCGCGCGGTAAACACGCGGCCCTCGCCTTCGAGGAGCAGGATGGTCTGCAGGTTGTCCCGGCTTCGTTCGAGCAGCCTGCCCTCGACGGCAATCAGGCGGCAGTCGTGCATTCCCGTCAGCGCCTCATCGGGTCGCACCAGCATGGGTGTGGGACCGGGGCCGGAGGCGGTTTTTCGCCAGACAGCATCGCGGAGCATCGGCGTGTATTCGCCGGTGTCGGGAAACCCAACCACTTCGACCCGGTCACCCGGCTCGAGGATTCCCGTTTGCCGAGACTGCACAAACAGACCGTAGCGCTCATCCTGGAGAAAGAGCGCGCGTCCGGGCTGCTGCAGGATGACGGTGCCGGCGACTTTCACGCGATGGCCGTAGGATCCCTGGGGTGCGAAGCGCAACAACTCGCCAATGGGCTGGCTCGGCTGCGCCAGGACATCGGGGGGCGCGGGGACCTCGACGGTAATGTCCTCCCAGCGCGGCACCATGAGTCGAACTCCAAAAAGCTGGCGGAGTCGGTTAAACCAGGTGCCGCATACCCCCCGAACTCGCACCGTGCTGTCCACCAGCCGCATCAAGTCGTCATGTGGAATGTTGGGCAGGAAAACGGTAATCCGCCCTCCCCCCAAGTCCACCTCAATCGCCCGTTGTTCCTCCGGCCGCCCGTCCGCTGTCCGAACCAATCCAACCACCTCCACCCATTGGCTATCTTCATGGCCCGTCATCAAGTCCGCATACGTCACGCGCCGGGCCGGCGGCAGGTTGGTCCGCCCCAGAACCTCAAAACGAGATGGCACGACGATGGGCGCATAGTCACCCGGGTCGGTCACTCCTTCGACCCGAACCAGGTCCCCCGCCGATAAAGCGGGTGCTTCGACACCGTTGCCCACGTAAATACCTGCGGACTTGTCCTGAACAAAACACGACCGCGGATTAAAACTGAAGGTGACGACGCCCTCGATGCGCACCGGCAATCGTTGCGCCGCTTGCTCCGGATTCAACGCGCGGACATAAGCGGCGTTTGTAATAACCCCAACTGCCGTCGGGTCTGGCTCCGCGCTCAGTGAACCCAAGGTGCCAATGCTCAGCAGTAGCGGTGTCAGCCTCAACAAAACTGTTACATGAGTTGTAGGCATTCGCACTAATGTAACCGTTTCAGGGGCGCAATGAAAGCCAAACTTTATTGGCTGCGATAATGAATCATTGCCGATGCGTCTCCAAACCCAATCCCGACAAGCTTCCTTTGTACTCAGGACAACTACATCATACTACAGTCCAGAGTTGACACCGCGAGAAGCTGCCCCCAATCTTGCACTCCGTTGAATCGCGGTGATCTGCATACGGGTGCCGCCCGAATGAGGCAGCGTTCGAGCTGGACTTAAATCGTTCATTATCAGTTATTTAACTGCTGTATTTTATCATGAAAAACAGACAATTGACCTTGTCGAGAACGCGGTTGAAGCTGCATGGTCGTTGGTGGCTTCTGTTGATGGTCGTAATGCTTGGTCCTGCAGGGTGGGTTGACGCGCAGCTAAATCAGACACCAAGCGGGCGTGCCCATGAAACTGAAACCAGGGTGACGGAGCTGTTGGGCCGGATGACATTGGAGGAAAAGCTGGGACAGCTTCAACAACTTGATGGCACGGGAGAGGGCGATTACCGTCCGGAACATGTGGATTTGGTCAGGCGAGGTCGGCTCGGATCAACGTTGAATGTCCGAGGCGCCAGGCGGACAACCGAGCTGCAGCGGATTGCGGTCAAGGAGTCGCGGCTTGGAATTCCGTTGCTTTTCGCGTTCGACGTCATTCACGGCTACCGCACGCTATTTCCAGTTCCGCTGGGCGAGGCGGCGAGTTGGGACGCCCGGTTGGTTGAACAAGACGCGGCAATAGCGGCGGCGGAAGCCGCGGCGGCAGGGGTGCGGTGGACCTTTGCCCCGATGCTGGACATTGCAAGGGACCCGCGGTGGGGCCGAATTGTCGAGGGGGCCGGCGAGGACCCTTTCCTGGGGGCGATGATGGCGCGGGCGCGAGTCCGAGGCTTTCAAGGGACGGACTACGGGTTGCCAGGCAAGGTGGTGGCTTGCGCCAAGCACTGGGTTGCTTATGGCGCGGCGGAAGGGGGCCGGGATTACAACACCACCGATGTGTCCGAGCGCACGTTGCGTGAAATCTATTTTCCGCCGTTCAAGGCGGCGGTGGACGCAGGCGTGGGCACTTTCATGAGCGCCTTTAATGACTTGAACGGGCTGCCCACCTCAGCCAACCCGCACACGCTTACGGCGGTGCTGCGGGACGAGTGGAAATTCGATGGGATTGTGGTCAGCGATTACACTTCGGTCCAGGAACTGGTGGCGCACGGTCTTGCGGCTGACGGCAAGCAAGCCGCCGCACTGGCGTTGCTGGCCGGTGTGGACATGGAAATGGTCAGCCGTCTGTTCAACGAGCACGGGGCGGCGTTGGCGAACGAAGGCCGGATTTCAATGGGTGCGATTGATGAAGCCGTTCGCCGCGTGCTGCGCATCAAGTTCAGACTGGGTCTTTTTGAGAACCCCTACGCCAGCGAGACAGCGGAAAACCAGACGCTGCTGCGGGCGGAGCACCTGGCGGCGGCGCGTCAAGCCGCGGCGCGGTCGTTTGTGCTGCTGAAGAACCAGGCCGGCATCCTGCCGTTGAGTCGCAACCTGAAGAGCCTTGCCGTGATCGGCCCGCTGGCTGACGACGCGCACAGCCTGATGGGCTCGTGGGCCGGCGATGGCCGGAAGGAGGATGTTGTAACCCTGTTGGCCGGGCTCCGCGCAAGAACCCGCCCGGCGCTGAAGATCCATCATGCGAAGGGCTGCGAAGTTGATGGGGAGTCCCGCGCCGGATTCGACGAGGCCCTTCGCGCGGCCAAGAAAGCCGAGTTTGTGATTCTCGCGGTGGGAGAATCCGCCGAGATGAGCGGCGAAGCCGCCTCCCGCAGTTCGTTGGACCTGCCCGGCCGGCAGCTTGAGTTAATCCAGGCCGTTCACGCCACCGGCAAACCGTATGCCGTGGTGCTGATGAACGGCCGTCCGCTTTCGATCCCTTGGCTGGCGGCCCACGCCCCGGCAATTCTGGAAACCTGGTTTGGGGGAACGCAGGCCGGTCACGCCATTGCCGATGTCTTGTTCGGCGATGTGAATCCCGGCGGCAAACTGCCCGTGACGTTCCCGCGGTCGGTGGGTCAAGTGCCCCTCTACTACAACCACAAACCGACCGGGCGTCCGCCCGAGGCGGGCAACAAATACACGTCCAAGTATTTGGACGTGCCGTGGACGCCGCTCTATCCTTTCGGTTACGGCTTAAGCTATACGGAGTTCAAGCTCTCGAATCTGCGTCTGAGCGAAGCAAGAATCTCCCCCGCGGGGCGCGTGACGGCCCGCGTGGATGTCCAGAACATTGGCCGTGTCGCGGGCGATGAAGTCGTGCAACTGTATCTCCGCCGGACGGCGGCGAGTGTGACCCGGCCAATCAAGGAACTCAAAGGGTTCGAGCGGATTACTCTGCGGCCGGGTGAAACGCGAACCGTCGAATTTGAACTTGGCCCCGAGCACCTTGGTTTTTACGGGCGGGAAATGAAGTTCGGGGTTGAGCCGGGTGTGGTGGAGGTGATGGCCGGTTCAAGTTCGGAAACGGCGCTGAGCACCCGCCTCGACGTTATTTCGAACCACAATTGATTACGGCGGGCCTTCTCCAAACCGCGCGCGGTGGTGCGGAGGCCGGTGCCCGGTCGGGCTCAAGGCGAGCCAAACTCCAGGACCCGGTAAAAGCGCCGGGGTGTCCCGGCGGGGCTGGATTCAGTTGCCGGTGGCCCTGAGTCCGTCCAGGCGAGCAGCGGACTGGTGGCCGTGAGAAAGCCAGCCGGCGAGAGGAGCCAGGCGGCGAGGTCGTTGGAGTACTCGACCTGGTACGAGCGCGGAGTCAGGGCGGGCCAACTCAGGATGACGTCCCCAGCCGGCTGGGTGCGGCGAATCTGCAAGGGTACGAACGTGAGGTTGGTGAAGCCCGCCGCCTGCAAACCGCGTTGGATTTCGGCATTGCGCATGAACACCTTCCAAACCCTCTGGGACCGGTAATTCTCCGCCATTAGGAGGATCGGCCCCTGGTCAATCCCGATCACGTCCGTATCCCACCAATTGGCGGTGAGGTTGAAGGCGTCCCGAAAGCCGTAAACGCACCAAATATTGGTTCGGAACACGTCGTAGAGATGCCGGAGCGCGGGCAGACAGACCTCGGGAGCGAAAGGCAACGACCCTCCCGGAGCTGTCGGGGCCAGGGTGCCATCATCATTCTGGGGTGGCGGGGCGCCCCGTGCGTTGTAGCCCGCGTAGCTCCCGAAGCCCGGGCCATCGCAGGCCGTCAAACCCCAGACATTCGAGCCGTAGCCCGCAAACCCGCCCGGGTTGGCGATGCAATACGCCCGCTGCGCGAGGGTGGCGCGACGCGAGTTTTCGAAGTAATTGATGCGGCGGGCGCTCATATAGGAATCGGCAATGTGTCGGAAATCTATCCAGCAATGGGAATACTGGTGGCCAAACAGCGGAGGGAATTCGACATAAGCCTGGCCGTAATTGGTGCGCCAGGCATAGCCGCTGGTCCAGCCGGCCCATTGGCTGGCCGGCAAGGGGTTGGTCGCGGCGCCCAGGCCCATGATGTAAAGGATCATGGCCTCGTTGTAGCCAATCCAGCGCGAGGAAATGAACCCGGTTTCGGGATGCCATCCCATGGTCAGCGTGTTGCCACCATTGCACATCCAGCGCCAATCCACGCGGCCGAAGATGCCATCAGCCATCGCGCGGATCTGGTTTTCCACGGGCTGATCCAGGGAGAAATATGCTTTGGCATAAAGCACGCCGGCCAGGAACAGAGCGGTGTCAATCGAGGAAAGCTCCGATTTCCACGCGCGGGCGCCACTGGCAGTGTCGAGCATGTGGTAAAACCATCCTTTGTAGCCGATCATTCCCGAGCTGTTGGTTCCCTGCGGCCCGTTCCAAAAAGTCTGCAGGGTGCTCAAGACCCGCTGTTGGCCCTGCTCGCGCGTGATCCAGCCATGATCAATCCCGATGCAGATGGCCGTGAGGCCGAACCCGACGGCGGCGATGCTGCAGACCGAGTCGGGCTGGCTGCGATCCCGCACCAGCCCGTTGGTTGGGTTGGTTTCGTACCAAAAGAAATCGAAGGCCGTCTGCTGCAGGTATTCGAGAAAGGAAGCATCGTCGGCAAATGCACGCGGTGTGGCGGCAACCCAGGGCGAGTCCACGCTTTCCAAACCTGCAGCGTTCAGGGCCCGCACCCGGTAATAGTGGGTTTGATCATTGGTCACCGCAAAGTCGGCGTAGTGGGAGCGAGCGAGGGGTTGGACTTGCAGGAGGCTGAAGGGGCCATCGGCCGCCGGGGCCCGATAAAGGCGATACCCCCTCAGGTCGGGCTCGGCATTGGGAGTCCAGTGGAGGACAACACTGCGGTCCCCGGCCCGGCTTACCAGCCCGGCGGGACCAGCCGGGCGGTGTCCGTCGGTGATCCGCAAATTGTCCAGCCACAGCGTATGAGAAACATTGTCAGCGGTGCCCTGGGTAAAAAAGAAGTCCTTAAACTCGACCAGCGAGAATTGGCCGTAAGGCTGAAACGCGTTGAGGGGAATGATGACAGTCTGCCAGGTATTGGTGTCGCCGTCCACGCCTTCGGGCAGGAACGTGCCGAGGGGGACGGTGGCGGTGCGGTGGTTACTGCCGCTTTCCATGCCAGCCCGAGGCAGGACGGAAGCCGCGGTGGGTTGTGGTCCGTTAACCTGAAAAACCACGTTCGAGTAGGCGCGGGCGTCCTGGATTTGAAAGCCGGCACAGGCGATAAAAAGAATCCAGTCGCCGCCCGGGGCAGACTTCCACTCGAGTAATCCGCATTGACGCCCGGAGAAAGCGCGGTTGGTGAGCAAAGGCATTTTCCCGCCGTACGGGGAGGGGAAGGTGGTCAGGAGACTTGGGGCGATGGCCGAGGGTACGGAGGAGTCATAATACGTGTTGTTTGGAGATGGATCTTCGTCGAAGACAATGATGTCAGCGAGGGGGGCGGCGGGGGAGAGGCGGGGGAGCAGGAGAACCGTCAGGGCGGCGATAAAAGCGCCGGCCGGCAGGAGGCTGACATTGATGCTTTTCACAGATTTCAATGATTGTATTACTCTTCTTTATCTTGATATTTCCTGGCCACGTTGCGCAGGCCGGCAACGAAGAGGTCGGCTTCCGCGCGGGAGGCGTCGGGGGTGAAGACCAGTGTTCCATCAGAAATTCGTGTGGTGATGAGGGGAGCCGCCAGCCAGCGATTGTGTTGAGGAGTGTTCTTTTGCTTGGGGCCAAACGCGCCAAACAGGAGCAAGTGGCGGCCGACGTTGGAGCTGGTGTATTGCTCCAGGAGGAAGGTTCCCGAGCGGTCGAACTGAAGTTCCACGACAAAACCGCCCACCACATCAATGACCCGGGCAGCTTTGACGTTGACCTCGGTCAGGAACGGGGAGGGCTGGACTTCGAGGTTGAGGGGGTTGGAACGGAAGACTTGGACGGGCTGGCCGCGGGCGGCCGGGCCGCCTGGAGCTTCGATATGGGCGCGGAAAGCGCTCTCCAGCTTCTTGGGGTTGTCGCCAGTGCTCTGGCAGCCGCCCGCAAAGCAGAGCACGGCGAGCGGCAGCAAATAGGGATTGAATCGGAGCCAGTGAATCTTCATAGTGACCACCCGACAAAACGTAATGATTTGATTGAGCAAAGCAATATGAGCAAGCAATACAACAAAGCACAAAAACGGAAACGCCGCCAAGCCTATATTAAGCGCAAGAAACAGGCTGCCCGGCCCAAGGCCGCCGCGCCCGCGCCGGAAGCCGCCGCCGCCCCGGCGCCTTCCGCCTGAGGCCTCGCCCCGCGGCATGCTTTAGCCACCCGCCGTGCGGGTGGCTTTTTTATTGGGACAGGACAAGGTTCTGGTCCAGCGCCCAGCCGGGAGCAATGTCGGCGCAAAGGTCTGTGGGGGGCAAGCCGTGCGCGAGTTTGCGTTCGGCCAGGATGCCGATCATGGCGGCGTTATCGGTGCAAAAGACTTTTTCGGCGAGGCGCAATTGGAGGTGTTCGGCGGCGCAAGCGGCGGCCAGTTCGCGGCGCAAGGATTGGTTGCAAGTGACGCCGCCGGAGGCGGTGACCCAGCTCACGCGGGAGCGGCGGGCGACACGAAGGGTTTTGACGACCAGCACCTCGACAATGGCGCCTTGCACACTGGCGCAGAGGTCGCGGATGGCCTGGCCGTTTTCAATGATTCGGGGATGGTCGCGGAGGAAATAGCGGACGGCGGTTTTGAGGCCGCTAAAGCTAAAGTCATCCGAGGCGTCGTTGAGCAGCGGGCGGGGGAACTCATAGGCGCGGGGGTTGCCTTCGCGGGCAAGGCGATCAATATGAGGTCCGGCCGGGTAGGGCAACCCGAGGAGCTTTCCCACCTTGTCAAAGCACTCGCCGGCGGCATCGTCCAGGGTGACGCCAAGCAACTGATGATCCAGCTCCGCGTTTACGCGCGCCAGAAGGGTATGGCCGCCGCTGACAATCAGGGAGACGTTGGGTTGGACGGGCAGAAACCGGGCGTGGGGAGGCTGGCCGGAAATCCAGGGCGAATAGAGATGGGCCTCGTGATGATGAATTCCCAGCCAGGGGCGGCGCAGGGCAAACGCCAGGGCCTGGGCGGCTTTGAGGCCAACGAGCAGAGCCCCCGGGAGGCCGGGCCCGCGCGTGGCCGCGATGGCATCCAGACGGTTGGGGGCAACGCCCGCCTGGTCGAGAGCCACACGCACAATTGGCATGAGGTTGCGAAGGTGCTCGCGAGCGGCCAGTTCGGGAACCACACCGCCGTATTCCTCGTGGAGGGCGGTTTGGGAGGAGACGACGTTGGCCAACACTCGTCCCTCGTGGACGACCGCGGCGCTGGTTTCGTCACAGGAGGTTTCGAGGGCCAGCAGCATGAGCGAAAGCGGCTTGGGGTTGGCCGCGGGGTGAGGCGTCGGGCATCCGGTCCTATCGAACGGCTGCCGCCACCTTGCCTGGTTTGACACCCTGGGCCAGGCGGGATTCAGATTCGGGCGCGCGCTGCGTGAAGAGCGTGATGCCTTTGAGCAGATCCATGGCGCGCTCGAGCTGGGGGTCGGGCGCGGTGCGCACGCGCTGGCGGTCGCTTTCCTCGAGGCTTTCCACGCCGCCCGGAGTGCGGCGGAGAATGAGGTCCAGTTCCTCCTGCTCGGTCATGGTGACGACAATATCCGGGGTGATGCCTTCCTTATGGATGACTTTGTGGCTGGGGGTGTAGTATTTGGCGGTGGTGAGGCGGAGAGCGGAGCCGTCGTGGAGGGGTAGGATGCTTTGGACCGAGCCTTTGCCGAAGGTCTTTTCGCCGAGGATGATGGCCCGTTTAAGGTCCTGGAGGCAGCCGGCGACAATCTCGGAGGCGCTGGCACTGCCCATGTTGACCAGAACAACGATGGGCATGCCGTTAAGCATGTCGCCGCGCCCCATGGCCCGGCGAACGGAGTTTTGGGCGGGATTGCGGCCCTCGGTGGTAACGACCAGTTCGCCGCGGGGCAGGAATTTTTCGCAGACATCCACCGCCTGTTCGAGGAGGCCGCCGGGGTTCCAGCGGAGGTCGAGGATGAGGGCTTGCATGCCCTGGCTTTTGAGTTTCTTGAGCGCCGAATTCAGGTCTTCGCTGGTTTTCTCCCCGATTTGATCCAGCCGCACGTAC
>CAZVYG010000084.1:0-21358 GCA_964631605.1 uncultured Verrucomicrobiota bacterium
GGGGCCGCGCTCAATTGTGCGCGGAAACCCGGGGCGGTAGTCGAGTCGGCGGTCAGTTCAGTTCCGCTTCAATGGGGCCGCGCTCAATTGAGCGCGGAAACGTCACGGCGGTTCGCGTGGAACTGTCGCCGCAAAACAAGCTTCAATGGGGCCGCGCTCAATTGAGCGCGGAAACGACCTGGACAGACTGACTCGGGCCAAGGAGCGACTCTGGCTTCAATGGGGCCGCGCTCAATTGAGCGCGGAAACGTGGGGGGTGGGGGTGCCGGGGCGGTGTCGTCACCTGCTTCAATGGGGCCGCGCTCAATTGAGCGCGGAAACCGCGGATAAAATGAAAATCATCAATTGCACTGGGAAGGCTTCAATGGGGCCGCGCTCAATTGAGCGCGGAAACAGGACGGAACCCAAATGCCGCCGTCCGATGCCGACAAGCTTCAATGGGGCCGCGCTCAATTGAGCGCGGAAACCGCTATTCAGCGGGACAGTGAATTAGCCTGGCGCCCAGCTTCAATGGGGCCGCGCTCAATTGAGCGCGGAAACCTGGCCTTGCCCTTGAGCGTGTGTGTGAGCTTGTCCTTGCTTCAATGGGGCCGCGCTCAATTGAGCGCGGAAACGGGTTGGGCGCACTCCAGCCCGTTTGGGGTTGAAAGGCTTCAATGGGGCCGCGCTCAATTGAGCGCGGAAACTAGGGCGTCCATGACGCCCAGAACGGCTTCCCTTTCTGGCTTCAATGGGGCCGCGCTCAATTGAGCGCGGAAACGAAACACGGTCACGTCTCCAATGGTGACGGATTTCTGGCTTCAATGGGGCCGCGCTCAATTGAGCGCGGAAACCGCGATGTTGTTAGTCGTTGCGGCGCAGGGGCGCAATCCTGGAATTGCGACCGGCCGGGGTTTTCCAAGTCCGGGCAAGCGCGGACGAGGGATTGGTTATTCATTATATACTGGGGTTGAAGCATTTACCTGTTGCGAGCGGGCGGGGGTGTTCCGCAGGCACCTGACCGCTCGCGGACTCAATTGTCAAAGATCAGCGACCTTTCAGACCACGTAACACGGGGCGTCGAGGCGCACGTAGGGCAGACCGAGGGAGGTGATGACGCGGTCACCGCGTCCTTCAGCCGGTCCCAACGCGACAAAAAGCACCTGATCCTGGTTGTGGTTGATAAGGTTGCTCAAGGCGGTTTCCAATTCAACTTTTTCCGAGGCGCTGAGGTCGCACTCGAAGACCGAAAGCTGGAGGTGATCGCCGAAGTTGCAGCAGGTTTTAAAGACCTTGCGCAACCGTTTGTCGTCGGCGATGTCGTAACAGACCAGATAAGTGGTGCGCACGGCTTACCTCGTCAGGAGGGGGACATATTCGGCGATTTCGCCGGTGAGAGTTTTGGCGAGGAGCCGGGCCTGGAGTTCGAGCGCCCGGCGGTAGCTGACCTTGTAATCAAACAGCGGATGGGTGATGAGCGAACTCATGCGCTGCTCGTAGGCCTGGAAGAACCTTTTGCGCCCCGCGGGGGCGAGGTTGACCGCCTCGCCGGCGCGGACGAAATCCTTTTCGGTGATGATGCGATTGTTGATGCAGCTCAGGACGGTGGACTCCGCGACGAGCGGGCGGAACTCCTCCATCAGGTCCAACGCCAGCGCCGGACGTCCGAAGCGGGGTTGATGATAGAACCCGAGGTAGGGATCGAACCCGACGGCCAGCGCGGCCAGCGCGCAGTCCTTGCTCAACACGCTGTAGGCCAGTGAAAGCAGGGCATTGACCGGGTCCGTGGGTGGACGCCGGTTGCGGCTGGCGAAGTTGAAATTGAAGGCGAGCTGGGCGGCGCCGGGCGGAGGCGCGCCTTCGCCGGTGGCCGTCAGCTCGTCGGCGATTTTAATCATTCCGTTAAAATGCTGGAAATACTGGGTCGCCGCGGCGCCTTCGATGCCCAGCAGCGTTTCGATGGAGTCGGCCGCCAGGGCATCCTCGGAGGCGCGCTTGAGCTTGAGAATGACGGCCTCGGGCGGCTCGAGATGATTGCGCATCAGCAGCGTGCGCTGATTGCGGATTTTGCCGTGGACGAATTGCCGGGCCAGCGCGAGGCACGTCGCCGCGTCGCCGGCCAGGCGGAATTGTTCCACGCGGAGGAAGATGTTCTTGAGGGCGTGGCCGCGGGTGATGCCGTAGAACCAGCCGCCCATGGAAAAATACGTAACCGGCACCTCCAGTTCGCACAAGGCCTGAATGGCCTGGGTGGAAACCTGAATATTGCCAAACAACGCCACGTGCGAAACATCCCGCATCCGCACCTCGTCGAGGACGGTGTCCTTGTCCTTGACCACCAGAACCTCGTCGCGGCACCCGACGCGGCAGCCCTGGGTGTTGAGGTAGAGCGGGCGGGTGTCGTCGCGGGCGGCGATCAACCGGCGCGGGGCCTTGAGGGCGGCCTCGCCCGGCTCGGTTTCGATCCCGGCCTGGCCCTGGGTCCGCGCCGGCCCCAGCATTCGCGTTTCGTCCGGCAGGCAGACCGGCGCCAGCGAACAGCGCACACACTTGGGCGAGCGGCTCAAGGGCGGCGGCATCGGACCCACGGCGACCCGCCGGGCTTCGGCAAGGTTGCCCAAAATCCAGTCCTCCAGCTCGGCGGTCACGACCAGGCGCACGCGCTGTTTCGTGGCACGGTAATAGATCACGCCCTCGTTGCAGAGATACCCGTTGTCGCGCAGGATCAACACCTGCAACCCGAGCTGCATCTTGTCAGTGTCCCACAGTTCGTTGGCCTCCTCTCCCTCGCGCGGCGCGCCCGCCTTGTAATCCACGGGGCACACTTCCAGCGCCGTGAACAAGTCCCCGCCGTCCGCCCGGGTTTCGACCAGGTCCATTTTGGCCAAAACGCCCAGGCGGTCGGAGCCCATCTGGACCGAGCGCGAATGAATGATCTCCGGCGGAGCGCCGGCGTCGGGGGCGTCCGGCGCGGCCGCGGGCGCGATGCCCTGCCGACCGTTCGAAGCCGCGGCGTCCTCCGCGCTTTTCCGCGCCGCCCGCTTCGCCGCCGGCAACGCGCCGGAGCCGTTATCCACTCGCTGATGAATGGCGGCGCCGCGCAGGGTGTCCGCGCTCTCGACAAACACGCCCTCGACAAATTCGTAGTAAAAAAGCCGGGGACAATAGACAAACTCGTTAAGCATCCGCGCCGGGATGGGCCCGAGGTCGCCTTCGTTGTGAGGTGGCGGGACAGTGGGGCCGGAGGATGCAGCGGCGGGCCCGGGGGTGGCTGGCAGGGGCGAGGCACCCGGGGCTGGGGTCGGGGTGGAAAGCGTCTCCTGTGCCGGCGCACGCATTTCGCGGCGGAGAATTTCCAAGGCCTTCTGAAAAACCGGGTGCGCTTTTTCTGCGGCGGACGGGCTGGTTTCTTCTCCCGCCGGGGCCGGGCGTGCGGGCATCCTGGCTGGCGCAAGCGGGCGGGGTTCAGCGCCGCTTGCGGGGAGGGCCGGCACCCTGGGCGGCGATTCCTCGCGCAGGGTTTGATCGGACGGCGTGGCGCGTGAATCAGAGGCAGACACCTGCGAATCCATCGCCGATTTGCAAGAGCACCTCGCATGCCAGACCGACAAACTGCAAAAACAGCGGCTCACGCGCCCCGCGGCAGGGCTCGCGGGGGCAGGCGCGCGGGTCCGGTATCGGTTTGCGGATTGGCCGGGCCTAGGCTGGCACGAAAAGCCCCAGGCCGAAATGAGCAACGCGAGTCAGAATGCGGATGCAGGAGAGAAATTGATTTTGTGCAGGGGCGGGTTGCCGACCTGAATACGGCGAGCGGAGAAAACTGCCGTCACGCCGCGGGCGCGAAGTTCGGCGCGAAGGGCTTTGCGGTCGCCCTCAAAGTCGGGAGCGGCAAAGGCGCGATGGGTGAGCAGCGAACGGATGGCGTTGCTCGTCAGTGGATGTTGCCATAGGGGCCAGCGGAAAGCCGACAAACCCTTGTCCAATGACCAGCAGGCGGCGGCGCTTGAGTGGCCCAGGGGTGCACAGGGAAAAAAGGCGAGTGAGAAGTAGCCGAGGAGATTGGCCATCCACACGGTGGCGCTTTTGTTGTCGGGTGCAGTCGGGTCCCGGTCCATGAGCGCATAGCGGCGGTCATCAAGCGGGTCCCAGCGCATGGTGAGTTTCTCGTCGCGATAAGCCCAGGGTTCGAAGAGCGCTTCGCGGAGCTTTTCTTCACTCACGCAAGCCATGAGCTGGCGTGCCGTATCAAGAAACCATTGGTGACCACTGCCAGTAATAAAGCAGAAAGGGGTGGGTTGAATACGGTCGTTATCATCATCGGCGATTTCCACGCCGAACGCGGCGAGCAAGTCGATCGCCCGACGGTTGGCGATCCCTGCCTCTGCAAGAAACGACCGGGCATGATCCCGGAACTCTTCGATTGTGCAATCAGGACGCTGCCCGAGGGCAAGTTCGGGGGATGGGACAGCTTCCTTCAAAGCCGATTGGCGCTGTTTTTCGGCAACCTTCAGGCTGGCTTCACACGGACTGATCTTGATTCTGAAGGCTTCGTCACGCTCTTCGCCGCGCAGCCCTCTCTTCTTCAATCGTTCTTTGGCGTTCTTGAGGGCTTTCTTCGCCATGTCGAACTGTTTCTGGGCTGCCTGTCGCTCGACTTCCTTTTGAGCATTGACCGGCTTTCCACGGAGTTGTTTGGCGAGGTGTTGAAGAACCTTTTGTCTATCAAGGGGCAGTGGAGAGGTGAGGAACGGTGTCCATCTCGCTCTGGTTTTCCATGCGAGTTTGATGCTGGAGTCGGTTTCGGAAAGGACGGCGAGGGTGCCCAGGGCGCCGAGGAAGCCGAGCGGGTTGGCGCCGTCGAGAGCGGAGAGTTCGAGATCGTTCATGGCCGAAGTCCCTTCTTCTAGGAGTTGGCGTGTTCGCTGGCGTGCCAGTCGGCGAGGCGGAGGATGGCCTCGCGGTAGGCGAGCCCCCACCAGCCGTAGCGGCGGGTCAGGGCCCAGAAACGCTCGGCGACGCCCGAGTCGAGGCGGTGCAGCGGGATGAGCCCGCGGCGAGCTTCAGCCGACAGGCGGATGCTGCCGCACGGCAGTTGGCCCTCAATCGCGGGTGGTTGAAAGTCCTCACAAACCGGTGCGAAGGGACGCGCGTGGCCGTGGTGGCTGGCGATCAGGTGAAGCAAGAGTTCCCGATCGTCCGAGGCGGCACCGGACCGGCTGAATTGCTCGGCGAGTTGGGCGGAGAGCATTTCGTGGCGGAAATCATCGGGCAGCCCGACAGCTTCGCGAGCGGCTTGGGCCTGCTGGTGCGAGCGCGGCTTGTTGGGTGACTTGGCCAGTGGAACGGCACCGTCGCTTGCGGGGACATTGGCGCGGAGCAGGTCCTGAAAGCGCGGATCAAGCTTGCCGCTGTCGTGCCAGTAGCCGGCGGCTTTGATGAGAGGGGCGGCGTCGGGGCCGAGGCAGGCGAGGGCGAATTGTTCGGCCGTCGTGGCGACCTGGGTGCAGTGGTTCGCGAGTTCCACGGCTTCCGGAGCCTCGCTGCGCGCGTCGTCCTCGTCCGCAAAGTAATCAGGCTGGTCCGCCCCGGACCGCTGCGTTTTGGCGCGGAGGATGATGCCGCCTGCCGGATGACTGGCGATGTCGCGGACGAGATAATCCTTGGTGGCGGCGAAGAGATCACGCAGCCAATCGGGCAGCGCGGCGTCCGTCTCCGATTCCGGCTTCCAGTTCAAAACCGTGGCGATGGCGTCGTCCAGTTCCGCCCGCAGCGGTTCGCCGTTCTCGACGAGTTCCACCAAGTCCCGCAGCGGCGGACACCCCGTCAGCCAAGGCGCGAGGACGGCACGGTTGAGGCGCAGGGCGGGCGTTTTGCCGGCGCGCAATAAGGCCAGCTCCCACAGGTCCGTCTTTTCTGCACCGAAGCCTTGAGCGCACAGTACCTGGCCGAGACGTCTCACACGGCCCAGGCTTTCGTTGTCTTGCGGCGCCGGAAGAAGAACCACCGCATCCGGGTAAATGGCATCGGGGTCGCGGGACACTTTGGACTTTTCGCGCCCAGCGTAGATGAGGAAGCTTGTTCCAACGGCTCGCTTTGCCAGATCGTCGCTTTCGTCCCCCTGCTCGCCTTCGATGTCGCCAGCGGCGTCGGGAGCTTCCTGGGTAGTGAGCCATTGGCGGAAGCGGTGCAACGGCACGGAAAACATCTCGCCTGCCACGGGCGGGCAGAGGCTGGCGATCTCCGGCCAATCCTGCGGACGCTGAGGGTCCAAATCACAGCGAAGGGCAACACGCACCTCGGCGGCGGTTCGGCCTTTGCCGTGCAGGAAGACGCCAATGTCCGGATTGGGATGTGGAGGTGGCGCCGTCTGGCAGAGCAGGTCGAGATGGGCCGGGAGCAGAATCGGTGCATCAGCAGACAGAGCGAGCAAGGCCCGGAATTCCTCCGAATCCGGCGGTGGGAGCAGGGCCCGCAACGCCTCGAAGCCGAAGTTGATGCTACGTTCTTCAACCGTTCTCCTCCCGTCTTTGCGCGATGAGGTCTCGGCTTTGCTCCAGAGGAACTCCCAGGTCGCTTTCACCGCATCACCATAAACCGGATCGCTTTCCTTCAAGGCCGATTCGGCTGCGAAAATGACGGCCTGCGAAGTCTGCGGCTGGCCGAGGCGGGCCAGTCGGCCGAAGCGTTGGCGCAGAGCGTCAAGGCTGGCGCACTCGCTTACAAGGGCGTCGAAGCTGAAATCCGCCCCCACCTCGAGGCACTGGGTGCTGACGAGGATGAGCGGGCGTTCGGGATCGCGCTCCGGCAATGAATGAAGGACCGGCCGCAGTTTTTCCTCTACGAGCCAGTCACGCTCGACGGGGCGTATGCGGCCGGTGAGCAATTCAACATCGAACGGGGCCGGCTCGCCGGCGTTAGGGTTTTCGCGCGCTTTCGCCTGCAACGCAGCGGCGATTTCCATTGCGCGGCCAACGCGGTTGACGATGACCCCGACGCGTTTACTGCCGTTGCGGGCGAAAGATTCCGCGGCCCTGGCAATCGCTTCCTCCAGGGCCCCTTCGTCCTTTACAGCTTTCAGCACCGCGCGCTTGGTTGCCGTTAGCCGGGCTTGAAGCACCGGGTGCTCCAGGGCCCGCGACCGTTCTTCCTCATCAGCCGGAAAAACGGCCGGCGTGTCTCCCTCGTCTTCGCCTGGCGGCGTTGCCGAGAGCACGGCGACATGGAAGGGAGCTGGGGTTTCAACTTCCGCCCACTGCGCGGACCGGAAGTTCCGCACCGCGCGCAGTGTTTGCAGGAAGGGTTGAGCGCAGTGCGCTTCGTCGAGCAGGATGAGACTGTCGTTGCCTGCAAGCCCGGCGTAGATCGGAGCCGCCAGGGCGCTGTGGCCGTAACCGCGGAAGAGCAGCCGCGAGCCGAGCTGGTCCACCGTGCTGGTAATAATGGCTGCCTGAGACGGAATGCGCGCCCAGCGGTCGTCCCGCAGCACACCGCCGCGCAGGCGGCCGACGGCAAGGGGGCGGTCGTGGCGATTAGGCAGACCGCGCAGGTTGAACAAGCAGTCGGCAACTGCACGAACGATGGGCGAGGGGGAGCCTTCGAGAGCCGCCGCGATTTTCTGCGCCCGCTCGAAGGCTTCATCCACGACGATGCGGCGGTCCACAACAAACCAGATGCGCCGGGGCATGCTGCGCTTTTCACAACCGGATTGTTGGGCCAACGCCCATACGGCGATGTCCAGGCACGCGGTCTTGCCGCTGGCGGTGGGCAGGTCAATCCCGTCAGGCCAGCCCTTCTCAGCCACACGTTCTGCAAGCATGGCTTGCCAGGGGAAAGGCGGCGTCTGCCAGAGCGCTTGGAAGAACTCGGTAAAGGACGGGAGTGGGGGTAGGTTCATAGCCCGTTGCGGTTGCGGCGGCGAGCCTGGTGGAGACGCTCGGTAAAACCTCCCTGCCGAAGGAAGGCAGCAGCCTGGGCGGCAACCTGACGATTCAAAAGGGCACCGGCCACGTTGATGAGCGTCAAGGCGGCGTTTGCGGCGATCTCGGAGTAAGGGGACGAAGTGGACGGAGTGGACGCAGTGGACCGGCCTTGTCTCCCCTCTTGTCCACTGAGTCCACAGCGTCCACGGTCATGCACCTCTTGAATCCACTTGGCAATCTCCTCGACGGTTCGGCAGCGGCGTGCAACCAATGCAGCCCGGCGCGGGTCATCGCCCTTCCAGATTGGCAGCCGCCGCTGGCGAAGGAAGTCCTCATAATCCAGCCGAAGCTCTTCAAGACTGGCTCTGGCGACTTGCGTGAGTTTCATTTCCATCTTCCTGGAAGTGGCGCTTACCTCGCTGCCCTCGGCGATATTCTGAACACCACTTCGGGCAGCCTGGACCATCTGGTCATACGTCCGGCTGCGGGGACTGACATATCTCTTACAGAAACGAACGGTCAGATCATAAACAAGCTGGGCGACCTGGAAGCTCTTGAGCTGACGGTATCCGCCGTGCGGAGGAATGAGAAGTTGGTCATTCATAAACCACTTCCAGCGGCCGGAAAAAGCCGTAGCCCCGATACCGGCCCGCCCCCACTATCACCGGGCCAACGACGGGCTGGTCAAAGACCAGAATGGCGTGAGTGTGACGGCGTTCGCTGTCGTCTTTGCGGCGCAGTCGCGGGAAGATGTGCGCGGGCGGTGCGCCCAGGTGCGCGGAGACTGGCGTGGGGATCACGGTGCGCGGGCGCGGCAGGCCGATGCGCTCGCAGCCGGCAGAAATCATCGCGGCGACTTCGGCAAGATAGCCGGCTTTGTCCTTGGCCTTCGGGTGTTGGTCATAGGCGATGGGTGTGACGCTGCTCCACTGCGTGGTGCCAGTCGGATGCGCCGTCCATCTGGCGGCGCGCAGGGTTTCCAGGGGACGGACCATGGTGGAAGGAGCGAGCCTCCACACCCCGAGACGTCCGAGCTTCAATTCGTGGATTTGTCCAGCGGCCCGGAGCACCTCCTGCCGCACGCCCGCCGGCATCTCCCGAGGGAAGGCCAGCGCAATGCCGGGCAGGTGTCCGGTAGCATTGGCATGACCGACGAAGCCGAGCGGAAGAAACGCGACGTGGGCGGACTGCAGCGGGGATTTGTCCCGCGGTGAGTGTCCGGTGAGCAGCGACAGTGCTTCCGGGCTGACCGCAAGTTCCGCAGCATGTTTGGCAAGCGCTTCGCGCCAGCGGTCCATCAGGGCCAGCGTGCAGGCCAGATCCAACCAGCGATACGCTGCTTCCATCCGTTCGAGCGTGAAGATGGCCAGGTGCGGGCTGAAGACACTGCCGGACACCCGAGCCTCATCAGCAACTTCCTCCATCAGTGCGTAGCTGGCGTAAGTCGAAATGCGCGGCCGGTCCTGGCGTGGTTCGCCGTGAGGGAACTCCGCGGCGAGCGCTTGTTTGGCCGCTTTCCTGGTTTTGGGCGTTTCCGCATCCTCAACGGCGAGCAGCAACTCGCAATATCGCGCCACCGCCGCATCGTTGAAGCTGAAATCCAAAACATTCTTAAGCGTTCCCTCCCGCGGCACGCGAAACTGATGCGTGCCGCGCTCCTCATCCTCAACCCATTGTTGGAGCCTGGCACCAACAATGCCATCCGCCACCCACATCTGCACCAGTGAACTGGAATGGCCGACGCGCGTGACCTTGGCGCACAAGGCCGCCAGCGCTTGGCGCACCGGTTGTGATGGTTCTGCGTTCCGCCAGCAGAGCATCACCGTGTCGCCGGCGAGCGAGGCGCGGGCAAAGGTGCGGTCAATCCGATGGCGAGTGAGCGGCAGCGAGTGCATTTGTGCTTTGGCGGGGCCGGCCTTGTCGTTCACCGGCACAAACTGGGTGACCACCCGGCACGGCTCTGCCTCGGGCGCGTAAATCTCCGGCGCGCATTGCTTCTCGAGCCACTCCAACGCCTCGCGTTCCGCCGGCGCGGCGCCGGTTTGGTAATGTGCCGCCGCCATGGCCATGAACACGCGGGCCGGATGCGGCGGCCACTCGACGCGCCCATGCTCGCCGTGCGAGCCAACGGCGACGCCCTGCAGGTAGCGGATGCCGACGGTGAGCATAGGGCGATTACTGGGCGTTGTCTTCCCCCTTGGTGGCCTCCTGCTGGCTTAGCCGGACGAGGTCAGCGAGCTTGGGCTGCGGGACAAGTTCCACAGGTGTCTCCTCCCAGTTGAGCTTTGCCTTCCTGGCGGCCTCAACCGCGCCGTTCAACAAAGCAATCGCGTCGTTGCTGCTCAACGTAAACTTGCGCGGCTCATCGCCAGGTTTCTCAAGCAATTCCCACGTCATGGGCTCCTCCGGCCAAACCAGACATCTGGAGCGAAGGGCCAGTCCGGACTCAAAAGCCAGGGTGGCGGCGCAGAGACCCAACGCGGCCAGGACGGTGCGGCCAGCCACATCCACCTCAGGGGTCGGGGCGCCGTTGAGGGGAAAGCGCAGCCGGCGGAGAACGATGAGTGAGAGAGTGGTGAGTTGCTCGGCGTATTCGATCGTAGTCCCGGCGTTGTCGGAATCGAAAGTCACGTTTCCGTGATTGATGTCCGAGGGGGCTTGGACGTTCTTTACCTTTGGATCCGCAATACTCCAGGATTTGTCCGCAGCTTTAAGAATTGGAATGGCCTTGCGGATTTCCAATGGGTCACGCCGGACACCTCGCGCTTTATGGGTTTCGTGGATACTTGCCCCGATACCGACCACCTCTGACACCATCGCGCGCTCGAACTTCGCGCCCAAGCCGCCCTTGGGGCCGGTGGAATCCCACATGCCGAAGAGCAGCCCGGTAGGACAGAGCCTGTAGAGCGCGGTGGCATTGCGCTGGCTGACAGCGTTCAGCGCCTTACCGTATTCTGATTCGCGGAAGGGTTTGCCGTCCTTTGTCTGGCTGTCCCGCAGGATGGCGTCCGCGAGCCGGTGCGGCACCTGGAGACTGGTGATGACGCCGACGTCGTCAATGAACTTTTCACCATTCGGCTTGTTGCCCGTGGGCGACCACGCGGAGAAATCCACTTTCACCACGGGGATTTTGATGCGCCCGGCGTCGAGGGCGTTCTGCAATGCCTCCTCCATGCGATTGGCTTGGGATTGCACGGTGTCGAGTATGACGCAGGTCACAGGGTCGGGACGCCCCGGAACACGCCGTTGCTCCACGGCGTACACAGCCCCTTTAAAGGTTGGCGGGAATACTTTGTCACCCGGGCCACCGGCGGGTTGCAGTTTGCGACGACAGCGGAAGGCGGCCGCAGAGCCAGCAACCGCCGTCCTGAGGGCATCTATGTCAAGAGTTTGCATTTTTTTTGTAGCGTTCATAATTCCTTTTCCTTGCTAAAAGCGTCCGCATGGGGAGGCAATAGACTAGGCGGCGGGGCCAATTGGGGTTCTGCAGATGGACGCGGTTCCAGAGCCAGGCGAGCACGACGGCGGCGGTCTTCCCCAGGCCGGTCGGGATGTGGATGAGTCGCGAGCGGCAATCGGTTCCCCCGCGCAACGTAGCCGGCTGCTGGGGCCGGGCCTCGGGTCTGTAGGCTAGGCGGCATTGAGAGGCATAGGAAACGGCTTTCCCGATGGTCTTTTGAAAAAACTCGCCGAAAGAAAGCGGGGTCATGGATTGCCCCTTTCCCAACCTTGCAATGCAAGCGTCCTGTTCATGGGTCACCTTCGTTGTTCTCCATCTTGCCAGGGCCGGGCCCGCACTGCATCCACCCCCGGCGGATGCCATTTCAATATCAAAGTTCTCGCCCGCCGCAATGGGAAACTGAATCCATCGCGCGTCCGCAAATGCGCGGCTCGCGGACCCAAAGCACCAGGGGGAACGAACGGAGTATGTTTTTTGCTGGCAGGACTCCCAAAGGCGCCGGGTCTGCTCGTAGCCGTCGCTGGCCGGCTGGTGGAGGGCGCCCTTGGGGAGGCAAAGCTGCCGGTTGGTTTCAACAATGACCGGCCAGGTGAACGGTTCAAGCCAGGGGCGTTTCACGATCGGCCTCCTTCGGCCTTGGGCCTTTTCGCGCTTTGAATCTCCTCAACCGTGCCGCTCTGGAAATGGCCCTTGCCCGTCTGTTTGTAGAGGGGTTCGGGACGGAATTTGCTTTGAATACTGAGGCCCTCCTCAACGAGCTCCGCAACGAGCGAGCGCTCTTCAATGGAGAGAGCCGGCGTGCTGCTTTGAGAGCCAGCCTCTTCCCGCAGGGCCAGGGACCCGGCCGGAGCCTCCGCATTCCCGGACGCAGGCAGAGCCGCCAATCCCGCCGAGGCGCGCATGTCTGCGGCGCGGAGCAGCGCCTCCAGCCGCGCGAGGCGGCAGGGGCCGAGGGTGTCGCGAAGCCGGAGCATGCGTTCCGCCCAGCTTGGCTGGCCCTGAAACGGCGGTTGCTCGCACAAACCCAATTCCATGGGCTCCAGGGACAGTTTAACCGCTGGAGCCTGAACCCCGCCGCCCAGATCAGTGGAAGGAAGGTCGTCCTGATCCCAGATGCCGCGGGCAAAGCGGCGGCCGTCGGACGGGACTTTTTCCCCGGGCAGCGAGCGGATGGAGAGGCGCAATTTGCCGTGATGGGCGGCGACGAGGTATGCGACGAGGTCGCGAACCTCGTCGGGGATTTGATCGCGTGCCGCCATGAGGACGGCGAGCGCGGAGGCCAGTTCGTGACGGAAATGCGAGCGGTGCTCGGGAGCCGTCTGCGAGGGCGGCAACCAGGCCGCCGGGGGGGCCTTGGCCGCGAACCCGCCATTCAAGACTCCGGCGGCGCGGGCTTGGGCCAAAGCCTCCGGGCTGAGCCTGGCGACGAAGGCCGCGTGCGCTTTGCCGCGGTCATGCCAGCGCGCGGCCAGTCGGAGGGCGCTTGACTCCTCGATACTTATTTCTTTGAGGATGGTTTCCAACTCGCCGCAGACCCGGTTGGTGTGCTCGGCGATGGACTCCCAGCGGGATTGCGAGAGCGAATCGGTGTCGTTGGCCTCGGGCGCGGGAGCCGCCGGCGGAGGCGGCAGCACGGGGACGGGCGCAAGCGAATCCTGATTCCACCCGGATTCGGATGTGTAACCGCCGGCGCAGGCGTGAACCAGAAACACCTGACCCGGGAAGATGCGCGCGTTGTCAAGCGGTTCCCAGGAGCCCTCGAGGTGATCCCAGCGATAGATCAAGTTGCGCCGTTTGGTTTCCCGGGCGAACTCTCTGAACTCGCCGACCGGGGCGGCGCACAACTCGTCGTGGCGTGGGGCGGGGAGGTCGGCGGGCGGCCTGGTGTCGGCAGGCCAGTCGCGCCAAAAAACCCTTACATCGCACTCCTCGACATCGCGGACGAAGCGCTCGATATCAAGGTCGTTGCCAGCGAGGTCGGGCGTGGTGTCGAACAGCTCGGTGAAATCCTTGCGGCGGAGGACCTGCCCCGGCGGGTAGGCCAGGGGAACGTTCGCCGGCAGCGAACCCGGACCAACATCCGGCTTGGTGAGATTCCCGAGCACCTGTCTGGACTGCTGCAAATCCCCGGGCTGGTAGGGGCCGCAGCATCGCTCCTGTTCGCCCTGCTTAGCCGGAAGGTCAACCCAAAAGACTTGTGCCTTGTCGTTGTCGTGGCCGCGCCGGTTACAGCGGCCGAACCGCTGGACCAGCGACGCCCACGGGGCCAGCTCGGTAAACAAGGTGGTGGCGCTGACATCCACCCCCGCCTCAACCACCTGCGTGGTGACGGCGACAAGGCCGGGCCCGGCGAGCGGAGCCAGCAACTGGTCCATGCGCTCGCGGCGGTCCGGCGGACGAAACCGGGAGTGAATAAGGATCACCGCCGGGCCAGGATCGGCCGATTTCGTGCGGCGTTGCAGCTCGCGGGCCAACTCGCGGGCCCGTCGAACGGTGTTGACCACCGCCAGCGTAAGGCCACCCGCGTTACGGTGGGCCTTGAGAACCTCGTCCGCCAGGCTTTTCGGGTCATTCATCCGGGCGTTTGCCCGTTGGATGGGCTTGCGGGCTTCGCGGAGAGATCGCACTTCCGGCATGCCAAGGTCGGTCGCCTCCAAGCTGACCCGCGGCAGCGCGGAGGGACTTGGAAAATCCACGGTTTTGAGCCAATCCGGCTGAAGGGTAGCCGACATCCAGAAAGTGGCGCAGCCGCGCTGGCCGAGCTCCGTGCGAAACGCCTCGAGCTGGGAGGTGGTGGCGAGGCCGCTGCCCATTAACTGAATCTCATCCAGCACCCACAGGCAGTCATTGTTGAGCAGGCCGAAGTGCATCGGCCACCGATAGCGGCTCATGCCGTAGCCGCGGTTGAGTGCCCGGCTGAGCAGCATGTCTTGAGTGCCGATGAGAATGGCGTTTTCCTCGGGATAAATGTCCCACTCCCCGGCATCCTCACCCCCCATCAAAACGTGCAGCCCGACCTTGCCTTTTCTCGTCTCCGGCTTGCCATCCCAGTCGAGATGGTTCGCCGCCAGCCAGGCCTGGACCTGGTCCCGGGTTTGTTCGACCAGCGTCCGCATCGGCAGGCAATAGACCAGGCGGCGCGGCCATTTGGGGTCGTTCAAGTGGACGCGGTTCCAGAGCCAGGCGAGCACGACAGCGGCGGTTTTGCCCAAACCGGTTGGGATGTGGATGAGCCGCGAGCGGCAATCGGTTCCCCCGCGGAGAGTAGCCGGCTGATCGGGCCGGGCCTCGGGTCCGCAGGCCAGGCGGCATTGATAGGCATAGGGAGCGGGTTTCCCGGTCGTCTGTTGAAAAAATTCGTCGAAAGAAAGCGGGGTCATGAATTGACCCCCTCCCAACCTTGCAATGCAAGCGTCCGGTTCATGGATCACCTTCGTTGTTCTCCATCCTGCCAGGGCCGAACCCGCACTGCATCCGCCCCCGGCGGATGTCATCCAAATATCAGATGCCTTCCGCGGGCGCAACAGAAAACACGAAAAATCTTTTTGCGTTCCGGGAAAGGCAAATGGTAGCCTCCCGCCGCGATTATGCTTCGTTCCAACAAAACTTCCTCGGACGGTTTCTCTCCCTCTTCCACCCGCGGCGTGCCGGCCTGGCTGAATCGCCGCCAATTTCTGCATCGCGCGCTGCTGGCCGGCGGGGCGGTGGCGGCGCCCTGCCTGGTGCCGGGCACGGCGCTGGGCTTGAACGGGGCGGTGCCACCCAGCGAGAGAATCGTGCTGGGCGGCATTGGCATCGGGGGCCGGGGCAGCGGGGTGCTCCGCTGGATGCTGCCGGAAAAGGATGTTCAATTTGTGGCGGTGTGCGACGCCAAGCGGGCGCAGCGCGAGGCAGTCAAGAGGCTCGTGGATGAAAAATACGGCAACACGGATTGCGCAACGTATCGGGACCTGCGCGAGTTTCTGGCCGTGCGGACGGACATTGACGCCGTGTTGATTGCCACCGGCGACCGCTGGCACGCCCTGGCGTCGGTCCTGGCCATGCGGGCGGGCAAGGATGTTTATTCGGAAAAGCCGTCTTCGATGACGATTGCCGAGGGCCGGGCCGTGGTGGAGACCGCCCGGCGTTACGCCCGGATTTATCAGACCGGCACGCAGCGGTTGAGCGAGGGGAATTTCACCTTTGCCAACGAACTGCTGCGGACCGGCCGCCTGGGCAAGGTGCACACGGTGCGCGCCCATATTGCGCCGTGGGACGCCGCGGAAATGAAACATGATTGGCTGCCGGCGGAACCCGAACCGCCCAAGGACGAGGTGGATTGGGACCAATGGCTGGGGCCGTGTCCGTGGCGGCCTTACAATGCGGCCTACACCCGGGGCGGCTGGCGCGGCTATTACGATTTCCACACCAGTTGCATCGGAGAATGGGGCGCCCACACGTTTGCCCAATGCCAGGTGGCCATCGGGGCGGCCAACACCGCCGGCATCCACTACGGTTATGTGAACAACGAGACGGGCGACGGCATGGTCGTCCGTTTTGCCAACGGCATCAACATGGTGCTGTCCCGCGGCGACAAATGGTGGCACGGCTCCTGTGGAGTGCGGTTTGAAGGGACCGAAGGGTGGGTGTCGGTCGCGGACGGTTACAAGCAGCCGGAAGTGTCGTCCCCGGCGTTGCTGGCGGATTTCTCGAAGCTGGTGAACGACTATGTGGCCCGCACCCAGCGGCCGATGAGCCACGTGCGGGATTTCTTCAATTGCATCAAGTCCCGCCGCCCGACCGTCGCCAACCCCGAGATGATGCACTTCTCGATGTCCACGGTTCATGCGGCGAACATTTGCATGTGGCTGAAGCGCGATATGCGCTACGACCCCGCCCGCGAGGAGTTTATCGGGGACGCCGAGGCGAACCGCCTGCGGGCGCGCGCGATGCGCGAGCCGTGGATCATCTGAAACCCCAAAGCTTTTTTACCATGCGCACGATAACTTTTGCCTGTCTGCTGGGCGCCGGCCTGCTGGCCGCTGATTCACCCCTGAGCCTGGCCGCCGAGGTCCAAACCAAACCGTCGCCCCAGGCGGCGCTGATCTCCACGTTGCAGTCCAATGCAACCCAGAAGGAAAAAGCGGATGCCTGCCGCGAACTGGCGCGGCTGGGCGGGAAGGAAGCCGTGGCGCCGCTCGCAGCCCTGTTGGGCGATGAACGGCTCGGTCACATGGCGCGCTACGCCCTGGAGCGCATCCCGGATGCCGCTGTGGACCAGGTATTCCGCTCCGCGCTCGAGAAGTTGACGGGCAAACCGCTGGTAGGGGTGATCGGCAGCGTTGGAGTGCGCCGCGACACCAAAGCGGTAAAGCCGCTGGCGCGCTGGCTGACCAGCCCGGACCCGGAGGTGGCCCAGGCAGCGGCCCGAGCGCTGGGCAGCATTGGGAGCCCCGAAGCCAGCCGTGCCTTGCTGGCCGCCTGGCCCTCGGTGCCGACAGCGAACCGAGCCGCCTTCAGCGAAGGTCTTTTCCGCTGCGCCGAAACCCTTCTCGCCGATGGCCGGCGCAAGGAGGCGATCCGCCTCTATGACCTGCTACGCCAGGAGACTGATTCAGCGGCGATCCGGGCCGGGGCGTGGCGCGGGGCCATTGCGGCGCGCAAGGCAAACGACGCCATGCCTCTCCTCCGCGAAGCCCTTGCCTCGAAGGATCGGGTTGTCTTCAACGCCGGTCTGCGGGCTTTGCTCGAAACACCGGGAAAGGCCGCCACCGAAGCCGCCCTCGGGGAAATGCCAAAGCTGTCTGCCATGGACAAAGCGCAGGTGATCCAAATCCTTGCCAGGCGGCGGGACGCCCTGACCGTGCCCGCGTTGATAGCCTTGACGACGAGCACCGAAAAGCCGGCGGCGCTTGCGGCCATTCGCGCGTTTCCGGAAATCGGCGATCCTTCGACCGTTTCCGCCCTCGCCAGCCTGGTTGACAACACGGACCGGGAGCTCCGGGAGGCCGCGCTCGAGAGCCTGGCTGCCATGCCAGGGCCGGAAGCGGACCGGGCGATTCTCGCCATGTTAAGTCAGCCGGACCCGGCCCGAAAACTCACGGGGCTGGACTTGTTGGCCCGGCGCCGCCTCACCACCGCCGTCAACGAAGTCAAACAATTGACCGGTAACAGCGACGCCCAGGTGCGCCTGGCGGCCGTCCGCCGGCTGGGAGAAATCGGCAGCCCGGCAGAAATCCCCGCGCTGCTGGACTGGGTTTGCCGCGCCGAGGCCCCTGCGGAGCTTGAGGCCGGCGAACAAGCGCTGGCGGCGCTTTGCGCCCGGGCAAGCGACCCGGAAGCCGCCTCCGCGTCAGTCGCGGCCCGGCTGGCCCAGGCCACGACGCCCCAGAAAGCCGTTTTGTTGCGCGTGCTCAGCGCGGTCGGCGCCCCTGGCGCGCTGAACGCGATTCGCGCGGCCCTGAAAGACCCCGCCCCCGAAATCCGCGCGGCGGCCGTTCGCGCCCTTGGCTCATGGCGAAGCCCCGAGGTGGCGCCGGACCTGCTGGAGTTGGCGCAAAGCGGCGGCGATTCCACCGTCAAGTCGCTGGCGCTGCGCGGTTATCTGAGGCTCGCCGGTGATGCCGAGGTGCCGGCGCGGGACCGTTTGGAAATGTGCCGGCAGGCGGCGAAGCTGGCGGAAAAGGATGATGAAAAGCGGCTGCTGCTGGGCGTTCTGAGCGGCATGAATTCGCCAGCCGCCATTGGCCTGATCGAACCCTACCTGGAGCAGCCGGCCATTCAGGAGGAAGCCTGCACCGCCATGGTGGGCCTTGCGGACAAATTACTGCAGGGAAAGCAAGCCGCCAAAGTGGCCGGCCGCCTGGTGGGACCGTTGGAAAAAGTGGCCCGGGTCACTTCCAAGGCGGACCTGGCCAAACGCGCCGCAGACCTGGTCAATCGCGCGAAAACGGCCGGAACCTGAGCCGTCGCCGTCGCGGGGATTTCGCAGGCCTCGAGGTTAAGCGCGTTGCCAACCTCCCGCAGCGGGGAGTGCGTTTCCAATATTGCGTCAACCGGGTCAGGGCAACGGCCCCGGAAAAGCCCGCGCTGCCGTCTCCCGGGAGGGAAGCCCCCTGCCCTACCGCTTGTCCTCCGCAGCCGGGTGCAGTGCCCGTTCAAGCAACGCTTTTTCCCGCGGGGAAAGCGGCAGTGTTCGGGCGAAGGCCTGGCCGGCGGGACTCATTTTCCTCCAGGCTTTTTGCAGGGCGTTGATCATCTTCTCGTCGCTGGTTTTATCGGCCAACCCGCCGAGCTGCCGTTCCAAGAACACCAGACACAGAGCGTCCTCGAGCACCTGGGTTTCGGCATCGTGAGGGAGGCCCTTCTTCAGGTTGAGATGCTGAACGCGCTCGATGCTCTCAGCGGGATAACCGACTTCGCGCAGAATTTCGCCGGCCTTTTGGGCGTGGAATTTCTTGAGTCCCTCCCGCCATTGGAGGTATCCGGCGCGCGTCATGGGATAGGACTGGCGCGGGACCATCCAGCGGCACAGGTGCTGGCATCGCGCGGCCAGGCGAAGCGCCTCGGAGGCGTCCGGGCAGAGGCGCAGAACCCAGTCGGCAAGCCAGCGGGCGTAGATCAACTCGCGCGGCTGGGGCCGGCCATCCACGAGCACGGTGTTTGGATCACGGGCGTTCTCCTCGTCGAAGCGGCGCAGAGCCGCCTCGAAGCGTTCTGGATTCGCGGCCACAAAAGGTGCACTCACAGCTTGGTCTTATGCCCAATCGGGGGTAAGGTGACAAGGATGTATGGCAGCTAACCGAGTGCGCATTTATGGATAAGCCTGGTGGTGGAATACCGTCGCCGGAGGAGTTTCAACGGCAAATGGCGGACTTGCTGCGACAGCAGTTCCGCGGAATGAGCGGCCAGCCCGCCGCGGCGTCCGAGCCCAGCGGCGACGGGCCGGGCAAGGAAACCGGAGCGGAAGCTTTCCGCTTTGACTACAAGCCGCGCGATGTCAAGGAACACCTCGACCGCTTCGTCATTCGGCAGGAGGAGGCCAAGAAGGTTCTCAGCGTGGCCCTTTGCGACCACTACCACCACGTCCGTCTGGCGCTGGAGGGCAAAGAGTCCCCAAACTACGCCAAGCAAAACATCATCCTCATCGGTCCCACGGGGGTGGGCAAAACCTACCTGATCCGCAGTGCGGCCGACCTGATCGGCGTTCCTTTTGTCAAGGCGGACGCGACCAAGTTTTCCGAAACCGGGTACGTGGGGGGCGATGTCGAGGACATGGTGCGTGATCTGCTGCGGCTGGCGGATGGCGACGTGACGCGGGCCCAATACGGTATCATCTACATTGATGAAATTGACAAGATTGCCGCCGCGAGCAATCTCACGGGCCGGGACGTCAGCGGGCGGGGAGTGCAAACCAACCTCCTCAAGCTGATGGAAGAGACGGAGGTGCCGGCACGATCGCCGAATGACATCGCCGGGCAAATCCAGGCGATGATGGATTTCACCCAGCGCGGACGCAAAGCCCCAAGCACCATCAACACCAAGCATATTCTGTTCATCGTCAGCGGCGCGTTCAGCGGGTTGGAAAACCTGGTCCGGCGCCGCCTCCGCGAGGCAACCATCGGCTTCGCCGCCAAGGATCGGCCTCTGGACAAGACCGAGGACGTGCTCGCCCATGCCCAAACGCGTGATTTCATCGAATTCGGATTCGAGCCGGAGTTTATCGGCCGCCTGCCGGTCCGGGTGGTGTGCCACTCGCTGGAGGTGGAGGACTTGTTCCTCATTTTAAAGAAATCGGAAGGGAGCATCATCCGCCAGTACGAACAGGATTTTGCCGCTTACAACATCGAAGTGCTTTTCTCCGACGATGGGTTGCGCCGCATTGCCGAACGCGCCGCCGAAGAGCAAACCGGCGCGCGCGGGCTCATGACGGTGTGCGAGCGCGTGTTCCGGGACATCAAGTTCGAGCTGCCCTCGACCAAGGTTCGGCGGTTTGTGGTGACGCGGAAACTGGTGGATGATCCGCAGGGCGAGCTGCGGGCGATGCTGGAGGATCCGCAGCAGGAGGAGCGGCTGGTGGCGCTCCGGCTGGTCGAAGAGTTCGCGCAACGTTTCGAGCAAAACCACGGCTTGCGCATCCGGTTCACCCCCGAAGGAGCCGAGGCGCTCGTTGCGGATGCGCTGGAAAATGCACAGTCGGTCCGCGACCTCTGCACCGCCCGATTCAAAGACCTCCACTTCGCCCTCAAATTGATTGTCCAGAACAGCGGGCCGCAGGAGTTCCTGCTCGACGCCGAGGCGGTGCGCGAGCCGGACAAAGTGCTGAGCCGGTGGGTCGTGGCCAGCTATCGTCCCGCATCCGATCCCGCCGCCGGCGCGTAGGCCCGAGGCCGGGTTGACAGCGGCTGTACAAAGCCAAAGCCGCCGGGAGCGGCGGCTTTGGCGCGGGCGGGGGTTGTTAGAGGGTTATGCTTTCCAGAGCTGGCCCGGGCGGGTGGCAATGCCCGCCAGCGCGTTGCGTGTGTCCACGATGCACCCGGCCCATTCCACCAACTCACGATAGTTCACGCAGGCGTGGTTGGTGGCAATAAGCACCAGGTCAAAGCCGGCAATGGTTTCACGGTCCCATTTCACCGACTCTGTGCCGGCCCAGTGGGCGTGCTCGCGGGTGGGTCGGATGACAGGGACATAAGGGTCATGATAGGCCACCTTGGCGCCGCGCGCGCTGAGCTTGTCCATGAGGACGTAGCTTGGCGACTCGCGCTCGTCATCCACGTTGGGCTTGTAGGCCAGACCCAGGACGAGGATGGAACTGCCTTTGACCGATTTTTGCCGATCATTCAAGGCATCCGCCACGCGATGAACCACGTAGTCCGGCATGCTGGTGTTCACCTCGCCGGCCAGCTCGATGAAGCGGGTGTTTTGGGCATACTCGCGCGCTTTCCAAGTCAGGTAGAACGGATCAATCGGGATGCAGTGGCCGCCGAGGCCCGGCCCCGGGTAGAAGGGCATGAAGCCGAAC
>CAZVYG010000085.1:0-20977 GCA_964631605.1 uncultured Verrucomicrobiota bacterium
ACCGGAAATACCTCTTCAGGGAATACCGGCCCAGCTTGGGCAGGTGGCATAGTCGGGATCCGATTGAGGAGAAGGGCGGCCAGAATTTGTATGGATTCACGGGGAACTCACCAACTTGCCTAATCGATCCTGACGGCAGGATGACACTACGGGAGTTTCCGTCTGCTCTGCCGCAGCCCCCAACGAAAGGACCTTATGCAGGATATGGAAGCCTGACCTGGTTCAACCCTTTTGAACCTAAAGCGAGGGTGTACAAAAGTATTGATGGACCCTGTTGTTGGAAGGTCATAGTGCCCGGTTATGCCGATCTTTACTACTGGTGGGTCGCGATCGGGCCGGGCGCATTGCAACATGAGATGCTTCATGTGCATGCGCACCGGGACACCTTTAAGGGGTTCAACGGTTCTGCCTCGCGATTTGTGGGTCACTTTTACTCTGAGCCGAAAGCTAAATGTTATCAAGGGGTAATCAACGGACCCCTCAAGACCGCGTGGCTAGCCTACAATCACACGAACAACCTGCTGATTGACCAATCCTATCGCAGCGGGGATATTGCACAAGCAATGCAGGACGAGCAAGCCGCATGGGCTAAGCTCGCAGAGGAGGAGACAAAATGCGGACACATCAAGTAATCTTCTGGCTTGTCCTGCTGCTTGGATTAGCGTTCCTCTCACTGTCCGGGGAATCGGACAAGCCGGCAAACGGTAAAGCGGCGGCGGCGGTTCAAGTTACGAACATAAGCATTTTTTTCGGTACCTCCAAAGTAGTCTCTTTGGAGGAACTAAGAAGAAGCGCCACGACTACGCTCGGAACAAAGGGACACAAAGTTCCTGATTCTGCCGAATGCGGGATTAGCATCACCGTTCAGGGGCCGCAGGCGGGGTGTTCGGTGATGTTCTTCGATCTGGAGAAAAAGTGGCAGTATTTGGTCCGATACAATGCGCTGGGGCAAGTTGCCGAAGTCTGGCAGGGCGAGATGCGTCATGGCACTGTGGGACCGAACGACCCGAAACCAACCGTTCCAGCTGGCGCGGTGAAGGTCGATCCTCCTGCCACGCAGGACCAGGATCAAAGAAGCCGATGAAAAGGTCAAACCATAGCGCGGTTCCGCACAGGGCGCGCGCAGATCGAATGGGAAGACGCGGGCACCGCTGCGCGTCTTGTTTCCGAAAATGGTGCCATGCCCAGCTTTTGACATATCCCGCTTTACTCCGGGGTCATCACGAAAATGCACGGACTTGCTTCGAAGACCCCTGCGGCGAGCCGCTCCTTGTAACCGGCCCCGCTGCCGCCATGCCTTTGCGCTTCAGCACGATGTATGAGGACGAAGTGGCCGGGGACCGGAAATATCTCTTCAGGGAATACCGCCCCAGCTTGGGCAGGTGGCCAAGCAGAGACCCTATCGGGGAACTTGGCTTTGAGACGTTGCGAGGAAGGCGGTCGCGGGCGTTAGGTGCTGCCGCAAACCTCTATGGTTTTGTGGGCAACAATCCGATCAACCTTTTCGACGTGCTCGGCCTCTACGAATACGAGTGGGAAGGCAACTTCACGGATGCAGAGAAGAAAGCCATTTAGGACTCAATCGGGCGGGTGCGGGACAGGGCCAACGCCTTGATTAAGCAGATGGACGACAACATCAAGAGCTTGAAGAAATGTCCGTGTCCTGCTTACGACGAGCTCGCCAAGAAGTTGGAGGGTCTCAAGAAGGTTCTTCAGGGCATGGTGAAGGAAATCGACGACCCCGGCTGGAACTTGGAAATCTACAAAAACTCTACGCCGGGCGTGGACGCGACGTATTGGGACTTTTCAGTGCCTTGGTTTGATGACGAGTTGACGCTAGACCCAGGTTGGTTTGGTCAAGGAGCGAGCGGGCAAGACTCGACGATGTTCCACGAAATCTCGCACGGCCAAGGAACTGATGACCAGACTTCAAACGACTACAATAACGCCCACTTGATTGAGGCGTTGATGCACACCGACAAGGAGAACTGGATCATCTTCAAGAAGGACAAGAAAGACGCGGACAAGAAGTGCAACCCGGCGGGCAAATGAAAACGCGCACCAAAATCATTGTCGCCGTTTTCCTCGCGGTCATCGCTGCGGTTATCGTCGTTGCATTCGCTTGTCCCCAGGTTGCCGCGACTCGCAACAGTTACTTCGACACGAACAGCGGCCGCTTGAAAGTCCAGTGCGTCAGTTTCGGCCGGATTTACCAAGAGTCTGTCGAGGAAACCGAGTATTCCAAACTGCTCAAGAGTCTCGGCTTCGAGGAACAACCAGCCGATTGGAAACCGGCGAACGCGGAGGAGTTGGGAATCCGCCGTTGGTTCGCGCCTCAACATGTCAGCTACACTTACGGCAAAATCGCGGCGGACGCCTACATGTTCTCGCAATGGGTAAAGCTCAACGAACTCAGCCCGGCCAAAGTGCGTGAAGAAACGGTGCGCCTCCCTGAGTTAATTCGGAAGGGCGACTCGTGGGAGGTAAAGCAACACGTCGCGCACTTGCAGCAGAACGCCGCGAGCAAGTGAATGCGAACGCCGCCGGTGTCCCGCACAAAAGGTGTAAGGAATCTAGCGGCGCTGGCCGCGCCGGAGTTGGTCGGCCACCTGCGCCTGCCGCACAGCCCGAGACGCTCCGAGGCTGCAGGGCTGGATGGTGTTGAACGACCGGTGTGGATTTGATAGATTTTGGTGACGCACATGAAATCGCAGAGTGTCCATCCGAGTCCAAACCTTGCCGCCGGGGCGCCGGGCTCGCGGCGAGAGGCGCAGGGGAGTGGAGCGCGGCGCTCGGTTGTCTCACGGTCCGCAACGGTTTTCTGCTGTGTGAAGCCCCGGCCGGGCGAAGGGTTTGTAGCACCCAGCTCTCCTCACCCCTTGCTTTTTTGTGTTTCGGCGGCGCGGCGCCATCCCCGGGCCCAAAGCGCCAGCGGCGCTGGAAGGTCGCGAAGCGTCTTGGAGTGCGGCAGTCCCCTGCCGCTTTTCCCCGCCGCCGGGTGGAGAAGAGCGTGAGCGGTCGGGACGTGCAAGAGTGGGACCACGCGCCGCAGTACACCAACCGCTTTGTGTCCGACCTGCCGGCCGGACAGGCAGGCGGCTGCAACTTGGTGTTACCTATGTATTGACTGCGCCAAGGCTACTTCAGCCCTCAGCCCTCAGCCCTCAGCCTTCCTTTACATGCGTTTAGATTTGAGCGGAACGATGCACGGCGCGGGGGCGTCGGCGGCCTGCTCTGTGACCATCTCCTCCGGCACCAACGCCGGGACTTGAAGTTGTCCCAGAACAGGACGGCTATGTCCCACTACCCGCCACTGGCCACACTGTCATCGGGCGGGAGATAATGCGTCTCCGGCGTGATCTTGCACGTTGGCCGGGTCGCCAAATCATGAATTTCGTAGGTCGTATCAAACGAGGAGCCATTGCCCCCGGAAGGGCACGTCACATCGTTTTTAAGATAATCCCGAATATCATCATACGTCGGCGCGACCGACAACGCCTGCTTGGTTTCGATGGCCCATTGCTGCTTGGCGCCGTCTATCTGCCTCAGGTTGTTGATGCAGGCATTGACCTGCGAGGTGCTCCGGGCATGCACCCAGTTGGGAACCGCGATGGAAGCCAGCAGACCGATCAGCGCCACCACGATCATGATCTCGACCAGCGTAAAGCCACCTCTCGCACCTGTCCTCGGGATCCCGCGCCCCCCAGCCATCTCATTCTCTCGCTTCCTCAAATTCATAATTCAGCTCTCGTTGAGCCTTGCTGTAGCATTTGCAATGCCATCCATTTCCGGAGCGCTGTTGGGGGAAAGGCTTCCACCGGGTACGAACGCGCGGCACCGGCCCCAAAGGCAGGCTTGTGGACAGCCTCGGGGCAATCCCCGCGACCCTGCCGGAGTCGAACCCTAGTTCGAAGGACGCACCACCGGGGGTTCGTAACGAATGACGGTCTCGCCCGGCCGGGCGTAGCCCAACCGCTCGCGCGCTTGCCGTTCGATGGCTTTGGGATCATTCCGCAGCGAATCAATCGAGGTCTTCAACTGGCGCGCCACCTGGGTTTCCTTTTGGATTTGGGCGTCCAGCCGCAAAATCTGCTGCCGCATCCGCTCGTTTTTCTTGATCAAGGGCAGGTACCACACCGCCACGATGAGCAGTCCCGCTATGAAGAGCAGAAACAGCACCAGGCGTGTCAGTTTTTCCCAAATGCCCGCCATTCCATTCATCCGGCCGCAGTTAACCACTGCCCTGCGCCGCTGTAAATCACAAACCCATCACCCTGCGATTCACCCTGCGATTCAGCGATTGCCAAGGCGGCGGCCAACCTCCACCTTCTGCGGCTGATTTGCGAGACCAGAGGCGATGTTTACCCGTCCGCTCAAAATCGGTTACTTCGTGCTCGAGGGATTGAACTCCTTCGGGACGGTCTATTATTTTTATTATTTCTATTTCTACATGCAGCAGGTGTTCGGGTTCGGGAACAAGGCGAACCTGCTGTTGGCGGCGTTGAACGGACTGGTCTATGCCCTGTGTTCCTGGCTGGCCGGGCGGTTTGCGGAGCGGGCGGGCTACTTCACCGCTTTGCGCGTGGGGTTTGTAATCATGCTCGGGGCGTGGTTGACGGGCAGCCGGCTGGAAACCGCCGCGGGCCAGGTCGTCGTCATGCTGACCACCGTGGTCGGCATGTGTTTCACCTGGCCCACACTCGAGGCCCTGGTGAGCGGCGGCGAGCGGCGGGCGGGCGTCCAACACATGGTCGGAGTTTACAATGTGGTGTGGGCGGCCACCGGCGCGGTGGCCTATTTCGTCGGGGGCGCAGGACTTGAGATTCTGGGAATCAAAAGCCTGTTCCATGTGCCGGCCGCGATTGCGGCCTGTCAATTGGCGCTCACCTTATGGCTGGAAAAGCGGGCCAAACGTTCCGCCGGCGACGATTCCACGCCAAAGCCGCTTCCTGAGCTCGAGCAACATCCCCATCCTTCGGCCGAGGTGAGCCGGTTCTTGCGAATGTCGTGGCTGGCCAATCCCTGCGCCTACGTGGCCATTAACACCCTGGTTGCGGTCATGCCGGGCATCGCCGGCCGCCTGGGCTTGTCCACCATGCTGGCCGGCTTCTCCGGTTCGGTCTGGTGTTTTGCCCGGCTCGGAGCGTTCTGGCTGTTCTGGATGTGGCCGGGCTGGCATTACCGGTTCCGTTGGTTGCTCAGCGCGTATCTGGGGCTGGTGGCCGGTTTTGCGCTCATTCTGGTGGTGCCCAACCTGGCCGTGCTGGTGACCGCCCAACTGGTTTTCGGGCTGGCCATTGGCCTGATTTATTATTCCTCGCTGTTTTATTCAATGGACGCCAGTGAATCCAAGGGGGAGCACGGGGGCATTCATGAGGCCGCCATCGGCCTTGGCAATTTCGCCGGCCCGGCCGTCGGGGCGGCCTCGCTGCACTTCCTACCCCAATTTGCCAACAGTGGCGCGGTAGCGGTGACGCTCCTGCTGCTGGGAGGACTGGCTGGTTTGGGCGCGATCTGGAGACGGAACAGAGTCTAAAACTCCGCGTTTCCAGGCGTCCGCGCGAAGGGGATGACGTCGCGGATGTTGGAAACGCCCGTCAGGAACATCAGCAGCCGCTCGAAACCGAGGCCGAAACCGGCATGGGGAACGGACCCGTACCGGCGCAAGTCCACGTACCACCAGTAATCTTCCGGGTTCAGCTTGTGGAACTTCATGTTCTCGAGCAACGGCTCGAGCCGCTCCTCGCGCTGCGCCCCGCCAATGACCTCCCCAATCCCCGGCACCAGCACATCCATCGCGGTGACCGTCTTGCCGTCGTCATTCAAACGCATGTAGAACGGTTTGATCTCCCGCGGATAATTGTAAACGGTCACGGGTGACTTGAAATGCTCCTCGGTGAGGAACCGTTCGTGCTCCGACTGCAGGTTCAAGCCGTACTCGACCGGGTATTCAAACTTGCGACCGGACTGGCGCAGGATTTCGATGGCCTCGGTGTAGGGAACGCGCACAAAGGGCCGCTCCACGACAAAGCGCAGTCGTTCATGGAGCTGCTTGTCCACGAACTTGCCGAACAGCGCCAGGTCTTCGGCGCAGTGTTCCAAGGCGTGCCGGGCCATGGCCTTGATGAACTCCTCGCCCAGGTCCATGTCGCCCTGCAAATCGCAAAACGCCATCTCCGGCTCGATCATCCAGAACTCCGCCGCATGCCGGGCCGTGTTCGAGTTCTCCGCCCGGAAGGTGGGGCCAAACGTGTAGATGTTGGACAAGGCGCAGGCAAAAGTCTCCCCCTCCAACTGGCCGCTGACGGTCAGGTAGGCGGGTTTGCCGAAAAAGTCCGCCTCGGGTTTCTCATCAATGTTGCCCTTCAGCGTGGTCACGCGGAACATCTCGCCCGCGCCCTCGCAGTCGCTGGCCGTGATGATCGGGGTATGCACGTACACGAAGTCCCGCTCCTGGAAGAATTGATGGACGGCGTAGGCCAGGCGGCTTCGCACCCGGAAAACCGCCCCATACAGGTTCGACCGCGGCCGCAGATGGGCGATGCTCCGCAGGAATTCCGCCGTGTGCCCCTTCTTCTGCAGCGGGTAATTGCTGTCCGTGGCGCCCACCAGCTCGATGCGCCGGGCCCGCAGCTCCCACTTCTGCCCCGCGGCCGGCGATGCCACCAGCGGTCCCTCGACCGCCACCGAGGCGCCGGTGTTCAGGTGCGGGAGCTGCTCCGACCCCGGCGTTCCCGCGTCCACCACCACTTGCAGGTTCGCCAGGCACGAACCATCGTTGAGTTCCAAAAAGGAAAATCCCTTCGAGTCGCGCCGAGTCCGAACCCAGCCCTTTGCCGTCACCGCCTCGCGCGGCTGCGTCGAGGCCAAAAGATGCTTGATGAGTGTGCGCATAAGAATGACAAACGGTCTCGGGCGGGAAGCATTGCCGTTTCAAAAAAAATTCTCGCGCCCGCCCGCAGTCACGGCTCGAAAGGTGCCCGGGTAACGCCCAATTTAGCAAGAGTATTCCGGTTTTTGGGGGCCGCCGCATGCAATCGGGCATTGAAAACCAGCGCGTTTCCCCTCAGATTCGCCCGGTGGACGTCGCGCCGTCGCCAACTCGTTGTTGGGGTTTGGTTCGTCGCCGCGAGTTGCTCGTGCCCACGTGGCGGGGGTGGCTCCTGCTGGCGGCTGCCACGGTTTTGGCCATCGTCGGCCTGATGTTGGCCATCCATCCTTTCCTGGCGGCCAGCGACGGCAAGCCCGGCGGAGCCTTGGTCGTTGAGGGATGGGGCAACGATCAAACCATCGCCCTGGCGGCACAGGAATTCCGACGGCACACGTACGACAAGGTTTATGTGACCGGCGGCCCCCTGGATTGGGGGGCGCCCCTGGCTGAATACAAAACCTCGGCCGAGCGCGGCGCTTCCATCCTCCTTAAACTGGGCTTGCAGCCGGACGCGGTTCAGGCCGTGCCCGCGCCGGGGGTCGTCCTGGACCGCACCTATGTGTCGGCCATGAGCCTGCGCCGATGGTTCCGCGAACACGGCGGCCTTCCCGCCCACGTTCACCTCGTCACCGAAGGGGCTCATGCCCGCCGCTCCCGCCTGCTCTTTCAAAAGGCCTTGGGCCCGACCGTTTCAGTCACGGTCACCGCCGCCCCTGCCCTGGGCTATGACCCCCGCCGCTGGTGGACCACGAGCTCCGGCGTGCGCGTCGTGCTCGGAGAAACCATCGCCTACTGCTATGTGCGCCTGTTCTTTCATCCCACACCGCCTGAACCATGAGCCTCAGCCCCGCAGTTTTTCTCGACCGCGACGGCACGCTGATTGAAGAGCGCCATTTCCTGCACCGGCCGGAAGACGTCGTCATGCTGCCGGGGACTGGGCCGGCGTTGCGCCGCCTCGCCGCAGCGGGCTTTAAGCTGGTTCTGGTTTCAAACCAGTCGGGAGTCGGCCGCGGCTATTTTACCCTGGCCGATGTCGAGCGGGTCCATGCCCGGCTGGGCCGGGAACTGGCGGCCGAGGGAGTGCGGCTCGAGCGGATTTACGTGGCGCCGGAAGCGCCGGGCCAGCCCAGCCGGGGTCGGAAGCCTTCGCCGCAGTACTTGTTTGACGCCCGCGACGAACTCGGCATTGAACTTGCCTCCAGTTACATGGTCGGCGACAAACTGATTGATCTGGAGTGCGGCTGGAATGCCGGCGTGCGCCGGTGCGTTCTGGTGCGCACCGGTTACGGCGCCCAGACTGAGCGCGAGCACCCCACCGGACTCGAACGGGCGGTGATCGTTGATGACCTCCCCGCGGCGGCCGACTTCATTCTCGCCGACACGCGGGAGACCGGACCGATTTAGTGTGTTACCATAAGACACTGGCTTATGTGCGGAATCGTTGGATACGTGGGCAAGCGCCAGGCGGCGCCTCTCCTGCTGGAGGGCTTGCGCCGGCTGGAGTATCGTGGCTATGACAGCGCGGGGCTGGCGGTCCTCGAAAACGGGACGCTCCGGCTGCATAAAAAACAGGGCAAAATCGACCAGGGCCTCGCGCCCCTGCTGCAGCGCCAGCCGCTGCCCGGCGGCGTGGGCATTGGCCACACCCGCTGGGCCACGCACGGGCCGCCCTCGGATGAAAACTCCCATCCGCATCTCGATCAAACCGGCCGCATCGCCGTGGTCCACAACGGCGTGATCGAAAACTTCGACACCCTCAAACAGCGCCTCCTGGCCGCGGGCCACACCTTCAAATCGGCGACCGATACCGAAGTCCTCGCCCATCTGATCGGTGAGCATTACGCCCGCCTTGGCAAGGCGGACACCTCCCTCCACCCCCTCACCCAGGCGGTCATCAATGCCCTCCCGGAGGTGACCGGCACCTACGGCATTGCGGTCGTTTGCACCGAGCACCCCGGGCTGATCGTCGGCGCCCGCCGCGGCTCGCCCTTGATCGTCGGCATCGGAGAACAGGAACATCTGCTGGCCAGCGACGCCTCCGCGCTGGCGGCTCACACCCGCCAGGTGGTGTACCTCAACGATTACGAAGTGGTCACGCTCAGCGCCGACCGCTTCGAGGTCCACACCCTCGGGCGCGGCCCCACCGCCGTCCAGGTCAGCCAGCTCGATTTCTCCCCCGAGGCGGCGGAGAAGGGTTCGTACGCCCATTTCATGCTCAAGGAGATTTTCGAGCAGCCGCAAACCGTGCGCAACGCGCTCCGCGGCCGCCTCGATTACGACGGCGCCATGGCTCGTTTTGGGGGGCTGAACATGACCACCGCCGAGCTGCGCGCCGTGGACCGGGTGGTGATCGCCGCCTGCGGCACGAGCTGGCACGCCGGGCTGGTGGGCGAGTATCTCCTCGAGGAACTGGCCCACCTGCCCACCGAGGTGGAATACGCCAGCGAATTCCGCTACCGCAATGCCCCCTTCGACAAACATACCCTCCTGCTGGTGATTACCCAATCCGGCGAAACCCTCGACACCCTCGCCGGCCTGCGCGAAACCCGCCGCCGCGGACACAAGGTCCTGGGCCTGTGCAACGTTGTGGGAAGCACCATCGCCCGCGAGGCCGACGGCGGCATCTACCTCCACGCCGGACCCGAGATCGGCGTGGCCTCGACCAAGGCCTTCACCTCCCAGGTCGCCGTCCTGGTCCTGTTCGCGCTGTTCATGGGCCGCATCCGCATGCTTTCCCCACAGGACGGCACCCGCATTCTGCGCGGGCTGGAGACCATCCCCGCCCAGATCGAACAAGTCCTCCGCCAAAACGACCGCGTTCGCGAAATCGCCCTTAAATACAAGGATGCCCGGGACTTCCTCTTTCTCGGACGCCAGTACAGCTTTCCCGTCGCCCTCGAAGGCGCCCTGAAACTCAAGGAAATCTCCTACCTCCACGCCGAGGGCTACCCCGCCGCCGAGATGAAGCACGGCCCGATCGCGCTGGTGGACCCGCACACCCCCAGCGTGTTTGTGGCGCCGGTGGACCGCATCTACGACAAGACCCGCAGCAATATCGAGGAAGTCAAAGCCCGCCGTGGCCCCGTCATCGCCCTCACCACCGAAGGCAACGACGACCTTGCCCAAAAGGCCGATGAAATCCTCTACGTCCCCGAAACGCTCGATTGCCTCACCCCCTTGCTGACGGTCGTCCCTCTCCAACTCCTGGCCTACCACATCGCCGTCGCCCGCGGTTGCGACGTGGACAAGCCCCGCAACCTCGCCAAGAGCGTGACCGTCGAATAATCTGCCTCCCACGACCTGGCCGCGGACTGTCCGCGTGCAATCAAGTTCGCGGCTCGGTCCTCCTTCTCGCCAAAGGCAAGCCGACCCCTCCGACACCGGCCCGCACATTCCGGAATGCCCGCCACCAATGAGTCCTGGTGGTGAATCGGCTCTGGGGGGATGAGCCGCCAAAGCAATCACCTTGTCGGTCGTGGAGGGACCAGGGCCCTTGATGGTTTTGTGGCCAATGGCTTTCAACGCGCCAGGCCGGGGCCGGGAGCCGATTTGCGCTTTGCCGCCGGACGGTTTCTCCCCCTATGATGCGTTGCGATGATCGGCACCATTCTGAACGTGGTGGGGATTCTGCTTGGCGGCTTGGTGGGATTGAGCCGCCCCCGCCCGCTGTTGGCCAACACAGAATCCTTCTTCCGCGTGACCCTCGCCGCGTTCACCGTCTTCTATGGCCTGCAGTTGACTTGGCGGGGGTTGGGCGGGTCGTTTCGAGAGGCCGCCAGGCAACTGGCAATCACCGTTCTGGCCATGATCCTGGGCCGGTTGCTGGGCAAGTTCCTCCAATTACAGGAATTCTCAAATCAACTCGGCCAGTACGCCCGGGCTCAGGTCGAAGACGCGCGCCCGGACTCCCCTGAGCTTGTCGGAAGGGGTTTTCGGGCAGCCACCGCCCTGTATTGTGCCGCGCCGTTGGGCATTCTCGGCGCGCTCTACGACGGATTGTCCGGCTACTTCTTTCCGCTGGCGGTCAAAGGGGTGATGGAGGGCCTGGCCACGATGGGGTTCGTGCGGGTCTTCGGACCGGGGGTCATGGTGGCGGCAATCCCCGTCCTGGCTTTTCAGGGCACCATCACGCTCGTCAGCAACCAATTGCTCCTGCCCTTTCTGGAAGTCCACGGGTTGGTGAATTCGCTCAATGCCACGGGAGGATTGCTGATTTTTTCGGTGGCGCTGGTGATGCTCGAGCTGAAGCGGATCGCCTTGGCCGATTATTTGCCAAGCCTGGCGTTGGCGCCGCTGCTTGCCTGGCTTTGGCGTTGACTCCCCGGGCACGGGCCAAGGGGAATGCCGCGCGGAACTCCTCAGGCGAAGCCTATTCCACGATCTTCGGGACGAGGAACAGTCCGTTGCTCTGGGCCGGCGCGTTGCGCAAGGCTTCGTCGTGACTCAACCCGGGTCGCACCTCGTCCGGTCGTGTCACGTTTACCCGGGGAAAGGCGTGGGCGGTCGGCTCGACCCCGGACACGTCCACCTCCTTCAGCTTCTCGATATACTCGAGCACGCTGGCCAGTTGCGCCCCGATCTTCTGTTCCTCTTCAGGTGAAAGGGCCAGCCGTGCCAGGTGCGCGACGTATTTGACATCAATGTCCACTCCGCCCATAAGAATGCTTACTCCTCGTCGAACTTGCGCTGGAGCAAAACCTCCAGCTCTTCCAGCGCCTGCGAAGCGTCATGGCCCTCGGCATACACCGTCAGTTTGCTGCCCGGACCGGCCGCCAGCATCATCAACCCCATGATGCTCTTCCCATTGACCTTCTCGCCATCCTTTTCCACAAAGATGTCACAGGCAAACCGATTGGCCGTCTTCACGAACATGGCGGCCGGCCGGGCATGAATTCCCAGCTTGTTGCTGACCACCATGTCTTTGGTCTTGGTCGTGGTGCTTTCGCCTGTTTTCTTTGCGCTCATTTGCCCAACGCCTCTATAGGTAGCCAAAAGTATGCCGCGGTGCCACTGTTTTCTATAACTTGCCCGTGGAAGCCATCCGGGCGATCAGACGGTCATTCAATTCCTTGGCCGGATTGTAGCCCGCGGATTTCAGCTTGGTCTGGAACGCCGCCACCTCGATCAGCCGGGCAAGGTCCCGTCCCGGCCGCACCGGGATGGTGATGTGCGGAATGTCTATCCCAAGGATTTTGACGTATTCCTCCTCCATTCCCAGCCGGTCCACATCCTGCACCTCGTTCCACGACTTGAGGGACACCACCAAGTCCACCCGCTTATCCTGCCGGATGCTCTTGACCCCAAACATGGCGGCGACGTTGATAATGCCGATCCCCCGCACTTCCATGTGGTTCCGGGTGACTTCGGCGCTGGTGCCGATGACCTCCCGCCCGTCCACCAGCGTGACCTTGGTGATGTCATCGGCGACCAGGCTGTATCCCCGTTCGATGAGGGCCAGCACGCTTTCGCTTTTGCCGATCCCGCTTTCGCCGCGGATAATCACCCCCACGCCCAAAATGTCCACCATGCTGCCCATCTCGGTGCCGCGGGGGGCGAACATCATCTCGAGGGCCAGGGTGGCCAGGTTGATGAACTTCATCGTCACCAACGGACTGCGGAAGATGGGCACGTTGACCTTCTCGGCGGCCCGCAGCAACAGCTTGTCCGGATGGAGGTTGCGCGAGAACACCAAGCACGGCAGCCGGTAGCTGAAAAAGGTCTCATAGCGTCGCAGCCGTTCCTCCTCCGGAAGCGACTTGAGGTAAAAGGCCTCCGCGTTCCCAATGACCTGCACCCGTTTGTAGGCGAAGTAGCGCGTGAAACCCGTCAGCACCAAGCCGGGGCGGTTGACCGTCGGCTCGCGGATGACCCGCTTGAGGCCGCTGGCGCCGGCAGCCAGGTTCAGGCCGAGTGCCGAGGCGTGATCGGTGTAAAATCGTTCTACAGTGACATGGTCGCGATGCATGGCAGGGAGGAGTTTGGTTCAACGGGGTTGCGAACGGGCGGGGCTTGCATGGCGCGATATTACAGGTTGAATTCAGGCCCCAGGTAAATCTCCCGGGCTTTGGGGTCGTTCACCAATTGCTCGGCCGCGCCTTCAATAACCACCTCACCCTTGTGGATCAGGTAGGCCCGATCCACCAACTTAAGCGTTTCCCGCACGTTATGATCGGTAATCAGGATGCCCAGGCCCCGTTCCTTGAGGCGCCGCACGATCTTTTGCACCTCGTAAACCGCGATCGGGTCTATGCCGCTGAACGGTTCGTCCAGCAGCAGCAGTTTGGGACTGGTCACCAGCGCGCGCGTGATTTCCAGGCGGCGTTTTTCCCCGCCGCTCAGGGTATAGGCTTTGCTGCGCGCCAGCCGCGCCAGGTCCAATTCGTCCAGCAGGTACTTGAGGCGCACAGCCCGTTCCTGGCGGCTGATGCGGCAGGTTTCCAGGATGGCGAGGATATTCTGCTCGACGGTGAGCTTCCGGAAGATGGACGGCTCCTGGGTAAGATAACCCATGCCCAGGCGCGCCCGCCGGTGCATCGGCAGCCGCGTGATGTCCCGGCCTTGAAACCGGACCGTCCCGCTCTCCGGCTTGATCACCCCCACCACCATGTTAAACGTTGTGGTCTTCCCGGCGCCGTTCGGCCCCAGCAGACCCACAATCTCGCCCCCCCCGACCCAGATGGACACCCCGTTGACCACCCGCCGCTGTCGGTACTCCTTGACCAGCTTGTCCGTGGCAAGCAACGCGGCCGGGGCTGTCACAATCTCAGCTTGTTCCATGAGTCTCAGTTTATGGGTGGGGTGAAGGTTGCGCGCCGGGACCGGAGGTCGGCGCCAACAGTTTCTTCTCATCCAGCTTGCCCCAGCCTTTGATGTGGTATTGCCCCGGGGCAATAAGCCGGCTGTTGGCGCGGTCCAATAGGATCGGGTCATTCCGGAAAACCCCGTTGGTGGTCTCAAGCACCGGGTCCCCCGTCAGTTCAACCAAATCGTTGGTAACGCCGCCGGCCACCCGGTAAGTGTAAACCGCCCGGTTGCCCCTGCCATGCACCCGTTGCCCCTCCCGGTCCGCCAGATCGAACGAGACCGACTCCTGCGCCACAATCCGCTCGATGGTTCCTCCGGCGGCAGGGAGTTCAACGGTAAGCATTTCGCACGACCAGTTCATTTGGGGATGGCTGATATACACCCCGCCGCTGAACGAGGCGCCACTCGCACTCACGCGATACTCCGCGCAAAAAACATCCGCAAACTCGGACGCGGCCCCGCCGGCGGAAACGCCCCGCGACGCGGCCGATGGCACGGCGGCAAGCTGGCCAAACTCGGTTGCCGGCAACCGCATCGAAGCTTTGCCCCGGACGATCATGTCCTCCTCCCGGGCGCGAATGAAGATGATCTCGCCTTGCCCCTGCCGCCGGCCGGCTTGCCACGCGGGACTGCCGGTCAGCTCGATCACTCCGTTGGTGCCGTGATACACCACGCGGTCGGCGCTGAAACGCCGGTCTTCCTGGGCAATGAGAACCCCCCCGTCCGCCACCAACTCCTCGACCTCGTTTGTGCCGGCAAACCGGACCGTCATCTCGTCGCAGCTCAGGGTTCCTCGCGCCGCACCCGCCTCAACTTCGGTCACGCGCACGGACTTCCGAAAGATCGCCCAGTTGGTGCGCAGCTCGTATTGCTCGCATTCAATCTCGACGAAAAGATTGGTGGGAGTCTTGGTCGTTTCCCGGCCTGTCGCTTGCCGACCCGGTCCCAGCAGGCCCGATCCCGCCAGGCTCTCCCCCGGCAGCCGCATCCAACCGTTGCCGGAGGCCAGAAACACACGGTTGGTCGGGTCAATCGTCAGTTCGTCCGCCCGCCCCTCGCGCCGCCCCGTGCGCCAGGCGGGACGTCCCCAGACCCGCACAATCCCCGTCTCAGCCGCGTAAACCGCGCGTTCCCCGGCGGCCTCCACGCCGCTATACTCGACCGTGATCTCCTTCTCCGCCGTGATGCTCTGCACGCGTGTGCCGCTCACGGGCATTTGAATGGTCAGCACCCCGCCCCCCATCGCCAGGTTCGTCCCGCTCACGCGCACCTGGCCGCGATAAATGCCCAGCCCCTGGTCTTTGGCATATTCGAACTGGTCCGAGGTGATCTCCAGGGGCGGCTCCTCGGAGCTGACGGCGCCGGGTTGGCGTTCCTCCCCACGCTGCAGCAACGCCGGTTGCACCAACGTACGCACCTTGTTCGAAATCACGAGGGTCGAATGGGTCTGCTGCCAACTGAAGCCCTCGCCTCGGAGGGAGAACTTGCCATCGGCGGTTTGAACCTCGAGCGGACCGGACGACGTAACGGAACGGGAACGCGATTCGTAAAGACATTCGGGCGCCTCGACCAGCAGTTCCACCTGGCCGTCCTCGCGGAACGTGCGAAGGCGCGCCTTGCTGATCTGAACCTGTTGCCCGCCCGCCAGGGGCACGGCTTCGGCGCCCTGCAACAGCGATTTTGCCTGGGCTTGGTGGGGCGGGTCGTAATAGTCCGGCGAGACGCTGAAATTCTTGACGCGGCCCATGACCGTCTGCTGCCCCGAAGCCGGCGGCGGAGCAATGGCCAAGGCGGCCAAAAGCAGCCACGCCAACCGCGACGCGGTGCAGGGATGTTCAAGGCGCGGACTCAAAGGGCTTCAAAAATTCTGACCAGACTTTCCATTACCGCCGGCATTGCCGCCAGCGGAATCATGTTCGGCCCGTCGCTGAGGGCTCGCTCCGGTTGGGGATGCGTTTCAATGAACACGCCGTTGGCCCCTGCGGCGATGGCACAGCGCGCCAGGACCGGCGCGAACTCCCGCTGGCCACTGGATTTATCCCCCCCGCCGCCCGGCAACTGCACCGAATGCGTCGCGTCGAAAATAACCGGAAACCCGAATCGCTTCAGAATCGGTATCGCCCTCATGTCCGACACCAGGTTGTTGTATCCGAAGGTCGTGCCCCGCTCGGTCAGCAGCAGTTTTCTCCCCCCCGCGCTCTGCGCCTTGGCAACCACCTGCCCCATTTCGTTCGGGGACAAAAACTGCCCTTTCTTCAGGTTGACAATCTTTCCGGTGCTGACCGCAGCGGCGATGAGGTCCGTCTGGCGGCAGAGAAACGCCGGGATTTGAAGCACATCCACGACTTCACCCGCCGCTTTGGCCTGGGCTTCGGTATGTACGTCGGTCAGGACCGGCACGCCAACCCGTTGACGCACCTTGGCCAGTACGCGCAGGCCGTCCTCCAGTCCCGGTCCGCGAAACGAGCCCGCCGAAGTCCGGTTGGCCTTGTCGTAGCTGGCTTTGAAGATGTAGAAAACACCCAGGCGGTTGCAGAGCTTCCTCAGCGTCGCGGCGACCTGGAGGCAAAGACGCTCGTTCTCAATCACGCAGGGGCCGGCGATCAAGCTTAACCGGCGATGATCCCGCAAGGATTTCCAGATGACGGCGTCGTTCAGCACGACCTTCTTGTAACAGCAGAGGCGCGGAAAGTAAATCCCGCTCGCACGGGGCAACCTCCCTCGCGCACCGGCCAGCTTCCCCCCCTCGCCCGCCGTTCCATCGCAGTGTTCCCCGCAGCATGCAAGGTGCCGGCAAGACTATTTTCGCATTCCGGTCAAAACCCGTTGAAACCGATTGACTCGGGATGCCGTCATTCCATTACAATGTCAGGATGCGGAGACTGAATCTGGCAGGCCGCTTGTGTGGGGTTGCGCTGGTGCTGGTGATTCTCGGGCCCGGTTGCGCCCCCTACACGCAGCGAGCAGACCCGCCGCAGCCCGTCGGGCGGGTGGCCGGCAATATGTACCAAACGCCCGTCGGCCAGCTTTTGACCCCAGCCGGTTTGCAAGTCGAGCTGCCCGGCATGCGTCCCCAGTCGCTGGCCCTCAGCCCCGACGGCCGCCTGCTGGCCACCGCCGGCAAAAACCACACCCTCGTTCTGATGGATCCCTCGACCGGTTCGATCCTCCAGAGCATCCCACTTTCGACTTCCAAAACCAACGCGACCCCCGCCGGCGATTCTTCAAACCCAATGTCCGACGGCCCTGAGACGCTGACCGCCCAAATGAGCTTTTCCGGCCTGGTCTTCTCCCCCGATGGCCGGCGCATTTACCTGTCGAACACGGGCGGAACCGTTTGGATGTTTCCCCTCGATGAGCATGGCCGGGCCGGACAGCCCCGCGTTTTGCAAGTCCCCGACGCCAACGTCCCCGGGCAAAAACACGAACTCCCCACCGGCCTCGCCCTCTCGCCAGACGGCCGGCGCCTCTACGTCGCCGGCAACCTGGGCAACCGCCTGCATGAGCTGGACGCCACCACCGGCAAATCCCTGCGCTCGTGGGAGACCGGCGTCGCCCCTTGCGACGTCGTCCTTGCCGGCGACAAAGCCTACGTCAGCAACCGGGGTGGGCGCCGCCCCGGTGCGGGTGACCTCAGCGCCGCCGCCGGCAAAGGCACCACGGTTCGCGTGGACCCCGTCCGTCACATCGCCAGCGAAGGCTCGGTGACTGTTATTGACCTTGCCGCGGGTCAGGTCAAAAGCGAAATTCTGGTTGGCCTCCATGCCTCCGCCCTCGCGCTCTCTCCCGGCGGCCGGCAGGTCGTCGTCGCCAACAGCGGCAGCGATACCTTGCATGTCATTGACACCCGCACCGATCGGGTTGTCGAAAAAATCTGGACCCGCCAAACCCCCGCCGATCTCTTCGGCGCTCAACCCACCGCCCTGGCTTTCGACCCTTCCGGCCGCCGGCTTTTCGTCTGCAACGGCACCCAAAACGCCGTCGCCGTCGTTCAATTCGCCCCCGAGGCCAACGCCTCGAAAGTTGTGGGTCTGCTCCCGGTCGGCTGGTTCCCCGGCGCAATTCAGTACGACCCGTGGCGAAAGCGCCTCTGCGTCGCCAACATGCGGGGCATTGGCTCGGCCAAACGATTCCAGCCCGGCGAACCCTCCAAACTCAGCACCAAGGATTTCTTCGGCACCCTTTCGCTGGTGCCCGCACCCACCCGGCGCCAGCTCGCCGCGCACACCAAAACCGTCCTCCGCAACATCCATTACCCCCGACTTGCCGACGCCTTCCTGCCGCCGCGCCCCCATCAGCCCCCGCGTCCCGTTCCCCAACGCGTTGGCGAACCCAGTGTGTTCAAACACGTCCTTTACATTATCAAGGAAAACCGTTCCTACGACCAGATTCTCGGCGACATGCCCGAAGGCAACGGCGACCCCAGCCTTTGCATCTTCGGCGAGGCATTCACCCCCAACCAGCACAAGATCGCCCGCGAGTTCGTCCTGCTCGATAACACCTACTGCGCCGGCGTGCAGAGCGCCGACGGCCATCAGTGGACCGACAGCGCCATCGCCAACGAATACACGGAGCGCCAAATCACATCCGACACCCCGCGCAGTTATCCGGGCGGCAAAAGCGAGGATGGCGCCGATGCCCTGGCCTGGGCCTCGTCCGGTTTCATTTGGGACAATGCTCTGGCCCACGGCAAAAGCTTTCGCAATTACGGGGAATGGATGCTTTCCGAGGCTGGCTGGAAGGACCCCAAACGCAAGGAGCGGGTCACTTGGAGCGACTTCTGGCGCGAACACCAATCCGGCCAGGGCCGCGTTCAACTCCGCAGCCGCCCCGCCCTCGCTTCTCTCCGCCCTCACAGCAACACCAACACCGTTGGCTGGGACCTCAAGGTCCCCGACGTCATGCGTGCCGCCGAGTTCATCCGCGAACTCCGCGAATTCGAAACCCGGGGCGGCTTTCCCAACCTTCTCCTGCTCTTCCTGCCCAATGATCACAGCGGCGGCACCCGCGGACAATACCCCACCCCCGGCGCACAGCTCGCCGACAACGACCTCGCCCTTGGCCGCGTCGTCGAAGCCGTCTCCCAAAGCCGGTTCTGGCCCGAGACCTGCCTCTTCGTAATCGAAGATGATCCCCAGGCTGGCTGGGATCACGTCAGCGGCTACCGCACCACCTGCTTCATTGTCAGCCCCTACACCAAACGCCACCAAACCATCTCCACCCAATACAACCAAACCAGCCTCATCCGCACCATCGAACTCATCCTCGGCCTCCCGCCGATGAACCACCTCGATGCCACCGCCACCCCCATGACCGATTGTTTCACCGACCAGCCCGACTTCACCCCTTACATCTCCGTTCCCAACCGTGTCCCACTCGACCAGCTCAATCCCGAACCCAGGAACGTCTCTCACCCCGTCCTGCGCCACGACGCCATCGTCTCCAGCCGTCTCCCCTTGGACGAGGTGGACCGCTGCCCTGAAGACCTTTTCAATCGCATCCTGTGGCGCGCCATGAAAGGTCCAGATACCCCCTATCCCGAGTGGGCGGTGAAACTTCTCGAGGACAACGACGACGACGACAATCCACCACGCCAGAACGTGGGACGGCCTCGGTGAAGCCCCGCCAACTGGAAGAGCCCTTTCGCCGAAAGTGCCGCCGCAATTAGGAGCTCGTTATATCCACGTTCTGCCCCCGCCCTCGCTCAAGCCTTTTCAATGCAGGCGTAGGCGTTGTGGTTATGAATGCTCTCATGGTTTTCAGCCTCAACTGAATACCAGAACACGTCCGGGTGAGCATTCAATTTCAAAGCCACATTCCGCACCAGGTCCTCGACAAATACCGGGTTCTCATACGCCCGCTCGGTGACCGCCTTCTCGTCCTGCCGTTTTAATAACGCGTAAAGCTCCGAGCTGGCCGAACTCTCAATGATCGCTATCAGATCCTCGATCCACACGGACTTTCGGGACCGGATTTTGACCGTTACTTCGCCGCGCTGATTGTGCGCCCCATAGGCGGCAATGGCCTTTGAACAGGGACAAAGGGTGGTCACCATCGCTTTGACCGTAAGCACAAAGTCAATCTCTCGCTTGCACGCGGCCGCATCGAACCGGGCCACGTAGTCCATCACACTTTCCAGGCCCGAGACCGGCGCTTTCTTGACCATAAAGTAGGGGAATTCCACCTCCAGATGAGAAGTGGCCGCCTGGAACTTGTCCTGCATGGCGAAGAGGATGTCGTCCAGGTTCTCGACATGAATCACATTTCCATGCGCATTAAGCACCTCGAGAAAACGGCTCATGTGCGTGCCTTTGAACTCCTTGGGCAGGTCCACGAACATCCCGATGGTGGCCACGGTGTTTTGGACGGCGTGAGCCTTGTCCTTGACCTGGATGGGAAAGCGCAGGCCGCGAACTCCCACCTTGTCAATACGGAGCTGGCGGTAGTCGCGCTCGCTTTGCTTGTCGTGCAGCGTATGGCCGGCCCCGGCGGTCCGGCGCGCGGCCGCGGGTTCGGCGTGAATGACGAACTTTGACATGACAGGAAGAATAGCAGCGAACCGGCGGTTTGCAAATCGGCCGCCGCCGATTTGTATTTTGACTTCGAACCGAATCCCACCACATTACCCCCCATGATTATCGGTATTACCAGGCGATGGGCCTGTTGCCTTGTTGCCATCCTCCTGGCCGGCGCTTTGGCCGCGGGCGCCGCCACCTTCCGCATCGCCACGTATAATGTCGAAAACTACCTCGATGCCCCGGCCCTCGGGCGGCAGCCCAAACCGGAGGAATCCAAGGCAAAGGTCCGCGAGATGATCCGGGCCCTGAACGCGGATGTTCTCGCGCTCCAGGAAATGGGCCGCCCCAGTGCGCTGGAGGAGTTGCGCCGCTCGCTCCAATCCGAAGGGCTCGAATACCTCTATTCGGAGCACGTGTCCGGCTTTGACACCAACGTGCATGTGGCCGTGCTGAGCAGGTTCCCCATTTCGCACCGCCGTCCTCACACCAACGAAAACTTCCTCCTCGGTGGACGCCGGTTCCAAGTCAGCCGCGGCTTTGCCGAGGTGGACATCCAGGTGACTTCCAATTATTCCTTCACGCTGCTCACCGCGCACCTCAAATCCAAGCGGGTCATCCCGGAAGCGGACGAAGCCGAGATGCGCCTGGCCGAGGCCCGCCTGTTGCGCGAGAAGGTGGACGCCTTATTGTCAGCCGACCCGGAGCGAAACGTGGTGGTGCTGGG
>CAZVYG010000086.1:0-20950 GCA_964631605.1 uncultured Verrucomicrobiota bacterium
GGCGCTCGATTGGCCGGGCGGTGAGCAAGGACTTCCGGCATTTCAGTCCGCCCGAAATTGTCGTCAGCACCGGCGCGGACATGCCGCCCAGCCACGTCTTATACACCAACGGCAAGACGACCGTGCCCGGGGCGCCGGACAATCACCTGATGTTTCCCTGGGTATGGGAACTGGAGAACGATGGGGGAGCGGTGTGGCTGCTGTCCAGCGCGGATGGCTGGCACTGGTCGCGCGTGCCGGGCGGCCCGGTGGTGTCCCCCGGCAAGTGGGGCGAGCCGGACGGCGCGTTTGTGACGTGCACCGGGAATTTGCTGGAGTACCCGGGCGACAAGTGGGCCATCGCCTACGGTGGCAATCCGATTCCGCACAAGTATCCGGGCCGCGACCTGGCGCAGCGCCAGGGGCTGTTTCCCGGCGTGCCGGGCGTCAGCGGGCTGGCAACGTGGCCGAAAGGTCGGCTGGCGGCGTTGCAGGCGGACGACGAGGGCGAGTTCGCCACGGTTTTCATCGTGCCGCCGGGCGAGCGGTTGCGCGTGAACGCGGACGTGGCGCCCAGCGGTTATTTGAAGGTATCGGTGCGGACCTGGGCCAGCCGGGAGGACCTGCCGGGGCGCACGTTTGCCGAGAGCGATCGGGTAATTGGCAATTCACTGGCGCACCGGGTGACGTGGAAGGGCGAGGAGATCATTGGCCATGGAGGCCGTCCCATCATGCTGCGGGTGCGGCTGAAGCAGGCGAGGCTTTTCGCCCTCGAGTTTCCGGCATCTTGAGTTAGTGACGACTTTCAAATGCGCTGCCCCGTTTTGAATCTGCTTCTGCTCGCCAATCTGTGCGCATCTGCCGTGGAATCGGTCCCCCTCGAACTGGCGGGGGTTACGGTCACGCCTCACGTGCAGTCACGCGAATTGAAATACCGGCGCGAGCCGGACTTCAGCCTGGGCGCCAGGGTCGAGCTGTTCCTGCGGAATGGCGGCGCGCAGGAATTGCGGCTGGCCGTGGACACCCCGATCCGGCTGCGGGGCAAGACGCCTGAGGAACTGTTGGCCGCGAATGAATGGACGTGGCACGACTTTCCGAGCGCCTGGACCAATCAGCCGCTGTCGCTGCCACCGGGCGCGCTCACGGTCTGGTCCTTCAACGGCAAACGCGCGGCGTGGGGCGTGGGCACGGACGCAACCCTGGCTGTGGCGGGAGCAAAAATGAAGTTCGACCTCGCTGCGCCGCGGGTCTGGCTCTCCGCCGTTACGTTTCTGGGAGACGCGGCAAACCCGTTTCCCACCTCGATGATTTTTCATGTCGCCAATCAAAGTGCCACGCCGCTGCGTGTCGAGGCCTGCCGCTTGTGGCTGCCGGAGAACAACGCCTTGTGGCGGGCGTTGCGGCCGCAACCGTGGTTCACGAATCTGAACGCGTTTCCGGTCAGCGGCGTGATTCCCGGCCGCGACCGCGGCGGCGCCCGGGTTGCCACCGGACCGTTGCCGTTGACCTACACCGCCGTGGAGGTGCGCCTGCGCGACGCGACCGGCCAACCGCTGACGCTGTGGGCGCATTTGCGCATCAAGCGCGAGGTGTTCGACATCAGCGGCGGTTGGGTGAGTGATAATGTGGGCGGTCGCAGCAGCCTCACCTTCGAGCCATTCCTCAAGACGCTGCGGCGAATGCACCTCAACACCGCGCACCTGGGCGAAGTGCCCGGCTACACCGACAACCCCGAGCGATATGCGAAGTACCCGCTGAAGTACTTTCACCGGCTCACGCCCTTCGAGCGATTTGACCGCGATGACGTCCTGCCCCGCATCCACGCCGTCGAGTTCCTCGGCGAGCCGCAATACGGCGGCGGCCGGCCGGTGCCGCCGATGGGGGTCTGGCGCGCGCTGGCGCCCTACGCCGCCACGCGCCTGCCCACCAGCGTAACGCACAGCGAGGAGCGCATCTGGCGGGACTACGCGGGGCTGTCGGACTATCCCCACTACGACGCCTACCGTGTGTCCGCGCCGGCGGCGGATCTGTGGTCGCGCTATGATCGTTGGGGCGGGCAAACCATCCGCTGGGGCGCGCCGCTCGAGACGATCGGCGACCTCACCATCAGCCTGCGTGAATTGAACCGGCCACGGCCGATTGCCTACTGGTCGCAGGGGGCGCATCACGGCTGGGATCGCTACGGCGGCCGGGCGCGCGCTTCGCCCACCCCGGCCGAGCTGCGCGCGCAGGCTTATCACGCGCTGGCGCATCGCATCACCTCGCTCTACTGGTTCAACCTGAGCCTGAAATCGCTGGTCAAGTTCCCCGACCTCATCGAGCCGATCACCCGCGTCGGACGCGAAATCCGGCTGCTCGAGGACCTGTACTTGGAAGGGGACGCGTATCACTTCGAGCGGCGCAAGCTGGAGGGTCAGCTCGATTGGGATCTTGCGGTAATCGCCGGGCCGGGCGGCGCGGTTTGTTTTGCGCTCGATCTGGCCTACAAGCCGCATCCCTCCGAGCGTGTGTTCGAGTTCGGCCCGCCCCGCGCAGCGACGTTCCTGTTCCCGCTGCCGGCGTATTTGCGGAACGTGGCGGAAGTATCGCGCGTGGAGGCCGACGGCGTGCGGCTAGTCCGCTTCACCAGCACGGGCACGGGCATCGAGATTGCCGGTGTCAGCGGGCGGGAGAATGTGTTCGTGGTCTCGCCACGCGCGGGGTTGGCAGCGAAACTTGAAGCGCGCCGACGGGAGTTGGTCGCCTTCGAATACTCGTTTGGCTTTGATCCCGGAAACAGGCCGGAAGACTTGGAAGAACTTCAACGCCTCTTGAATCCGTGAACACCAACCCCGCAGAGAAGCGACTTGGCTCGTTGTTCATTCTGCCGCCCATGGCCGCGCTGCTGGCCGTCGCGTTGGGTCTTGCCTCGCCCGCGCCAGCCGCCTCGGCGGCGCCGAATTCCATCCGCTGGTGGGTCAGCACCTCGGACCTGAAGCAGCAACTCACCGAGCAACCGCCGCTCGGTTGGCAAACCGCCATCCCGCCGCGCGGCAGTCGCATCGAAGTCAACCCCGCCGAAACGTATCAGAGCTCGTGCTTGTCGTGGTGAACAACAGCCGCGCGGACAAACCGGTAGGCCTCAGTTGGAACGGCCACAATGCCGCGACGCGCCTGCCGGCCCGGTGCGTGGCCACATTCGTTTGGGAGACGGCAGACAGCAGCGGGGCTTCCGGCACGCGGCCCTTGCACTGAGCCTGGTCATGGTGACCCTTGACATTGCACCCGCTCAAATCAATCGAATACTGCTGCAAAGGGTGCAGGACTTCGGCGGTGATCCGGGCGGGGAAGCACGGCCCAAGTAGGGCTTGGCGAAACGCTTGCGCATGGGGATAATGGTTGAAACATGAAACTCGAGGAACATGACCACCGGGGGCCGGACGGCAAGGACGTCTCGTGGTTCAGCGTCGTGTGGTTCGAGAATCCGTTGAGGCATCCCTAAAGAGAAGTTGGTTTGCGCTATGAAGAAATGCTTCCAGGCTCGGTTGTGGCGGCGGTTGAACCAGGCCCCCCTTACGAAAGCGATGCCTCGGCTCGCCTTGCTGGCCGTTGCGCTCGCGGCCGCCGTGCCGGCCGCCGCTTTCGAAATTGACTTGGCCGGCCAAAGGGAAGCCGCGCGGTCGGAAGCGGTCCTTTTTCCCTTCGACAACTGCAGTCTCCCCTTCCGCCACGGGCTGCAGCTCGAGCTCATCCCCGCCCAGCGCGACGCGGCCAATCCCATCCTCACGCCCGGCGGGCCGAATGCCCCGGACAGTGAGTCCATGAGTTACTACGGCACGGTGCTGCAAGTGGGGGACGAATTGCGCCTGTGGTATCTCGGCCGCGGCAAGCCGGAGCACGGTCCGCTGCGCGTTTGTTACGCGATCAGCAAGGACGGTTTCCGCTGGGAGAAACCCGCGCTCGGGCTGGTTCACTACGCCGGCTCGACGAGCAACCATCTCGTGGACCTGGATTTCGGTGGACGAGTGATGTCGTGCAACGTGCTCCATGAGCCCGACGAGCGCGATCCCGCCCGGCGGTTCAAGATTTTCTGCGAGGTCGAGTCTGAGCGCAGCAAGAACCAGGGCTGCGTCGCGTTCAGCCCCGATGGCCTGCGCTGGCAGCCCTCGCCGCGCAATCCGGTCACCCACGTCCGTCTCGAAAACACCGGCCTGGTCAAGCGCGACGGCTGCTATTACGTCAACGGCCAGAACGCCGGCCTGGACCGCGCCTTTCAGAAGCGCGTGCTGCTGACGCTGGCCTCGTACGACTTCGAGCATTGGACCGACGCGGGCGCGCTGGGTTTCCGCCGCGACGACGTGCCGCCGCGCCCCGTCCATCTGAATTACCAAGTCGGTCCACAGGTGCATCTGGGCGCGGGCTTGTGGGATCGTGGCAACGTCATCCTCGGTTTCTATGGCCAGTGGAACGCGCCGCTGCACTCGGACGACCGCCGCGACTTGCGCATGGACATCGGCCTGCTCGTCAGTTCGGACGGCCTTCATTATTACGAGCCGACTCCCGACTTCCGCATCATCGAGTCGCGCGAGGAAGGCTGGCGCACCGTCAGCCCCGCCGGCGACCCGCCCAGGCTCGCGCAGGGTCAGGGCGTGGTGAACATCGGCGACAAAAGCATCACCTACTACTCGATCTGGGGCGCGGGCGGCAACGCCGGCATTCGCGCGGCATGGTGGCGCCGCGACCGGCTGGGTTATTTCCACGCCACCCGCGCGCCCATCGAAGGGCAAACGTGGGTGGAGGAAGTCAAACCGCATTTCATCAGCGCGCCGATCCGCCTGCCTGCGGGCGGGGCGAGGGTGTTCCTCAACGCCAGCCATTTATCCGAACACGCCCGCCTCGCCGTGGAAATTCTCGACGAACGCTTTCGGCCGCTGCCCGGACACACCGCCGGCGAGTGCGAACCGTTCCGCGACGATTCCGGCTTTCGGCTGCCCGTGCGGTGGAAGGGCAACGACACCGTCAAGTCCGCCCAAGCCATTCGCATTCGGGTAAACTTCGACGGCCTGCGCCTCGAAGACGCGCGGGTTTATGCGGTGTATGTGGAAAAACCTTAGGCCAATATTCATGCCATGACCTCTTTGAGAATCTTTCGGGGCATCGCCGGCGGACTGGCTGTGGCCTTGCTTGCGGCCCTTCAAGTTTCTGCGGCAGACCCTCAAGCCGTCGGCAACCGCCCCGAGCGGGTCGAGTGGTTTCGCGATCTGGGTTTCGGCCTGTTCATTCATTGGAGCGTGGATTCGCAATTGGGCGTGGTGATCAGCCACTCGCTGGTGGGGGCGTCGGCGGATTATACCGAGCGGTTCTTCCAACTGGGCCGGACGTTTGACCCGCAGGATTTCAAGCCGGAGCGCTGGGCCCGGCTCGCGAAGCTCGCAGGCATGAATTACGTGGTCTTCACCGCCAAACACCACAGCGGTTTCTGCATGTTCGAGACGAAGACCACCGACTTCGCCATCACCCATACGCCCTATGGCCGCGACCTCACGCGCCAACTCGTGGACGCGTTCCGCCGGGAGGGGATCGCGGTGGGATTCTACTTCTCGCCGGATGACTTTCACTTCCTGCACCGGCAGGGCCAGGCGATCAGCCGCGACGCGCGGCACGCCAATCCGACCAACAACCCGGCGTTGATGCAGCATAACCAGACGCAGTTGCGGGAACTGCTCAGTGGCTATGGCCGCGTCGAGGTGCTGTTTCTGGACGGCGAGCCGGCCGGCTTGAAGGAACTGGCCTGGCAACTTCAACCCGACATCGTTGTGACACGGGGTGAAATGCAAACCCCGGAGGAACGCCTGCCCCGCCAGCCGCTGCCCGGCGCGTGGGAAGCCTGCATCCCGATGGGCACCCAGTGGCAATACAAGCCGACCAACGAACGCTATCGGACAGGCAGGCAACTGATCGAAATGCTGATCGAAACCCGCGCCAAGGGCGGCAACCTGCTGTTGAACATCGGCCCGACGCCCGAAGGCACCATTCCCATCGAGCAGGAGCGCCTGCTGCGCGAGATCGCCGCCTGGATGTTCATCAACCGCGAAGCCATCCACGGCACGCGCCCCTGGATCGTCACCGACGAGGAGCAGGTCAACCGCGACACGGCCGTGTGGTTCACGCAAGCCCGGGACGGGGCGGCTATCTATGCGCTGGTCACCGGCGTCCCCTGGCCGTGGGGCGCGCGCCGGGAATTTGTCTTCGCCAACCTGCGGGCCACAGACTCCGCCGAGGTCAGTATCCTGGGCGAGTCCGGTCTGGAACTTGAATACCGCCCGGACGTGAACCCGCAGCCGGCCTGGCGGAACACCCCGCAGGGCCTGCACGTCTCCGCCGTGCGGACGAAGCGGGTGTACAATGATTACGACTGGCCGAACCCCGTGGTTCTCAAGCTAAGCCACGTAAAGCCTCCGGAGAAATAACCCCTTTTCGATCTGCGTGATTGCTTGATTTTGGAGTGGCGCACCCATCAGGAGTTGAACCTGAAACCTTCTGATCCGTAGTCAGATGCTCTATCCAATTGAGCTATGGGTGCTCCAAATCCTTCCTTAAACTACAAGGCGATATGAGCCGGCGCAAGAGCTAATTCGAGAGGTTAATTCGAGAGGTTATCGCGGCTGCATCCTCAACACCAGACCCGTTCTATGAGCTTGCCAGCCAAACGCCCTGAAGGGGCTCCATGTCCATTCCAGGACGGGCTGAAGTAATGTTACAAAGGGTGCATGCCGAAACCGGGACGGTCCGGGCCGCTCGATTGCTTTCAAAGCATTTCAGCGCGCTGGCCGGGCCTCTTTGTCGCGGGAACGATCGGCTCGAGCAACCGTTGCAAAAGTTTTTGCACCCGGGGGGGGATTCGATCGGAAAATGGCTGCTTCAGGCGGGGCAGTTGAGTGATCCGCGCGGGAGTGAAAAAGGCGCTGAGGAGGGCGGCATTGGTGCTTGTCGCGCGGTCGCTCACCGCGGGAGCGGTCAACACCACCACTGCGCGCCGGGCGGCGGCTGAGGGCAGGGCGGCCAGGACCAATCGGGCTTGGTTTACCGCGCCGAGCCGGTTGGGCACCACCACCAAAACCGAAGCCCGCAGTTCTTCAATCAGATCCCGACAATCATTTCCTTTGGCCATGGGGCTCAAAAGGCCGCCTGCGCCTTCCACCACGACGATTTCGAAGGCCTGGCCTGCCTTTCGAACGTGCCGCAACAAGGCGCTCCACCGGAGTGTTTGGGCCGATTGTCGGGCTGCAAGCGGCGGGGCGATGGGCGCGCGGAAATGCCAGGGATTGACCCGATCCAGCGGCAGCACCTTGCCTGCCGCCTCCCAAAGCCGAATCGCGTCCTCCCTCCCGCCCGAGCAAACCGGTTTGAGGGCGGCGACCGCATGGCCTTGCGCCCGGAGAAAACGGGTCACCAAGCTCGTCAGTACTGTCTTGCCCACGCCAGTGTCGGAGCCGGTCACACAGACAAACCTGCAATGCATGGAGGGAGGATGGGCGAATCGCTGGAAAAAGAAAATCTCCCACCTTGTGCCGATTCAAGCCTGCCAACGGGTCCCGCCGACTGCGGCCTACAGGATGTTGGCGGCCAGTTCCGCCAGCTCGGAGCGCTCGCCTTTTTGGAGTTCGATGTGGGCGGCAACGGCCTGGTCGCGGAAGCGACTTACAATGTAGTTAAACCCGTTTGAGGAGGAATCCACATACGGATTGTCAATCTGGTAGGGGTCCCCCGTGAAAACCACCTTGGTGCCGTTTCCCACGCGCGTAATGATTGTTTTGGCCTCGAGCGGCGTCAGGTTTTGCGCCTCGTCAATAATCATGAACTGGCTGGCGATGCTCCGGCCCCGGATGTAGCTCAACGCCTCGACCACTATGCTGCCTGAACGCATGAGGTCGCCGCTGCGCCGGTGCTCGTGGCCCATGTTCAAATCGCTGAGCATTTCCAATGCGTCGTGAATGGGTTGCATCCACGGCGCCAGTTTTTCCTCCAGCGACCCGGGCAAAAACCCCAGTTCCTTGCCCATCGAGATGGTGGGCCGGGCCACCACCAGCCGGCGAAATTCGCGGTCCAGCACCGTGCGCTTGAGTCCCGCGGCCATGGCCAGCAGGGTTTTGCCGGTGCCGGCCTTGCCCATGAGGGTGACCAGCTTGACCCGGTCGTCCAATAACGCGTCGAACGCGAAATGCTGCTCGCGGTTGCGGGGGCGGATGCCCCAAATCCCCTCGCGGCAATCCACGATGGGAATCAGCCGTGTTCCGCTCGCGTCCACCTTGGTCAGCGCTGTCCGCTTGGGGTTGGTCTCGTCCATGAGCGTGCAATACTCGTTGGGGAAGTATTGCGTGCCGCCGTTCAACTCCAGCTCCCCATTGGCCCGGAACGCCGCCATCTTCTCCGGGCTGACGCTGATCTCGATCATCCCGGTATAGAGGTCTGTGATCAACACCCGTCCCGTCTCGTAGTCTTCCGCCAGCAAGCCCAGGGCATCGGCCTTGATTCGCAGGTTGATGTCCTTGCTGACGAGAATCGTCTGGCTTTTGGGCTGCGCCCTCTTGATGGCCGCCGCCAGCAACAAAATCCGGTTGTCCACCGAGTCCGCGCCGAACCCGCCCCGGCCGTTGCGGTGGGCCGCACCGTTCTTTTGGACCACGATCCGGAGCTGCCCGCCGTTGGGCAGGGGCACCCCCTCGCTCAACCGGCCCGCGCCGCGAAAGCCGTCCAGCATTCGGGAAACCGAGCGCGCATTCTGCCCGAGTTCACTGGATTCCCGTTTGAACCGGTCAATCTCCTCCAGGACCTCGATCGGCAGCAGGACATTGTTGTCCTTGAAGCTGAGCAGCGAGTTGGGGTCATGGAGCAGAACATTGGTATCAAGAATGTAATTCTTCTTCACTGGGAAAAGAACGAAGTTGGGCGCGGCTCATCCGCGCATGCCATGCCTTCAAACGGCTGTGCGCCGCAGGCAAACGGTAATAGCCCGAGTACAGGAAGTTCCCCAGCATCCCGTACAAATCAAAGTCCACAAAACGCGGCCTCGCGTCCAAAAGGTAGGGCTGCCCCCGCAGCATCTCGTCAAACGGCAGCAGCTTTTCGGTCAACTGACCCAGCAGCGTCCGGCGCTGCGCCGCCCAGGCCTCGAGGCAACCCCGGCCAAATTTGCGTTCCTTGTGCCGCAAGAACGCCAACTGGTGCGCCGGTGGCACAAACTCTTGCCAGTAAATGTCATTCAGACGGAAAGTCAGCCCCTCGATTTCGCTCTCAATGTGCCGCCACAGGATGCTTTGCACCCCCTCCAGCCGCCAGGGGAAAAGCCCCAGCTTCAGTTTCGCATCCAAATACTTCGCCTCCACCTGCGAATCCTCGCTCACCTCAAAAACCACCGTCCGCCCATCGCGCAGAATCGGCACCCCGTAATAGCGCTGCCGGGTCAGGCGCCACACCGGGCTCCGGTCATCCGGGGGAATATTCGTCACCTTGAAGGGCACCCCCGCAAATCGGAGTATCTCCCTTTGAACAATGCAAAAGGGACTCCAGGGAAACTGTATCAGTTCAATCATGCACCAGGTCGCAATTCCAATTCTCGTCACTCTAATCCGCCTCATGACTGTCCACAAGCAGAATCCCCACCTTGGCCAATGCGCGGTTCCAATACCCACCTCGGTTGTTCGCTGTTCCCGCGCCTTCCGCCCCGCGGCCTCCGTATGGCACTTTACAGTCCCCGAGCCCGGTCTTAGACTCTGCCTATGCCTTCGGATTATGACGCAACGGAGTTTGTGGACGGCGACTTCCAAGCTCACAAGTCGCCGCTTGCCGCCGCGCCCGGCCCGGGCGAGCTTCAGCGCGCCCCCAGCCGCGACGAGCTGGACCACCAGGTCACCGAAGCCCAACAGAAGCTCGCCGAACTGAAACGCGCCCAGGAGGAACTCGAGCGCCAGCGCGCGGCCCTGGCCGAAGCCCGCCGCCGCCAGATGGAATTTGAAACGGGCCGACAGGAAATGACCCAGCATCTCACCCGGGGCGTCGGCCTGCTCGAGGAGGCCGAGTTCAACCTGCGCCGCGATGCCGAACAGATGGCCAAAGCGCTGGCCGGCCTCCGCGAAGCCCTCCAGCGCGTCCAGAGCATCCACGACGACACCTGGACCAAGGACAACTATGAAGTTGAACTCACCCGCGCCCTGACGGTGATTGAAAACGCGCGCATGGAATGGAACAGCGCCCGCCTCAAGTTTCCGGTTCTCTCGGGAGCAGTCGAAACGCCCGCTTCCGCCGCCTCCGGCGACCTTGTTCCGTCTGGTGCGTTTCCGGCCAACCTCACCTTCCGCGACTGGTGTCGTCTCGGTCTGGCTCTCACGTGGCCGCTGGCGGCGATCGCCCTGCTGATTCTGGCCGTCCTCCTGGTCCTGCTGCTGCGCCAATAACCCCATTGCCGCCATGGCGTGGTTCAAGAAGAAATCCGACCCCCTGTCAGAACGAGCCCGGGCGCTCAACAGCCAAATCTCTTCAATCGAAGCCGAGATCAGGCGTTTGGACGCCCAGCTCCAACGCGGAGAGGTGATCGCGCACGATCCACCCACCGCTCCCTCTCGCGCGTCCTCACCCCGCGAGCCTGCCGGAACGCCTCCTGCCGCTCCGCCCCATCCGGCCCGCCGCGCTTCCCACGAGCCCGTTTTCGAGGACATGGCTCCGCACCCTCTCGAGAACCGATCCGACGCAACCACCACCCCCGAGCATTACAACGAGTTGGGCGTGCGCAAGTATGACCTCCCGGCTCTGCTGCGCCAGCTCCGCAATCATTTCCGCGGCCCTTCGACGACCAACCCCAAGCTGGTCAGCTACCTGGCCGCCGGCGGCATTCAGGGCCTGCGGCCGCTCCGATACGAGAAGCGGGTCGCGCGAAACCGCTTCATCGCCCTTGTGATTATTTTGTTTCTCACACTGCTCGGCATCGTTGCCGTCTTCGTCCGTCAGCTCTGACCTTTCATTTCTCCAATTGGCGCCGAGGCTTCACGCCACGGCGGGTTTGACGCCGGACACGGGTTTTGCAACGCTGGCGCTGCTGAACCGAAACCTGAGAACCGATCGTGGAAATCAAACAAGCCATTATTACGGCCGCGGGAAAATCCCAGCGGACTCTGCCCCTGCAAACGCTCGTGGATCGGGATGGAGTGGCCAAAACCGCCCTCCAAATCCTGATCGAGGAGATTGAATCCGCTGGCATTGACGAAATCTGCGTGGTCGTCGCTCCGGGCGACGAGCCGGCGTATCGCAACGCCGCCGGCAGCCAGGGCGGCCGGCTCCATTTTGTCGAACAGCTTGAGCCGCGGGGCTACGGTCACGCTGTGGCCTGTGCCCGCGAGTTTGCCGGCCGGCGGCCGTTTCTGCTCCTGGTGGGAGATCATCTTTACGTTCACACCGGTCCCAAGCGCGCCGCGCAACAACTGGTGGAAATCGCCGCGAAGGAGAATTGCGCGGTGTCGGCGGTGCAGGCCACGCACGAGAGCAAGCTGCCCTACTACGGCGCGGTCGGCGGCCGGCTGGTCCCAAATCGGCCGGGGCTTTACGAAGTGTTGCAGGTACTGGAAAAACCCACTCCGACCGATGCGGAGCAGAAACTCATTGTGCCCGGCCTGCGGGCGGGCCATTACCTGTGTTTCTTCGGGATGCATGTGTTGACCGCGACGGTCATGGACTTGCTGGCGGAAGAGAGCGCCGCCGCGCTGGGTGGAACGGTGCATTTGACGCCTGCGCTTAACCGCCTGGCGGCGCGCGAGCGCATGCTGGCCTGCGAGTTGCAGGCCCGGCGTTACGACATCGGCGTCAAATACGGCCTCTTGACCGCTCAACTGGCCCTGGCCTTGGAAGGGGATGACCGCGATGAAGTCCTCACCGGCCTGCTCGAATTGCTGGCCCGGAGGGAACTGAAGTGAGCGAGCGCCTTATGCCGGACCTGGTCGGAATCATCACTGCAACCGACCCGCAGCTTCGTCATCGCTCGCTGGAGAGCGCTTGCGCGGGAGCCACCTTGCCGGAGTTGTTGCGACAGTGCGAACGGTTGGAGGCGTTTCGCCGCCACAGCGACAACCTTTACGAACGCGTCCGGGCCCTGTTTTTTCTTTATGCAATTCATCGGTTTCACCTGCCGCCCCTGCTGGGTTCGGCGGGCGCGCGGGGCGTGCATTCGCTGATTCCCTTTGCCGGCTACGAGCACCTGTTGCACCGGCGATTTGCCGAGGCCATCGAGTCCTTTCTGGCAGTTCAGTCCCGGGAAGGCCCCAGCGACGCCATCTCCAGCGCGCTGGCCGCCGCCTACCATCGCCTTGGATTCCAAACCCTGGCCGACCAGGTCCGGCGCAGCGTCCGGTCGGTGCGCGGCAACCAGTGGATGTTCCGCATGGGGCATCCCGCGGACCAACCGCTTCGGTTGCGGCCGGAGCTCCTCCGTCCGGGGCGGGACGGCACTTATCCGATTCTGCGGGAGAGCACGCCGGTGCGGATGGACCTCACGCATTGCGGCTGGAGCGACATTTTCTTTTTGGGCATGGATTTTCCCGAAGGCGCCAAGGTGCTGAACGTTTCCATTGACCTCGGGATTCATGGCCGCGACGCGGCGCCGCGCCCGCCGGTCGAAGTTTACCTGCGGGTCATCGAAGAACCCGTGCTGCGGCTGGTGAGCGTGGACTTGGGCGCCTCGGCCGACATCAGCAATCTGGCTGAGGTCTTCGACTTTGCCAAAGACTACCTCGGCCTGCTCAAAGCGGCGGTGATCGCGGCGGGCATCGTGCCGCCGGGGATTGAAGGCTCCGGTCACAGCCTGGCGGAGTTGTTGGCGCGCATTCTTGGGCCTGGCCGCGGCCTGGAAATCGTCAGCAGCGTCAATAACATTCCCAAAGGATCGCGACTGGCCGTGTCAACCACCTTGCTGGCGGCATTGGTCAGCGTCTGCATGCGGGCCACCGGCCAGGCCGCCTCGCTCACCGGCCAGCTCCAGGAGCATGAGCGCCGCCTCGTCCTCGCCCGGGCCCTTTTGGGGGAATGGCTCGGCGGCTCGGGAGGCGGGTGGCAGGACTCCGGCGGGGTGTGGCCGGGAATGAAACTTATCGAAGGCGTTCTCGCCGGGGAGGGCGACCCGGAACTCGGCATCAGCCGCGGCCGGCTCATGCCTCAGCACCGGATTCTGGACGCCGCCGACGCGTCGCCTGAAACCCGCCTCAAGCTGCAAAACAGCCTCGTCCTGGTCCATGGCGGCATGGCCCAGAACGTCGGACCCATCCTCGAAATGGTTACCGAGAAATACCTGCTGCGCTCCGAAAAGGAATGGACCGCGCGCCAGAGCATGCTCGGGATTCTGGACGAGATTCTCACCGCCCTGCGGCGGGGCGACATTCGCGCCATCGGCGCCGCCACCACCCGCAATTTCCAGCAGCCCATTCAGACGATCATTCCCTGGGCCTCCAACTATTTTACCGAAACCCTCATCGAACGGGTGCGCGCCGATCTGGGACAGGCCTTCTGGGGATTCTGGATGCTGGGCGGCATGTCGGGCGGCGGCATGGGCTTTATCGTGGCGCCCGAGCACAAAGCCCGCGCCCAGGAACGCCTCCAGCAGATCATGTCCCACACCAAGCGGGAACTCGAACACGCCCTGCCTTTCGCCATGGAGCCGGTCGTGTACGATTTCGCCATCAACGAGCAGGGCACCTTCGCGGAGCTCTTGCGGGACGAGGCCGCGCTTCTGCCGGCCGGCTATTATACCCTCACGATTCCCGAGCTGCTCCGGCAGGACCGCCGGTCGCTGTCGGCTGTGCGCCGCGCGGAACTGGACAAGTTCGGCCTGGCCTGCCGCACCCGGCCGGAATTGAGCGGTGTGGTGCAAACGTTATTTGACGTCATGTTGCCGCGGGGCAAGGCGCAGACCGAAGGCGGGCAGGACTTGGCCTCGCTGCTCGAGCAAAACGGCTTCGACCCCATCCAGCATGAACAAATCCGGGCCGACCTGAAGGAAGGGCGGATCGGCCTGGCGCAGAACCGGCTGCCGGCCAGCGCCGTGATCCAGAACGTCAGCCCCGATGATGTGGCCGACCCGGCCCGGGAGGACTGTCGGGACTGGGAGGCGGCGGGCCTGGCCGCCCTGAAAAACGGAGAGGTGGCGGTGGTGACGATGGCGGCGGGTTCCGGCAGCCGTTGGACCCAGGGCGCCGGCGTGGTCAAGGCGCTCCACCCCTTCTGCCGTCTCGGGGGAAAACACCGCACCTTCATCGAGGTGCACCTGGCCAAAAGCCGGCGGGTCTCGCGACAGGTGCAAACCCCGGTTCCGCATCTGTTCACCACCAGCTACCTCACGCATCAGCCCATCGCGGAATTTCTTGCCCGGCGCCAAAAGTATGGCTACGAGGGACCGCTCCATCTGTCTCCCGGCAAGTCCGTGGGCCTTCGAATGGTCCCGACCGTGCGGGACTTGCGATTCATGTGGGAAGAGCTCCCGCAGCAGATGCTGGACGAGCAGCAGCAGAAAGTGCGGGACAGCCTGCGGCACGCCCTGATCGGATGGGCGCGCGCGGCGGGCGAAGCCAGCGACTATACCGACAACCTCCCCCAGCAATGTCTCCATCCGGTCGGACACTGGTTCGAAGTGCCCAACCTGATGCGCAACGGGGTGCTGCGCCAGTTGCTCGAGCAACGGCCGCAGCTCAAATACCTCATGCTGCACAACATTGACACCCTCGGGGCGGACCTCTCGCCCGCCCTCCTGGGCGGGCACATCCGGAGCGGCGCCTGCCTCAGTTTCGAGGTGATCCTCCGCCGTCTCGAAGACCGCGGCGGCGGCCTGGCGCGCGTCAACGGGCGGGTGCGGCTGGTGGAAGGCCTGGCCATGCCGCGGGAACAGGCCGAATTCGAGCTCGCCTATTACAACTCGAACACCTGCTGGATTGACTTGGACAAGCTGCTGCGGACCTTTGAACTAAGCCGTGCCGACCTGGCGGACTCGTCGAAGGTTCTCGCGGCGGTGCGCGCGCTCGCCGCCAAAATGCCCACCTACATCACCTTGAAAGATGTCAAGAAACGCTGGGGCCACGGACAGGAGGACATCTTCCCCGTCACCCAGTTCGAGAAGTTGTGGGTGGACATGACGGCCCTGCCGGAGGTGCAGTCGCGGTTCGTGGTGGTGCCGCGCTTGCGCGGCCAGCAGCTCAAGGACCAGGCCCAGCTCGACGGCTGGCTCCGGGACGGTTCCGCGGCTTACGTCGAAAGCCTCTGTCAGTGGGCTTAGCCCCGCCCGGTCACACCTTCAAATACTGTTTCGGGAATTTCCACGGCGCGCGGTACTTCGGCACCGCCAGCCGCGACGCCTCCGAGTCCCCGACAATCCACTCCTTGTTCGGGTCGAACCGGATCGAGCGCCCGAGCTTGAGCGACAGCAGGCTCAGCACAATCGGGATGTCCACGCGCACATGGTAGTTGGGATTGCAGCTCGGCGGTTGGCGCGACTTGATGCAGTCCAGCCACTCCCGCTCATGGCCCGGCGAAGGCGGGATGGATTTGGGCGGCTCGACACAGTCCTTCATCTTGTCCCCTTCCGGCACGATCTTGTATTGGCCGTAATTGGCGTAAAGGGTGCCGTTGGCTCCATGGAAATAGATGCCCAGCCGCCGCTGCGGTTTGGGCTCGCCATGCAAATCAAATCCGTAGCTGTTCGTCAGCGACGACATCCACGTCATCGTCAGCTTCGGGTATTGCCACAGCACCTCGTGGTGATCGTAGGCATCCCCGTCGTCCTTCAGGAAATATCGGCCGCCGCTCGAACTGGTGACCAGGGGGTAGCCCAGGTCCAGCGCCCACACCGGCAAATCAATGATGTGAGGCGCCATGCCCGGCGTCCACCCCCCGCTGTACGCCATCCACGAGCCGTGGTTGTAGGAATCGCGCGCCAGGATCCGGTTGAACCGGCACAGCGGCGCGGGGCCGCACCAGAAATCCCAGTCCAGGCCCAGCGACTCCGCCGTTTGGCTGTCCTTCACCGTGCCCACCCCGTCCGGGTGCTGGTTCATCACATTGAAGGTGCGCACCGTTCCGATCGGCCCCAGGTTCCCGGACCGGATCATCTCGACCACGCGCCGATAGTTTTCACTGGCATGAATCTGCGTTCCGACCTGGCAAATCCGCCGGTGCCGGTTCACCGCGTTGCGCACCGCCAGGCTTTCCCCCAGGTGCAACGTCATCGGTTTTTGCAGATAAAGGTCTTTGCCCGCCTCGCAGGCCGCAATCGCCTGCAGCGCGTGCCAGTGCGGCGGCGTGGCGATGATCACCGCGTCCAGGTTCGATTGCTGCAGCATTTCGCGGTAATCTTTGTAGCCCCGGCAACTGCCCTTGAATCGTTCCGTCACCGTCTCCAGCCGCGCGTCCCACACGTCGCAGGCGGCGGTGACCGCGACATCCGGTTCGCGGGCGCAAATGTTCAGGTTGCTGGTCCCCATGCCGCCGCAGCCAATAAGGCCCAGGTTGATTCGTTCGCTGGGCGGCGCCTTGCCCGCCCCACCCAGGGCGGAAGCGGGAATAATCGTGGGCAGCGCGAGAGCTCCGGCCGCCAATGAAGCGGTCTTGAGAAAATCACGGCGCGTGAGGCTCGATCGGGAGGTTTTCATAACGGCGGTGGTGCTTCGAACATGCTGCCAGGTTGATACCGAACGAGGTTGTCGCTGTCAAGCGACCTCCGCCCCCAAACACCGGCCTGCGATCCCCATTTCACCCGGGCGCGGGCGGCCATTCTGGTCCGCTCCGGACGCGTAGAGCCGGCTTATTTTTGCGGGTGGGAAGGGTGTTACAGATGTATTGAACCAAAAGTGTTACCTATGTATTGACTGCGCCCGTTTCGCCTTCCAACCTTCGCACCTTCCTACTTTCGCACTTTCACACCTCACTTTAGTCCCATAGTCCGATAGTCCGATAGTCCGATGGTCCGACAGTCCCATAGTCGAATGGTCCCGTTTCGCCTTCCAACCTTCTCACCTTCCTACCCTCCTTTTCGTGCCTTCTTTGCCCCGCCGTTCCGCCTCTTGAAAAAAAAAGTTTTCTGAAAGTGTTGACATACCCCCCCCCCGTGTAAGAATGCCCTCAAATGGTTGTTCCAACGACGGGTCGCGGCAGTCGCGCCTGTGGGCCTGGAACCACCCGAGCTGAGGATGCGAGATGAACACAAGCCCCAGGCTTGTCGAGGACATGACGGAGTCGTTCAGCCGCCCGTGGTATTCGTTTTGTATCATGCCCGCTCGCGTCGGCGCGCTCATGCGCGGCTGCAGCGGGATGAAGGTTTGCGCCCAAACTCTGACGCTCAAGGGGTTCCTGGACGATGTCTCGGCCAGCCTTGTGCTTAGCCTGCCCGACACCAACGGGGTAACCAACTGCCACGCCGGGGTCATCGGCCGCGACGGCCAGTTCTGGGTCGAGGAGGTCCCGCTGGTGGCGGGGACCAACGACCTGGCCTTGACGGCCACCGACGTCTGGGGGAATATGATGACGACAAATGTCACGGTCGTGAAAACCAGCTTTCCCCTCACCCTGGACCCGGTGCCGGTCCTCGGGATGGAATGCTGCGCGGTGGAGGACCGCGCTCCGTGGCTGGCGGCGGGGGAAATGGGGATTTACCATTACAGCCGCAATGCACAGACACGGCTGGTCCTCTTCACCGGCGGCAGGCACGGGGTTCGGCGCCGGAACCTGTTCGTGTGCACTGCCAACGCGACCGAGGTGCGGCACAAGGGGGCGACCCCGCCCTACAACGCGCCCTGGCTGCAGGGCTGGACCCGCTGGATTGCGCCCCAGACCATCCAACTGGGCGAGCTGGGGCCGGTGGGCAGCAACGGCTTTTTGTATAAGGTCCTGCCGGACAACGAGACCCTTGATTTCACGCCACGAGTTAAAAACAAGGAATTTTATCACTTCGGTGTCACCCAGCAAAAGCATAAGCTGTTTTTAACGGCAAACGGGCAGGTCCTCTCGCCAGATGGGCAGCTAACAGCTAAGCTCTTGGTCGGCGAAAGGGTAGACCTGTCGTCGTTCTTTGACCCCGTCTTCTCCCAGCAACCGGTTACAACATCAAAATGGACCTTGGGGGGTAAATTCATCAATGCTTTTACCGTTTGGGGGTGCCCAATTCCGGGTGAGCCCCAACCGAAGCTACCCGAGTCCGCTTATGATTTGAATTGGGGACTGACCGATTTCCGAGTATGTTCGGAGCTGCTGCACCTGAAGGATACCAGGGCCTGGTGGGGTCGACGGAAGCCCTGTGGAGTTTCAGCGAATGACCATCAAGTTGGCTTTGAATCTCGAGTTCAGTAACGGGCAGCAAGTCGTGATTGTGAGCGCCGGGAGAATTGGCGTCCATAAGCCAAGTGTGGAATGGGATCCAGCGGCTTATTTGCGGGGTGTTCCATACGGTCATCGGAGTTCATTGGGCGTGCTCTCTGTCGGTATCGGCCAGTTCTACGGTGACCCGAACATAGGCCGCCTGAACTGGGGCGCGAAGAGCCGGCTCTTGGGCGAAGCTAGAGCGACGAAAGGCGGGATGTTCGCAACGGTTCAGCTCATCCAGAGGGAGACAAGCTGCGTATCTGAGAATTGGCTGGACTGGCGCCTCGACAATGGACTCCCGTATAACATAGTGGACTATTATGGACACCCTGAAGAGCAAGGGCTGTTTTATCGAGCTCAAATTCGCGACTCTGATGCTCCGACGGATTACATCTCCTTTTGGACATCCTGGGGGGTCCCATTTCGTCCCGCATTCATGACGGACCAGTTTCAACAGTTCTTCATGTATCGCCCCGAGACCCCTGGCTCTATTTGGGCAACCCTGGGCGAGTCGGAGTGGAACTGGCACGGCACCGCAGTGGCGTGCGGCTCGGATCCAGGATGGGCGTGGTATGATGGCCCATTCTTTTACCACTCGGAGGCCATTGTTCCGTCAAGCCGGTTTCCGGAGTGGCGGAATCGCAAAACGAACTTCTGAATGAAACTGGTTCTCATTGTCGCAGGCTGTTTAGCCGGTTTGGCCTGTCGCGCGCAACCGAGTCTTCCGGCTAATTTTATCGCGACGGAACCACGCAGCAATGTGTGCTTGATCCTTTTTCTTCAGGACTCGGACCAGGTCCTGACCAATACCCCAATAATTCCGGCGGAGACCCGGTTGGGATATACGTTCGCCTCGGCAAGCTCGACGAATTTCGATGTGTTCTGTTTGGAATGGCAATATGCCTGTTTGCTGAGCGCGCGTTCCTCTTCTGGAGCCGAGGTCAGCAAGACACGAAGGGGCCGCACCTGGGGTACCCGGTTCTTTGAGGTCAAGGCCTTTGACAGAAAGACGCTCAGCCGGGAAGGGGGAGGACGGTTTCCTTATCTTGCCGTCGCCACTCCCGATACCAGCACCTGCTTCCGTTGGTTGCCGCCCTTAAGCGAGCTCTTTGATTTCGACCAGCCGGGCCGATACACCGTCAAATTGGTTTTTCAGTGTTTCGTCAAGCCGTGGCCGCCTTCTTCGAGTGCCCCCGCGCCTTGGTTGGTGCGGTTTCCGCCGGTCACGATTCACGTGGAGAAATCGGAGGAACCCCCAAAGGGAGTGACGCGTCGTCGCTGAGGCGAGAACCAATGGCCGGCATGAAAAAAAAAGAGCCATGACATCGGATGAATTCGGAGAGCCGATTTATGACGGGTCGGTCAATTCCGACGGCGACCCGGGAGCGCTGAAGCTGGCCGAGCCTTGGGCGTGGTGGGTGTTAGGCGGAGAGAAGAACGTGCGCCTCGACCTGAAGCTGACTTTTGCCAATGGGCAACGTGCCACTATCCCGGCTTGGGGAAAGTTCACAATGCTACGACCACGAGTCACCCGCGTTGTGCCACGATACCAACCCTTTGGCGGGGTGGTATCAACGCTTGGGCAGCTAAGGTTACTGAGCAACGCGATGTGGTTCGAGGTTTACATTTCCAGCACTTATCCTGGCCAGTTCGGCATTACTCAAACAATAAAGTATTTTTACTGGACAATGATACCCCCATTCGTTCCCGTCTGGTCATCAAGCCACGGCCAGTTTTGGTTGGACAAGCAGGAGTACTACGAGCTCCCCACCCCTGTAGAGTTGGCTGCAGGCTTCTATCCGACAGACGTGGAATATCCCAACTACACCAGGCTCGTGGATGCGCCCGGCCTCCAAGGTGTCATAATTGGGGTGTCTTGTGAGGCAAGCTTTCACGATTTTGTGCGGTTTACCCCCGAGGGAAGCAACAGTATTGCCATTACACTGGCGCGGGTGGACTGGTGTTGGAATTCAGTCGCCGAGCAGAATGTTGACCTGAGTTGGCACATGACGGGAGATGCTGTCACCGGGCCCGGCCTCGTTGAGGACGACGCTTTCCCCGAGTGGGAGGAGGTAAAGACCGATTTAATCACATGGGAGGAGTAACGGACGAAATGAACGCGGCAAACACGGCATTGTTCTGGAACTGCCTCTGGCTGGTAGGGAGCGCGTGCCTGGCGGCGCCTGGTCTTCCGGTCGCGCGCGAGGAGGGGCGGCCCGGTGCCGCTTGCGAAACGGTAGCATGGGGCGGGACAACCAACGGGGTTCGGGTCGGTCTTAAGATGAGGTGGCGTCAGCCCCCGGAATCGCCCCTTTTTGACATTTACCTTGAGAACACCAGTTCCAACCTGATCTGGGGCCGGCAGCCGCGGCTGGAGAACAACCGCTTTGACGTTTGGTTGCTCGAGCCGTCGGGGCAGGCCCAGGCGCCGCGGAAGAATGCCCGGCCGGCGGCCCCGAAGCGGGTGATGTACGTGGGACTGCCCCCGCGGGAGCCTTCCCGAGAGGCCGAGTTTTCGCTGCTTGACTTGTTCGAGGTCCGGAGCAACGGCGTCTATTCCGTCGTGCTCACTACCCGGCTTGCCACGTCCTCGAACATGTCCAGCCTGGTC
>CAZVYG010000087.1:0-20015 GCA_964631605.1 uncultured Verrucomicrobiota bacterium
GGGCGCCGGCGTTGGACCTCAAGTTCGTGTATGACTTGTCGGCCGGTCCGGCGGGCGGGTGGAATGTGCTGGCCATTCTGGATTCAGCCCTCAGCCTTCAGAGTTCGTTTGCCTGGGGTCTGGATTTGAGCGGAACGATGGACGGGGCGGGGGGTGTGGGCGCTTTGCTGTCCACGACCGTGCATACGGGTCCGAACGCGGGAACTTATTTCTACGCGTATGACGGCAACGGGAACGTGATGGGGCTCATCAACGCCGCCGACGGCTCGGTTGCCGCGCGATACGAATACGGGCCGTTTGGGGAACTCCTCCGCGCCACCGGCCCAATGGCGAAAGCAAACCCCTTCCGGTTCTCCACCAAATACCAGGATGAGGAGACGGACTTCATTTACTACGGTGGCAGGTATTATATCCCGAGCACCGGGCGATGGTTGAGCAGAGACCCTGCTGAAGAAAGAGGAGGGGTGAACCTTTATTCAGCACTGCGAAACGACCCCGGTAGTTGGATTGACCCCCTCGGGTTGGATACAATTTCCGTTTCTTTCCCGATGACGGGACAATCGCGTGGCTATACTTACAGAAGCCCGACAGGTTCTACAGTTGACATTCCTGGTGATTCTATAAGCGCCACCATTTCTGGAAAAGTGTCAGCCGATTGCTTGAATGGAAAACCGGTTAACGTGGCTATCGGTCCATTCAGCGGTAGAGTTGATAGTATTCTGGGCAATTCAGTTACCTTTTATGTTTGGGTGGGATTAGCTACGTTCCGTGTCCAGGAGCAGTATAACTTTGCCTTTTCAGCTGGGGCGCAGACCACCAAGAGTAGTGACCGGTGCACCGGGATCACAGCGCCTTGGACAGTGGACTGGACAAGCACAGGAACCCTATCCGTCGGACCGAACATTCCTGGTCCGATAAAGGTGCCATTCCCCGTCTGGATAACCCTTTTCACGCAATCCAACGACATAGGAACCGCGAAGTTCACGGTGAACATTATCTGCTGTTGCGATCGCAAGTCCCCTGCATTTCTTATCCAGTATTAGTTATGAACTGGAAAGCGATATTGGTGCTCGGGGTGGTTATTTGCATGATGGCTGTTTACGCCACCGTGGATTGCTCAAGCAAGAGCACATTCCACCCATCAGTGCAGATAGAGTGGCCGTCTGGCTTTTCCCAATTCAGCAACACACTACCAATCGCGTCCTCCGGTTTGCAGGGAGTCCGGCTGCGGCTTTGCCGGCAGGAGTTGCCTAGTGGCGCGGGCAAGCTCGTGGTTGCCGTATATTACTTCGAGGACAGCAAACAGCATTGTCGAGGGTCCGTGACCTGTTTAGTAGATACACGCGAGAAGAACACAGTTACCCTTATGGTGGGGGGGAGCGTTCCGGTGCGCGTGAAGGACCATCAGGATGGAGATTACTCCGTTGCAAATGTGCCAGATGCAACCGATGGCTGGGTTGTCTTCAGGATTAAGCCTATAACCCCAAAGGTCTCTTGGAATTAATGGTCCAAGAACCGCGCCCCGTCGCGCAGACATTAGCCCAGCCCTTCCCCCGCAAGGCGGACTCCGCCGGGCAAGGCCAATGACTGCGCTCCCTCGTGAGCTTTCTTAGCGCCGCCGCGGAATCGTGAAGCATCCCGATTGATCGGGACTGCGCTTTTTGTCGTGCCTGCTGATCCGCCAGCCGCTCCTACCAGCCTGTTGCAAAACTTCTTTTCGGTAGCAGCGGACGTAAGTCCGCTCAAACTTTCCTCGCAAACAACAGCGGGGAATGGAGCGGACTCACGTCCGCTGCTACTTTTTTCAACGGGCTCCTATGGAGCACGCTGACCCAGGGCGACGCTGGCCTGGGGACTCGCTTTGCCCTGGGCTGAAATGGAATGCCCCTTCAGGGCAACGGCATGGACTCGCCGCCGAAAACGTTCACGGTCTGGTACCGAACGACCGGCCGGTTCAGCCTCGAATGAACTGGGGCCGGGTGAGCGGCGGTTAAGGCCCTTGCCTGCCAAATTGGTTTGTTTTTTGGCGGAAATGGGATTAAATGATGGCCGACGCTGAAATGTCGTTTCTGAAAACCATCTTGCGGACGCCCAACCGCCGAATCGCCGCCATCGCGCTGGTGGTGGTCGGCTTGGACCAACTTACGAAGCAGATGGTGCTGCGTTTCCTGGGTTATGCCCAGGAGAAAGTCGTGGTCGAAGGGTTTTTCAAGTTCGTCCATTGGGGGAACACCGGCGCGGCGTGGAGCATGTTCCGCGGGAATAACGAGTTGCTGGCGGTGGTGGCGCTGGTGGCGTTGGTGGTGTTGTTCCTCACCCGCCACCATTTCGACTCACGAACGCTGCTGGGACAGATTGCGTTCGGACTGATCTTTGGAGGGATTGTTGGGAACCTGATTGACCGGGTGACGGTGGGGCATGTGATTGATTTCCTTTACTTTTACGTTCAGCAACGGGGCGGGGGCGAAATTGGCTTCCCGGCGTTCAACGTGGCCGACAGCGCGATCTGCACGGGGGTGGGGCTGGTGTTTCTGCTGACGTGGAGAAGCGAGCGCCATTCGAAAGCCGTGCCGCCGGCCGCGGGAGAACGGAGCACGCTGGCGCCCTGAAAACCGGGCGGCTTCTCGCGAGGCGATTCCTTCCCGCATCCCATGCTGCAGCGCTTGATTGACGGATGTCCTCTCGCACGGAATATCTGACGATAGAGAAATCCCTGCCGGCGGAGCGGCTGGACAGTTTTCTGCGCGGCCGTTTTCCGGCGGTGTCCCGGGGCGCGATTCAGCGACTGATTGAGGAGGGACACATCCGGGTGAACGGGCGGTTTATCAAGGCGACCCATACGCCGCGGGCGGGGGACCAGGTGGAGATCCACTGGCCGGAAGCGCGTCCGGCCACGGTGCAGCCGGAGGAGATTCCGCTGGAGGTTCTCTATGAGGATGAGGCGTTGCTGGTGCTGGACAAGCCGCCGGGCCTGGTGGTGCATCCGGCTTCCGGTCACGAGCGGCGGACGCTGGTCAACGCCCTGATGCATCATTGCCGGGGGCAGCTCAGCGGCGTCGGGGGGGTGGCTCGGCCGGGAATTGTCCACCGGCTCGACAAAGACACCAGCGGGTGCCTGGTGGTCGCCAAGAACGATGCCACGCATATCGCGCTTTCCAGCCAATTCGCACGGCGCAGCGTGGAAAAAGTCTATCTGGCCATCCTGTGCGGCGAGGTCGCCCGGGACGAAGGGGAGATTCGCGCCGCGATCGCGCGCCATCCCTCGCATCGCAAATGCATGACCGTGGACGAGGGCTGCGGGCGGGAGGCGCACACGAGCTACCGCGTTTTGGAGCGACTGCGGGGCGCCACCCTGGTTGAAGCCAGGCTGCATACGGGGCGAACGCATCAAATCCGCGTGCATTTCAAGTATCTCGGCTATCCGCTGGTGGGGGATGAGGTCTATGGGAACCGGCAAAACAGCCGATTGGAGGACCTGACCGGATACCGGGCGCCGCGGCAGATGCTGCACGCCTGGCTGCTTTCATTCACCCACCCCAGGACGGGCAACCGAATGGATTTCGAGTCCCCTCAGCCGGCGGATTTTTTGGATGCGCTGTCGGCGCTGCGGCCGCGTTAGCCGCGGGGCCGCACGTTCCAGAGCAGCGCCAACAACCCAATACCCGCGACGGTGCACAGGAGCACCGCCAACAACCCGGCATCCCAACCGTAGTGCTGGGCAACCCAGCCCAGGCCTTTGCCCTGAATCACCCGGCCGACATAGCCAAAGAAACCGACAAAACCGGCCGCGGTGCCCACGGCTTTCTTGGTGGTCAAATCGAGCGACATCACCCCCGAAAACATCACCGGCGTGTAAACAAAAAACCCGATCAAGCCGAACAGAACCATGTCCAACCAGAGCATGTTGGCGGGAACAATTCGGATGGCGCCGAATGCGAGCACCAGGGGGATCATCGCCAGGACGCTCACCCGCGCGCGCAAGCCTCCCATCCTGTCGGAGAGCCAGCCCATGGTCAGCATGCCGGCCGCTCCCGCAAATTCAATGACCAGGGTGCTGACCCCGCCCTCGGTCAGGGAGGCGTGTTTGACTTCCTTCAAGTAGGTGGGACCCCAGTCCACCATGCTGTAACGGGCGATGTAAACGAACACGTTTGCCAGCGCCAGAATCCAAAGCATCTTGTTGGGCAAAATGTATTTGAAAAGGAGCTCGCGGGCGGAAAGCTCCCGCTCATGGTTCTCGCGCTCCTCCGGCGGGTAATCGTTCTTGAACTCCTCGACGGACGGGAGGCCCAACGACTGAGGCGTATCCCGCATCCGCCAAAAAAGGTACAGCGCGCCCAGGGTGGCGATGAGGCCGGGCACGTAAAAGGCGGACGGCCACCCCCAATGGGCCGCGCATTCGGCGGCCAGGACTCCTGCAATCCCCCCGCCAATATTATGCGAGATGTTCCACACTCCAAAAATCGTTCCCCGCTCCCTCACGCTGTACCAGTGAGACAGGCCGCGCGTGCAGGGGCCATACCCCATCCCTTGGATGAAACCGTTAAGTGTCCACAAAATGAGGTGGCCCCAATAATGAGTGGTCGCGCCAAAAACGAAGTTCAGCCCCGCGGTCAGCAGCATGCCAACGGCGACGTATTTGCGGGCATCGCTGCGGTCCGCGAAGTAGCCCATGACGAACTTGCCCAAACCATAGGCCAGGGCGGTGCCGGCGAGGATATCGCCGATCATCGCCTTGTCGTAATGCAGGGCCGCGCCGATTTCCCGAGCAACCGGAGCAAAATTGTTGCGAACAATGTAGAAGGTGGCGTAAGCCACAAAGGCGGCTTCAAACACCTGCCATCGCAGGCGCGGATAACGCCGCTGGACTTCGTCGGGGGACAGCCGCGGACGATGTGGGGCAGGCCTGAACCAGTCCAGGATTGCCTTAAGCATGGCACGAGGGCAAATCGAGACTTCCCATGGGTCGCTCAAGGTCGGGACAGCGCCGCCGAACGCGCATCCGCCGCGTTTCCAGGGAGAGGCGAGTCCTGCCGGGTTGCGCGGGCATAACGTTCGAGTTCGGCCGCGCGCGTGTCAATTGACCACCCCAATAATTCGGCCATCCAATCGGCCGCGCGCTCGGCAAGCCGCCGCGCGTCGCGGTGATAATAATGCCAACTGCTGCGGCGCAACATGACGTCGTCGAGATGGACCGCCCATTCTTTGGCGCAGAAATGTTCGACGACGCGCCGGTTGCATTCGGGGGGCAGAATGCCGCTCACGCCGGCGACCTGATCGGCTGGCAGCAAAGGTTCCCGGGCCGTGCGGCAGGGTTTTGCGCCCGCAAAATCCCGGTTTTCCCGCGCCAGCCATTTGACGATTTGATCCACGGTCTGCTCCGCCATGAGGCGGTAGGTCGTGAGCTTGCCGCCGGCGACGTCCCACCAACCCGGCTCGGGCGTATGAATTTCGTGCGACCGGGAGATATCGGAAGGATTTCCATGGGGATCGGCAATCAAGGGCCGGACGCCGGCCCAACTGCTGATGACGTCGGCGGGAGCCAGCCGGGCCTGTGGGAAAAACTGATTTGTCACCTGCAGCACGTATTGGACGTCCTCCGTGTCCGCGTGGATATCATCCAGGGGACCGCGGTAATCGGTGTCCGTGGTGCCGAGGATCGTTCGCTCGCCCCACGGAATCGCAAAGAGAATGCGCTTGCCCTCCGTCATCACCACGGTCTCGGGCACCGGCACGCGCGCGCGGTCCACCACCAGGTGGACGCCTTTGGTCACCCGCAATTTGACGCGGCTGTGCGGCAAACCGTCAGCCCACGGGCCGGTTGCGTTCACCACCGCGCGGGCGCGCACGTTCAAGGCATGGCCGCCCAGCACGTCGCGCACTTCGCATTCCCAAAGCCCCCCGCGCCGGGCGTCCTGGAACCGGCAGTAGTTGAGCACGATTCCGCCGGCAAGGCTGGCCGAGCGCAGCGTGTCCAGCGTCAACCGCGCGTCGTTGGTGAAGCCATCGTAGTAGCGCACGGCACCGGTCAGCGCCTGTTGGGAGAGCGCGGGCACTTTGGCCAGCAGCTCCCCGGTCGTCAGCCAGCTTGAGTTGCCGAGGTTGCGTCCGCCGCAGAGCAGGTCATAGATTTTCACGCCGATTTTGAGCTGCCAGAGCACCCAGTTTCGGTTGTGACGATAGGTCGGGAAAATGAAGGGCAGCGGCTCGGCTAGGTGCGGGGCGATGTGGTGCACGATCTTCTTCTCGACACTGGCCTCGTGGACCAGCCCGACCCGTCCCTGGGCGAGGTAACGCAAACCGCCATGCAGCAAGCGGCTCGAACGGCTGCTGGTGCCGAACGCAAAGTCCTGCTGCTCCACCAGGCCGACGCGCAGGCCCCGCAAGGCCGCGTCCCGAGCAATCCCCGATCCGACGATCCCACCACCGACAATGAGGAGGTCGAGCACCCCGTTGGTCAAGCCCGCAATTGCGGAGGCGCGGGATGGCGCGGAATTCTGGTTTGTGGTTCGATCTTTCATATTTGACACATTAAACCTCCACCGGGATGGCGCGTTTGGCCTGCCGCAGTTTTTCGCCGAACTCGCCAAGCCCGGAAACGATCAAGTCCGGGGCCGGCGAGTGTTTGGCGGCCTGCTCGGCGGAGGTTTCGCCGCTGAGCACGAGCACGCCAAAAGCCCCGGCGCGCCTGGCCATCGCCACATCGGTGTAGAGTCGGTCGCCGACCATGGCCAATTGCCCCGGACGCAATGCGTGCCGATGGAGGATGCCGCGGATCATGCAGGGATCGGGTTTGCCGAGGGTCATGTCCGGCCCCCGGCCGGTGGCCTCCTTCAAAGCCGCGCAAATGGCGCCGCAGTCCACCAGGACCGTGGGTTGGTCCGTCGGGCAGATGCGGTCAGGGTGCGTCGCGATGAAATACTTGCCCTGCTTAATCCAGTAGGCCGCGCGGCAAAGCCGGCGATACACCAGCCCGGTGTCGAAGCCCACCACCACCGCATCCGGCTCGTCCTCAGCACTGTCTTCGGTGAGGGTGAAACCGGCCTCGGCCATTTCCTGTCGCATGCTGGGCGTACCCAACACGAACAATCGTTTCAAGTCCGGCAGTTCCTGTTCCAAATGTTCAATGGTCGCCTGGGTGGAGGTATAAAGCTGATCGCTGGAAGCTTTTATCCCGATCTTTTCCAAATGCGCGAGGTAATCGGCAGTGCTGCGGGAGGAATTGTTGGTGAGGAAAGTGTAGCGAATTCCCAATTCCCGAAGGAGTTGAAGAAAAGGGATGGTGAAAGGGAACAAGGTTCCGCCGGTGTAAATGGTGCCGTCCATGTCCAAGGCCACGTGCTGGACAGCACGCAGTCGGTTGAGCAAGGTTGGATTCGAGTCAAGATTGGCAGACATAGGGCCGATATATCGCGTTAACGCACTAAGCTTGCCCGTTCCGCGTTTGCTTGTCAACTGCACTTTTTTCTTAATCGCAAATGCTGCCGCCTGTTTGATGGATGCGCCTGTTGATGGATGCCGCCTTGCGGCCTCGGATGGGCAGTGTATCTTCCGCCCAATGCCATGAAAACGAAGCTTGCCCTGACAATCTGTTGCCTGCTGGCGTCCACCCTTTATCTGGCCGCGGAGTTCCGCGCGGGGGTGGCGGTGCGTACGGTAAACCCGGAGCCGCTGCTGCCCGTGAGTGGCGGGGTGGGCCCCTCGCACCCTGTAAAAGAGCGGCAGGGCGATCTGACGGTGCGGGCGCTGGTATTCTCTCAGGCGGATACGGTCGTGGCCATTGTGAGCGGGGATTTTCTCGGTTTCCCGGCCGAGTTGGGCAATCGCGTGCGGTCCATGGTGAAGGAGATTGCGCCCGCCAACGTTCTGATTGGCGCCACCCACACCCACAGCGCGCCGGACTGTTACGGTTTTCCCGATGGCAAGGGTGGTACGGCGCGGGACGAGAAGTACGTGGAGTATGTCTGCCGGAGCATGGCCGAGGCGATTCGTGAGGCCTTGGCGAACCGGCAACCAGCCCGGTTGAAGGTCGCCACCGGCGAGGCCAAAGGAAAGATCGCCTACAACTATTACGCGGAACAGTTGTATGACCCGCGCTGTCACGTGATTCAGGCGCTGGACAAGTCCGGCAAGCCCCTGGCCACGCTGGTCAATTACGCGATTCATCCAGAAGTCCTGGGCAGCGAGGCGGGGGTTTGCAGTCCGGACCTTGTGGGACCGCTCTATGAGCGCCTGGCGGAGAGCGGGGGCGGCACGGGCATTTTTATGAACAGCGCGCAGGGCGGCATGGTCACCGCCGACAATCGGCTGCCCGGGGGACAGGAGGCCCGCACCTGGGCTGAATGCCAGCGCATCGGACGGCTGCTCGCCGATGAGGCCTTGCGGATTATTGCCGCGGCCCCGGAACAAACCGAACCGCGGTTGTTTTGCGCTGCGCGCAAGTTGTCGTTGCCGGTGGACGCCCCCTTGATGCGGGCGCTGCTGCGCGCGCTGCCCGGCAGTCCCGGTCCTGAGGCGACCGAGGTCACGACGCAGATCAACCTGGTGAACCTTGGCAATGCGCAGATTCTGACCATTCCGGGGGAGGCGCTTCCGAACATCGGCTATTATTTGAAGCGCAAGATGCGGGGCGAACACAACCTGCTGTTCGGACTCACCAACGACGCCTTCGGCTACATCCTCACGCCGGAGGATTACGACAGTTTCAAACGCTACGCCTATATCACGCGCACCAGCCTGGGCGAGCGCACCGGCGAGCTCTTTGTGACGGCGGCGTTGCAACTCATCCAGGACTCCCCTGCCCCGCGTTAAGCCCGCTGCGCCCGTGACCGTTGGCGGACGCGTGGCTGGGGCTCCAGGGTGGACCGGGGACAGAACCACGCAAAGCCGCTCGACTTCAAGACAACCTTGACATAAGCGGCCAAATGGGCTCAGGTGAGGCCATGCTGCCGACAGCCTGACAAACACCCCTCCTTTATGCTCAAATCAAATCATTCCGATCTCACGTTGCGGTTCGTAGCCGGGTCCTGGTTCGTCGTCCTTGGCTTGGTCCTGGGCGGTTGTTCCAAGTCCGGCGAGGTCGTAACTCGCGACTCGAAGCCGCCGGCGCAGGCCGCCCAGCCGGCCTCGGACGAACGGACGGCGTTGGATGAATACGTTGCCGCTCCGGACACAAATTACAGTTACCGTCTGGTCAACACGATTCGAGGGAAAGACGTCACTGCCTACATCCTCGAGATGACCTCCCAGGCCTGGCTAACCTCGCGCGAGGTGGACCGGCCGGTGTGGAAGCATTGGGTCAACATTGTTCGCCCTGAAAACGTGGCATCTTCCACCGCCCTGTTGTTTATCGGCGGCGGCGCCAACAACGGCAGTCCGCCCAAAGCGCCGGACGCCAACCTGGCGCGGGTCGCGCAGGCGACCAAGGCGGTGGTGGTCGAGCTCAAGATGGTGCCGAACCAGCCACTGGTGTTTGCCGGCGAATCCGAGGGCCGCAAGGAAGACTCGCTGATCGCCTACACTTGGGACAAGTTCCTGCGCACCGGGGACAGGAAATGGCCCGCCCGGCTGCCGATGACCAAAGCGGCGGTGCGGGCGATGGACACCACAACCGCTTTTTGCGGCAGCGCCGAAGGCGGCGGGGTGAAGGTAAGCTCGTTCATGGTGGCGGGCGGGTCCAAGCGGGGCTGGACCACCTGGACCACCGCCGCGGTGGACAAGCGGGTGGTGGCGATCTTTCCCATCGTCATTGACGTGCTCAATGTTGAAGAGTCGCTGAAACACCACTACGGCGCCTATGGTTTTTGGGCTCCGGCGATTGGCGATTATACCGCTTTTCGCATCATGGACTGGTCGGGGACACCGGAGTTCGCGGCGTTGATGAAGATCGAAGACCCTTACAGTTACCGGCAGCGGCTGACGATGCCGAAATTCATCTTCAACGCTTCGGGCGACCAGTTTTTCGTGCCGGACTCATCGCAGTTCTATTTTGATGATCTGCCCGGCGTAAAATATCTGCGCTACGTGCCCAACGCGGACCATTCCCTAAAGGGATCGGATGCCTATGACACCTTGCAGGCCTGTTTCAGCGCGGTTTTGAACCAGACTCCCCTCCCCCAGTTTAGCTGGACCCTGGAACCGGACGGCGGCATGCGGGTAAAAGCCAACACCACACCCAGCGCGGTCACTCTCTGGCAAGCCACCAACCCCAACGCGCGCGACTTCCGTCTCGATACGCTCGGGCCGGTTTGGCGCAGTTCGCCGCTTACCGACCAGGGTGGAGGAGTTTATGTGGCGAAAGTGGCGGCGCCGGCCAAAGGCTGGACGGCGTTTTTTGCGGAACTGACCTTCCCAAGCGCGCCACAGTCGCCTCCGTTCAAGTTCACGACGCAGGTGCGCGTGGTGCCGGATGTGCTCCCGCACAAGTTTGTGGCCCCGGGTCGGCCGCCGAAATAGCGCGGGAGAGGTTTTAGCGCCGGCGTGGTTAAGGGGCGGGTTTGGCCAGGCGCTGGTCAAACCAGTCGGCCATGATTTTGACTTCCTCCGGGAGGGTGAGCCAGGGGTGTCCGCCCCCGGGCTTTACAATCAGCTCGGCAGAACCGCCGGCGGCCTTCAGCGCAGCCACCATTTTTTGCGACTGCTGCAGAGGCACCAGGGGATCGGCATCGCCGTGAAAGATCAGGAACGGAACCGGCTTGCTTTTTACCAGCCGCGCCGGTGAGATCCGGGCGGCGCCTTCCTTGATCGCTTCCTCCGAGCGGTCTTTGATTCCGGCAACGAATAGCAAGTCCCCCAGTTTTTCGAAATCCGCCGGCTTGCCATCCCAGTCAAGAAAGTCAGTGGGCGGGAAGAAGACAGCCACCGCTTTCACGTGGGTGTCCCGTCGGAGCTCGGGCGTTTTGGCCTCCGGCTTGCCGGGCTCGGGCGTCACGGCGGCGAGCGTGGCCAGGTGGCCGCCGGCGGATGCGCCGGTCAGGCCCAGGCGGTCGGGATCAATTTTGTAGTCGGCGGCCCGCTCTTTGACGTGGCGGATGGCCATTTTCACATGCGCTTCCATTTCAGGAACCGTGTACTTGGAGCGCGAGCCGGGGCGGACGGCAAAGACCGTGTAACCGCGTCCGCAGAGGATGGAATAGACCTGCGCCAGGATGTGGTCGCGGATTTTGCGGCGGTCGGAGGAATAGGCGCCGCTGACCACATCAATGATTCCCAAGCCGTTGGGAGGGCCTTTGGGAGTGAAGACGTCCATGAGCAGGCCGGTGCCATGGACCTCGCCATACACGACATCCATTTTCTGCTCGTAGGGAAGGCCTGGCGGGTTGTCCTGGGCGAAGGAAGCCGAGCCGGTGGTCAGGGCTGCGAGGACAGCAGTCAGCAGGAGCTTGAGTTTTTGTTTCATAAGAAAAAGGTTGGATTCCCGCCGGCGTCAGCGGTCCGACCGCCGCAGATAGCGGTCGAAACAGTCCCCAAAGCGTCGGATATCCCAAAGCATGGTGGGCCAACCATGATGACCGCCGGGATGGACCACCACCTCGACCGTGGCGCCGAGTTTGGCGGCCTCGGCCTGGAAACGCTGGGATTGGTCCAGGGGAACGAGAGTATCGGCGTCCCCGTGGAAGATGAGGCAAGGCGGCAGGTTTGTCGTAATGAAATAGATCGGCGACAGCTCGCGGCCAATCACCTTCCACACCGCAAGGTTGGTGGCCTGCGGTCCAAAGCCTTTGACGAAGCTTTTTGGCGGCCCGCCATCGCCTGGGTTTTCCGTCGAGCTGCCGAGATTCAGCAGGTCGGTAACCGGGTAAAAAATGGCGACGGCCTGGACGGCGCTGCTCTCGCGGTCCACAGGGTCTGGAGCGTCGGCCGGGCCGGGCCCGCCGCGGGTGGCCAGCAGCAGGCTGAGGTGGCCGCCGGCGCTGCCGCCCGTGACCCCCAGGCGATTCGGATCCACCCCATACTCCCGGGCATGGTGGCGCACGAAGCGGACCGCGCGGTGCATGTCTTCGGCAATTTCCATGATTGTGGCCTCGGGTTGGGAAATGTGATAGACGGGGAAGATCGTGTAGCCGCGCCGAAGCAGGGGGGCCGCGATCCACGGTCGGAACGAGTCCCGGTGCGATTTCCATCCCCCACTGACCAGCAGCAGGACCCCAATGCCGTTGGGGCGCGCGGGCCGGACGATGTCCAGGGTTAATTCCTGTCCCTGGCGCTGACTGTAAACGATGCCGGAGCGGTACTCATGGCGCGGATGAAAGTAGAGCCACAGCCCACCCACCGCAGCGGCAACCACGAGGAACAACGCCGCGAGGAGGATCAGCAAGTAACGCAGCGGGCGTGGCAATCTCATGCCGTCACTATTCCCAAAGCGATGATGCGGCGCAAGAAAGGAAGCAGGGCCCCTGCACGAGGCCGCGGAAAATGAGGGTCCGGCCGGGGAATTACATTCTCGAAGCGGGCATGATGAAGTGCCGCAGCCGAGGCAGCCATCTGGGAGACATTCCACCGCCGGGGAGATTGGGGTGGCGGGGTGCGTTTCGCGGCGTTTCGCTGTTTGACCTCGACGCGGTGATGGCCTAGGATTTCGTCCACTTTATGAAGATTCTTGTCTGTGACCCGGTATCTCCGAAGGGAATTGCCCTGCTGCAGCAGCGGCCGGAATTCGAGGTGGTCGTTTTGCCGAAACGACTTTCCGAGGCGGAGCTGGTGCCTGTGGTGGGGGATGCCGTCGCCATGGTGGTGCGCTCCGAAACCAAGGTGACGCGCAAGGTCATCGAGGCGGCGTCTGCGTTGAAGGTGGTCGGGCGCGCGGGGGTCGGCGTGGACAATGTGGATGTGGAAGCGGCGACCCAGCACGGCGTGGTGGTGATGAACACGCCCGGAGGCAATACCGTCTCCACCGCGGAGCTGTCTTTTGCCATGCTCTTGAGCCTGGCGCGCAAGGTGCCGCAAGCGGCCGCCTCGATGGCGGCGGGCAAATGGGACCGAAAGCAGTTTCAGGGCACCGAGTTGGCCGGCAAGACGCTGGGCGTGCTGGGCCTGGGCCGGATCGGGACGGAGGTTTCCAAGCGGGCGATTGCCTTTGGGATGAAGGTCATCGGCTATGATCCCTTCCTGAGCGAGGCGCGGGCCAAGTCGCTGGGGGTTACTTTGGCCAGCGACCTGGACGAGGTTTACCGCAGCGCCGACTTTATCACCGTCCACATGCCGGTAACGGATCAGACGCGGGGGATGCTCAACGCCGCCGCGTTTGCCAAGATGAAGCCCAAGGTGAGCATTGTGAACTGCGCGCGGGGAGAGATCGTCGTGGAGAACGACCTGCTGGCCGCGCTGGACTCGGGCAAGGTCGCAGCCGCCGCCCTCGACGTGTTCGCCACCGAACCCCTGCCCGCCGACCATCCGTTCCGCAAGCATCCGGCCATCACCCTCACGCCGCATCTTGGGGCTAGTACACAAGAAGCGCAGGAAAAATGCGGCATCGAAGTCGCCGAGGTTATCGCGGCGTACCTGCTCACCGGCGAAGTTCGCAATGCCGTGAATCTGCCCTATCTGGACGCCAAGACCTACGAGCTCGTTCGGCCCTACCTCAACCTCGGAGAGAAGTTGGGGCGGCTGTTGTCGCAGCTTGCGCCGGCCCAGGTGGACCGGCTGCATATCACCTACGGCGGCAAAGCGCAGGACCTGCCGAACATAGACCCGATTACGCGGGCCATCCTGCTGGGATTCCTCTCGCGCGCCTCGGTCAAGGATCTCAACAATGTCAATGTCCGGAGCATCGCCTCGACGCTCGGTCTGGCGGTGGAGGAGAAACGTTCCAACGAGCCGGTCACCTTCAACGAGTGGCTGCACGTCCAGGTGTTCCGCGGCGACGAAAAAGTCATTTCCGCGGGCGGCACGTTCTTCGGTTCGCCGGACAATCCGCGCATTGTGCGGCTCATGAGCCAGCCGACCGAGATTGTTCCTTCGGGAGTGGTGATGTTGCTGGAGAACAAGGACCGGCCCGGCATCGTGGGTTATTTGGGGACCTTGCTGAGCCAGTACAAAGTCAACATCGCCAGCATGAGCCTCACCCGGGACACGGCCGGCGGGAACGCGTTGACGGTCCTGAACCTGGACAGCGTTCCTCCACCCGAGGTCCTGGCCCAACTGGAAAAGGACCCCGACATCCGAAATCTAAATGTAGTCAAATTGTAAGATTCGGATATAATGAAGGTCTATGTTTATGAAATCTGTGATATTGTCCAAGGCCCTGATCCTCGCGGCGGGATGCGTTGCCACTTCCTCCCTCGCCGCAGAGGCCGCCAAACCGGCGGGCGGGGAGCTCTTTGCCGACCCCGTCGTGGCCAAGGCCAAGGGATTCGAAATCAAGCGCAGCCAGCTTGATGAAGCGCTCATTCGCGTCAAGAGCTCGGCGGCCGCCCGGAATCAGACCATCCCCCCGGAGCACGCCAGCCTCATCGAGCGCCAGCTCCTGGACCGGCTGGTCAACATCCAGCTTCTCCTGGGCAAGGCCACGGAAGCCGACAAGACCAAGGGCAAGGAAAACACCACCAAGCGGATCGAAGAGATCACCACCCGCGCGGGCTCGGAAGAGAACCTGACGCGGCAGCTCAAAGCGGTCGGCACGGACCTCGAGGAGGTGCGCAAACAGATGACCGAGGAATTGACCGCGGAGGCCGTCCTGGAGCGGGAATTGAAGGTGTCGGTCACCGAGGCGGACATCAAAAAGTTCTATGACGACAACCCGTCCAAATTCGAGCAGCCCGAATCCGTCCGCGCGAGCCATATTCTCTTGAGCACGCGCAACGAGGCGGGCGAGCTGTCGGCCGAGCAAAAAGCCTCCAAACGGAAGCAAATGGAGGAACTGCTGAAGCGCGCCCGCGCGGGGGAGGATTTTGCCAAGCTGGCCAAGGAATTTTCCGAGGACCCGGGTTCGAAGGATAAAGGCGGGGAATACACGTTTTCGCGCGGGCAAATGGTGCCGGAGTTTGAGGCCGCGGCTTTCGCGCTCAAGCCGGACGAGGTCAGCGATATTGTGACCACCCAGTATGGGTATCACATCATCAAGCTACACGAGAAACTTCCCGCCAAGCTGGTCGAGCTGGCCAAAGTATCCTCAAACATCCGCGATTACCTCAAGAATCAGGCGGTGCAGAAGGACATGCCCGATTACCTGGCGAAACTGCGCAAGGATGCCGGGTTGGAAATCCTGGACGAGAAGCTCAAGCCCAAGGAATCGGAGGAAAGCGCGGCTCTTCCGGCGGGACATCCGCCCATCAAGACGGACGCCAAGTAGCCGGCGGCGCCGGGGCTCAACTCTTGCGCTTGCGCTGCTTCCGAATCTCCTCCAGCAGGAACTGAATCAAGCGGCGCAGGCGGACTTCCACGTCCACCGTTTCCAGAATCGTCTGGCGCTCCGAGGCCCCGGGCAACACCGCGCAAGTGACCAGGTCCGCCGCCTGCTCCGGATCATTGATCGAATGCAGGTAGCCGAGGATTTCCTTGGGCGAGAAACCAGGGGGAACCACAGGGTCGGAGTCAACCTTCTCCGGGGCCATGACTGGAAATGGGAACGGCAGGCCCAGGGCAATCCGTTCCTCGAGCAATTCGCGCACTTTGGCCAGGAGAGCGTCCACGCGCACGTCATCGCGGGGCGGCGCCCGCAAGGGACGAATCCGGTGCACCCGGTAGGGCTTGTAGCGGACCGCCGGCCCCAGCTCCACCCGAACGATACCCTGCAGGATCAGATGGGAGGTCCCGTCCCGATGGCTGACCGCCACGCGAATGAGGCCCAAACCGGCTACCGAAACCGGGGTTTCACGCGAGGACCCCCGCTTCTGCATCGCCACCGCAAACATGCGATGCGTGCGCAGGGTCTCGGCGAGCATGAGACGGTAACGCGGCTCGAAGATGAACAACGGCAGCAACGCCTGGGGGAACAGCGTGGCGTTGGGCAGGGTCATCACCGGCACTTCGCGTGGCAACTTCATGCCGTAATTTAGGGCCAATCCCGCTTTTATCAAGACACCTTCGAGCGGAACTTCAGGTGGGTGGCAAGGGAACGCCGGCGGGATTGGCGTATGGGGCTTGCCAAAATCGGGGGTGGACGGCATTCTGGAGCATCGGTATGAAAAACCAAATTGGGATCATCATATTAATCATCGTCTGTCTTGGACTGGGAATCGCCCTGATCACCTCCAAGAAGAAGGCTGCAGAACAGCAAAAAACGGATGCCAATGCCATCTACAGCTTGTCCAACAGTTGGGTGGAGACCCGCGGGAGTCTGGAGGACCAACGGAAGGTCAACGCCACGCTCGAGCAGGACCTGGCGGCGACCCGGAAGCAGTTTTCCGAGGCCTACACGGACCTGAGCAATCGGTTCGTGCAGGTGTCCGGTTCGCTGGCCGCGACCGAGGCGACCCTGAAAGCGACCCAGGAGGAGATGGCCCGGAAGGTGGCGGAACGGGACACCAAAATCAGCGAACTGCAAAGCCAGAACCAGGCCCTGGACAAGCAGGCGCTGGATTTGAGCGCTGCCATTACCAATTTGACGACGCAAATTGCGGAAACCGAGAAGAAGCTGGCGGCGTCGGAGGGCGACAAGGCTTTCCTCCAGGCGGAGCTGAAACGGTTGATGAATGAGAAGGCGGAACTGGAGCGTCAGTTTAACGACCTCGCCATTCTTCGCGCCCAGGTGGCCAAGCTAAAAGAAGAATTGTCCATCGCTCGCCGAATCGAATGGATTCGACGCGGTCTGTTCTCCGACCCGGACCAGAGAGGGGCGACCAAGCTGATGCAGGGGTTCCCGCCGCCCCCCAAACCCAAACCGAGCTACGATTTGAATGTCGAGATCATGTCCGACGGTTCCGTGCGGGTGATCCCGCCCCGAACCAACGCCCCCGCCGCGACCACCGCGCCGGTTCAATGAGGCAATTGAACCGGGCCCGAGGACGGGGTTTAAGAAGCTGGTGGTTAAGAGCCCAGAACCGGCCATGGGCTGGGGTGCCCTGCGGGTTAGAAATGCCGCCGACAAGAATCCCCCGCTCTGGGTGAAAGAAGACGCTCAACAGAAGCAGGCGAAGCTGGTGTGTCCGTTAAGGCGCTAACATGAATTTCCTGGTCACGGGCGGCGCGGGTTTTATCGGGTCGCATGTGTGCGAGCAACTGCTGGCTCGAGGGCATGCGGTTTGGGCGTTGGACGACTTGAACCCGTTTTACGATCCGCAGATCAAGCGCCGCAACCTTCGCGATTTGCAGGCTTTGGCGCGGCCTTTCGAGTTTGTGCAGGGCGACATCACCGACCGTGAGGTGCTTGAGGACTTGTTTGGCGAGGTGGCTTTTGACCAGGTGATTCACCTTGCGGCGCGGGCGGGGGTGCGACCCAGCCTCGAGGAGCCGGCCTTGTATCAACGGGTCAATGTCGAGGGGACGGTTCAGGTGCTGGAGGCAGCCCGGCGGCACGGGGTGAGGAAGCTCATTCTGGCTTCGTCGTCATCGGTTTATGGCATCAACTCGAAGATTCCGTTTTCGGAAGCCGATCCGATTTTCCGGGCCATCTCGCCCTATGCCGCCAGCAAGTTGGCGTGCGAGGCGCTGGGGCATGTTTATCACCATATCTATCATCTGGACATTGTCATGCTGCGGTTTTTCACCGTGTATGGGCCGCGGCAGCGGCCGGACCTGGCGATTCATAAATTCGCCCGTTTGATTCGCGAAGGAAAGCCCATACCGGTGTTTGGCGACGGCTCCACCGCCCGGGATTACACCTACATCAGCGATATTCTCCAGGGGGTCCTGGCCTGCACCGAACGCGAGTTTGGGTACGAGATTTTCAACCTGGGCGAGTCCCGGACGGTGACGCTGCGGCGCCTGATCGAACTGTTGGAGGATGCGCTGGGCAAAAAAGCCGTGATTGATGCTCAACCGCCGCAGCCCGGCGATGTGCCCCTGACCTGCGCGGACATCAACAAGGCGCGACAACAACTTGGCTACCAGCCCGCGGTGCCCATCGAGGAGGGTATCCGGGAGTTCGTCAAGTGGTTGAATGCGAGTTGACGTGGCGCCCGGCGCCAGTCCAAGCTAATCATCATACCCTATGGATGCGAAAGCCCGATATGAGCGGCCCGACTTCGACACCGCGTTAAGCGCGTGGAAAAGCCTGCTGGCCGGCCGAAAGCTTCCCGACAACTGTCTGTGGATTTTCGAGGAGAATTTGTGCTTCGAAAAGGCGCCGGAGGCGCCGGGCGGATTTCGGCTCGGCTTCCAAACGCGCTTCACGCCTCCCCCGGCCGAGGCGGAGCGCCTGGCTTACGATTATTTTGCCGAGATGGAGCCGTGGTTGGTTTTTTACCGGGTGGGGACCAACGCGGGCCGGTCAATCTGCCTGCTGCTGTGCGACGAGTGGTTCAACCCCAAGGGGGAGGCGGAGGGATTCATCCGGCGAGATGAATGGGGCATCTCTTTCCGGCCCGGCCTCGCGGAAACGATCGAGGAAATTACCGACGAAGCTCGATGGAAAAACCGGCTGCTGCGCAACCGGCCGTTGCATGATTTGGATTTCTCCATGACCTTGCGCGCGGTGCACGAGGCGCTGGCGCACGGGCGGGTGCTCACCAGCTACGAACACTACGCGCTGCGGCTTTTGCACCTGTGGCGGCGGGTGTTCGGCTCGGCGGAGTAAGAAGGCATGAAAGGGTGGAGCCCAGCCGGCGCGCGAACCGGGGGCGAAGGCAACGCCAGCCTGACATCATCCCTCCCGACTCTCGGATTTGCACGAGCCTCAAGGCTTCGCCTGCTGGATCCGAACTTGCCTGGACAACGCGGCGCGGCAGTGCCTTTGCCAAGGCACATTCTCCGGAAAAGCACTCGCTGGTGTCTGAGTCTGACAGCAGCCGACTCTCCGAAAACGCGCATCTTGATCGTCCCGAACGCAATCATGGTTTCCTTTGAGGAGGAAGTCCGATCAGCGATTGTGGAAAGCGCGCTAAAACATTTGCGTGACCGAGGGCTGACTGCTGAAGAAGTTCCAGTTTCCGATGGTGTTGAAGGAGAGGTGTGGATTTGATAGATTTTCGTGACGCCCATGAAACCGCTGATTGGCCAACCGAGTCCGAGCCGTGACGCCGGGGCGCTGGGACCGCGGCGGGAGGCGGAGGGGAGTGGAACGCGGCCCTCGGTCGTCTCACGGTCCGCAACGGCTTTCTGCTTTGTGGAGCCCCAGCGGGGCGAAATGTTTTTAGCACCCGGGCCTCTTCACCCCTTGCCTTTTTATTTTTCGGCGGCGCGACGCCAGCCCCGGGCCGAAAGCGCCACATGGCTGGCGCAGTCCAAGACGCTGGCGCGTTGGCGGGGGCGCTTGAAGGTCGCGAAGCGTCGTCGAGTGCGGCAGTCCCCTGCCGCTTTTCCCCGCCGGCGGGTGGAGAAGGTCGTGAGCGGTCGGGACGTCCAGGACAACGGGACAACGGGACAACGGGACAACGGGACAACAGGACAACGGGACGACAGGACAACGGGACTATGGGACTATCGGACTATGGGACTATCGGGCTGGTGAAAGGGGAACGGGGGAGGTCACGGCAGGCTATTTCTACCTTGCCAACAGCCCGTTGGTGAGCCAGATTGGCTTCACCAACAACGGTGCGTGGCGCATGACGACGACCAAGGCCTACGATTCCCTCAACCGGCTGACGGAGATTTCGTCCGCCCCCTCCGGAGGCGCCCCGGTCAGCTTCGCTTACGATTACAACCTGGCCAATCAAAGAATCGTTCGACGGGAGGCCGACGGCAGTTGGGCACGGCCCTCGGTTGTCCCATGGTCGGCATCGGCTTCCTGCGGTGTGAAGCCCCAGCGGGGCGACATGTTTGTAGCACCCGGGCCTCCTTACTCCTTGCCTTTTTGTTTTTCGGCGGCGCGGCGCCATCCCCGGACCGAAAGCGCCCGAGGCTTGGCGCAGTCCGGGACGCTGGCGCGTTGGCCGAGGGCGCTGGAAGGTCGCGAAGCGTCTTGGAGTGCGGCAGTCCCC
>CAZVYG010000088.1:0-19980 GCA_964631605.1 uncultured Verrucomicrobiota bacterium
GGATGTTGCCGGTGACATAGACCAGGTTGTGCCCCAGCGGGCGGTAGAACGAGAGGCTTCGACGCTCCCCCGCAGCCACCGTCGTTGTGCGATTCTCGAAGCGCAGATAGTCAGTGGGCGGCGCGACGGTGATCCGGCACGCTTTGCCCGGCGCGCCGGGCTTGGCGGTCACCTGCACCACATTGTCATTAAGGGTCAGAGCCGAGATCTCGGCACCGTAATAGTACTGGGAATCATCCCAAGACCAGCCAGCCCCGAACTCCGGCCCGCGAATAAAACTCGCATCGGCCACCAAGTCGCCGCTGACCCGCCGCACCCCGGCATTGGTGAGCGCGAAAACCAGCGGTTCGAGCGCCTTGAGGATGTCGCCGCCGTGAAGCCGGGCGTTAAAGGTCGGGTCGCCGCGACCATACACCACCAGATCACCCCGAAGCGTGCCACCGCGGGTGGGCCGGGTTTCGGCATAAAGCGAAGTGCGGATGCGGTAATCCGGCCCGAGCCGATCCAATCCGAGGGCAACGGTGTAGAGTTTGGAATTGGAGGCCGGGCTGAAGAGCACGTGGCTGTTGTGTTCAAACAGCGTGACACCGGTTTCGAGGGAAACAACTTTCACGCCCCACGAGGCAGCGGCAAACTTGGGCTGGGAGATATGGTTGCTGATCGCCTCGGCGAGCCCGGCGACCGTTGCGGGAGCAGGCTTGTTTTGGGCCGCCGGGCCGAGTTGCAGGCCGATGACCAGGATCCAAAGGCTTGAAACAAAGGGACGCATCATTGTCATCTGATGGGATGGAAGGTTGGTCAATAACGATAACGAAGTCAAATCACGCCCCCAACAATCCTCCACCGTCGGGTTCGGTCCCTTAATCCGCCCGGCAGCCGGACACAGTGACTACGCGGGCGGCCATCGGCTCTTTCCAAGCCGCAAGGCGGCACCCGGCCGGGCGGGATTGGCAGGTTCGGCGTAAAGGAGGGATTGCGGTTGGTAACAATTGAGGTAGAATATGTTGCCGGGTCAACCGGAGGCGATCTGCCGGGTTTGCGATTCCGGTTCAAGTGTCGCGCCGGAAAAATGCAAAATGAGGCGTTGACACGGCGACGGGGTTTTGATTTCATCTCCGTCCCTTTTTGCGGGAAGATTTTTTATGTACGCTGTATTAGAAACAGGAAGCAAACAATATCGGGTGAGCGCCGGAGACACTCTCCAGGTTGAGCGCCTCGAGGTGGAAGCCGGCCAGCCGGTGACCTTTGACCGGGTGTTGCTCGTGAATAACGACGGCCAGGTGAGCGTCGGCGCGCCGACCGTCAGCAACGCGGCGGTGGTGGCGGACGTGGTGGAACATATCCGTGACAAAAAGAAGGTCACCTTCAAGATGAAGCGGCGGAAAGGCTATCACAAAACCATCGGGCACCGGCAGCCGTTGACGGTGGTCAAAATCAAAGAGATCAAGCTTTAACCGGAGAGTTGTTTTATGGCACATAAGAAAGGTCAAGGCAGCGTTCGCAACGGGCGCGACAGCGTCAGCAAACGGCTGGGTGTGAAACGATTTGGAGGCCAGTTCGTCACGGCCGGCAGCATCCTCGTGCGGCAGCGTGGCAGCCGGTTTTTGGCGGGCGACAACGTCGGCACCGGCCGGGACTGGACCCTGTTCGCGCTGGTGGACGGCAAAGTGAATTTCGACCGGAACGGGCGGCGGGTCAACGTGGTGGCCGAAGCGGCTGCGCCCGCCAGCAACTAGCTCCGGTCAGACGGACTTCGGGCGAGGCTGCCAGCCTCGCCTTTTTTGTTGCCGGGACGAAGGGCGGCAGAGGGGTCAGGCTCGGAACCCATGCAAGGCGAGTGGCCGGATTATGTTTATTGATGAGATCAGGATTTATGCGCGAGCGGGGCACGGCGGCAAGGGCTGTGTCGCCTTTCAACGCGAGAAGTTTCGTCCCAAAGGCGGCCCCAGCGGCGGCAATGGAGGACGCGGCGGCGATGTGATCCTGGAAGCCGACCACGATTTGAACAACCTGATCGCCCAGTTCTATCAGCCGCGCTTGATTGCCCAGGACGGCCAGGGCGGACTGGGCAAGGGGATGGACGGACACGCGGGCAGGGACCTGGTGGTCAAAGTGCCCTGCGGCACGCTCGTCTGGGCCCTGGAGCGCGGGGCGGATGCCCCGGCCGAATCAGCGTCCTCGGCGGAGGAAAAACCCGCGTTGCGGACCGCCGCTTCGCAGCGGCCGATGTTCCGCACCGCCGCCAGGGTGGCGGCCATCGCAGTGGATTTGGGCGGGGAGCCCGAGCAAGGAACATCCACGGGTGTTGAAGTTCGCGGCGAGTTGCTGGCGGACCTGACGGAACATGGCCAGCGCTTCCGACTCTGCAAGGGTGGGCGCGGCGGACTGGGCAACCGCAACTTCGCCACCGCCACGCGCCAGGCGCCGCGGTTCGCCCAACCCGGCGAGCCCGGGGAGGAGGGGCATTTTCTGCTCGAACTGCGGATGATGGCCGAGGTGGGGCTGGTGGGCTATCCCAACGCGGGCAAATCCACCTTGTTGACCGCCATCTCGCGGGCGCAGCCCAAAATCGCGCCCTATCCCTTCACCACCCTCCACCCGCAAATCGGGATTGTGGAGTACCCGGATTTCTTCCGGCTGACGGTGTGCGACGTGCCCGGGCTGATTGAAGGCGCGCATCGAAACGTGGGGCTGGGGCACAAATTCCTGCGGCACATCGAGCGATGCAAAGTGCTCGTGCTCCTGCTCGACATGGCGGGCACGGACGGGCGCGCGCCGTGGGACGATTACCATAGCCTCCTCCGCGAGTTGGGCCTCTACGACCCTTCCCTCACCGAGCGGCCGCGGCTGGTCGTGGCCAACAAAATGGATGAGCCGGTGGCCGAGGAAAACCTGAAGTCCTTCAAGCGTCGCATCCGCAAGACGCCGGTGCTGCCGATCTCCGCCGCGCTTGGCGAAGGCGTCGAGCGCTTCAAAAAACTCATCCGCGAGGCGGTGGCTCAGGCCGGCGCCGCCGCGCCTGCCTAAAAGATTCCATCCGTCCCGCGGATGCTTTTGAACGAAGGCCGCCGGCTGCGCGAAGGGAAACGGCAACGGCCATCCTTGCCGAAGCGAAAAAAATCGCCGCTGCCCCCGGCAGCGGACAAGGGAGACCCTCGAGCAGGCGACCGCCTGGATCGCGATGCCTGAAAACACAGTCAAAAATAGTCTATTGCCAGCCGCGGCAGAATCTGCTAAGGATTTGGCCTGGCTGGAAGCGGGTGTGGTTCAGTGGTAGAATGCGGGCTTCCCAAGCCTGAGATGAGGGTTCGATTCCCTTCACCCGCTCCAACTCCTCAAAAAATCAATCACTTGTGCAGTTCCCAAGAGCTAAGAAAGCGCCACCTTACAGCAGTTTCTTACAGCATAGCTACCCGTTTTTAACGCAGTCAAGACCGTCAAAAGGCGCCAGTTTCAGACCCTTTCCCAAGCATCAAAATCGTTCCCAGCCCCGTTTGCGCAGTACTGCTCACCCTTTCTCACCCGATGGTTCACGACAATTCCGGGTGAGCCGCCAAGGCGTGACTTCCTTTTTGGCGGGGGTAGCATGGCGGCGATATGAAATGCTCACTGGCACTGTTTGGCTGGTTGGTGCTGCCAGCGCTGGTTCTGGCGCAGGACAACACCAAGCGGGACCTGCACGAAATGCACAAGCTGCATCAGGACTCCAAGGCGTACATCACGATGCTCGATGATCCCAAACGTGACGCGTACCAGAATCCGCACGAGGTCATCACCGCGCTGAAGCTCAAGAAAGCCGAAACGCCGGTGGGGCCGCCGCAGGAGATGCGGATCGAGCGTGACGATCTGGTTGAAGAGATGGAGAAGAACGGGTTCCGTTTGGACGCAGAACACACGTTTCTGCCCTACCAATACTTCCTCGTGTTCAAGGTAAAGCAGTAAGCGGCAAGGTTACGAAGTCCATCGAGCCAGCGTCCTATCCGCACCTGTGGCGGTGGCTCACTGAATTCGGCACCATTGAGACATGAAACCAAGCACAGCATGGCAGGAGTTCTTCGACGGACATGCGCCGAACTACCTCCAGAATTGCTTCACCAAGAACACCGTTGCGGAAGTGGATTTCCTGATCGCCGCGCTGGGCCTGAGCGCGGGCGCTGCCGTGCTCGATGTCGGTTGTGGCACCGGCAGACATGCCATTGAACTGGTCCGCCGTGGGTACCGCGTGACCGGTATCGACATTTCAGCGGGGATGCTGGAGCAGGCCAAGAAGGACGCACAGGCGGCGGGTGTGGAAGTTCAGTGGCGGCAGGACGATGCCACGTCGTTCGCACTGGGTGACCAGTTTGACGCAGTAATCTGCTTGTGCGAGGGCGCTTTCGGCCTCTTGGGACGCGGCGATGACCCGCTTGGCCAGCCGTTGGCCATCCTCCGCCGCGTGGCGGCGGCGCTGAAGCCGTCGGCCAGATGCCTGTTCACCGTGCTGAACGGATTCGCAATGGCCCGGCGGCACTCCAACGAGGACGTGGCCAAGAAGATTTTTGATCCGCTGGGCCTGACTGAACTCTCAGATGTTCAGCCGCGTCCACTGGCTGGCGGTGGTGAAATGCGCGAGCGCGGGTTCGTTCCCACCGAACTGACCCTGCTGTTTCAGACGGCGGGCCTTCAGGTGCTGAACATCTGGGGCGGTACTGCGGGCAACTGGGGACGCCGAGCGGTTGACCTTGATGAGATGGAAATCATGGTACTGGCGTGCAAGGCACCCGACCTCAGTAGTTGAACAGGTCGCGCAGTGTGTAGTTCTTCCCGGTGGCCCGGTTCAGCGCCGCGAGCACTTTCGATTGCGTGTTCAGGGTCAACCGCCTGCCTTTGCAGGCGCGGGACACCATCTTGTGCGTCATCTCCACGGGTGAGGCGGCCACAAGGTCGTGCGGCTTGAGGTTGTGCTCCCGCATGAGCCGGGCTATCGGCTGCTCTCCCAAGTTGCGTTCGATTTCCGGGTTCATCATACGATGCTGATTCTTTGCAGGCCGCTGCGCTTATTCTATACTCGAACCGATCCAGAGGGCTTCGTCGGCCACGCCTGTCGGGAGCCGAGACCCAAGCGCCAGCACTGACCACCAGTAGCTGGTCGCAGGGCACCGCTTCATTGTCCCCGCTCGTTCTTGGGTCGGAACTTCCTCCGGCGAGGCATTCGCAATGGACTTTCGGTCATGCCCGGTGACCTTGCGGATTCCACGGATGGAATACCCACGCTGGCGGAGCAAGCGGATGGCAAACCGACTGTTGGCTCTGAGCATCACGATAATGTACGCCTTTTCCAAGTTTGCCAAGCGACCTTGCGCCGAGTACGGTATTCCGAGCGGTATGAACGACCGAATCGTCATTGATCCGAAGGTGTGCCACGGCAAGCCCGTTGTGCGTGTGCGAGGATGCCGGTGTCCCTGATCGTCGGCAGCGTGTCAATTGGAGGTGAAAGGGTATGCCCTATCAGACGTTTGGCCTGGAGGAAGTCGCGCGTTACCTGCACCTGAGCCCGGCGGAGGTTGAGGACCTGGTCAAGCGCCAGGAGATCCCCTTCGAGAAACGCGGGGGCCGCCTGGTCTTCCGCAAGGCGGACATTGAAACCTGGGCGTCCCGGCGCATACTGGGCTTGGAAGGCAAACGCCTGACGGATTATCACCAGAAGACCTCCCGCGCAGTGCAGGAGGTGGTCCGGCACCAGGCGCTCCTGCCGGAGCGGCTGCGGCCGGATTTCATTGACGCGGCCCTGCCGGCCAAGACGAAGGCTTCAGTCCTGCGCGAAATGGCGTTGTTGGCGGAGAAAACCGGCCGGGTTTACGACCCGGCCGCGTTGCGTGCGGGATTGCAGGCCAGGGAGGAACTTTGCTCGACCGGGGTCCCGGGCGGGCTGGCGCTGCTGCATCCGCGCCATCCCGAAGCGTACCTGTTTGAATCCCCCTTCATGGTGTTGGGCCGAACCGTTCAGCAAATTCCTTTTGGCGCGCCGGATGGCCGGCCCACGGACCTGTTTTTCCTCATCGCCTGCCCGGATGACCGCATGCACCTGCATGTGCTGGCGCGCCTGTGCCTGATGGCGCAGAAAACGGCGATGCTCGAGGAGTTGCGGCAGGCCCCAACGGCGGCGGCCATGTACGACGTGATGATCCACTCGGAACTCGCCGTCCTCTGACCCCGTTTGCCAAGGCGGACCGGCTCCGGGCCTGGGGCTCCCGGTTCGGGTCGGACTGCCTTGTGTTCCGGGCTTGAAATGGGCGGCGGGAGTCTCAAGATGTAGCCTTGCGCGTCCGGAAGGTCTGGACACCATTGTGCAACATGTCATACCGAGCCTGGTTTCAGTGCATTAATCCGCAATGCGGCGCCACCTACCCGCTGAACCGGATTGTTTATCATTGCGAGCAATGCCACGCCCTGCTGGAGGTGCAGCATGACCTGCAGGCCCTGTCGCGCCGGGGGGCGGCGGCGTGGATGAAGCTGTTCGAGGACCGCTACAAATGCAACGAATGGCCTTACGGCTCGGGGGTGTGGGGCAAGAAGGAATGGGTCCTGCCCCAGATTGACAACCAGAACGTCGTTTCCCTTTACGAGGGCGGCACCAACCTCTTCTGGGCCGAGCGCTTCGGCAAGGTCGTGGGCCTGGACGACCTGTGGATCAAGCTCTGCGGCAACACCCATAGCGGCTCGTTCAAGGACCTGGGCATGACCGTGCTGGTGTCGCAGGTCAAGCAAATGATCTCCGAGGGCGCGCCCATCAAGGCCGTTGCCTGCGCCTCGACCGGCGACACGTCGGCCGCGCTGGCCACCTATTGCGCCGCCGCCGGCATCCAATCGGTCGTGCTCCTGCCGCGGGGCAAAATCTCCCTGGCCCAGCTCATCCAGCCGGTGGCCAACGGCGCGTTGGTGCTTTACCTGGACACGGACTTCGACGGGTGCATGAAGCTGGTGCAGGAAATCACCCGGGACCCCACTCTCTACCTTGCCAATTCGATGAATTCCCTGCGCGTCGAGGGCCAGAAGACCGTTGGCATCGAAATCGTCCAGCAGTTCGACTGGGAGGCGCCGGATGTGATCATCATTCCGGGCGGCAATCTCGGCAACGTTTCCGCCCTCGGCAAGGGCCTGCTCATGCTCAAGGACCTGGGCCTGATCGCCAGACTGCCGCGCCTCGTCGTCGCCCAGGCCCAGAAAGCCAACCCCCTCTATCGCGCCTACCTGCGCAACTTCGAAACCTTCGAGCCCATCCACGCCGAAAAAACCCTCGCCAGCGCCATCCAGATCGGCAACCCCGTCAGTTATGAAAAAGCCGTCCGCACCCTCCGCGCCTTCCAGGGCATGGTCGAACAGGCCAGCGAGGAGGAACTGGCCGACGCGGCCGCGCTCGGCGACCGCACCGGCATGTTCAACTGCCCCCACACGGGCGTGGCCCTGGCCGTGCTGCTCAAGCTGCTCAAGGCCGGCAAGATTGACAGAAGCGAGCGGGTGGTGGTCATTTCAACGGCCCACGGTCTGAAGTTCGTCGAGATGAAGGTGAAGTATCATCAGCGCGAGCTGGACTTTGCCTGCCGGCACGCCAATCAGCCCATCGAATTGCCCGCCCGCCTCGACGCCATCAAAGACGCGCTGCGCCGCTCGCTCGAGCAACAGGCCGGTCCCCGATAGCATCGAAGTCAGCCCGGCCCGGACAGGATGGGGTGGACGCCGGAGGCGGGGAGTGCAGGATTTTTGTTGGACATAATGTCATCCTGTGCGCGTTCGATGTTCTGAACCGCTACGGACGCATCAACCGGAAGAACACCGCGCCATGGGCGGCGTTCATCGGCATCGGCACCTGATTGGTTTCTGTTGAATCGGCGATGTCGCTCCAATTCGTGCTGAGGCCGACGACGAGGCTGTTGGTTTGCGCTTGCAGCACCCAGCCGATGTGATCCGCCGGCCAGTGGAGCAGCAGTTGATCGCCCACCGTGGCCCGACCGAGTGGGACGGGGGCGGCAGAGGTGGGCCGGGCGCTGACTTCGGCCGAGTTCACGCCTTCGCCGGAGGCGTTGACGGCACTGACGACGAAGTAATACAACGTGCCGTTGGCCAGGCCGGTGTTGGCAAAGGTGAGACTTGCGTTGGTGGCGATGGTCACATAGCCGCCGCCGGTGGTGGAGCGTTTGACGTGGTAATGTGTCGCCGTCGCGGATGCGTTCCAACTCAGCGCAACCTGCGCGTCGCCGGCGATGGCGGCAAGCCCCGTCGGGGCGGCGGGGGGTGTGCCGCCAAGCGCGGCAATTTCACCAGCCGTGAGGATGCGATTATACAACCGCACGTCGTCGAGTGCGCCGTTGAGATAGTTATTGGCGGTTTGAAGACTGCCGATGCGCAGATTCGCCGGCCAGGTGCGGGAACCGGTCGGGCCGGTGCCGCTGCCGCGCAAGATGCCGTCCACATACACCGCCATCGCGCCAGTGGTGTTGTTGCGCGTGGCGGCGACGTGATGCCACGTGCCGTCGTTGATGCTTACCGAGGACGCAATCGTGGTGTCCCCGCCCGCCGAACCAACGCCGAGCGCAAATTTCCCGTTCACGACCGCCGTGCCCCAATCAGCGCCACCGCCGCCGACTTCGCCGTCCACGAGGCCTTTGCCGTTCCACCATTGCGCGCCGGCGCTGCCAGCGGTGTCCGTGGTTTTCACCCACAGGGCGACGGTGAAGTCGTCCTGGATCGAGCGTGGGATCAAGACATAGCTGCTCGTGCCGTTGAATTGCGCGGCTTGCGAACCGACTTTGCCGGCGACGTAACTCACCGCGTTGGCGGTGCCGTGATTGCCGCCGCCGCTGCTGTCCTGCGCGTTGCCTTCAAACGCGTAGAGCGCCTTGGCATCGCTCGGGGTGGCGCTGATTGGGGCGGAGTCGGCGCTGACGCCAAAGTCATTGGTCGCGGCGATGACATAATAATAGGTCGTGCCATTGACAACGGCGGTGTCGAGATAATGGGTCGCGGTCAAGCCGCTGGCAATGGTCCCGTAACCCCCGCCGCTCGTGGTGCTCCGCTTGAGGATGTAGCTGTCGGCGCTGATGGTCGCCGACCAGGCAAGCGCCACCGCCGCGTTGGAGGCCGTGGCCGAGAAATTCGCCGGCACGGGCGGCGGGGCGTTGGCGGCGGGAATGACCAACAGCGTGACGCTCTGCGGCGGCGCGCTGAAGGAAATGCTGTCGTTGTTCACCGCCGCGTCCGCAAGACGTTGGATCGTGTTGGCGCTGGTGAATTGCCAGACTTGGGCAGGGCCGCCGGCCGGGAAATGAGCGAGATTCACCGTGATGGGCGTGTGGTTGGTGAGGTATTTATTGAGCACCATCACTGTCAGCGCGTTGTCACTGCTGCGCTGCGCGGCAAAAGCGGCAACTTGGTCGGGATTGGCCACCGTCGCCGCGACGCTGATGTCGCCGAAGGTGCTCTTGTTGCCGTCGTAGTTGCGGTAGATTTTGAACGCGTTGCGGATGTGAAAGCCGTTGTCGAGCGAACCCCAGAACGTCGCAATGTCCACCCCCTCGCGACCGAAGATGCCCAGGACGTCCGCTTGCGCGATGGCCCCGCTGATGTGGTTCTCCGCCCCCCAACTGTATTCGGTGATGGCGATCTTGGTGCCGGGATAATAGGCGTTCACCCACGACTTCATGCGCGGGATCAACTGCACGGAGGCGCCGATCCAACTCGAAGAAACATAGCCGGTGTCCCAGAGGTCGCGCGTACATTCGTTGCGCTTGAGCTGCGCGGCGGTGGAGGAATCGCCCTGGTTGAACTCGTTGTATTGCGGGTAGTAGTGCAGGCTGAACACGTCGAGCAACCGCTGGCCGGTGGCGGTGTTGGTCAGCTTCAATTGATGCAACAACCAGGGCATGTAATCCCAACCACCGTGGTTGTTCCGGTCGGTGTTGCCGCCCATGTAGGTGTCGTAAGGGCTGTGGAAGTAGTTCGGCCAGCCCCATTCCTCGGGGCCGACGATGAGGGCGTTGGGGTCAACGGCCTTGACCGCGCCGGCGTAGGCAATGATCCGGTCGCGAATCTGATCCATCGTCTGCCCGGTCGGCATGATGGGCCGATGATTCCAGGGCCAGACGCCATGCTCGTTGTCCATGAGGTAGTATTTCACGCCCCCGTTGGAGGAGACGCCGAATGTGTTCGTCAGGTGCTGCACCCATTGCCGCTGGATGGCGGGGCTGTTGGTCACGTAAGCGTCACTGGGATTGTTGGTGCGGATGTACCAACTGGTCTGGGTGGCCGCGTTGGTGCCAATGCCATTCCCGGCGTCCGGCCACCATGGGTCGCTGCGGGTCTGCGGGCCGTACTTGGCGATGGAATAAGCGGCCAGCCCGGAGCGGCCGGGTCCCAGTTTGGCGAGCCAGTCCACCAGCGGGATGGTGATCATGGACTCGGCGCCTGCCGCCTTGGCGGTGTTGATGAAGGCGTCCGCAGCGGCGCTGGGGGCTGAACCGTCGCTGTCGCTCAGACTCTCGAAGTACCAGTCACCCGCACGATTCGCGGCGTTGTTCTGCCAATTGTAGGTGGTGGTGGCATTGCCGCCGCGCCGATTGATGGTCAGGTTCAAATTGGTGATCCTGGACCGATCCGCCCAATTGGCGCCGTAGATGAGCGGACTGATCGGGTGGCGATTGGCGTTGGCGTTCACCTGGATCGTGGCGGCGGGGTTTTGAGCAAAAGCCGTCGCGGCTACGGCAACCGTACCAGCGCTCAGGGCGGTGATTTGTCTTAAACGGTGGCAAATGGACATGCTGCTGATCCTTTCGGGTTGTGAGGATGCTTCTTGCTGGTGGGGACGGAGTGACAAGGAATTGGTTTTTGCGCGTCCGCCCTTGCTGAGCGCTGCGCGGGTGAGTGGGTGGTGACCCTGCGCGGCTTTGGTGTGGCACACGCCCGCGCGGATGTGCACCGGTTTTCAGCGCTGGCGGTGCTGGCGTTGACCTCGCAGTCTATCACGCTCTTTCCCAGCGACGGGATCGCGCTGGGGCGGATCAGCCCGTCCTGGCCGGCGCGAGCGGCCACGCCCCCGTAGGCGGCGTCGGTGAGGTTGCATTCACCCTGGAGGATCGGCAGCAAAGGGGGTGCCGCCAGTTTGGGGTGACACAGAACGAGCCTGTGGGCGGTTTGTAGCGCTTCGATGCCGCCCGGCGGTTCGTTCATACGGTCATCAACCACACGTCCCATAGTGAATCAACCCATGGACAGGTTCATTTTCTACAGCTTGCGCTCATTGAAATTCCTAATTGAGGTCACGATTCTGCGCCACGCAGATGCCGATGCAAGTGCCCCGGCCTTCGAAACTCTGCACCAGCACGGTGTGCGGGTCCACAACGGCATCCTGGCTCCGCACCAGCATGACCGGCAGCAGCCACACCACCAGCCACCATTGCATTTGGCGACGCATACTCGGTAGAGTGTGCCGCGAATCAACCGCCGCGCAAGCCATGACGACGTTGGGGTTGCGCCAGGGGGGAAGGTGTGTTGGTCAATGGAAGGAATCCCGGGCAAAGGCGGCGCAAAGGGATGCATGCCATGGGTAAGAAGACCGGTCTGCCCGGCCGTGGCCGGTGGGCTGGGAAGAGTCAATGGCTCTTTGGTGGCGTCAGGGGGTGTGTTCTTTGGGTTCGGTGGCGTGGCAGCGAAACTGGTCAAGTGCGCGCCGGGCTTCACGAAGTTGTTCGGGCGTCAGGCGTGACTCGACAGTCTGACGGGCGCGAAGGGCATCGGCGACGCCGCCGGCGCGGGCCAATTCGTACCACTTCCACGACTCAGTGAGGTTGGTGCTGACGCCGCGGCCCAGCTCGTAGCGCTGAGCCACGTTGAATTGGGCGAGCGGGTCGCCCAACTCGGCGGCCTGCAGATAGAAGCTGGCCGCCCTGGCTGAGTCCTGCGGCACGCCCCGGCCCGCCGCGTAGATCGAGCCGAGGCTGTAGAGCGCTCCCGCGTGGCGCTGGGCTGCCGCGAGCTCGAACCACTTCAGCGCGTTGGTCGTGCTCCGCTCGACGCCGCCACCCGCCTCGTGGAGCGTGCCGAGGAGAAACTGAGCCTCTGCGTTGCCTGCTTCGGCCGCCAGTGTGAGCCACCGAGCCGCTTGCCGGTAGTCGCGCGGTTGGTTGCCCTCGCCCAGATGCCAGCGGCCCAGCGCAAGCTGGGCCGCGACGTCCCCGGCAGCCGCCCGCGCCTCGGTCGGAGCGTCTGGAGCTGGCAGCGAGTTGGTGCTGGAGCGGGCCGGCTCCCCCGCAGGCTCACAGCCCGAGAGCAGAAAACCCGTGGCCAGCAGGGTTGCGGCCAGCCCACGCAGCACAGAAAGGACGGAGGATCGAGAATTCATCATGCATGTTTGCGGTTACACGGAATCCGAGTGGGACCGCAGGAGAGTATTAAAGTCGCTTCAATGACTCGGCCAGCCTGATTGTTACAAAACGACCCGATGTCACACCTCCTTCACACAGCCGCCATTGTTGCCGCTGAAACGTCACGGAACCGTCGCTGGCGACTCTGACCCTCGCCGCTATCTTGCCCGCGTTTAGGACATGAACCGACGTCCCATACTTTATTGTCGAGCCCGGTCTTTCGGCTTCACGCTGATCGAGCTGCTGGTTGTGATTGCCATTATTGCGATTCTGGCCGGTTTACTGCTGCCGACGCTCGCGGGGGCCAAGGCCGCCGGCAAACGGACCACCTGCACCAACAACCTTCGCCAGGTCGGCCTGGCCATGCTCCTCTACGCCGACGACAACAGGAACGTTCCGCACAACCGCAACGGCGCCGTGCCCAACCACGGTCAATGGACGCTCAATCCACGCTCCACCATCATCCTCTCGCCGGAAGACCCCCTCGCCTACTGGGGTGTGGCCTACTCCGATGTGGTCAAGGGTCAAAAGAAAATCTGGCGTTGTCCTTCTGCCAAGGTCGCAGACGAGTGGCGCGAGGACGGTCTAACCTACCCGACAGACTGGTGGCTGGATTCAACCTACGGTGTCTCCCAGTATTTGACGGTCCCTTCCGACCCGTCCGCGAGGGCTCCGCGCAAGTTGTCCAGCTTTGCCGCGCCGGCCAGCATGATCCTCGCGCAGGACTCAACCGAGCAGCGCATGGAGGGGGCCGATGACAGTATTGGTCTGTTCCCCGGCAAATCGGAGATTCTGACGCAATGGCGATACGGCCTGGCGTCGCTCTATCCCGGGATTGATTTTACCTGGGAATGGTATCGCCACAACCGCAAATGCCAGACGCTTTGGCTCGACGGCCACGTCACGCTGATCCGGTTTAACGGCCTGAACCAGGGCATTGATTATCGCTATTACACCGGCGACCGGCCGGAACATCCCCTGCCATGACTGTACTATCTTCCTTCAAATGGGCGGCGTCGGTTCGCAGGCCGAGATTTCCAATCCTGTTGCTGCTGGGTGTGCTGCTCGCCGCGTCCGGTTGTGGACGCAAATCGGCGTCTCCACAGAGTCCTCTCCCGACGGCCCAAGCCCCGGCCGCCATGCAGCAGGCGTTTGCCACGGCCAACGCGGCCTTGGCCGAGCAGGCCCGGGCCGTGGCCGCTGCGGCGCAGGCCAAGGATCCGCGGGCTGTTCGGGCGCTGCTCGACCTCGCCGCCCGTCCGGAACTGACTGCCGACCAGCGGGCTGCCGTCAACGGCTGCCTGCAGGGCCTGCTGCAGGAGGCCGGCCAACAAGCTGCCCAGGGCAGCGCCGCTGCTGAAACCGTCCTTCGGACCTACCGGGGTTCCAAATGAATTTCCCGACTTCGGCTTGGAGCCGGGGTCCATCGCAAACAGTCAACCACAACAGCACACAAGCATGAAAGTCAGACTCCTCAGAGCAATCGTCGGTCCCTCGTTGTCGCTCGCTCTACTGGCGGCATCCTCCGCCAGTGCCCAGCCGTTTGGACAATGGGATTTCAACCAAAGCAACCTCGTCGCCACGGTCGGTCTGGACTTGGCCTTCCGCGACGGCCCCGGCGGCGCGACCGCCGCCGCCACGCAGTTCGGCACCACGGCCAGCTTCGGCCTGCCGGACATCAACGGCACCAACGCCTTCATCATGCGCTTTCCCGCGAGCGATCTCTCGGCCTCCATGGGCATTGATCTCACCGCGCCGTCTGCGCCCAACGGCGGCGGCTCGCTGGTGAACAACTACACGCTGATTCTCGACGTGCTCTTTCCCGCCGAGTCCGCGAACAAAGTCCGGCCGATTCTCGAGACCGACCAGCAAATCCTCACGCCCGAGGCGGACCTGATCGTGGACGCTGGCAACGGCATTGGCGGCGTGCCCGGTCCTTACCACGGCGTGATCGCCCCCAATACTTGGTACCGGATAGGCTTCGTGGTGGACGGGGGCGGACGGCAGATCCGCAAGTACATCAACGGCGTCGAGGTTGGCGTGCAGCCCATCGCCACGGTGGACAGCCTCTACGCCCTGGCGCCCGGCGGATTGCAGGCCCTCTTTGCCAACAATACCGCCGCCACCGCCGCCCAGGGCTACGTCAACAGCATCCAGTTGCGTGACACGGTTCTGAGCGCGGCGCAAATGGTCGCTCTGGGTGGGCCTTCCGCGGACGGCATCCCGCAGACCATTCCCAGCGTGCCCTCCTACGTGCAGGCCTGGACGCCCGCCGGGGCCGTTGCCAGCCGCGTCACCCCCATCGGCGCCGTCATCAATCCGGGCGACACCACGGTCAACACCAACACCATCGTCCTCAAGCTCAACGGCGTCGCCCAGACCGGCGTCACCATCACCAGCAACGGCGTCATCACGGTCGCCAAAGCCTCTGTCGGCCCGCTGTCCGCCGGCGCCACGCAGACCATCGAAATCACCTACACCGATGGCAACGGTTCGCAGGCCCACAGCAAGCAGTTCAAGGCGGCCTTTCTGTTTGAGGACTTCGAGGGCCTGGCCCTGCTCGACGCCGTCGAGGAGCCGAACGGCCTGACCAACGCCTGGACGCCCACGCCGCCCCCGGGCTGGGTCACCAACCACTCTGGCATGCCCGGCTACGGCGACCCTGCCAACGACGGCCGCACGGAGTGGGCCGGCTGGACCTTTGCCCGCAAGGAATTCTGGATCGCCTCCGACAACCAGACCCGCGACCAGTTCACCCGCGGTGTCAACGTGCTGGCCATCGCCGATCCCGACGAATGGGACGACGCGTCCCACCCGCAGTTCGATGCGCAGGGCAACGCCCTTTACTTCAACTCGTTTCTGTCCACCCCCGCCATCCAGATCGCCGGCGCGCCCGCCAACAGCATCTTCCTCAAGTTCGACTCGAGCTGGCGCCCCGAAGGCTTTGACGACTGGGGCGGCACCAACAACCAAACGGCCACCATTACCGTCAGCTACAACGGCGGCGCGCCGATCGAAGTGTTGCGCTGGGATTCCAACGAAAGCGGCCCGTATTACAAACCCGACTCGCAGAACGAGCCCGTGTTTCTGCCCCTGGCCAATCCTGCCGGCGCGACCAACCTGGTCGTGACCTTCGGACTCACCCAGGCGGGGAACGACTGGTGGTGGGCCTTTGACAATCTGGAAGTCAACACCGGTCCCGTCGCTCCGGCCATCACGCTCCAGCCGCGGGGCCAAACCGTCTCCACCAACGCAACCGTCTCCTTCACCACGGCCGCCAGCGGCTCCGAGCCGTTCAACTATCAGTGGCAGTTCCACGGCACCAATCTTCCCGGCGCCACTGAGGCCACCCTCACGCTTGCCGGCGTCACCCTGGCCGACATCGGCCCCTACCGCGTGATCGTCAGCAATGAGGCCGGTTCCGCGACCAGCGCCATCGCCTGGCTCAACGTTTATGCGACTCTCCCCGCCCACGACCTGGTCGCCCACCTCAAGTTCGACGATTCCTATGACGACGCCTCCGGCCGCGGCAACAACGCTCTGCCGGTCAACACCCCGGGTTTCGTGGACGGCTTCCTGGGGCGCGCTGTTTATCTCCACAGCTCCCGCACCAACGATCCAAACAACTACGTGTCCCTCGGCTATCCCACCGACCTCCAGTTTGGCGCTGGTGACAACGCGGCCAACTTCTCCTTCGCCTTCTGGACCAAGGTCATTTCCCGCTCCGGCGACAAGCCCTTTATCTCGAACAAAAACTGGGATTCGGGCAACAATCGCGGCTTCGTCGTCGCTTCGCTCGGCAGCGGCCTGAAATGGAACTGCCGCGACGACCAGTCCGCCCGCCGCGACAGCCCGGGTGTCGGCTCGCAGCTCAATGACAGCGGCTGGCATCACGTCGTCGTCACCTTCGAGCGCACGAACTTCGCCCGCATCTACCTTGACGGCGTGCTCGTGGACACCACCAGCATGGCGCCCGATGCCGGCAAGCCCGTCGGCAACCTCGACACCTCGGACCTGGGCTTCAACATCAACCTCTGCCAGGACGGCCGCGGCATCTACACCGACGGCAGCTCGTCCGGTCTCGAAGCCCTGTTCGATGACTTCGGCATCTGGCGGCGCGTCATCACCCCGCAGGAAGTCGAGGCCATCTACCACGCCGCGTTCTTCGGCACGCCGCTCAACGACGCCCCGCTTTACGGCGCCGTGCCGCCGCCGCAAATCACCTTCCCGCCGACCAACCAGACCGTCAGCGCCGGCTCACCCGTCACCCTGGCCGTCTCGGCCATCGGCGGCAATCCGCTCTCCTACCAGTGGCGGCTGGCCGGCACGAACCTGCCCGGCGCGACCGCCCGCACCTACTCGCTCGCCGCCGCCGATTCCACCAACGCCGGCAATTACGCGGTGGTCGTCAGCAACCCCGGCGGCAGCGTCACCAGCGGCGTGGCCGTGCTCACGGTCGTCTCGGCCCCCATCATCACCACCCACCCCGTCAGCCGCACCAACAACCAGAACCTCGACGTGTCCTTCAGCGTCGTGGCCAGCGGCGGCGCTCTGGCATACCAATGGTCGTTCAACGGCGCGCCCCTGGCCAACGCCACCAACGCCACGCTGAATCTGCCCAGCATCGTGCCGGCGCAGGCGGGCGCATACTCGGTCGTGGTCAGCAACCCCGGCGGCAGCGCGACCAGCTCCAATGCCACCCTGACGGTGATTCCCGTCCCCGCCCCGCGCCTCACTGGCCAGTGGGATTTCAACCAGGCCAACCTGGCCCCCACCACCGGCCAGGCCTTGGACTTCTTCAACGCGACCGTGCAGGCCGACACCACGTTCGGCACCACCACCAGCTTTGGCATCGCCGACATTGACGGCACGCCGGCCCCGGTGCTCCGCTATGTGCCCAGCACCGCGAACTGGGGCGGCTACAAGATGTATCACGGCGCCGACCCCAATGGTGGCGGCAACTTCGTGAACCAGTACACGATCATCTACGACGTGTATTATCCGCCCGCCTCGCACAACGCCTGGCGCGCCCTGTTCCAGACCGCCAGCGGCAACAACAACGACGGCGACTTCTTCATCAATACCGCCAACGGCCTCGGCATCAGCGGCAACTATCAAGGCTCGGTGCCGCCGGCCACCTGGACCCGCATCGCCCTGGCGGTGGATGTGTCGAGCCCGCTCAGCCCCGCCGTCGCCAAGTGGATCAATGGCGTGAAGGTTGGCTACCAAACCGGCCTGTCCGGCGGGCGCGATGGCCGCTTCTCGCTCAGTCCCTTCGCGCTGCTTTTCGCGGATGAGGATGGCGAGAACGCCGAGACCTACGTCAGCAGCGTGGCGTTTTGGAATGGCAAGCTGCCCGACAGTTTCATCGCCGCGATGGGCGCGCCCACTGCCGCGAAGATTCCCGGCTCGATCACGGCCACCGCCGTGCCCGGCGGCGTTGCCATCTACCGCACCGGCAACCTCGGCGTCGAGCAAGCCGACAGCCCGAACGGCCCGTGGACGGAAGTCACCGGGGCGGCCAATCCGCTCATCGTGCCGACCACTGGCGCGGCGAAGTTCTACCGCCCGAAGTTCTAATTCCTCGCGCTTGGAAGCACCGCACCAGCTCCGGCCCAGGCCAACCCTGGGCCGGAGTCTTTTCTCAAGAAATAGGCCCAACCGCATGCCGCACGCGCGCCGCAGCGCCCACACTCCCGCCCGGCTGAATTCCAATCTCCCATGTCAACCCTGAAACTCCTTCTTGCCCTCGCCCTGGCCTTCGCCACGCCCCTGGCCTTCGCCCATCCCGACAAGCACGAAGAGGGCCTGCTGCTCCACTTCGCCACCGGCGTGCATCCCCTCGAGAACGGCAACTGGCCCGACCTTACCCACAAACTCACCGCCCGCGTGCAGGGCGAGCCCATTCAGCAAACCCTCGGCCCTGCCTTGGCCCTCATCTGCAACGGCTTCACCGACTGGCTGCTCGCCGCGCCCGACTTGGCCCGCGCCACGCCCGCGTTGCCGAAGAGGGAGTTCTCTGCCGCCGCCTGGGTCGTCGTGAACGAAACCCATCCCGACGGCGGCATCATCGGCTTCCACCAGGACAACGGCGACTACGAGAAAGGCTGGCTGCTCGGTTTCGACCGCCGGGGCTTCTTTCTTACGCTCTCCACCACCGGCGCCGACGATGGCAATGGCCGCCTCACGCGTCTCACGGGCAAGACCGCCCTGGAGAAGGGCCGCTGGCATTACGTCGTGGGCACCTATGACGGCGAGACGATGCGCCTGTACGTGGACGGCAAGCTCGACGGCGAATCCCGCGAACAGAGCGGGGACATCCTGTATCCCGAGCGTGGCCGCTACGCCATCGCCGCCTACGCCGATGACAACGAACTCCATCCGCTGGACGGCGCGCTGTTCGAAGTAAAGGTCTATGATCGCGCTTTGGCCGCGAACGAAATCGCCGAAGTCGCCCGGAAGAACGCCGGCCTGCTGGCCTGGCGTTCCTCGATCAACCGGGAACTCATCTTTCTCGTGAAACCTTATCTCCAGGCCGCCACCAGCAACTCGGTGGTCATCATGGCCGAGACCCCCAAACCGACGAAGATGCGTGTCGCCTACGGCGAGCTGCAGCCGCTCAAGCTTCACGCCGAGTCGGCCAAGGCTGCCACCATCCACGAAATCCCACTCACCGGCCTCAAACCCTGCACGCGATACTTCCACCGTGTCGTGTGCGAGGACGACCAGGGCAACCTCGCCCGCAGCGAGGTATATTCCTTCCAGACCCTGCCCGGCCCCGACCAGGCCTGGGCTTTCGGCATCATCAGCGACACCCAGCGCAATCCCAGCGTCACCCGCAAATGCGCCGAGGGCATTTTCGCCTTCCGGCCGAACATCACCATCCACCTGGGCGACGTGGTGGACGACGGCCACGCCAAGCAGCAGTGGCTCTCCGACCTGTTTGAGCCGTGCGAGGGGCTCTTTTCCCGGGTGCCCACCTTCCCCGTCATCGGCAACCATGAGCAGAACGCGCATTGGTACTACGACTACTTCCACCTCCCCCCGCCGGAGTACTACTACACCTTCACCTGCGGCAACGCGCAATTCTTCATGCTTGACTCGAACAAAGACTGCCGGGCCGGCAGCGAACAGTATCGCTGGCTGGAAAAGGTTCTGGCCGAGTCGAAGGCCACCTGGAAGTTCGCCGCGCACCACCATCCGTGTTTCAGCTCGGACGAGGACGACTACGGCGACCACCTCACCGGCAAGCCCGACAAGCCCTTCACCGAGGGCGACCCCCGCGTGCGCGACCTCGTCGGCCTCTACGAAAAATACGGCGTGGACATCGCCTTTGCCGGGCACATCCACAGCTACGAGCGCACCTGGCCGATCCTGCAAATGAGCATCAACCAGGCAAAAGGCGTCCGCTACATCATCAGCGGCGGCGGCGGCGGCGGACTGGAATCCGCCGCGCCGCAACGCGCGTGGTTCAGTCTGCACGTCCAGCGCGGGCATCACTTCTGCGTCGCCGCCGTGCAGGACCGCACCATCGAGTTCAAGGCCTACGACATCGAAGGCCGCCTCTTCGACAGCTTCAGCCTGA
>CAZVYG010000089.1:0-7587 GCA_964631605.1 uncultured Verrucomicrobiota bacterium
GAGCACTTGGTTTGGGACCAAGACGTCGCAGGTTCAAATCCTGTCGCTCCGACCATTTTTCGCACCGGACAAACGAGACTCGCTGACGCATCGCCGTCGTTTCAATTGTTGCTCAACCCACGGCACAACGACAGGCCCGGCTTGCAGACCTCGGCGACCGTCTCGGGGGGGGGCGGCCCGCGGGGCGACTTCCCCTTCGATATCGAGACGGAGGTGCGCGCGCCGACTACCGAAGCGGCGGGGCTTGGAGGCGGGAGAAGGCGACGCCTTCAATTTCCACGAGCAGCTCGGGCCGGCAAACGTCCGCCACGATGTAAAGGGCCGGCACCTGGCCCAACCGGCTTTCGCAAACGGCCTTGCACCGCGCGAAATCCGCCCCCGGTTTGACATACACACGGACCTTGGCGAGATCCTCGAGCCGGGCCCCCGCGCCCGGAAAGCCATGCGCGGCACAATTCTCGGGGGCAATGAGCCGCTCGATGTTGTCCAGCGTCTGCATCGTTTGCCGTTCGATATCCCCCGGATAAAGACTCTCGGAATTGACAATGCTGGCCGTGCCGGAAATCCAACTGGTGACGTAATCCCCCAGGACCAGCGCCATGGCGCGGGAGAACTTCGGCGTCTCCGGCGAGTAGGTCGGCGGATACTGATAGGCGGGAATCTGCAAGGGATTCTCGAGCGGAAACAGGCTGACGTCCTCGCGCGCAGTCTGCAAACCCAGGCAGCTCAGCACCAAACCGCCGCCCCGCATGCCGATGCCCGTGCTGGCTGGCAAAACCGCCGCGTTCTTGCGCAGCCCGGGAATCCCATTGCAGAAACCGATGCCGCGGTACGCCTCGGTTCGCGCCCGGTTGAACTCCTTGTAACGCTCCAGTTCCCCCTCCACTTCGTTGATCCCCCCAAGGTAATACCACGTGCGCACGACGTCCTCCAGACCACTGCCGGCCTGGCGGAGCGCCTCCTGCAGCGCCTGGAGCCCGCTGGCGGTCTGCGCATACACCCCCGATTCCGACGCGGGAACCTCGATGCCCGCGCAATAGACCCATCGCACGCGGTCGTAACTGACGGTCAGCACCCGGGGCCCAAAGTGCTCAATCTTGACTCCTGGCCCTCCCACCGCCCACGCCTCCATCGCCACTGCCGCCCCATTGCACGGCGGCTGAAAAACGTAATTCGTCACGGGCATGCGGGCGCCAAAATACTCGGCCAGCAAACGCTCGGCCGCCTGCTGGTCGCCCGGCTCGCGAAGGAATACCGTCAGCAGCGTCACCTCCAGAGGCTGCGGCTGTCCCTCGAGGCTCGCGGCCAACAAGCCCAAAACTTCGCCGGCCTGGTCCTCAAACCCGCCCCGGGCTTCGGGACACAACAGCAAGCCCATCCGCGCCGAATCCCCCAAGTCAACATACGAACATTGCGCACGGTCCCCAAAGGCCCGCCCGGAGAGGAAACGGACCATCTGCTCCGCCTGCGCCAGGCGCACTGTTTCGCCTCGTTGCGCGCGCGCCGCTTTTGTCTCGCGCCTGCGCGCGCCAAGTGGACTTGCAATCATAATAACACGTCTGTGCAGCAGGATTACTGCCCGGCCACAATGGAGTGGCTACTTGTCTAGAGTAAAAGCCGGGTGGAAGGCTTTATCCTATTTTGTTTTTTTCCAACCTTTTTTTGCCATTTCTTGCCGGGAATCTTCTTGCAACCGAGTCTCAACCAGCCTAGGTTGCACCGCTGTGAAAGAGCCGGTGTCGCAACCTTATACCGTGATCCAAGGCCAATGCGCGGGAACGCAGGTTTGTCCGCTGAGCCGTGTGCAGGCCGGCCAGACCGTCTGCATTAAAGGCCTGGTCGCGTCCCCGGAAACTTGCAACCGTTTGCGCGAGCTTGGGTTTTGCGAGGAGCAGAGGGTGCGACTCTTGGCCCGGAACGCCACGTTCATCTGTCAAGTGTGCAACGCGCGACTGGGGATCAGCGAGAAACTGGCCGAGAGCATCCTGGTCGAGGCGATGCCTCACGCGCGGCACGGTTGAGGCCGCCGCACGCTGCCATGTCTGCGCAGATTCAGCCCTTGACCCGGATTGCCGCCGGAAGCCGCGCCACGGTGGCTGAGATCAAGCTGCCTGCGGAATCCCGGCCGCGTCTGATGGAAATGGGATTGCTGGTGGGAACCCCCGTCGAACTCATCCGCTTTGCGCCCCTGGGCGACCCGGTGGAAATCAAGGTTCGGGGCTACAACCTGACTTTGCGGAGGCACGAGGCGGAGCAGATTCTCGTGCGCCAGGGCGAGTGATGACCCCCGGCCCGACCAGCCTTCCCGCCGGCAGCGCCGTTCCTTCGCATCTGACCCCTCGAACGGAGCCCAGCCCGGCCGCTGCGGCCCAGCCCTCCACCAAGGTTCCCGCCGGCGTCCCGCTGGTGGTGTTGACCGGCAATCCGAACTGTGGAAAAACCACTGTCTTCAACGCCCTTACCGGTTTGCGCGCCAAGGTTGGCAACTATGCCGGTGTCACCGTCGAGCGCAAGGAGGGCCGCCTGCAGGGCGCCCCGCCGGGGATGAAAGTCAGGCTGCTGGATTTGCCCGGAACTTACAGCCTCAGCCCCCAGTCGTTGGATGAACAAATCGCGCGCGACGTGCTGCTCAATCGGCTGGCGGAGTTGCCGGCCCCCGCGCTGGTTGTGGTGGTGGTGGATGCCTCAAACCTCCAGCGAAATCTGTATTACACCACCCAGATCATCGAGTTGGGGTACCCCACGCTCATCGCGCTGAACATGATGGATGTGGCCGAGGCCAACGGCCATCATATCCATGTCGAAAAACTCGCCGAGGCGCTCGGCGTGCCTGTTCTCCCGCTCGTTGCCAGCGAGGGCAAGGGGATTGCCGAACTTCGCCAAAGCATCCTCCGGGCGCTGGCCAACGGGCCAGCGCCGAAACGGGATCGTTTCTGCGAGCTGCCGCCGCCGCTGGAGCGGGAGGCGGAGGCGCTGGCGGGTCTGCTGGCGGAGACGTTCCGGGAGCGAAAAGCGCAGGCGCGCGCTGAAGCGCTGTTGATTCTGGGGAATGAGAGGGCCCTGGCCTCGTCCGCACAGCATTATCCGGCCCCAATCCCGGCCGCCGTAACCGAAGCGCGCAAACGCCTCGAAAGCGCGGGGATAGACTGGCGCAGCGCCATCATTGAAAGCCGCTACGCGGCCATTGCGCGGCTCCAGCAGGCCGTCACGACTGAATCCCCGGGTTCCGGCGAGACCTTCAGCGACCGGCTCGATCGGGTTCTCACGCATAAAATCTGGGGCACCGTGATCTTCCTGGCGCTCATGCTGTTGATGTTCCAAAGCATCTTCACCTTCGCGCGGCTCCCGATGGATGCGCTTCAGGCCGGCGTGGATTTGCTCGGCCGCGCGGTCGAGAGCTGGCTGCCCCCGGGCGATCTAACCAGCCTGTTGGTGGACGGCGTGATCGCCGGCGTTGGCGCCGTGGTGATTTTCCTCCCCCAAATCCTGCTGCTGTTCCTGTTCATCGGCTTTCTCGAAGACACCGGCTACATGGCTCGCGCGGCCTTCCTCATGGACCGTCTAATGAGCAAGGTGGGGCTCCATGGCAAGAGCTTCATTCCCATGCTCAGTTCCTTCGCCTGCGCCATCCCGGGAATCATGGCGACGCGAACCATCGAAAGCCCCAAGGACCGCCTGGTCACCATCCTGGTGGCGCCGCTGATGAGCTGCTCCGCCCGGCTGCCGGTTTATACCGTGCTGATCGCGGCCTGCATCCCGGACATCAGACTCGTGGGGGTGCTGAAACTGGCGGGCTTGACCCTGCTGGGCATGTATCTGCTGGGCATTGTGGCGGCGCTGGCGATGGCGTGGCTGTTCAAAAGAACGCTGCTCAAGGGGGATCCCCCGCTCCTCATCATGGAACTGCCCCCGTACAAACGCCCCCTGTTGCGGGTGGTGGCCCGACACATGTGGGACCGCTCGAAAATCTTCCTGCGGCAAGCCGGAACGGTCATCCTCGGCATCAACATCGTGCTTTGGTTTCTGGCCACCTACCCTCGCGATTCCCAGACGCAACAAGCCTTCGAAGCTCGCCGCGCCGAACTCCGCGCCCAGATTCAATCGCCCTCCTCGAACGCCCCGGACAACGCCTCCCGGTCACACAGCCAGTTGGAGCACGAGCTGGCCGCGCTGGAAAGCGCGCATGCGAGCGCGCAGTTGCAACACAGCTTTGCCGGCAGCCTCGGCCGCCTCATTGAACCCATCATCGCTCCTTTGGGCTTCGACTGGAAGATGGGCATCGGCATCATCTCCTCCTTTGCCGCCCGCGAAGTCTTCGTCAGCACCATGTCCATTGTTTACAATGTCGGCGCGGCGGACGGCGCCCCGGGCACGGAAGGCATCGTGCAAACGCTCAAAGCCCAGCGTCGAGCCGACGGCACCCCGGTTTACACCGCGTTGACAGGCTTGACGCTCATGGTTTTTTACGTGTTCGCCCTGCAATGTGTGAGCACCGTGGCGGTCGTCAAGCGCGAAACCAACTCCTGGAAATGGCCCCTCTTCCAGTGGTGTTACCTCGGGCTGCTCGCCTGGACCCTTGCCTTTATTACTTACCGAGTGGGATTGCTGCTCTCCGCTTGATCACTCCCGCGACCGATTCCCGCCGCAAAATGGCTGGACAACCGGGCGAAACCTCTGGTATTCAAGGCACAACAAGCCACTCTCATTGCGGTTTGCCCGGGCTTGGGCAGCAAGTCTCTCTTAAGGGACGCGGTGTGACTGCCTGGCCTGAGCAAGGCGCGATTCCGCGGGTGCGGCCGGGGTGAGCGAATGGAGTCAGCAAGAAACTGTAACCGAGGAACAACCGTGTTAGGCATCGAAGATAAATGGGTGGCGCTGGCATACCTGTTATGTGTCGCCGCGTCGGCGCTGTGCATCTCGTATGGGTTGGCGCGCTGGAACAAGGGGGACGAACCCGTGGACGAGGCCGACAAACGCTGGGCGGAGCACGAAACCCGGGAGAGCGAGGAACTCTAACTCGCGAGCCTGAGACCTCAAAACATGCGCGCATTCAAACTGGAAAGAGACACCTTATGATGTTCGCCCAAGTTGATTTTTGGGATTTGGCGTGGGTGCTGGTTTACATGGCCGCCGTGGGTTACCTGGGCTGGCTGGGCTATTGCCACACGAAAAATGCAACCGACTACCTGGTGGCGGGACGAAAGGTGCATCCTTTCATCATGGCGATGAGCTACGGGGCGACGTTCATTTCGACCAGTGCCATTGTGGGTTTCGGTGGCGTGGCCGGCCTGTTTGGGATGAGTCTGCTGTGGCTGACCTTCTTCAACATCTTCGCCGGCATCTTTATCGCATTTATTGTTCTGGGGGGGCCCACCCGTCGCATGGGTCATCGGCTGGATGCCCATACGTTTCCCGAGCTGATGGGGCGGCGATATGATTCGCGCTTTATCCAGGTGCTGGCCGGCCTGATTATTTTCTGCGTCATGCCCTTGTACGCCGCCGCGGTGCTCATCGGGGGCACGGAGTTTATGGCGACAGCGTTCGGCATGGACTACACCACTGCGCTCTTCGTATTCGCGGTGGTGACCGGCGTTTACGTGTTTTTCGGCGGGCTCAAGGGCGTGTTGTACACGGATACTTTCCAAGGCGTTATCATGACCGTGGGCATGCTCATTCTCTTGATCTGGGCCTACGCCTCCGTCGGCGGCGTTGTCACCGGCCATACCGAGCTGACAGCCATGAAGGACCAGGCCTTTGTCGGCTTCAAAAAGATCGGGCATCAGGGGTGGACCGCCATGCCCAGGTTCGGATGGGGAAAACCTGACTACAACCTCTGGTGGATCGTGGTGAGCACGCTGGTCATGGGCGTGGGCATCGGCGTGCTGGCCCAACCGCAATTGGTGCTTCGGTTTCTGACCGTCAAATCCGGAAGGGAACTCAATCGCGCCCTCGTGTATGGGGGCACCTTTATTTTGCTGATGACCGGCGTGGCCTTCACGGTTGGGGCGCTTTCCAACATTTATTTCTTCAAGCGCGAGAAAGTGGTGGGCAGGATCATCGGCCGGGAGGAGGCCAAGGTCATCGCCAAGAAGGAACCTGGACAGAAGCCAGCCACGGTGCCTTGCGTGTTGCTGCATGTGGACACCACCGGCACCGGCAAAGCCGACACGCACCTGGTCGAGAAAGGAATGGATGTCCCCGGACCGGACGGCAAGATTGTTCCCTGGTCCAAATTGATGCCCCAGGCTCAGATCTCCGAACTGCCCGATGGCCGCGCGGAAATCCTCCCCCGCGCCTCGAGTTTCACCCGCGCAGTGGTTCCCGCCGGCTCAGATTGGGTGTTTAACCCGGACAGCATCATCCCCACATACATCACCGCCGCAATGCCGCGGTGGTTCAAAGTCGTGTTCCTGCTCACCCTCCTGGCTGCGGCGATGAGCACCATGTCCAGCCAGTGTCACACCCTGGGCAGCGCCATCGGGCATGACGTCTTCGGGCAGCTCTTTGGTCGCCGGAAGCCCGAGGCGTCACCCGCCGAAGCCACGGGAGGCAAACAGACGATCCCTGTGGCATTTGCCAACTCGGGCGGCGCCGCACCCGCCGGGCAGACCTCCAGCCGCACGATCGTCATTGTTCGCGCGGGCATTGTCCTGGGTTTGCTCCTGGCGGTCCTGTTCGCCTACTTCACCCGAGGGGGTTACATCATCGCCCGGGCCACCGCGATTTTCTTCGGGTTGTGCGCGTCGGCGTTCCTGCCGGCGTTTGTGGGGGGCTTGTTCTTCCGGCGGATCACCAAAGCGGGGGCCATCAGCTCGATGGTCGTCGGCCTGTTGGTGACGGCCTTCTGGCTGGTCCTGGTCAAAGAGGCTGAGGCGGGGGCTATCGGCCTGGTCCGGCTGATCACCGGCGGACCCAACAGCATTCTGGCCAATTACCCCAACTGGCCGGTGGTGGACCCGCTCTTCGTCGCGTTGCCCCTCTCGGCGCTGACCGCGCTGGTCGTCAGCCTGTTTACGCAACCCCCGCCGCGCGCGCACCTGACCAAGTGCTTTGGCGCCGGGGCCTTGTGAATTCACCCGCCCCTGCCCTGCGCCAGGACAAATTGCCTGGCGGGACAATTGGCAGCCGTGCGGTTTCCCTCGGGAGCAACCGCGCTGGATTCACCAGCGCGGATTACATCGCCTGGGGACGTTGAACATTCTCCGCTTTGGGGCCTTTGTCGCTGGCTACGAGATCAAAGATGACCTCCTCGCCTTCGTGCAAAGTTTTGAAGCCTTCGCCCTTGATCGAGGTGTGATGCACAAAGACATCCCTGCCATCGGGTTGGGCGATGAAGCCGTAACCACTTTTATTATTCCACCACTTAACCTTGCCGCTGGCCATAACACTGTCTCCAGTATGTCTGAGCATTTCCCGAGCCGGAGCCGCTGACTGAACCTTGAACATCCGCGTCCACACGACCCGTGCCCCGGTTACGACACGACAGTCTCAGAACGGGAGGCAGGGTAACCGCCCCCGCAACCACGTCAAGGCTTCAATTGCGCCCGTTTTTTGAGGCTCCCGCCCCCCCCGGGCGGGCGCCGCCGG
>CAZVYG010000089.1:7597-19955 GCA_964631605.1 uncultured Verrucomicrobiota bacterium
TATTTCGCATCCAGAGGCAAGAAATGATAAACAAATGGCAACGACGGTGAAGTCGCTCCGGCGCGCAACCGGCAAACTGACGCGCAATACGGAACGGATTCACCTGGTTCTCGACTCGGTTGATAACTTATTCGCAATAAATTTATGGCAAGCTCTGCGTCCTCCAATCCGCAGCGGGTTGAACCCGCGCATGACATTTTCCGGCAGGCCCGTCGGCACCCGCTGGATTCAATCTTCTCACCCAAAGTGGTCGCCGTGATCGGCGCGACCGAAAACCCCGGCAGTGTCGGCCGAACCGTGTTCCAAAACATGGGCCGCGGGGGATTCGGGGGCACCGTTTACCCGGTCAATCCCAAACGTTCCAGCGTCCTTTGCGTCAAGGCCTATCCCAACATCAAGTCGGTGCCCGAGCCGGTGGACCTGGCGGTGATCACCACCCCGGCGGCGACCGTCCCCGGGCTCATCCGGGAATGCGTCGAAGCAGGCGTGCCCGGAGCGGTCATCATCTCGGCGGGCTTCAAGGAAACCGGCCCGGCCGGCGTCGAGCTTGAACGGCAGGTGCTGGCCGAAGCCCGCAAAGGCAAAATGCGGATCATTGGCCCCAATTGCCTTGGCGTGATGATGCCGCACAATGGATTGAACGCGACCTTTGCGAGCACCATCGCCCAACCGGGCTCGGTCGGCTTTCTGAGCCAGAGCGGCGCCCTGTGCACGGCCATTCTGGACTGGAGCCTGCGCGAAAACGTCGGCTTCAGCGCGTTTGTCTCCATCGGCTCGATGCTCGATGTCAACTGGGGCGACTTGATCTACTACCTGGGAGACGATCCCCAGACCAAGAGCATCGTCATCTACATGGAGTCCATCGGCGACGCGAGGTCCTTCCTTTCGGCGGCCCGTGAAGTGGCGCTCACCAAGCCCATCATCGTCATCAAGGTCGGCCGCACCGAAGCCGCCGCCAAGGCCGCCGCCTCCCACACCGGTTCGCTGACCGGCAGCGACGAAGTTCTCCACGCGGCTTTCCGCCGCACCGGAGTGCTGCGCGTGGACACCATTGCCGAGCTGTTCCACATGTCCGAGGTGCTGGCCAAGCAACCCCGCCCGCAGGGGCCGCGCCTGACGATCATCACCAACGCCGGTGGGCCGGGTGTGCTGGCCACCGACATGCTCATCAGCAGCGGCGGGGAACTGGCTGATTTGTCGAAGGAAACCTTCGACGCGTTGAACAGCTTCCTGCCGGCGGCTTGGAGCCACAACAACCCGGTGGACGTCCTGGGCGACGCCGGAGCCGACCGTTACGCCAAGGCGGTCGAAGTCGCGGCGAAGGATCCCAACAGCGACGGCATGCTGGTCATCCTCACGCCCCAGGCCATGACCGATCCGGAGGGAACAGCCGAGGCGCTCAAACCCTATGCCAAAGTCCCGGGCAAACCGCTGCTGGCTTGCTGGATGGGCGCCGACCAGGTCGAAGCCGGCGAGGACCTCCTCAACAAATCCGGCATCCCGACCTACAAGTATCCCGATACGGCCGCCCGTGCGTTCGTTTACATGTGGCGCTACACCTACAACCTGCGCTCCCTGTATGAAACGCCCACGCTGATTGATTTCAACAACCAGGGCGCCTCCTCCGGCCGCGCCAAGGCCGAGTCCATCATTCAATCGGTGCGCTCCAGCGGCCGCACCATCCTCACAGAATTCGAATCCAAACAACTGCTCAGCGCCTACGGCATCCCGACGGTGGACACCCGCATCGCCACCACCGAGGCCCAGGCGGTGAAGCTCGCCGGCGAAATCGGCTACCCGGTCGTCCTGAAGCTCTATTCCGAAACCATAACGCACAAGACAGACGTGGGCGGGGTCCAGCTCAATTTGCGAAACGCGTCGGCGGTCGAGAAAGCCTGGCGCGCCATTGAATCCTCCGTAACCAAACACGCCGGCAAGGAGCATTTCCAGGGCGTCACCGTCCAGCCCATGATCAAGCTCGACGGTTATGAGATCATTATCGGCAGCAGCGTGGACTCGCAGTTTGGCCCAGTGCTCCTGTTCGGATCGGGCGGCCAGTTGGTCGAAGTTTACAAAGACCGCGCGCTGGCCCTGCCACCGCTCAACGCCACCCTGGCGCGCCGAATGATGGAGCAAACCAAAATCTACACCGCCCTCAAAGGCGTGCGCGGCCGGCCGCCGGTGAACCTCGCCGCTCTGGAAGAGCTGCTGGTGCGGTTCAGTTACCTCGTCGTCGAGCAGCCTTGGATCTCCGAAATTGATATCAACCCCCTCCTGGCCTCGCCCGAGCGCCTCATCGCCCTCGACGCGCGGGTCGTCGTTTACGGCAAGGACGTCAAAGAGGACAAGCTGCCCAAGCCAGCCATCCGGCCTTACCCCGTTCAATATGTCTCCCCCTGGAAGCTCAAGAACGGCACACCGGTGACCATCCGACCCATCCGGCCGGAAGACGAGCCGCTCATGGTCAAATTCCACCAGACGCTCTCCGAACAAAGCGTCTATTATCGCTATTTCAGCCAGCTCAAGCTGGACCAACGCATCGCCCACGAGCGCCTCATCCGCATGTGCTTTAACGACTACGACCGCGAGATTGCGCTGGTCGCCGAGCACAAAGACCCCAAGACCGGCACGCATGAAATCCTGGGCGTCGGCCGCCTCAGCAAAGCCCGTGGCATGAATGAGGCTGAGTTCGCCCTGATTATTAGCGACAAATACCAGCGCAACGGCCTGGGAACCGAACTGCTCAAGCGCCTGGTCCAGATCGGGCGCGACGAAAAACTGGATCGCATCACCGCCACCATCCTCGCCGACAATCACGGCATGCACCTCGTCAGCAAGAAAGTCGGCTTCAAGCTCCATCGCGACGCGAACAACCAGGACTTCAAAGCTGTGATAGTTCTCTAGGCCTTCGCCAGACTGACTCCATACACTTGCCTTGGCGAAACATCCAGTCCCACTCGGGCGTCCTGGGGCGGGCGGCGCCATGCCTTAAAAGCCACTGTGACGGGTGAGAATTGGAACCGCCGGGAAAACCGCCCCGCAGTTTTTGGGAAATAGCTTTTGACAAAATTGCGCGGTTTCATAAATTTAATTCGTTCTGGTTGGGGTCGTAGCTCAGTTGGTAGAGCGCCTGAATGGCATTCAGGAGGTCAGGGGTTCGAACCCCCTCGGCTCCACCATCCTTCGTCCGGAACGCAGCCAGCGGCGGTTTTTCAGGTGGTTCCGCCCCCAAGCATGTTCTTGCAGCATTGGCGCCTATTCCGGGCGCGATCCTGGGGCTGATTCCTCTTGATCTGACAGGCGCAAGGGCGGATAAATAGGAGGTGCACGCGTATTGGGATGGTCCCTGTTCGTCTGCGCGCAGGAAAGAAAGGCTTATATGTCCGGACCGCGGCGCTTCAATGATCGAGCAGGTTGGCTCCTTACTTGGGCAACCTTCCTCGCCACCCTCCAACTGCTGTGCCTGTGGGCGGCGCCATTTTCCAAAGAAATCCCCTTCCAACAGCCCGACGGCACCGCCATCCGGCTGTGGGGCCAGGGCGATGAATTCTACGCCGTTTTCGAGACGCTGGACGGCTATACCGTGGTTTTCGACGAGGGGCTCAGGGCCTACTGTTATGCCCGGCTTTCCGATGACGAGCGCGAACTGCTTTCCACCGGCGTGCAAGTCCATCTCGGCAATGCTCAAAGTCTTGGGCTCGAACCCCACTTGCGGATCAGGCCGGAAGCGGTGGCCGAGCAGGCGGCTGCCCGTCATGCGCGCTGGAACGAGGGCATGCGAATCTCCGAACGCTGGCAGGCGCGCAAGCAGGCCCTGGCCATGGCGGCGGACGGCGGCGCGGCCTTCTCTCCCCCCGGCGGCTCCACGCTGGGCCTCAAAGTCGGCCTCACACTGCTGATTGATTTCGACGACGACGTGGCCACCGTGCCGCAAGCCGAAATCATCAATTTCTGCAACGGCGACAATTACTCCGGTTACGGCAATAACGGATCCGTCAAGGCCTATTTCGCTTACAATTCCAACGGCAAGCTGACTTACACCAACGTGGTCACCCTTTATATTCGCGCGCCCAAACCCAAAACCACCTACAACGACACCACCAAGGATGCCGGTCAACAGGGACGTCTGCTTATCAAGGACGCCCTCGAGGTCCTGAAAGCCCTGCCCAACTACGACAGCGAAATCCTCCCCGCCTTTGCCGCGCTCAGCACGGACTCGCAAAACCGCGTCCTGGCTTGCAACGTTTTCTACGCGGGCGACAACGGCGGGCGTTGGAGCTATGGGCTGTGGCCGCATTCGTGGGTGCTCGCCAGTCCCATTGAGTTGTCCCCGGGAGGCAAACGGGTTTATTTCTACCAAATCACCAACATCGGCGACAAACTGTCCATCGGAACCTTTGTCCACGAAAACGGCCACATGCTTTGCGACTACCCCGACCTCTATGATTACACCGGACGGTCGGCCGGGGTTGGCGACTGGTGTCTCATGGCCGGCGGCTCCTGGGGAGGCAGTTCCTCCAATCCCGGCAACAACCCTGCCCAGATTTGCGCCTATCTCAAACGCGCCTCCGGCTGGGCCACGACCATTGACCTGGACCTCGCCTCCAGCCTCGTCGCCACCGTCCATTCCCAACCCGGCTCCAACTTCAACACCTTCTACCGCTTCGCCAAACCCGGCACCGCGCGGGAGTACTTTCTCATCGAAGCGCGCTACAAAACCAATCACGACAACTCCCTTCCCGGCTCCGGGGTCGCCGTCTGGCACATTGACGAATTGGGTGACAACAGCACCGTCAACCTGAACCCCAACACCACCCACAACAACTACGAGGCCACCCTCGTCCAGGCCGACAACCAGTGGCACCTCGAAAAGAACCGCAACAGCGGCGATTCCAAGGATCTGTATTACCAGGGCAACACCGCGGCCGGCTACAGCAACCTGCTGTCTGACACCTCCTCCCCCCATGCGCACTGGTGGAGCGGCCAGCCCTCGGGGCTGGTGCTGCGCGATTTCTCGGCCCTCGGGCTCAGCATGACTTTTGTCGTGGGCACCAACGATCCCGCCCCCATCATTGTCAAACATCCCTCGACGCTGACCGTCGTTCCAGGTCAAACCGCCACCTTCACCGCCGCCGCGAGCGGATTCTCGCCGTTGTACTACCAGTGGCGCAAGGATGGCGCGGCCATCGCCGGCGCAACCCAGTCCGCCTATTTGATTGTCAACGTCCAGCCCGCCGACGTGGCCGAATACTCCGTAACCGTCACCAACGCCTACGGCACTGTCACCAGTGCCAGCGCCTCGCTGGTGGTCATTCCCACCGTCCCCCTGCCCTATGCGCTCAACAACAGCAACCAGACGTGGATCACCGACGCCGAAGTGCCTTGGTACGGCCAGACCAATTTCTCCTACGACGGCCTCGCCTCCGCTCGCAGCTATTTCATCGGCCACGACCAGTCCACGAGCCTGCGCACCACCGTCACGGGCCCCGGCACGCTCGAGTTCTGGTGGCGGGTGTCGTCTCAAACCAACGCGGACATCCTCAGCTTCCGCCTTGACGCCGAGGAAATCGCCCGCATTTCCGGCGAGAAAGGCTGGGAGCAAAAAAGCCTTTATTTGCCCGCCGGCAGCCTCGACCTGGAATGGCTCTATCGCAAGGACGCGAGCGGCAGCGCCGGCCAGGACCAGGGCTGGGTGGACCAAGTCCGCTACACGGCAGGCGCCACGCTGCCTTTCATCACGGAACAACCGGCCAGCCAAAGCAGCGTGGGCGGAGCGGCGGTAACGTTCAAAGTTGCCGCCCTGGGGACACCGACCCTTGCCTATCAGTGGTTTTTTAACGGAGCGCCGATTGCCGGCGCGACCGCGAGTTCGTTCACCCTCGCAAGCCCTGGCGTGGCCAATGGCGGGTATTATTCCGTGCGGGTGAGCAATCCCTACGGCGCGATCCTGAGTTCCAACGCGCTGCTGGGGGTGGTGCCCATGGCCATCGCGGGTGACAATTCGTTCGGGCAGATCAGCGTCGTGGCCGCTGCCACCAACCCTGTGGCTGTCGCCGCCGGTTCGTGGCACAGCCTCGCGCTCACCCCCCAGGGCACGGTGCTGGCCTGGGGCGAAAACGGGGATGGCCAGTGCGACGTTCCGCCCGGCCTGGGTGGCGTCATGGCCATCGCCGGCGGCGGCTACCACAGCCTGGCCCTTAAATCGGACGGCACCCTCGCGGGCTGGGGGGCCAATTACTACGGCCAGTTGAACGCGCCGCCGGGCCTCGCCCACGTGGTCGCCATTGCGGCCGGGTCCTGGCATTCACTCGCGCTGCGGGCTAATGGAACCGTCGTGGCGTGGGGAGACAACTCCTGGGGACAAGCCTCAGTGCCGCCCGGTTTGGCGGGCGTGGTCGCGATTGCCGCCGGCGGCAACCACAACCTGGCCCTGCGGGCCGACGGCAGCGTGGTCGCCTGGGGCGAAAATACCGATGCGCAAGGTTCCTACGTGGGGCAGTCCGTCGTGCCCTGGAATCTCTCCGGGATTCGAGCGATTGCCGCAGGCGAATACCACAGCCTGGCGGTCAAAGCCGACGGAGCAGTCGTGGCTTGGGGTGACAACGTGCATGCTCAGGCCCAGCCGCCGACGGGTCTTGGCGACGTGGTCGCAGTGGCCGGCGGCGGCTCGCATAGCGTCGCTCTGCGCGCCAACGGCAGCGTGGTCGCCTGGGGCGCCAACTGGAACGGTCAATGCAGCGTTCCCGGCGCGCTCACCAACATCACCTCCATTGCGGCCGGCAGCGCCCACACGCTGCTGCTGCTCGGCTCTCCCGGCCAGCCGCCGCGCATCACCCATCAGTCCCTCGCCAACGGCGTCTTCACCGCCTGGCTCCAAACCGCGGCGGGAAAACGCTACTCGCTCGAATCCAGGAGCTCGCTGGACCCGGGCACCTGGACAACGTTGAGCACGGTTTTCGGCAACGGGGCCATTCAGTCCCTCGTGGACTCTCAAGCCAGCGCCCCGCGGCGCTTCTATCGTGTGCGAGAATGGTGAAGCCAGCGGCTGTCCCTCCGGCATCCAACCTCGGCGCCCCGAATCTGGCGACGGGACGGCTCGCCGGAGGTTGAGAAATGAAGATTTTTACCGACGAATTCTGCACCCAATACTACCGCCTCGGGCACCCCGAAAGGCCCGAACGCATCACGGCAACTCTCAACAAGCTCAAGTCGCAAACGGCTCTGCCCATCGCGTGGGCGGCTCCCGGTCCGGCCGACGATGAGGCGATTCTTCGCGCCCACACCCCCGAACATCTCGCCCGGTTGCGCGAGCCCCGCGACTTCGACGCCGACACGCCGTACTACGAGGACATTGACCGCTACGCCCGGGCCTCCGTCGGCGCCGCGCTGGCGGCCCTCAAGGCCGCTCAGGCCGGCGAAACCGTTTTCAGCCTCATGCGCCCGCCCGGCCACCATGCCACCCGCCAGCGCGCCATGGGGTTTTGTTACCTCAACAATGCCGCGATTACGGCCCTGGCGGCGCTGGCAGCAGGCACAAAACGTGTTGCCGTGTACGATTTTGACGTCCACCACGGCAACGGCACCGAGGCCATCCTCCTGAACCAGCCCAGGACAGCCGTCTATTCCATCCATCAGCACCCATGTTTTCCGGGGACGGGCACCCGCAACACCGGCGACAACTGCTACAATTTTCCCGTTCCGCCCGATATACCTCGGGCGGAATATCGCCACGTGCTGGAAAGCGCTCTGGAGCATCTCCAGGCCTTCAAACCCCGCCTGGTGGTCGTGTCCGCCGGCTTTGACGCCTACGCGCACGATCCGCTCGCGCAGGAGACACTTGAACGGGAAGACTTCCATTGGCTCGGAGCTTCCCTGCGCAAACTTGATGTGCCGGTCGTCAGTCTGCTGGAAGGCGGTTACAGCGAAGATTTGCCTGACCTGATCCTGGCCTATCTCACCGGCCTGGAGGGCAGATAATCGCGACCACGTCCCGGCGATTAAATGTTTTCCCCCAGGATCGGCGGAGGGGTGTAAGGCACCTCGACTTCGGGCGCCAACGGAGCCTCCTCCCGAGCCAGCACCCGGTATTGGCGAATCTGGAACGAAACCTCACACCCATCTCGCAGCCCTTGATGGGCATATTCCTCCTTGGTCATCCGGGCTCGGACGGTCAGCCCGCTGGGCAGCTCGAGCTCAACCCGCAAAAGCACCCCCAGGAAAAACGTGTGCCGCAGCACCGCCCGATACCGGTATTGCGTCAGGTCTGAAGAGATCTGCACTGCGTAGGGACGAAACCCGATGCGGAGTTTCTGCCCATCCGGCTGGCCCGGCGCCGGAAATTCCAGCTCGCCCACCCGCGCCACTCCGTCCTTCACGAGCGGCTCCAACACATTCATCACCCCGATGAAGCGTGCGACAAATTCGTTGGCCGGCTGTTCATAGACCTCCCGCGGGGAGCCCACCTGCTCGAGATTGCCGCGGGAAAAAATGACAATCCGGTTGGCCACTTCCATCGCCTCCTCTTGATCGTGCGTGACGAAGATTGTGGTCACGTTCAACTCATGGTGGAGCGTGACAAGCCACTCGCGCAGCTCCTGCCGGATTTTTGCGTCCACCGCTCCGAACGGCTCATCCAACAGCAGCACGCTGGGCTTGGGCGCCAGCGCCCGCGCAATCGCCACCCGCTGGCGCTGGCCTCCCGACAGTTGGTGCGGATACCGCGATTCCAAGCCCTGGAGCCCGAACAGCTCCAGCAGCTCCGCAACGCGCGCTTGAATGTCCCCGCGCTTCCATTTCTTGATCTTCAGACCGAAAGCGACGTTGCCGGCCACCGTCATGTTCTTGAACAGGGCGTAATTCTGAAAGACAAACCCAATGTTCCGCTGCTGCACCGGGACCTCGTTCACCCGCCGGCCCGCGATCAGCACGTCGCCGGTGGTGGGCATCTCCAGGCCCGCAATCATCCGCAGCACCGTCGTCTTGCCCCCGCCGCTTGGCCCGAGCAAAGCCATCAGTTCGCCCTCCTGGACCGAGAAGGACACATTGTTGACGGCCGCGACCTCGCCAAATTTCTTGCTGACGTTGCGCAGTTCGATGCTCACAAGATCAAGGCAAACCGGGGTTCAATCATCGGGCCCGCTCGCTCACACGCCCCCGCCTTCGCGCCCCTCTGTCCGCTCCGCCTGGGCCCGGGCGAACTCGCGCGACTGCTGCCATTCCAAAAACGTTTTGATGGCCAGCGTGAACAACGCCAGCAAGGCCAGCAGGCTGGCCACCGCAAACGCGCCCGCGGCGTCATACTCGTTATAAAGCTTCTCCACCCGCAACGGCATTGTGTCGGTCTGGCCCGTGATGTGTCCCGAAACCACCGACACCGCCCCGAATTCCCCCATGGCGCGCGCGTTGCATAGGATGATGCCATAAAGCAGGCCCCACTTGACCGAAGGCAGGGTGACGTGCCAGAAGGTTTGCCACCCGCTGGCCCCGAGCGTAAGGGCCGCCTGCTCCTGCTCCGTGCCGGTCGCTTCCATCACCGGGATCAGTTCGCGTGCCACAAACGGGAAGGTGATGAAGACGGTGGCGATCACAATTCCGGGCAGCGCGAAAATCACCCGCAGATTGTGGTCCTGCAGCCACTCCCCCAGGAAACCCTGAAGTCCAAACAAGACCAGAAACATCAGGCCCGCCACGACGGGCGAAACCGAAAACGGCAGGTCAATGAGCGTGATCAGGAGGGACTTGCCGCGGAATTGAAACTTGGCGATGGCCCACGCCGCCGCCAGGCCGAACAGCACGTTCAGCGGCACGCTGATGGCCGCCACCGTCAGCGTCAGCCGGATCGCGGCCCAGGAATCCCGATGGGTCAGGGCCCCCCAGTAATACGCCCACCCCTTGGTCAAGGCCTGCGCAAACACGTTGACCAGTGGTAAAAGAAGGAACACCCCACAAAAGCCAAGCGCCACCGCAATGAGCAGCCATTTCACCAGCGGCGACTCCTCGGTGCCTCGCTGCGATGCTTCGCGGCTTCCGCCCCAGTTCTGTTTTAGCGCGCCTGCCATTTTAAAGCCTCATATCGTCCTGGTTGTCTCACCGCGAGAAACGGCTGGTCCATGCCTCGAGCAAGTTGATGGCGCCCAGCAGCAGAAAGGAACACACCAGCAGCACCACCGCCAGCGCAATCGCCCCCGTATAATCATACTCCTCCAGGCGCATGACGATCAAATACGGCGCAATCTCGGTCTTGAACGGCAAATTCCCCGAGATGAAAACAATCGAGCCATACTCGCCAATGGCCCGGGCAAACGCCAGGGCGAAGCCCGTCAGGATCGCCGGCAACAACGTCGGGGCAACCACCCTCACAAAGGTCCGCAGCCTTCCCGCGCCGAGCGTGGCCGCAGCTTCCTCCACCTCCCGGTCGAGGCCATGCAGCACCGGCTGCAAGGTTCGCACCACAAAAGGAAGCCCCACGAAAGTCAGGGCAATAACCACCCCCAGTTGCGTGAATGCCCCCTTGATTCCCAATGGCACCAGGAACTGCCCCAGCCAGCCGTTGCCGGCAAACAGGCTGGACAGCGTCAACCCTGCAACCGCCGTTGGCAGCGCAAAGGGGAAATCAACCATGGCATCAACAATTCGCCGCCCAGGAAACGAATAGCGCACCAGCACCCAAGCCACCAGCGTGCCAAAGAACGCGTTGGCCAGCGCCGCAATGAGCGAGGCACCAAACGTCAGCCGGTAGGCCGCCAATGCCCGGTCCGTGGTTGCCAACCGCCAAAAATCAGCCCATGAAAGCTCGCAAGCCCGGAGGATCAGACCCGCAAATGGAATCAGCACAATGGCGCTGAGATAAACCAGCGTGAACCCCATCGTGAGGCCAAAACCGGGCAGCGCGTTGAATTTTGCTCGGGCCATCTCGTTGCGCGGCTACGCGCCGCTGCGGGCGTTTCCCGACGGCTGCAGCGCTTCCGAACTGCGGCTCAACAGCGATTTGCTATGTGCCACTCGTGCAGGCATTAGTCAATCGCCAAAAACCTGGAAACGCGGCAACATCTGTCAATTCGGTTCATCATCGTGTTGGCTGCCAAGTTGGACATAAATCTCTACTATGTCAATGGAGATATTACACATTTCCAAAAGATCTTCATCAGACTGTTGCTCCTCCTAATATTGGCCATCCTGTAAATCTTGATATCATTACTGTATTTTATAACTTCATTCCTATGAAGCTCTCGCTCAGAGGTGAGTATGCCCTGCGTGCTTTGCTGGTCCTGGGGTTGCATTACGACCAGCCAGTGGTTCGCATCCAAACGATTTCCGAGGCGCAGAACATCCCGAAGCGTTTCCTCGAGCAGATCCTCAACGACCTGAAGTCAGCGGGCCTGGTCCAGAGCAAACGGGGAGTTTCAGGCGGCTACCGGCTGGCGCGCAAGCCCGAGGAGATCACCCTGGCGGCTGTGGTGCGCCACATTGAGGGAGCGCTGGCGCCGGTCAGTTGCGTCAGCGAGCGTTATTACGAAAAATGCTCTTGCCCGGATGAAAGCCGCTGCGCCATCCGCAGCGTCATGAAAGAAATCCGGGATGCGGTCGTTAAAATCGCTGAGCGGGTCACCGTCGCCGAACTGTGCGACCGTTACCGCCGGCTCCAAGCAGACTCCATCGTTGCCATGGATTACGTCATTTAGCCCCGCCCCCTTGGCATTGATCCAACTGTAAGTTGGAGCGATGCCACTTTTGCCCGACCAGCCAGCCGGATCGCTCTTCGGCCCGGCTGCGGTGCGCGCCTTGGTTGAAGGTCACGACGGCGTGAGGGTCGTCCTCAACCCGCCGCGCATTGGCGCGACTGTGAGGTTGATGAATCACGACGCACCCTGCCTCCTCGGTTTCGGCGAAACAGCCATCCGCTACTCATGGCGGAGGGCCTCGATGGGGTCAAGCCGCGCGGCTTTGCGCGCCGGCACGTAGCCAAACACCACCCCCACCGCCACCGAAAACGCAAAGCCGATCAGGACAATAGGCGCGTTGAAGACGAAGGGCACTTGCAGCACGCCGGCGAGCCAGGTCGAGGTCAGCAGGGCAAGGACGATGCCAATGAGTCCGCCGAGGGAAGAAATCACAACCGACTCCACCAAAAACTGAAGAAGGACTTCCCGCTCCAATGCGCCAATGGCCAGGCGCGTGCCGATCTCCCGGGTCCGCTCGGTCACGGAGACGAGCATGATGTTCATGATGCCAATCCCGCCCACCAGCAGACTGACGGCCGCCACGGCGCCCAGCAGCATGGTCATCATGGTGGTGGTGCCGGACAGCATGGAGGCGATTTCCTTCATGTCCATGACGTTGAAGTTGTCGTCCTGGTTGG
>CAZVYG010000090.1:0-19943 GCA_964631605.1 uncultured Verrucomicrobiota bacterium
CGCTGGTCGAGCTGCGGAAGTCCGTGGGGATGGTGTTCCAACGGCCCAATCCGCTGCCGATCTCGGTGTACGAGAATGTCGTTTTTGGCCTGCGCATTCACAGCGAGCGCGCCCAGCTCACACGCTCGCTGCTGGATGAGGCGGTGGAAACGTCGCTGCGCGAAGTCGGGTTGTGGAACGACCTGAAGGACCGGCTGCACAGCCGGGCCACCGGCTTGCAGCTCGAGCAGCAGCAGAAGCTTTGCATCGCCCGACTCCTGCCGCTCAAGCCTCGCGTCATTCTCATGGACGAGCCGTGCTCCGCGCTGGACGTTGAAGGCACCCGCGCCATCGAGGAACTTATGTTCGGCCTCAAAGGCCGCTACACCATCCTCATTGTCACTCACAACATGGCCCAGGCCCGCCGTGCCAGCGACGAGTGCATCTTCATGTTGCTCGGCGAAATGGTCGAGCACAGCCGAACCGAAAAACTCTTCCTCAACCCGGCCGACTCGCGGACGGCCGAATACATCGAGGGCCGTTACGGCTGATTCGGGACGTCCAAGCCAGCCCTTCAAGGAGAGGTGGTAATCGAGCCATCGGGGTGGAGCACCAACGGCGGTCTTTGCCGCGGCGCCGCGGCGCCTGCCAGCGGCGTCATCTCGCGCGTTAAAGTCGCCGCCTGGGCGCGGAGCGCGGCGGGATCGTTCCATTTCTGGAGCAGGGCTGCATGAGCGGATTCGGACAAGTTGAGTCGTTGGTTGAGCGCCGCCAGCTCGGCGCGTCTGGCCTCCAACTCCGAGTGGCTGACCTCAAGCTCGCGTTTGAGAGCTTCAATCTGTCGTTCCAGCGTCGCACCCCGCTCGCGCGCTTCCTGGAATCGGGCCTGGAGGCCTCGCAGCTCGGCCTCGCGCCCGGCCACGGCCTGCCGCGCTGCGGCAACCTGTTCTTTTTGGTCCGCGAGGTCACGGGTTAAAGCATTGACACGGTTGCTGAGGGAGGTGAGATCTGCCATGAGCAGGCCCTGCTGCACCCGCAAGGTCTGAACGGCGGCCTCCTTTTCTTCCAATTGAGCCTTTGCCTGAACGAGTTGGTTTGAAACCGCCAGGCTCTCGGCGGCTTGGGCGGCCAGCGCTTTGCGCGCAGTGCGCGTGTTGGCGACGCATACCAGGGCGACGATTGCCAGGGCCAGGCTAACAAGGAGGGAAAGTGGTTTCATGAACGGCTGAAAAACGGATGCAGGGGAGAGTTCTCAGGACTGTTTGTCTTTGGGCGAATTCAGTCGAACAGGCTCCTTTTCCTCGCCAAAGTTCGCCAGCAAAAACTCCCGGAAATGCTGCCGGCTGGTCCGGCTCAACCTGCGCTCGAGGGCGCCGTTGGCGCCCTTGATTCGCAGCTTGACCTCGTCCGCGTTGGCGATCCCGACCACGACCTCAGGCGGCACCTTGTAAAAAGTGGTGAGATAGCCACGCCGCGTGGCCCAGGCGGACTGCGGTTGGGTCGGGCTGAAGGAATGCCGTTCGCCATCCACCAGCACCACCAGCGATTCGCCGGGCTGCAGCGGAAAATCCGGCGGCGCCAGCTCGGTGTAAAGATAGTAGTCAAATACGGGCTGGCTCGGGGACTGCACCGAGATATTTGTGACCGCGTGGATCACCTGATTAGTCAGCGTGGTGACGACCAGATTTGTTTCCACCGTGATCGTCTGGTTGGTTCCGGTGGTCAGCGCCTGCTGATTCGTATTCACCGTGGCCTGACTGCTCAGTTGCGTCACCCGCTGGAAGGATTGGGAAACCACGCTCTGGTTGGGCGCAACCGCCACGGACTCATTTCGAGCCGTGGACTCCGTAACGCCACTGGCACTGCTGTCCTGCGGTGGCGGCGCGGCAATCACCACCGGCACTTCCTCCGCGCCCTCGGCGCGTTTTTCGGGCGCCGGCGCTGCCGGGACAACCATCACATTGGTGTTGGAGACAAGCTGTTCGTTGCTGGAAGAGCTGATCGTCAGGTTGGTGATGGAAGTGACGACGTAATTGGTAACAAAACTCACCGTTTCGTTGGTGACGGGCTGAGGCCATCGGGTTTCCCGCATTGCGTTCAAGCAGACCAGCGTCCGCGTGAGCACATGTAACTTCACGTCGTTCCCGACCATCTTGTCCACCTGGACCTTCTCGAACTCGTCGTACCGCGACACTCGCGGAGCGGTGCATCCCGCCAGGGCGGCGACGCACAACAACGGCAGCAATTGTCTCATAGTCGGCCCATTGTTACATGGCGGGAATTGGAAAATCAAAGGGATGTAGCCTCGTCACCAAAATGTAACATCGGATTTCGGCAAGGTCCGCGTCCGCCCCCGCCCCTGGCCTTGCCGCGTGCAGGCCGCCGGTTTCCCAAGCGTCTCCCCTGCAGACCGATAAACCAAAGCATTTTCTGACAAAATTAAGCGGGGAGCCCCCCGAGGGGGGGGCTCCCCTTGCGCACTGGTTTTTGCCAAAACCGGCTCTTACTGGACAAGAACGCGGAAGTACTTCTCCGAGGTCCCGATCGGCAGGGTGTGAGTCAGTACACTGCCGGTCCCGGTCAGGGTGCTTTCATTGGTCCAAGCGGCGGCGGGCAGCCGGTCGGCCGACTCGAGCTGATAACTGAAGCCAGCCTGGGAGGGATGGCTGATTTCGATATTGCCGCCCGATTGGCGGATGGTCAGCAGCGGGGCGTCGGGGGTAGCCGCCGAGGCAACCACTTTTTCCGGAGTGATCTCGGTCACCACGGGCAGGAAGCCGAGCTGGTCCAGGGTGGTCCAGTTCTTCAGCCACAGATCGCGGTTCAGGGCGCCTTTGAAGCCCACGCGGCTGTAGAAGGCGTCATTCGGAAGGCGGCCTGTATTCAAGGCGGGGCTGCCGGGCTGGAGGCGCGGGTCCAGCGCCTGGTTGGTGCTCCGGCTGATGCTCACCAGCAGCGGGTTGACCGTGCTGTTGCTCCGGCTGGCGTCCGTGAACAACACCGTCGCATTGGCGCTGGCCACCGTGTTAAACCCGTGCACAATGTTCTCCCGCAGGTCCAGCAACCCGGCCGTCAACATCGCCCCGCTGCGCGCATCCGAGATGTTGATCCCGATCGTTCCCGCATTGGATTGATTGAAATCCGTCAGGATGCTGTTATACACCCGCGGCGAAGAATACTCCCGAATCGTCAACCCATGATTCACCGTCGTCAAACCCGCCCCCGACCCCGCACCAATCCACGTCCCGTTATACACCTCGAAGGTCGCCAGCGGCGCGTTGCTCACCGCAATCCCGCTGGGCTCCCCGTTCCACTCGCCCCCGCTGTCCCGCTTCCCGTTCTCCTGGATCGCAAACCAAAACTGGTTCTTGCCCCGATACCCCTGGTCCGTGTCGAACGCATCATCATCATTAAACGCGCTCACCAGATACTTCGTGTTGACCGTCCCCCCGAAAAACTCGAAGCCGTCATCGGCAAACGCGTACACCTCCACGTGGTCAATGGTCGTGCCGCTGCCCACCGCCCCCAGCGACAGCCCGTTGAGCTCCTTGTTCTGCAAAAACTGAAAACCCCCATGCCGAATGGACACATACCGCAACACCCCCGAGTTGTCCGCATCATCATTGCCCCCAAACCGATACACAAACTGCCCCCCAATCTGGTTGTCCGGCAGCCCTTCAAACACGTCATACTTCGGATTGGCCGCGTTGCCGTCCGCATTCGAGGCGGTGTTCAGCACCGCCTTGCCCATGAGCACCACCCCGCCCCACAACCCTCGCTGGTAGATGCCCAGATCATCCGGCACGCTGGTGTCGTCTATCTCCGCCGTGAAGATGATCGGCTGGGTCGGGGTGCCCACCGCGTTGATCTTCGCCCCCGCCGTGATAAACAACGCGCTGGTCGCCTCCCCCGTGCTCGGGTTGGCCAGCCCTTTGATCACCGTCCCGGACTCTATCGTCAAGGTCGCCGGCGCCAGCACGTGCACATACCCGTCCAGCAAATACACATTGGTCCGATACCACGTGGTGTCCGACGGGATGTCCGCCACCACCGTCACCTCGTTGGTCGGCTCCGCCCGCAGGACCGAGGGCAGGAAACCCAGCGCGTCCAGGGTCGTCCATCCCTTTAGCCACAGGGTGGATTCATCGAAGGCGCCTTTGAAGGCGACTTGCTCGTAAAAGCCGTCGTTGGGGGGGATGCGGGTGGTATTCAAGGCGGGGCTGCCGGGCTGGAGGCGCGGGTCCAGCGCCTGGTTGGTGCTCCGGCTGATGCTCACCAGCAGCGGGTTGACCGTGCTGTTGCTCCGGCTGGCGTCCGTGAACAACACCGTCGCATTGGCGCTGGCCACCGTGTTAAACCCGTGCACAATGTTCTCCCGCAGGTCCAGCAACCCGGCCGTCAACATCGCCCCGCTGCGCGCATCCGAGATGTTGATCCCGATCGTTCCCGCATTGGATTGATTGAAATCCGTCAGGATGCTGTTATACACCCGCGGCGAAGAATACTCCCGAATCGTCAACCCATGATTCACCGTCGTCAAACCCGCCCCCGACCCCGCACCAATCCACGTCCCGTTATACACCTCGAAGGTCGCCAGCGGCGCGTTGCTCACCGCAATCCCGCTGGGCTCCCCGTTCCACTCGCCCCCGCTGTCCCGCTTCCCGTTCTCCTGGATCGCAAACCAAAACTGGTTCTTGCCCCGATACCCCTGGTCCGTGTCGAACGCATCATCATCATTAAACGCGCTCACCAGATACTTCGTGTTGACCGTCCCCCCGAAAAACTCGAAGCCGTCATCGGCAAACGCGTACACCTCCACGTGGTCAATGGTCGTGCCGCTGCCCACCGCCCCCAGCGACAGCCCGTTGAGCTCCTTGTTCTGCAAAAACTGAAAACCCCCATGCCGAATGGACACATACCGCAACACCCCCGAGTTGTCCGCATCATCATTGCCCCCAAACCGATACACAAACTGCCCCCCAATCTGGTTGTCCGGCAGCCCTTCAAACACGTCATACTTCGGATTGGCCGCGTTGCCGTCCGCATTCGAGGCGGTGTTCAGCACCGCCTTGCCCATGAGCACCACCCCGCCCCACAACCCTCGCTGGTAGATGCCCAGATCATCCGGCACGCTGGTGTCGTCTATCTCCGCCGTGAAGATGATCGGCTGGGTCGGGGTGCCCACCGCGTTGATCTTCGCCCCCGCCGTGATAAACAACGCGCTGGTCGCCTCCCCCGTGCTCGGGTTGGCCAGCCCTTTGATCACCGTCCCGGACTCTATCGTCAAGGTCGCCGGCGCCAGCACGTGCACATACCCGTCCAGCAAATACACATTGGTCCGATACCACGTGGTGTCCGACGGGATGTCCGCCACCACCGTCACCTCGTTGGTCGGCTCCGCCCGCAGGACCGAGGGCGCCCACAGGGCGGCGAAGGCCAGGATTATTCCGCAGTAGATTAGTTTTCTTTTCATTGTATCGAGTCGTTTCTTTGGTTGCATGTTTAGTTGCCAGTAAAACCGAACGGTGTGATTAAGGACCCCTTGCGTGAAGACTGTATGTCAGCCAGGTGACAAACAGGTAACGTTGACTCAGAATTCGTAGTTGAGCGACAGGCCGTAGGTCCGGCCCCGTGTGTAAGAGGAATAAATCGCCTGACTGTCTTCGCCATAGGTGCGCTCGATTCTTGGATTCAACAGGTTACGCGCGCCGATCTTCAGCCGGAGGTTCCGGCCAATGCGTTGAGCCAGGACAAGGTCGAGCTGCTCGACGGGTTGCTCGTAAATGTCGGGAGCGGCCAGGTTTGCAATGATCAGGCGGGGACCGAAGACATTGTAACTGAGCGAAAGGCTGGTGCCCCAGGCGGGGTTGTCATAAGCCAATTCCAGGTTGATGATGTAGGGTGATTGATCTGCCATGGGGCGCGTCTCGCCCAGCAGCTCTGGCTTGGTATGGTTGGCCTTCTGCAGCTCGGAGACCGGCTGCTCGGACTCCAGCAGCGAGAGATTCCCGCCCAGGCTCCAATGGCGCAATGGGTAGCTGAGGAACTCGAGGGATTTGCGGGCCTCGAACTCAATGCCATAGACCTTTGCCTCCGGCCGGTTCACAAACGTGATAATATCGCCCGCCGAGGAGATGAATTCCTTTTCGATGACGTTGGCGAGGTCCTTGTAAAAGACCCCGATGGAAAAAAGTTCACCTGGGCGGGGAAACCATTCCAAGCGCGCGTCGTAGTTCTTGACGGCAGTCATCTCGAGGTTGGGATTGCCGACCACGTATTCATCCAGCACCGGATCGTAGGTCCGGATTCCTGCCAGTTCCCGGAACGAGGGACGAGTTATGGTTTCGCCATAATTAAGCCGCAGGTTCCACTTTGGGGTGACCGTCCACACCAATCCCAGCGCCGGCAAAATGTCATCCTGAACCAAAGGGGGCGGCGAGTTGGTTTCGCCCGGCTTGACGCCCTCGGAAGGCACGGTGGTGAACGAGGTGGTTCGAATCTCAGTTTGTTCGAACCGTGCGCCGCCGATGAGCCGGACTTGGGGCAGCGCGGGCACATCCAGCATGGCATACTGCGCTGGAATCTCACTCTCAGCGCGGTAATAGCTGCGGTCCGAGGGCGATTGGATGTAGTTGGTCCACGGGAAGGTGTAGCGTGTCCGCGTGGCGCTTAGCGCATTCGAGACGACCGGCCCGACCAAGCCAAGCGAACCGGGGACCAGAATCTGGTTCGGGTCTGTCGGATAAGGCCGGTAGGGCACATCGTATTGGAGCATGCGCTCGCGATAATTCCGTTCCGCCGAACTCTGGAACCAGCCAAACTTCAATTGCGCCTCCTGGACGGCCGACAGCAGAAATGGCAGCGTGAAATCCACCCGAAAGCTGTCGTTCTCCTCCTCCAGATACCGCCAGTAGCGCGTCGGCAACTTGGGATCCAGCCCCGACAAGCCCCAGTCGGTGCCATCAACATTGTAAAACCTCGTGTCCGGCTCGTCCTGATAGGTGTCCGTGTGGGTGGCCAGCCAGTCCACCTTCAGCCCCCCGAGGGGCGCGAAGAGGTGATCGCCCCGCAGTTGGTGGGAAGTCAGGTTGCGCTCGATGAAGTAAAGCCGGTTCATGGTCAATTCGTAGAGGTTGTTATAGTTGTCCTCGCCTTTACGAATGCGGGCCGAATCCTCGCTATACTGGTTGAAAATGAAATTGTAACCCAACTGGTGGTCCGGGAAGAGCTGGTACGCCACCGAGGCGGTCGCAGCCCAGTTCACCTCGACGGTGCCTTTCTCCTCGGTAAATTCCTTGCGGACCTCCAGTTCGTCCGAGTCGTTTTGATAGAAGTATCGTTTGACTTCACCCCCGTCGTAGTAGGAGTAGCTCCGTGCGTAAGGCAGGCTGACAAACAGACCCAAGGGCTTGCCCAGGAAATACAGGGTGTCACCGGCCGAGGCGACGAAGTTGTGGGCCGGGGGGGGCGCTTCCCGTTTGGGGGCGAACTCTGCGGGCCCGGCCAACTTGGTCAGGCGATCCAGTTCCATGCTCTTCTTCAGGATGTCCTTCTGCCGGTCCGTCGGCGGATTCCTCACTGTCAGGGAGGTGTACGCCTGGCCGAAGGACAGGTCGGGGTCCCAGAACACATCCGGCAAGGCCCGGGTGCCATCATCCATTCCCAGCCAGTCCGTGTCCCCGCCGGTATAGGTCAGGAAGTTGTCGTTGCCCGTGGTCTGAGTGTTGTAGGCCACCCCCAGCTCCAGGGAGACAAAAGGGCGGTCCGGAAAGGATTTGGTTACAATGTTAATGTTGCCGCCGGTGAAGCTGCCGGGTTGATCCGGGGTAAAGGTCTTGGTGACGGTGACCCGATCAATGATCTTGGCCGGGAACATGTCCAGCGCCGCCGAACGGCGGTAAGGGTCCGCCGAGGGCAATTCCGCCCCGTTGAGCGTGGCCGCGCTGTAGCGATCGGTAAGCCCGCGGATGACCGCATACTTCCCTTCCACGACCGTCGCGCCCGAAACACGCGCCACAATATCGCCCGCGTCACTCACGCTGGATTTGCTGATCTGTTCCGAGCCGAATGACTCGACGGCGGCGGCGGCTTTCGCGCGCTCCTGCAGGAGGGCTTTGACTGTGCTGGCGCCCATGGACCGCAGCACGGGTTTGGGCTTTTCGGCGGTCTTGGGTTTGGGAGGCGCCAAAACGACTCGCTTTGCCTCCTCTTTTCGGGCCGGGCCGCCGGTGGAAACGCTCTTGTCCCCCTGCGCGCGTGTGTCCTGAAAAAAGGTCTCGCCTCCGGCCGCCGCCGGCGCGTCCGCTGCGACGGCCCGGCGGGTGCCTGAGCCCGGAGCGGGGGGCATTCCCTGGTTGATGGGAGGGAGCTTCTGGGCGGGGGCGGCCTTTTGCGGGATCGCTTTGGCGGGTTCTTTTTGTTCCTTTTTGTCGGAACGCACGTATTGCAGCACCGCCTGCCGCATCTGTTCGAGTTTGCCCGTCTTGTAGGCCCAGAACACCACGCCCCCAATCAGCAGGACATGCAGAACCGCGGCGATGATAAAACTGGTGCGATCCTTCCTGGCCTTGCGAGTGGGGGGCATGAAGTTGGTTCTCCCGGGTCAGCCTCCTCCGCCTGAACAGCCGTTCAAGCAGCAGGCCGTGCGCAACACGGTTTCGGCCACGCCCTAGTTGGCCGCCACGGTTTCCGTGGCCAGGCCGACTTTATTAACGTTGGCCGACACCAGCACGTCCAGCACCCCCACGACTTTCTGATACTGAATCCGCTGGTCACCCCGCACCACCACGTTCAAATCCGGATCCTGTTTGCGGAACTCGACCAGCGTACGGAGCAACTGATCTTCGTTCATCTCCACGGTGTTGAGAAAGATTTTGCCGGCATTGTCCACGGTGATGTAATTCACCTTCGAGGGGGCCTCCTTCGGCCGGCTCGAAGCCGTGGGCAAGGAGATGTTCAGGTCATTGACTGCGGGAGCCGTGGTGATGATAAAAATCACCAGCAGGACAAATGCCAAGTCGAGCAACGGCGTGATATTCAACTCCGTCAGCGTGTGATGTTTGCTCGCAGAATACTTTCTCATAGCCAACCTCCGTCAAACCCGGCCTTCCACGACTTCGAAGCGATCGGCGCGCTCCGGGAAGATTTGTTGCAGCGCCCCGACCACTTCTTCGGCCACCGAGCGGTTGTCCACGTAATTGTGTTCGATGGCCGTGGCGTATTCGGCCGTAAAGTTATCCAGTTCCTGGGTGATGGCGCGAACGGTGGTAATCATATAATTGTAGGCGAACATGGCTGGAATCGCGACGAAGAGCCCGACCACGGTCGCAATCAGAGCTCCAGCCACGCCGGGGGCCATCGCCGTCAGGCTGGCCGCCTGGACCTTGGCGATCCCGGAGAAGGTCTCCATGACACCCCAAACCGTTCCGAGCAGGCCGATGAACGGCCCGCCGGCCACCGCCGTGGAAAGGATGATCATGCCCTTCTCCAACGAAATGGCCTGGGCGCTCACCGCCCGCTCGAGCACGACGCGCACCGATTCAAACGAGGACATGTTGATCTTGGTCGTGTTCGTCCGTGCGAACAACTCGGTGGAGTCGGACGAGCCGTCCCCGGCGGCCGGGGCCCGCACACCGAGTCGCGGCTTGACGGTCACCGGGTTGTTTTTCAAGTGGTAGGAAAGCTCTTCCGCTCCGCTCAGATAGACGTCGTAGGCCGGCGCGCCGGTGTAATCCTCGTCTCGTTTGAACAGCTCCAGCGGGTCCCGCGTGGCCCGGTAGGCGGCAAAGAATTTCTTGCCAGCCTTTTGGGCCCGGTACAACTGCCGACCTTTCTGGATGATGACCGTCCAACTGAACATCGAAAGAAGAGCGAGCAGCGTGATCGTGACCTTGCCCTCAGTGGTCGCTTTGTCAAAAGCGAACTGCAGGGCATTCGCGAAAAACGGCGTCAGACCGAAATCGTTCATAGTGCAAACTGCTTTATCCAGGCGTTCATCCAAAGTTCTCAGCCGCCGGCGCCCGGTTCCGACGACCCCACTTTGAGCCCCCCATGTGACGGGAAAGAGGCGTTCAGGTTACAATTCGGTGACAGCGAGCCGCCGCCAGTATGCCTCGGCCCGCCGCCGCTCGCCTTCCAAGGCGGCCGAGGCCGCCTCCTGCAGGAGCGTGGGAAAAACCAGGAGGGGGTAGGGAAAGGTCCTGGCCAGAGCGGCCGCTTGCGACGCTGCTTGCATCACCGCGCTGTGGGTTGCCGGGTCCGGCACTTCCTCCAGCAGTCTCAACACCAGACGTTGGCGGGCCAGCTCAAACGGGTTGAACCCCGGCGCCACTGCCCGCAAGGAGGTTTCCGGCAGCAAGGCTGCAGTCTTTGGCTCAGGCTCAGGCTCAGGCGAGTTTTTCTTGCGCATGCGGTGCCATCGGCTGGCCTCGCACGGCAGTTCACGGACGATTATCTGGGCGGCCCACGCCTCGGGTCCCCGACAGTCAATTTCAAGTTTCATAATGCCATGGATGTTGCCGCCGGGTTCTGTTGCCCGGCGCTTGGTGAACATATTGGCGCTTCCTCGTGGCAGACTTGGGGCGAATCCGTGACATTTGGGTGGAAAGGTGGAATCCGCGCCCCCGCCTGCTTGAATGACCTTAATTCACATCTTATTAACCGCTCCTTTGGCCCGGATTTTCGGCCTTTTCTGGTGATTTTGACCCGTCCCGGCCGTTGGGAACTTCAAACTTGTTCACCCACCTGTTATGCGCGCTTCGCGCACTGCTGCCGGCCGTTGAGCCGGCTGTTTTCCGGCTTGGCGCGTGGGTCTGGCTTGCTGGAAGGGCTGCGGAATCGTATAATAATGGCAGTCTGGAGTCTCACAACTACCTGAGTGGCGATTGTGCCGCACGGGTTTCCTGGATGGGAACGATGAACTGCTGTGGGCCCAAGCCATCGGCTATCGGCTTTTATGGAAACCGTTTCAGTTTTAATGCCCACTTCCGGCACCCCGGGCGAACAGCCTGCGATCGCAGCAATGCTCGAAGCGTCGGACGCTGGAGGGTTGAGACAGCCGGCGGCAGGACAACCCGGCCGTGGCGTTGCCGCGGCTGCCGAACCCGCCAAGGGTGAGACGCCGCAGGCAGAGCCGCTATCCTCACACCTGGCCAACTCCTTAAGGCGCCGTTGGCGCGACTACTGGCGGGAACTCCGCCGGTGCCAGAGGGGATTCTCCGAGAAGTCCGTTCACCAACTCCGAGTGGCCACCCGCCGGCTGATTTCCGAATTGGTGCTTTTGGAGGGAGTGGTCCAAACCGCTGCGCTGCACGATGCCCATCGGACCTTGAAACGCCGTCTCAAGCGACTGGGCGAGCTGCGCGACATTCACGTCCAACGATTGTTCATCGAGGACCGACTGACCCGATTTCCCGAGTTGCTGGTGCTGCGCGAATATCTTCTGCGAAAGGAGAAACGGCTCGAGAAAGAAGCGGCGCGCGCCGTTGCCAAGTTCAAAACGGCCAAGCTGCAAAAACAGCTTCGCGCGCTGGCAAAAACCCTGGCGCGCTTTTCGCGTAATGCGCGGAGGGAATCGCGTTTGGCGACCGCGCTGCATGCCGCCACGGACCGGGCCTTTCAGGAAACCGTTCGCCGGCTTGAGGCCATCTCGCCGAGCGACCTCAAAACAGTGCACCGCACCCGCGTCGCCTTCAAACGCTTCCGGTACATGGTTGAAACCATTGCGCCGACCCTGCCTGATTTTACCGCCTCAAAACTCCGCGCCCTCGCACTTTATCAGCGGCGGATGGGCTATTTGCAGGACAACGAGGTGTTGGAGGGTTGTGTGGCGGAATTCGTCAAGCGGCATCGGGGGACGGAGACACTGCTGGCTTCATTCGGCCAATATCTGCGCCGGCGCAAAGCCCGGCTTCTCCGTCAGTTCCTGAAAACGGCCGATCAACTTCGTACGTTCTGGACTCCGGGCGAGGCTGGGGAGAAGGGCTCCCGCTAGGCCGGACCGCGAAAACCAAACGGCTGGCGGCTCGGCAAGCCTCGGAAGGGAGCCGGGCGTCTTCCGCGCTCCGCCGAACCATTTCAGGCGGCAGGCGCTTTGGCCACGACGGGGGTGGTGGCCGATTCCTTGGGGGTTGCCACCGCCGGCGACGGTTTCACCGCCACGCCGGCCGAAATCCTGGCCGGCGGCTGAGGTTTGGCGGCTTTGGCCGGTTTGACGACTTTCTTCATGCCGCGCTTGAGCTTTGCTGTGGCCTCTTTCACTTCCTTGCGGATGCGCTTGGCTTCTTTTCGCGCCTGCTTCCAAGCCTTGCGCGCATCCTTGTATTTTGCTTTGGCCGCGCGCGCCTGCTCATGAGCGGCGTTGGCGGCCTTTTCAGCGGCGGTTAATTTGAGCGCGAGACGTCGGAGCGCCTGCGCCACCTTCGGGTCGGTTTTCTGCTTATGAACGCTTTTCATATTGCCTGCCACACAGGTTAAGCGCCCCGTTTCGTTGCTGTTTGACGGCGCTTTGGCATCACGGCTAACAACCCTGGGGAATAGTGGCAAGCCTTGGATTGTGACATTTTATTCACCGCCCAAACATTAAGGGGGCCCATTGCGGGCCCCCCTGGGTCTAACGGTGGAGCCCCTTGCGAGCTCCATGGTTTGTTTGTTGCGGCAGAGACTCAGTTGCCGCCGCAAGAGTCGCTGTTGCCGGTGACAGATCGGTGTCGAAAAAGTGACAGATAGCCAACAATTTCATGGGAAATCCGCAATCCCCAGCCCGTCCCCGAAACCACTGCCTCACCCGTGGTTCAATTGACGCCGGTCATCTCAAGTATTAGGCTTTCAGTAATGACCGATTTGGCCACAGTCTCAGAGCCCGAGGTGGACCGGTTCCCGTTACGGAAGCCGCCGTCCAAAGATGTTGTGGATTTGCTTTCGCGCGAAATCCTCGTGTTGAAGAAGCAACTCCATGCGGTCATTCTCGCCCATAACTATCAAGTTCCTGAGATACAGGATCTTGCGGATTTTGTGGGAGACTCTCTTGGTCTTTCCCAACAAGCGGCGCGGACGCAGGCCGATGTCATCGTTTTCTGCGGTGTGCATTTCATGGCCGAAACCGCCAAGATCTTGAATCCGAACAAGATTGTTGTGTTGCCGGACAGAGAAGCCGGTTGTTCGTTGGAGGAAAGCTGCCCCGCGCCGCAACTGGCGGAGTTTCAGAAAACAAATCCGCGTTTTTGGACGATCTCTTACATCAATTGCAGCGCGGCGGTCAAAGCCTTGAGCGATATTATCTGCACCAGCGGCAACGCCGTTAAAGTCGTCGAGGCGGCACCGCGGGATCGGGACCTGCTTTTCGTTCCGGACGAAAACCTGGGCGCGTGGGTGATGGAGCAGACCGGCCGACCGATGACCCTGTGGAAGGGCAATTGTTATGCTCACGTGGAGTTTCGGCGGGAGAGCCTCCTGAAACTCAAGGAAAAACATCCCCAGGCAAAAGTCGTGGTTCACCCCGAAAGCCTGCGGGAAGTGCGCGACTTGGCTGATGTGGTTTGTTCGACCGAGAAGATGATCCGCTACTGCCAGTCGGATTCAGCGCGGCAATTCATCATCGTCACCGAGTCTGGCATAGTGCACCGGCTTCAAAAGGAATGCCCCGGCAAAGAGTTCCTTTGCGCCCCGGTTTACGACGCGCTGCGGGCGCCAACGGACCCCTGCCGCTGCAGCGAATGCAAATACATGAAGCTCAACACGCTGGAGAAGGTCCGGGACTGCATGAAGAACCTTGCGCCGCGGGTCGAACTGACTCAGGACATCCTGGAACGCGCGCGGGTTCCGATCCAGCGCATGCTGGATTTACACTGAAATGGGCCGGACCCGCTGGCCATCGCGGACCCGGTTGCCGGGGTAAAGAATGACGGACTCGTTCTCCTGCAGGCCTTCGAGGATTTGCGTTTCAATGCCGCTGGACCGGCCGACCTTAACGGGGCGCGAGTGGGCTCGGCCGTTCTGCAACACGAACACGGACCAACCATCGCCGCGGCGGAAGAGCGAGCCAACGGGGACCTTGAGCACCTGCTCGGCCTCCCAGACAACGATTCGGGCTTCGACCCGGAAATTGTCTCCGACGGTTGAGCGTTCCTCCGGTGGGGTGACCAAATCGGCCACGACGTTGACCCGTTGTTCCTCGACACCCAGAGCGGAAATCTTGGTGAAAGCCGCCGGCTCGACCAAGCGGACACGGCCAATCAACGGCAGCGGTCCGCCCCACTGCTCGAACTCGACGCGCGCTCCGGGCAGAATGACCGCGCCATCGCGCGAAAGAACTTCGACAACCACCTCGAGGTCGGTCGGGTCGCCGATTTCCACCAGAGGTGTGCCCATCGGGACCACCCGCGAGCTCTCCTCAAACACCCGGAGAATTCGCGTGCCGGCCGGAGCCAGAACCTGAACCGGGGGACGGGAGGTTGCGCCGGGTGAATGGACGCCAAAGTCGGCGAGCCGGGCCTCCGCCTCCTGCAGGGAGGCCTCGGCGGCAGCGACGTCCTTGACCGCGGCAGCCTCGCGCAACTGCGCGGCTTCCAGCTCCTGCGCCGAGAGGGTCTTTGCTGCGAACAGGTTTTCCGCGCGGCGCAATTCGCTTCGGGCATAGGCCAGGGCGACCCGGGCCTTCTCGAGGTTGGCGGCCGCGGCGTCGCGGCTGGCTTGGGCCAGGGACCGGGTCCGCGCGTCCAGCAGATTCGGCGGCACCGGGTCAATCACCGCCACCACCGTTTGGTTGGAAACCACCTCCGCACCGGCTTTGAAGGGGATGCGGCGGAGCAAGCCCGCAACGGGGGCGGAAACCACGTAACGATGCCGGATGCGGGTCTTGCCCTCTTCGTTGACCGTGACGCGCAAGGGGCCGCGGGTGGCCGGCGCGGTTTCAACGGGAACTGGTTTGGGCCAAAGGCCCAGAACCACCAAGCCCGCAAGCAGCACCAAGCCAGCCCAAGGCAACCACCGGCGAACCCGGTGGCGATTGGGTTCGCGGCGAGTCATCAGCGTCGAAATGTGGGGCGCCTCCCCTGTCATATCAAATCATTATCGTCTCGATGCTATTCTGGAGCTTTCAGGACCCCGACCAGGTCCAATTGAGCCAGTTTTCGCAGCACGGCCAAGGCCGAAAGCGTGGAAGCTACGGTGACCACGAGCACGGCGAAAGCATAATTGCTCGAGGTGAGAACCAGGGGAAGCCGGACGGTTTCGGTATTGACGGCTCCGAGGATCACCCGGGCAAAGCCGGTGCCGACCAGCAGCCCCAAGGGCACGGCGACCAGAGCGAGAATGACCAGCTCGGTGATCAGGACCGCCCCGACTTCGCGCCGGGAAAACCCAATCACTCGCAAGGTCGCCAGCTCACGCGCCCGTTCGGCCAGCGAGATGCGGGCATTGTTGTAAACCACGCCGAAGGCCACCACGGTGGCAAAGCCCAGGTAGATCATTTGAATCAATCCGATGCTGGCGGCCGTGGTTTGCCGGAAATTCTCGCGAAGTGAATTCTTGATCGCCACCCAACTGACGCGGGGAATTTCCTTCAAAGCCCGGAGAAACTCCGCCTGGCGCGCGCTGTCCACCCGAAAGTTGGCGCCGGTGATCATGTCGCCTTCACCCAGCAGGCGGTTGACGGATCGCATGTCCATGTAGGCGGCCGTGCCGGCAAAGTCCTCGGCCAGGCCCACGAGCGGGACGAAGCGAATGGGCCGCTTGCCTTCGAGGAACTCGACGGTGAGCAAATCACCCACCCGGGCGCCAAGGATTTGGGCCAGCTTGGCCGAAACAACAATGCCTTCCGGCGGCAAAGTGATCCGGCGCGAGTTCTCATCCAGCACCCGGTTATGGAGGCCGTCCGGCGGGATTCCCTGGAGCCCAAGCTGGCGGCGTTGATGGCCGAAACTGATGCGAACAAAGGCGTGGCGGAACGGCTCGACGGTCACGACCCCCGGCAGTTGGTTCAGCAGGTGTTTAACCTGGTAATGCGCCGGTTCCACCAGGCCAATCCCGAGGTCCTGCCGCTGAACCACATCCCACTGAAAATCCAGGACTTCAGCCACGCCGTCGCGGAAACAATTCGGGACGATTAGAATGCCGGTTGCCAGGGCCAGGCCGATGACGGTGAAGCACGCCTGCATTGGCCGACGTTCAATGTTCCGCACCGCGATACGAAACGTGTGCGACAAAAACCGGCCGATGCCGGTCCGCTCGACCAGGGCCGGACGGTAATTGGCAGGCGGCTCGGGCCGCATCGCTTCCGCCGGAGGCAGCCGCGCGGCACGCCGCACCGCGCCGATGACGCCCGCGACGGCGGCCGCGGCGCTCACGGCAACCGCGAGTGGAAACGCCGTCTGGTCGAGCCGAAACTCCAGGTCGGGAAAGCGGAAAAACTTGTGGTAAAGCAGCACCAGACGATGCCCCAGCAGAATGCCGCCGACGGCCCCGAGCAGCGTCCCGGCCGCAACCATCACCAAAGCAAACTTGAGGTAATGGACTACAATCTGCCGATTGCTGAACCCAAAGGCCTTCAGGATGGCAATTTGCTCGCGCTGCAGGGCCAGCAGGCGGGACAGCACAGCGTTGGTCATAAACGCGGCGACACTGAGAAACACGATGGGGAACCCGATGGAAATGGTCTGCAAGACCCGGATTTCATCCGAAACCCGAATGTGGGAGGGGTGGTCCTCGCGCTCATAAGCGGTTCGTCCGCCGTAGGGAGTCAGAAGCCGGTCAATGGCTTCAAGCACGGGGCGTGGGCCTGCACCCGGGGCCAGGGTCAAGGAAAGATAGTTGAAGGCCCCATCGAGGTCGAAGGCACGCGCCAGCTCCGTGTAGGGCATCCAGAAGATGCCGTAGGTACGGTTGTCGGGCAGAGCGGCGCCAGGGCGTGACTCGAAGACGAACTCGGGGGACAGGACGATGCCTGCAATTCGGAATTCCTGGCGCCGGCCATTGAGCAACATGGCGATGCGGTCGCCCGGCTCGAGTCCGTTGGCCTGGGCAAACGCCTCACCCACCAGCACTTCACGACGATTGGCGGGATCCAGCCAGCGCCCCGAGCGCAAGAACAGGCGGTTGAGTTCGGGCATTCCAAAGTCCGGCACGGAGCGGACCATGCCGCTGGCCGGCTCATCCAGGGTGGCCAGATCGAGGGTCACCTGCACCGAGATGGCTGGCTGGACGGTGGCCACCCCGGGCAGCTCGGCGACGCGCGCCGCGACGGAGTTGGGCGCGCGCTTGAGGTGAACAAACACGTCCGCAAAGTGGTTGGCCTGGTAATATTCGAGCCGGGTGGATTCCAGCGAGTAGATGAGGCTCCGCGCCATGATCATCATGGCCAGGCCGCTAGCCATGACCAAGGCCACGGCAATCGCCTGGCCCTTGAGCCGGCGCAGGTCGCGCCAGAGTTTGCGGTCAAGGTTCGAGATCATGGAAAGCGAGTCACGGCGCCGGGCTCACCAACTGAGGCTGCTGGCCGGGGCGCGGCGGGCATTGGTGGTAATGTGGTGCACATGACCGTCGGAGAAGTGTATCACACGATCCGCCATTCCGGCCATGACGGCGTTATGGGTAATGATGACGGTCAGGGCGCCCAACTCGCGGTTGACGCGCTGAATCGCCTCCAGCACCACGATTCCCGTGCGCACATCCAGCGCCCCGGTGGGTTCATCGCACAGCAAGACCTCGGGCCGCTTGGCAATGGCCCGCGCAATGGCCACCCGTTGTTGTTCCCCGCCCGAAAGCTGCGCGGGAAAGTGGTCCAGGCGCCCCCCGAGTTGCACCAGTTCCAGAGCCGTCTCGGCCGGCAAGGGATGGCGAGCAATCTCGGTGATCAAAGCCACGTTCTCGCGCGCCGTCAGGCTGGGGATGAGGTTGTAAAACTGGAACACGAAGCCGACGGTATCCCGGCGATAGGCCGTCAAGGCCGCTTCGTCCGCGCCGGCCAGATCCATTCCGCGGTAATACAACTCGCCGGCGGTCGGGGTATCCAAGCCGCCCAGATTGTTAAGCAGTGTCGTCTTGCCGCTGCCCGAGGGCCCCAGCAAGACGACCAATTCCCCCGCATACAGGTCCAGATCCACCCCCCAAAGCGCGCGCACCTCGGCGGCGCCCGTCCCATACACCTTGGTCAGGCCGCGCACGCGGAAAACCTGGGCCGAATCCGGCGTTGTCAGCGTCGTGGACATCGGTCAATCGAGTTTGTCCCACCCGGAACAGCCCGGCGGACGTCAAAGCCATACAGCATCGGCGCTTTACCGGCAACTGCGGCATGAACACTCCCAACCCCTTCTGTCTGCCTCACCGAGCCACGCTGGTGATGCCAACGCGCTCGTTTAGAAGCCCCAGCGCCTTGAGCGTGGCACGGACCCTTTCTCGCTCGGGGCCAACAAACGGCGTCATCGGCTCAGCCGGCAGATCACTGCAAAGGCCCAGGAGCGACAGGGCGCACTTCAGACCTTTGACCACCGCCGAAGCGTGTTGGTCAATTTCAAAGATTGCCCCCAGGCGAAGGAGGCGGCTTTGGAGCTCCGCCGTCCTGACCTCATCCCGCTGGATCGCCGCTCGGTATAAGTTCACGAGGAGGCCGGGCTCGACCAAGGCGCCCCCGTTGACCCCCCCATGCGCGCCTAATCGGAGCGCCTCGACCAGCAGATGTTCCGGCCCCATGAAGACTGACCAGTCTGGACGTTGGCTGGCCACCTCAATGACCTGTTGAAAGTAAGCCAGGTCTCCCGAGCTGTCCTTGACGCCGGCGATGCCTTCGATTTGAGTCAGCCGGCGCAGGGTGTCAGGGGCAAACGAGGTTTTGGTCATCATCGGCATGTTGTAAAGGAACAGCGGCAGCGGCAATTGCGCAGCGAGCCGTTGAACGAAGCGGCAAAGTTCATGTTGTCCAAGGGGAAAGTAATAGGGGGCGGAGGTGACCACCGCCTGGGCTCCTGAGTCGGCGGCGTGGCGCGCCATGGCCACCGCCTCAACCATCGAGGTGTCGGTAATACCTACGAGGACCGGCAGCCGCCCGCCCACCTGCCGGCAGGCGCGCTGCACCCACTCGCGTCGGAGACGGTAGCTGAGGCTGGGCGCCTCGCCGGTGGTGCCCAGCAAAAACAAGCCGTGCACGCCCCCGGCAATGACGTGCTCGATCAGCCGTTCCAAGCCTGGAACATCCAGTTGGTCCGGTCCCGCCAGGGGCGTTACCAAGGGCGGAATGATGCCCTCCAAGGGCGTTGCGAGTTTGGGAGCCATCAGTCTGTCATTAGTCTTGTTTTTATGGGATGAGGATGACAGGGTTTTTTAGAATTGTCTTTTGATTTAATCCATTGGACGATTTTGAAATCGCAAACCTGAGGGCGTCATGACCTCCGAATCCGTCGAAGTTCCGGGCCGCCAGATCGGCCTGCCGATGGTCATTCATGTGAGCCGGGTGCGCAGCCACACCGCCAGCCGCATCAGTTGGCATTCGCATGACGGGTTTGAGCTGTTGTTTTTGCTGGAAGGCGCCACCGCCTACGAGTTCGCTGACCGGCGGATTCTCCAGCTTTCCGGGGGACATTTTCTAGTGATCCCTCCCCGCACAGTACACCGGGGCCGGCATAATGTGCGGTCTCCCTGCACCATTTGCGGGCTGGCCCTCAACACCGCCCACCCGGCAATTTGGAAGCACACGACGTTCACCCCGGCGGACGTTCAACGCATCCGTTCGGCTTTGGAACGTTCCAGCCGCACGGTCCACCCGTTCAATCCACCGTTGCGGTGGCTGGTGCGCCGCCTGATGGAAGCCATTGCCAGTTTTCCCGCCAGGCCGGATTCCCCCACTGCGGCCGCCACGCTCCGAACGCTTATCTGCGGAGTGCTGCTCGAGTCCATGGTGCAGATGCTGTCGCCGCCCCGGGCACCCCAGGCATCGGTCGAGGCGGCCATTGCCTTCTTTCGTCAACACCTGGACG
>CAZVYG010000091.1:0-10099 GCA_964631605.1 uncultured Verrucomicrobiota bacterium
ACGTCCGGGGTTTCTTCGAAATCGGCCAGCATCCCACCAAAATGGCCAACCTGCTCCTGGCCGCGAACTTGTTCCGCCGCGGCGATGTCGCCCCCGCCTCGCAGGAATTCACCATGGCCCTCACCCCGGAGCGCGAGTTGGATTTACTCCAAAACGCCCACGCTTGGGGCCTGTTCAGCGCCAGCCAGTTGGGGGTGCCGGGCAAACTGGCGTTTGTAAGCCGGCTCGCCACCGCCGTCGGTCCCAATCCAACCGGCCTGACCAACCCGCCCGCCGCTCCTGCGGGCAACGTTCTCCTCAGCGACACCGCCCAGCTTCGCTGGGACCTCAGCGTATCCGGTCAAGGTTTCGTTACGGTGGATACCCCCCGCACCAAGGCACTTCTCGGCTATGCCGATAACCGCGCCGTCAACCTCGGCGGCATCACCCTCCAGCCCAAAACGACTCGCCTCGGCTGGTGTACCCTCGGCCTCACCCTCACTCGCGGCGAAGTCTTCACCAATGACTGCACCGCCCTGCTCATCGCCAGCGGTTGGTGGGAAAACACCGGTCAGGTCTGGAAGGATGCCAACAAAGACTCCGTCGGCAACCAGTGGGGCACCGCCCCGGTCCTGACCGAGGTCGTTCCTTTCACTTTGACCCTCCCGGTCGGCACCAACCACGTCCGCGTCTGGGCCCTCGACCCGCGCGGCATCCGCACCAGCCCAATCCCGGTTTTCGGCACCCCCGACACCTCAGTGATCTCTGTGGATACCAACGCGGGTACGATTTGGTACGAAATCGAAATTTCCCGCTGGATGGCAAGCTTCGACCTCTGGCGCGCCCGCTATTTCACCGCCTCCGAGCTTGCCAACCCTGCCCTCAGCGGCGCCGCGGCCGCCCCGGATGGCGACCGCGTTGCCAATCTATGGAAGTACTTCCTCGGCCTCCCGGGCCGCACCGTGGCGCCCGGCGACCGCCTGCCGGTGGGCCGCCTGCTTGAAATCGGCAACCAGCGTTACCTGGCCATGACCTATGCGCGGGATAAACTCGCCAACGACGTAAACTGCACCGCCGAAGTCTCTTCCGATCTCACCACTTGGAACTCCGGCCCCCTCTGGACCCAGCTCGAAACCGTCCGCGACCTCGGCCCCCTCGAAGAAGTCACCGTTCGTGACTTGGCCTCCGTAGCCACTCAATCCAACCGCTTCATGCGCTTGCGGCTGAACCGATAGCACGGAGTCGGTTCTCCCCTCTTCCACGTCTGACTTTGGATAAGAATCGCTTGAGGATAGGCTTGACACCCCAAGCCCTTGCGGGTTAAAAAGGACGTGGCCACAATATATGGCCTCGTTATGCGCTGTCCCAAGTGCGGTTGCCAGGATGATAAGGTGATTGATTCTCGCGCCTCCCGCGAAGGCGCGACCATTCGTCGCCGTCGCCAGTGCATCGCCTGCGGCTATCGCTATACCACCTACGAGGAAATCGAGCGCGCGGGCTTGGTGGTGGTGAAACGCGACGGCCGGCGCGAAGAGTTCTCGAAGGAAAAATTGCTGTCCGGATTGCGCAAAGCGTGTCAGAAACGCCCCATCAGCCCAAAAGTCATCGAGGACCTGGTCGAGGGGATCGTGAACGAAATTACCGACAAGTACGAGCGGGAGGTTCCGGCCGAGTTCATCGGCAAGCTGGTCATGGACGCGCTGCGCTCGCTGGACCAGGTGGCCTATGTGCGGTTTGCAAGCGTCTATCGCCGGTTCCAGGAGGCGACCGACTTCGTGCATGAGGTCAAGAAACTGGAAGGCAAGGCATGATTTCACTCGCTCAAAATTGTTTGATTTTCGAGACCCCCTCCGGGGGCGTGCCCTTCACGCCCGAAATGATTGCCGTCGAGGTCGCCGGCGAGGATGCCCGCGGCCTCGACCCCGAATTCATCGAGCACGCCGCCAACGCCGTGTTCCACTACTTCAAGCACGACCAGGGCCGCCTGAGCATCACCCTTGCCGAGTTTGCCGAGGCGATGGAAAAAGTGCTGACGGGCTTCGCCCTCGCCGCGCCGGAGCCGCCTCCAGCCGCCGCCCCGGAAGTTCGCGAATCCGATCTTCGGCAAATCGCCCGGGAATCGGCCGGCGGTTTCGAGCTGGTCTTTTTCCCGCGGCTGCGGAGCGAGCTGCGGCAGCAATTGTCCCTGGCGCCGCGCGTGTTGCGATTTCGCGGGCTGCGCGGTTGCGTCAAGGATTTGCTGGGCACGCGCCGCTGGACGCCGCGGTGCCGCGCCTTGCAGGAGCAAATTGTCTGCTTCCTGCGCGAGTGCCTCAGCGCGGAGCCCAGGCAAACCGGCTTCGCGCTGGTGGTCGAGTAAGAAGCCCCGCCCGAATCGCCTGCCGCTCCTCAGGGTTTTTTCGCCCTCTTGACGGTATTGGTTGCGGCCGGCCCCGGCCAATCCTCGGATTCCGTGCGCGCGGTCTCCAGCCGCGCCTCGAACCGGCGCACCACTTCCGGATGCTGCTCCGCCACGTTCTTCGATTCGCCGACGTCCTCGGTCAGGTTATAGAGTTCCAGCGGCGCGCCCGGTTTCAGCCGCAGGCCTTTCCAGTTCTCCATGCGCGCCGCTTGTTGAAAGCCGCGCTCGTGAAATTCCCAATACAAAAAGTCATGCCGGTTGGTTTGCGGCAGGCCCAGCAGCGTGGGCAGGAACGAAATGCCGTCCAGGCCCCTGGGTGTCTTGGCGCCACCCAGCTCGGCAACGGTCGGCAGAAAATCCCAAAAGGCGGCCGGCAGCTCCGACACCCGCCCTGGCTGGATCGTTCCCGGCCAGCGCGCCAGCAACGGCACCCGGATGCCGCCCTCGTGCAAATCCCGCTTGATGCCCCGCAAGGGCCCCGAGCTTTGGAAGAACTTCGGGTCCACGCCGCCCTCGCGATGCGGGCCGTTGTCACTGCTGAAAAAAACGACCGTGTTCGAATCTATCTTCAGCGCCGCCAGCCGCTCCAGAATCTGGCCCACATCCCGGTCCATCCGGGTGATCATGGCGGCTTTGTTCCGCTCGGTTTCCGGCCAGGATTCCTTCGAGTACGGCACATCCGAGGGAACCTGCATCCCGTTGCCGGAGCGCCGGCCCTCCTCGTTGTTGGCGTGCGGGATGGTGTAGGAGAGAAACAGGAAAAACGGCCGCTGCTGGTTGGCGGGTTCGGGCTTGTTGATCCGGATGAAGTTCAACGCCGCTTTCGTAAAAAGGTCGTGGCTGTAGGATTGTTTCAAACCACCCTCGTTCTCGGGGAAGGACATCCGGTCGTTGTAACCGGTGCGATCGTCATAGCGCCACAGATACGTCGGGTAGTAATCGTGCGCGTGGGTTTGGTCGAGATACCCCAGGAACTCGTCAAAGCCTTTGCTCTGCGGCACGCCGGTCGTGCCCTCGTTGCCCAAACCCCATTTCCCGATCAAGCCCGTCCGATAGCCCGCCGCCTTCAACAATTCCGCCACCGTCCGGTCCTCGGTTCGCAAGGGCACCTTGGCATTGCCGCGGATGCGCGCATGCCCGGTGTGCAGGCCCGTCATCAGCGCGCACCGCGACGGCGCGCAAACCGTGCTGCCGGCATAAAACTGGGTGAACCGCATCCCCTCGGCTGCCATTCGGTCCAGGTTCGGCGTTTTGATCCGCGTCTGGCCGTAGCACCCCAGGTCGCCGTAGCCCAGGTCGTCAGCCAGAATCAAAATGATGTTGGGCCGGCCCGAGGCCGAAGTCACCGCCGCCCCGTCCGCGCCAACCGTCCAAAGCACTCCCAGCACCGCAACCAGGGCCAGCTTCATCTGTCGCATGCTTCTCATCTTGCACCGCATTGTTGGCTTTTCCCCGCCCATTTCCAGCCTAATGTGTTGACCCGTGCCCGCCGGGCCCCGGCCGTCGCTTTTGCCATTGCTTTTGCCCGGGTTCCGGGCAAGTTGAAGAAAAATGCCAGATCAACCCGAGACCGGCCCTAACACGCCGGACCAGACACAGGACTCGAATCCGTCCCGCGGGGTATCCCGCAGTGGCCGCAGCCGCGGCCGACGGGGCCGCGGTCGCCGCGGCGACTCCCGACCACGGGCGCCTCAGGACGAGGCCCAACTGGAGCCTGCAGCCGAGGAGGCGCCTTCGGTTCCGCCCGCCGAGGCCGAGGCTCCCGCAGGAGAAGCCGAAGCTCTGCCGGCCGCCCAGCGGACGGAGACTCCCGAGCCCGCCGAGCAAACTCCGGAACCGACAACCCCTGAAGCGGAGGAGGCCCTGAGGGAGACTCTGCCGCCGCCTGTGGCTGAACCCGCTCCGCCAGCGCCGCCTCGCCCACCCTCGCCAACCCGCCGCGAGCCCTATCCTCCGCGCCGGGAACCTTTCCCTCCGCGACGTGACAGAGACTACCCGCCGCCCCCCCGGCGTCCGGCCGAACCCATGGCGGTGCGCGAGGCCATCGAAGAAGTCACTCACATCGTGGACTCGCTGCGCGAGACACTCGACGACATGGAGGAAGTCCTCGAGACCCTCGAGCTGGCCGAGCGGCAGAAGACGGCGGATGAGCAGGAAATCGAAGAACTCCGACGCGCCTTGCGCCCGCTCCACCGGCCACGGGACTCGGGCGGCAGCCACGGCCCGCGGCGTTGACACGACCATTGGCCCCGGGTGCTGGAAACACTCCAGCCGGAATGGTTCATATTCGAAGAGCGGACCCGGAAAAACGACCCCACACCGCGCGAGGTTCTGCCCCAAGTGCAGCACCGCCCATCGGCAAGCGCCGTTCGGCGTGTTTATTCTGAGGGCGGAGCCCGGCGGCTTTGCAATTTTTGAGGTTTTCAGCCGCTACTGAGGTGTTGACATTGCTCCCCGCCGCCGCCGAGCATCCTCGCCATGACAACCGACCCTCGCCCGCTTCCCTCGCGCCGGGATTTTCTCAAGACCACCTCGCAATTCGCCGCTGCGTCGGCCCTGGCGGGTGTGACCCTTCCCCATGTCCATGCCGCCGGAAACAACACCATCCAGTTGGCGTTGATTGGCTGCGGCGGCCGCGGCTGTGGCGCGGTGGCCAACGCCATGTCGGCCGGCGGCTTGGTGTTGGGAGACGACTCCGGCACGCAGCGCGCGCTGATGACCGGCGCCGGTGGCCCCATCAAGCTGGTGGCCATGGCGGACCTGCGGCAGGACCGCCTCGACCAATCCCACGAGGCCCTGACGCGCGCCTTGGGCAACGCCGTGGACGTCCCGCCCGAACGCCGTTTCCGCGGTTTCGACGCCTACCGGCATGCCATTGATTGCCTCCGCCCGGGCGATGTGGCCCTGCTCACCACCCACGCCGCCTTTCGCGCCCCCCACCTCGAATACGCCATCCAAAAAGGAGTCCACGTTTTCATGGAAAAAGACTTCGCCGCCGATCCGGGCGGCATCCAGCGCATTCTCCGCGCCGGTGAAGCGGCCGAAAAGAAGAACCTCAAAATCGGCGCCGGGCTCATGTGTCGCCATTCCTCCGCGCGACAAGCCATGATCCAAAAAATCCGCGACGGCGCCATGGGCGACATCCAGCTCATCCGGGCCTATCGCATGGATCCCGGTTACCTGATGGGTCCTTTCCCCAAGGGCCAGAACGAGCTCCTCTGGCAGCTCAGCCCCGGCCGCCCCTTCCAGTTCATGTGGTCCTCCGGCGGCATCTTCATCGAGCTGATGATCCACCAAATTGACGAATGCTTCTGGATCAAAGACGCGTGGCCGGTCTCCGCTCACGGCGTCGGCGGGCGCTACCCCGGCAGCACCGATTGCAGCCAGAACCTCGACAGTTATTCCATCGAATTCACCTTCGCCGACGGCACGAAAACACTCGTGACCGGACGTTACATCCCCAATTGCCACAACGACTTCGCCACCTTCGTCCACGGAACCAAATGCGCCGGAAAATTCTCCGGCAACATCCACGCCCCCACCTGCTGGATCGCCAAAGACCAGCGTCTCGAACCCTCCAACCTCGCCTGGCGCCCACCCAGGGAAACCGTCAACCCCTGGCAGGCCGAGTGGGATGTCCTCCTTGGCGCCATCCGCCAGGACCGGCCCCACAACGAAGCCCGCCGCGCCGCCCTCTCCAACCTCGGCGCCATTATGGGCCGCGCCGCCGTTCATTCCGGCAAAGTCATCACGTGGGAGGAAGCTCTCGCCTCAAAGTTCCAGTTCTGCCCCAACGTGGACGCCCTCACCGAGAACAGCCCCGCCCCCGTCCAAGCCGACGCCCAGGGCCGCTACCCCGCCCCCATCCCGGGTCAGACTGTTGAAATCTAGTTCCCGCGCCTCCTTCCACATAACCAGGGTACTATAAAAGCCCCGCGCAACCTATGAATCCCAGGCATAATACGGTCCTCGTGTCGGCGGTCATCTCCATGGCCATCGTCTCCGGCTGTGTCACGGAACGCAAATCCAGCGTGGCGCACCAGGTCGGAGAATCGGTGGTGTTCATCGGTGAAGAACCTGCCGCGCTGGCTTATCTGCCGCTGCCCGGCCACCGCCTCTCGGTCCGCAACACTTACTTGCCGGGACCGGACACAGTTGACTATCTCGAGGGTCGCGATTTCGTCGTAAACTACTCCGCCGGCACGCTGCGCCGCACCCCGGCCTCACGCCTGCCGGATTTTCGCGCCAACCTGCTCTTTGGGCAGCGGGAGTTCGATCACACAAAGTTCCCCGGCTTTGGCAACACCGGTTTCTTTGCCTTCGTGGATTACGCGTTTGCGCCAACAACGCCCTGGCCTGTCCAAGCCCCCCAAACGCAGTTCCTCCGGGCGACGAAGGCGAAGCTGGACGCCGGTCAATCAGTCAGGATTGTCGCCTTTGGCGACAGCATCACCGCCGGCGGGGATGCCACCCGCCCCGAACTCATTTTCTGGCAGCGTTGGGCCGCCGACCTTCAGAAGAAATACCCCCGCGCCCGCGTCACCGCTCTGAACGGCGCCACCGGCGGCGACAGCACGGTGCAGGGACTGCGGCGTCTGCAAGCGAAAGTGCTCGACCAGAAACCCGACCTCGTCCTGATCGGCTTTGGCATGAACGATCACAACCGCAGCGGGGTGCCTGTTCCACAATTCGAAACGAACCTGAAGCAGATGATCACTCGCATTCGGGACGAAACCGCCGCGGACATCATCCTCTTTTCCGCCTTCCCCCCCAACCCGCATTGGAAATTCGGGTCGCATCGGATGGCGGCATACGCCGCCGGCACCGCCCGGGTGGCGCGCGAAACCGGCTGCGCTTACGCCGACGTCTTCAACAACTGGGAATCCATCGCCGCCTGGAAAAAGCCGGAGGACCTGCTGGGCAACAACATCAATCACCCAAACGATTTCGGACACTGGATTTATTTCCGCGTGCTGCAGCAACTCGGCCTCTGAGCCGGCTGTTATCTCAGGCATGCAGGGCGCTGCTGAACGCCCGGAAGAACCGTTGAACCAACGGGTGCTGCGTGCCGAGCAACTGGAAGATCGCCTTGCAGGCCTCTTTAGCGCCCGCGTTGTCATAGGCCTTATCGCGCTCCAAGACGTCAATGAAGGCTGGCAGGGCCGATTCAAAGTCGCCTGAGCGGACGGCCGCCGCGCCCGCCAGGTAGCGCTCCCGAACCCGTGTTCTCCTCATACCAAGCTCAGCATAATCAGAGGCTCCGAAGGAAGGCGAGCAGTTTGTCCGGCGGACGGTAGCGGACGCAGTGCCCGTTTAGCCTGACCTCCTCTCGAATGGAATAAAAAGACCCTCAAAACGGGGGTTTTATCGATTTGGTCGGGCTACACGGGAGTTTTGGGAGGCGAGGTGGGCTGTTCCAGAAGGGAACCGTTCTCTTTTTGCCTGGGGTTATGGCAACTCCCCGCCCAGTGTCCACGGCCGCGACGGTCACAAAGGCCCCGTGTCGTTCCTGACGCGCAGATGGTGCGAAACACAGCAACCGGAAGTCAATAGAAGCAAAAGCAGGCAGGCCGTCAAAACGCCGCTGCGCACGCTGAGTGCTTCCCGCCATGAACGTGCCTGAAGTAGTGTCTGGCGTGGGAAGGTCCACATAAGCCCGCCCCAATGCGGGAGTCAACGCGGCTTTTTCTGCATCGCCCGCAGGGCAGCTTTCGCAGCTGCCCGCACTTCCTTGTCGGGATGTTTTGTCAATTGTGAAACCCGGGACATGGACTTGGATGCCTGCGCTCCGAGTTGCTCGACATAACTCAGCGCGACGCACAAACTCCCTGAATCGTTTGGCTGGCCGAGACTCCGGATCAGCGAATCAACAACCTCGGAGGGAACTGGCGATCCTTGCAGTTCAGCATGCCCAATTATCGCACCGCAGGACCGTAGTCTTACCGCGATCTGTGGATCACATAGAAACTCGTGAAACGAGCTAACGATGTTGGTTCTGGCCAGCAAAACCTTCATGAAATCAAGAGCTGCTACCCTGACGGCAGTGTCCTGATCGTTCCGTGCCGTTTCAACCACATTTGAAATAACCAACGCGCTGACGGGCTTGTCCATCGGATATGCATCCTGCAACGAAACTTTGCTGCGTATCACAATCTCTCCAGGCAGGCGGTAGCGAATCCCAAGTAGACCGAGAGCCTCGATTTGCCGCACCCTATCCGGTTGACGGAGCAAGACACCGAGTTCTTCGTCCGTCTTGTCGGCTAACTGCGTCGGGGCTGCAGACATTTCTGCAATATTGATGAACAGGCAGACGAGAACGACTGGAATAACTGCCGCCACAGCGTGCATCGGGTTGAAAGGCTGCTAACGGGTGTACGAATATTCAAACTCCGGCCATTGACCCCACACCCGGTAAGACACAGTGTTGGACGTCTTTACGAGCTTCCACTTGTTGCAGCGGTCGAAAACCTTCCACCGGAATGCCCACATTTCGTCTATGATTTTCTGTTGGTCTCTTAATCCGCTCAATCTCAGTTGAAGGGCCTCTGGAATCGAATCCCAATACTCTTTCGGGACTTCTTCGCGAGCGATGAGCAGTGGGCCAGTTCCTCTCTGAATCATCCGCTGTCGCGCCGCGCTGCGCGCCGCCTCATGCCGTTTTTGCATCGTCTCGTCGTAGAACGCCCAAAACTCGGCGAGAATGGATTCCCCCTCTTCCAGCTTTTTGTCCGCGACTCGCTGCGACAGCTCCGCCGGAATCATCCGGCCTGAAAATGGCGGCAAAAAATCGGCTGGAATCTTGACCTCGTTGCCTGAGGCTGTGGCGTATCGAAGCACAAGACGCTGCTCCGGCTCGCCGAAAAGGTGAATTGTGCGTTGGTCTCCTGGCTCGATGAACGGCTTCACGTATTCGCGAAGCTCGTCCTCGAAATCCTGCATCGCTTTCTCAATCGCCGCCGTGTCCGCGCTGTGGTTCATCAGCACATGCAGTCGGACCTTCCTGTCTTGGAAGTAGGCGTAACCCGCGCCGTGCGGCACGTGAAGCTGCGCCACGCGATTCCACAGCGCCTCGCGTCGCTCCTGCTCGGCCTCGTTCTTCGCCACCTCCTGCATGCGGTGGATGATCTCCTTCCACAGCGGCGTGGCCGGCAGATAGCGAGCAGCGGTTGCCCAAATCTCGGCCTGCTTGTCGTAGTGCTTCATGCTCCGCAGCACCGCCGAGCGAGTGAGCAATGAATGACCGAGGATCTCTTTGTTGCTCATCGGCTGGAGATAGACCATGCCCTTCACTTCCTCGTCGCTGAGGTGCAGTTCCCAAGGATTTTTGTATTCGTCATCTGACGGCGTGAGAAAAGCCCGATGCTCCGTCGCTTCGACGTTCAGGTGTTTGCCATTGCCTTCCTCGTAACGAACGTAGAAATGCGTGGCCGTTGTCGCCAGCGTGACGGGTAGCCAAGCCGTCGGCCAATCGCCACGTAAAGAAACGGAAGCGATGCGCACGTGCCATAGTGCTTGCCGGTGAGCAGGCCGTGAATGAACACATCCTTGGAATCGGCGAAGAACGTTTTCTCGTCTTCCCGCCGGAGAATATGCCCATTCTCAAGCTGCTTCTCGCGTTCAGGGTTGTATTGAATCCGCAAGTCTTGAACGAGCACCGTCGCCAGCATCGCCATCCGGAAATACGCCAGCGAGTTCTTGAACTTCTCGGAATGCTCCTCA
>CAZVYG010000091.1:10109-19799 GCA_964631605.1 uncultured Verrucomicrobiota bacterium
GCTTTCGACATGTGCGGCCCACCCGTTGAGCGTTCGGGTGAAGCAGTCAACGTCCAGGTCCTCAGAGCCCCGCAACCCTTCGGCGCACAGCATATTTATGGCAGCGACGTCAACCTTTTCAAGCTGGTCAGGTGGCAGGGCGAGAAGTTCGGCGAGGGTGCGCGGCTGCTTGAAAGTCTCTGCTTTGTCTTCAGACTTCGTGGCTGGTTTCTCGGAAGGCTTTTCGTCGACGGCGCTCACGCTCGCGCTCATAAACGCGAGACACGCGACAAGGAAGCATGCGTTCGCCGCTTTCACATCGCTGCGAGATTAGTCCCTTCGGCGAAGGTGCCGCAAACGGAAAAGCCCTAGCACCTAGTCTGCTGTTTGCGAAATAGATTGAAAGAATGCGTTTCCCGTACGACCCTTGCCGCATGGCAAGGCGCATTGACCGCATCGAATTGACCCCGGAGGAACGAGCCGAACTGGAACGGCGCGTCCACGCAGCCACAACCTCCAAACGGGACAGCCTGCGCGCCGGGATCGTCCTGCTGCGGGCCGAAGGTCGGAAGGAGAAAGCAGTGGCCCGGCGATTCCGCGTGAGCATGGCATGCGTGAGCAAGTGGTCCAAGCGATTCGGCTAAGCCAGGCTCGACGGCCTGCGGGACCAGCCGGGACGGGGGCGCAAGAGTTGGCTTCCGGTGGACAAGGTGGCCGCGGTGATCAACCGGCTGGAGCACGCCGGCCAGACCGCTGGGGGTCGTGGGGTCATCGCGCAAAAGCACGTGGTGGCCTGGCAAGGCGAGCCGCAGGAATTTGGGCGGCGGGTGCAAGCCCCCAGTCCGCAATTTGAGACATTTCAGGCATGCAGGGCGCTGCTGAACGCCCGGAAGAACCGTTGAACCAACGGGTGCTGCGTGCCGAGCAACTGGAAGATCGCCTTGCAGGCCTCTTTAGCGCCCGCGTTGTCATAGGCCTTATCGCGCTCCAAGACGTCAATGAAGGCTGGCAGGGCCGATTCAAAGTCGCCTGAGCGGACGGCCGCCGCGCCCGCCAGGTAGCGCTCCCGAACCCGGGCTTCCGGCAGGGCGGCTGGTTGCCTGGCCAAATGGGCGAGCCGTCCAAGGGTTCGCAACGCACCGGCCTTGTCGGCCAACTCGGACTCCGGCCCGACCGGTTCGAGCAGCGCCGGGATTCGCTCCGGCGCAGTCGTCAACAGCGCCTGGGCCAGCAGCGTGCGAGCCGCCAAATTGCCCGGTTCCCTCGCCACAAGGCTCTCCAGCAACTCCGCCGCGGCGCCATTCCGCCCCTCCTTGAGCAGGCGCTCGGCTTCCGCCAGTTGACCCGCACTCGGCGACGGCAAAGCCTTTTCCAGAAAGCGCCGAATTTCACGCTCGGGCAGGGCCCCCACGAATTCGTCCACCGCCTCGCCGTTTACAAACAGCTTCACGGCGGGAATGCTCGAGATGTTGAAGGCGGCCGCCAAATCCTGATGTTCATCAACGTTGACCTTGACCAGTTCCCACCGCCCATCGGCTTGGGCCGCCAGGCGCTCAAGAACCGGACCCAGCGTCCGGCAGGGACCGCACCAGGGCGCCCAGAAGTCCACCAGCACCGGCACCTGCCGACTGCGGTCAGTCACTTGTCCCTCAAAATCTTTTACTTCGTAGCTCATTGGTTTCAGTTTGATTACCTCTATCCTATGGAGCCGGACGGGGCAAAAAAGTTACAAGGTCGGGCGGCAATGCGTCCCGGTCCGAGACAGGACCCCGGCGTCCCATGCCTCCCCGTTAAGCAGTCGGGCGCGCGGCTCGATTGCCCGACAAGCCCAACCGCCAGATCAGCAACACCCACAGCACCAGCGCCAGCGCGCTGGTGGCCAGACCCGCCTGGTAGGCGAAAATGAGGAAGTCGTGCAAGCCGTGCACGGCCATGGCCAGGGCGATGCTGCCTGCCTGCCAGAGGCCCCGGCGGGAGGGACGCGAGACGCAGAAATGGGCGTGGGCGATCCCCAGACCCCAAATCGCGCTGAACAACACGTGAACAAAAGGCGTCGCGACGGTGTGGGCCAATTGCCGCACCCAGCCAACGTCGCTGGTCCCGTAGAAATTCTCCGCGCAGGCAAAACCCAGGGCCAGCGACGCGGCATAAACAAAACCGTCCACCGGCTCGTCATACTCGCGCCAACGGAATACGAAAAGCCAGGCCAGCAACACCTTGGAACCTTCCTCCAGCGGCCCCACGATCCCGAAGCAGTAAACCGCCGTCCACGGTCTCTCATTCATCCGGATCGGGGGAACGCCCAGCGCCTCGATGACCTCGTAACTCACCGCGGCCAGAATGAAAGCCGCAATGCCCAGAACGAACGCCAACAACAGCCGCCGCCGCGGCTCCGGCCGGAGCCGGTCCTTGGACCGCACGTAGTTCATCCATAGCAGGGCGCTGATCAGAACCAAACCCAGCATCTGCCACGGGGTCAAGGAAGAGCTCATTGGACGAAACCAGGATCAGGACTTGTCGAAAACCGGCCACAGCCCGGCCCGGGCGCCCCCTTCATTTCACCCAATCCGCCGTCCTCAGCGCGGCCGCCTTGGCTTCCAACCGAAAGATTCTCCGCGCATTGCCATGCAGCAGCGGCTCCACCAGCTCGCCAAGAGCCTGCGCGATCCCGCGGCGCGCGATAAGGGCGTGCCCCAGCACCCGCTCCACCGGGATGCAGTCTCCGCCGAAGCTCAGCACTTTGTTCGCCGGGGCGGTCACCAGGTGCTTCCTGAGGTGGTCCTTTGCCGCGACGGGGTTGAGGATCCGGGACCAGCACCGGTCCACTCGAACCGGTTGCGCTGCCAGCGCCTCTGCCGAGGCACCTGCAACGGCGCATCCGCCAACGGTGCCAGGACTCTTCAGGGCAGCCCGCCGACTGAATTTATTTTTGAAATCGGTTGACATGGCAACAAGATGTGGCGTTTCTATGCCTGGCGACATGAGTGGCGCCAGGGGCGCTTTCGGCGAAAGCGCTCTGCCTGGTGGGGCGCCCTCGCCCGGGCCACCGCGACTTCTGAGGCCAGGTATAGAAGGAACTGCGGCGCTTGGTAGCAGACACCTCCGCCGTTGTCCACGAGGAATTGTCCTCGCGCGCCCGTGGGCGCTATTGTGACGCGAACACGTCATTGTCAGGCGGGCTTGTCAAAGGCAGTCTGTTGCAAATGAAGTGTTTCAATCCAGGAACTCGCGACCTCAGCCGGGATCACGCCTCCCCTGAGGCGGCCCCAAGCCGCAGATAAAGACGATTTGAGAATTTATGAATTCCGTATCCCGACGAACCTTTCTTCGCAACTCCGCGATGGCCGGCGGTTTGGCCCCGCTGGCCCTCGGCAGCCTCACCGCCGCCCTCACCCGCAGCCTCTCGGCCGCCGAGCCCGGCCCCAACTCCAAAATCCGTCTCGGCATCATCGGCTCGGGCGACATGGGCGTCGGCGACCTGGATTGCTTCCTGGCCAACCCGGAGGTGGATTGCGTGGTGGTCTGTGACGTGGATGACGCCCGCATCGCAAAGGGCGTCGAATTGTGCGAAAAGCACCGCCAGAAAAAGCCGGACACCACCCGCGATTTCCGCCGCGTCATTGACCGCAAGGACGTGGATGTCGTGCTCGTGGCAACCCCCGACCACTGGCATGCCCTCCCGACGGTGCTGGCCTGTCAGGCCGGCAAGGACGTTTACGTCGAGAAACCGCTGGCCACTACCATTGACGAAGGCCGCGCCATGCTCGAAGCCGCCAGGCGCCATAACCGCGTCGTCCAGATGGGCTCGCAGTGGCGCAGTTGCCAGCACATCATCGAAGCCTCCGAGATGGTCCGCTCCGGCAAACTGGGCAAAGTCGGCCTGGTTCGCGGCTGGGCCTACCTCGACTGGCTCCCCAGCATCGGCCACAAACCCGATTGCGACCCGCCCCCAGGCGTGGATTACGATATGTGGCTCGGCCCGGCGCCCAAACGGCCCTTCAACCCAAACCGCTTCCACTTCAACTTCCGCTGGTTCTGGGATTATGCCGGCGGCTTGATGACCGATTGGGGCGTGCACCTGATCAACATGATGCTCATGGGCATGGGCGCCGAACCGCCTCGCTCCGCTTACGCCTCGGGCGGCAAGTTCGTGCTCGATGATGACTCCGAAACCCCCGACTCCCAAATCGCCGTTTACGAGTTCCCCACCTTTACCCTCGTCTGGGAACACAAAGCCGGACTCAACAACGGCCTCCATGGCCGTTCCTGGGGCGTGCAATGGAGCGGGTCCGAGGGCACCATCATTCTCAACGACAGCGGCTGGGAAATCATCACCGAACGCAAACAAGCCAACCTCGATTCGCAGCGCAAACCCGGCAGCGGCAACCCCCGCCCCGCCCACGTTCGAAACTTCCTGGATTGCGTCAAGACCCGCCAGCAGCCCGTCCTCAACCTCGAGGTCGGCCATCACGTGTCCACCGTGGCCCACCTCGGCAACATCGCCTACCGCTCCGGCCGGAAAGTGGTCTGGGACCCCGTCAAGGAGCGCATCCTGGGCGACCGCGAAGCCGACCGCCTGGTCGGGGTCAAGTACCGCAAGCCGTGGTCGCTGCCTTATTCGGCGCGCGCGTAATCGTCATCCGGACACCGAGCCGGCTCATTCGTCGTCGAATCTTGCGAGCCTTATGAAAAGCAGCGGACATTCCCGTCGTGCCTTTATCAAAACCCTGGCCGCAGCGACGCCGGTCCTGGCCGCCGCCAGTAGTCCGGTTCAGGCCCAGGCTCCCGGAGCCCCAAACCCGCAAGCGGGCGGAAAGCCGCCGGCGACGAAGGAGATGGCCGCTGACCTGGTCATCATCGGCGGCGGCACCGGCGGTTGCGCCGCGGCATTGGCCGCCGCCCGCAATGGCTTGCGGGTCATTCTGACCGAGGAAACTGACTGGATTGGCGGCCAATTGACCGCCCAGGCGGTTCCCCCCGATGAGAATCCCTGGATCGAAACCTTCGGCGGCACTCGCAGCTACCTCGACCTGCGCCGGCGCATTCGGGACTATTATTACCGCAATTTCCCCCTCACCGCCGAGGCGCGGGCGGTCCCCTATCTGAACCCCGGCAACGGGTCCGTTTCGCGCCTCTGCCACGAGCCTCGCGTCTCGCTGGCGGCGCTGGAAGAAATGCTCGCCCCTTACGTTGCCGGCAAGCGCGTCACGGTGCTGCTCCGTCATGTAGCCACCTCCGCCCTGGTCAATGGTGACCGCGTCGAAGCGGTGCGGGTCCGCAGCCTCGAATCCGGCCGGGAGCTGGTGCTGCGCGCGCCCTACTTCATTGATGCCACCGAAATGGGAGACCTCTTGCCGCTCACTCGGACGGAGTATGTCACCGGCGCCGAATCCCAGCGCGACACCGGCGAGCCGCACGCCCCGGCGGAGGCCGCTCCGCACAACATGCAGGCGTTCACCTGCTGCTTTGCCATGGACTACCTCAAAGGCGAGGATCACACCCTTGACAAACCGGCGGAATACACCTTCTGGCGTGAGTTCGTCCCCGCCATGAAACCGGCGTGGCCGGGGAAGCTGCTCAGCTTTGTCTATTCCAACCCGACGACGCTTCAACCCCGCGATTACGGCTTCGACGCGGACAAGGCCACCGGCTTCTTCCTCTACCGCCGCATCATTGACCGCACGAACTTCCGCCTCGGCACCTACGCGGGAGACATCACCCTGGTCAACTGGCCGCAGAACGATTATCTCCTGGGCAATCCCTTCGAGGTCCCGCCCGACGAGGCGGCCCGCCACATCCAGCGCGCCAAACAACTCAGCCTCTCGCTCCTTTACTGGCTGCAAACCGAAGCGCCCCGCCCGGACGGTGGCACGGGTTGGAAAGGCCTCCGGTTGCGGCCCGACATCGTCGGCACCGAGGATGGTCTGGCCAAGTACCCCTACATCCGCGAGAGCCGCCGAATTCAGGCCGAATTCACCGTGCTCGAACAACACGTCGGTACCGAGGCGCGCGCCAAAGCCACCGGCGCCAAACCCGGCGAGGTTGCCGCCGAAGTCTTCAAGGATTCGGTGGGAATCGGCAGTTACCGCATTGATCTGCATCCCAGCACCGGGGGAGACAACTATATTGATATCAGCTCGCTTCCCTTCCAAATCCCCCTGGGCGCGCTGCTGCCCAAACGCGTCGAAAACCTCCTGGCAGCCTGCAAAAACCTCGGCGTGACGCACATCACCAACGGCTGCTACCGCCTGCATCCCGTCGAATGGAACATCGGTGAAGCCGCCGGCGCCCTTGCCGCCTTTTGCGTCGGCAACAAGCGCGCTCCCCGCGAGGTGCGCGCCAAGCCCGACCTGCTGCGCGAATTCCAAAACCGTCTTACGCAGGAGGGCGTTCCCCTGGCCTGGCCCAAGGTCACGCCTCGCTGAGCCGCCGCCCTCGTCGGCCCAACACTGCGTCACCCCGGGAGGCATCCCCGGATATATCCGCCGCGTCGGAAACGGAGGCCGGGTGCCGCGGCCAAAGGAGCCCCAATTCGGCGCTTGCTAATGCGGGAGGTTCTGTTAAAGCCTTGAGCCGTTGGCCCGCTTTTTGAGACGACATCTGAGTCTCGGAGCGCAAGATTGTGAACCTTTGCAACGCGACGGTCCGGCTTTTCTCGGCGAACGCCCTCGGAGGGCGGATTCGCTTGGGACTGTTCCCTTTATTGACCGTGTTTCTCGTGTCGCTCCGTCCGGCCGGGCAGGGGGCGGAGATGCGCACTTCCGAGGCGCGAAATCTGGCGGTGGGCATCTACACGGCGAATGCCTCCGCGCTGGTCGGCACCCTCCGCGTCGAGCGGGTGTTTACCGAACAGCAGCGGTTCGGGTTTTTCCGCGTGAAACTCATGCCGATCCTGGTGGCGCAGGGCGTGCGGCTGGAGCTGAACCAGGCCCAGCCCGGCACCAATTGGACCGCCGGGTTCCGGGTGAAGCTCGCGCCCCTGGCCCGCAGCAGCCGCATCGAGTGGCGCGGGGTGAGCATCGCCTTCGCGGGCGAGAGTGAACCGCGACTCCAGGCCCGCCGTTTGCAACTGCCGGACCAGCCGGAGACCGACCACTGTCTGCTGGAGGATTTGACTCTCGACACCGACGCCGGCCTGGTCCAGGCCTCGCGCGCCACCTTGTTGCTGGGCGCTTCGGCGGGCACGGTCGTTTGGGAAAGCAGCGGCTTTCTCCACCAATGGAATTTGTTCACCAGGACTCTCACCACCGTCAACTTAAACAACAGCCAGGCAGACCACTCCTTATGAAAACTCGCAGCTTCTGTTTCCTCGCAACCCTGTTATGCGCCTTCAATCTCGGGGCTCAAACCGCCGACGACCTGGTGCTCCAGGGACGACAATTTCTCTCGAGCAGCAATCTGCCGGCGGCCTACTCGAAATTTACGGACGCGCTGGCGCAAGCCCCCAACCACGGGCCTGCCAATGTGCTGGCGGCCGCCACCCGCATCCTCCTGCTGCCGCGGCAGCCGGCGTGCAGCAATTTCCTCAGTCGCCTCGGCCTGCCGGCGACCGGGCGCAATCTCTACAACTGGACGGCGGATTTCAAGCGCACGACCAACGGGGATGTGATCCTGCCGCCGAACCTTTATTCGGGGGAGGGGATCCGGGTGGTGAGCAACACGGTGGTTCCGACCATCCAGCAATCACTGGCCAACCTCGGGAAGGTCACCAACCCGGGATTCATCCTGAACCTCACCGCCAGCGAGACCGCCATCGAGCCGGTGACGATTGACTACGGGGATGTCCTGCTCGCCCGGGCGCTCCTGCACGCCGCCGAGGGGCTGGGCCACACCCTCAACGCGCACAATCTCAACCTGTGGATCAATCAACTGGAGCAGATGGGCAAGGCCAACACGCTCACGATTCAGAGCGTGCTGGCGACTTTCCCCAACCTGTTGACCCAGAGTAGCAAAGCCGAACTGCTCGCCTCCCGCGCTTCGTTCACCAACGCCATTCACCTTTACTTTGCCGCATCCGAGTTCATTCGCCATTCGCGCACGAACGGCGCGCAACGGCTCTTCAATCTCGACCCCGAGGAGTTGCGCGAAGAAGCCCGGTTCCGGGAGAACCTGGCCACCGCCCTGGCCTCGGTCTTCAAACCCGTCATGGTGGAAACCAACGACGACCATTACGTGTACGTGGGCGCCTATTTCGCGGGGACCAAGTCGTTGCGGAGCCTGTTGCCCCGGTTCAACGGCGACAGCTATGTTCCCAACTCGCTGCCGGATTACACGCTGGGCGGCGTGTTGATCGGGGAATCGGTGACGGATATCGAGAAGGAGTTGCGGCGCCTCAATCCTTATTCCTCTCCCGGGATTTACGCCGGTGCGATTTGGGGGCCCAATCCGATGGATCCGGGCATGGGGGACCAGATCGTGGGCAGCTTCGGAATTTTTGTGAACACCAATTTCCAGGCCACGCTGCTCGGGTTCGACGGCGCGCGCGGGGAAGGTTTTTACCAGGTGTTCAAGGTGGACCGGGTGGACCGGGATTGGGATTTCATCACCAACAACGTCCGCTACCAGGGGGAAATTTACAACGACGGATGGGTCGAGGGATATCTGGGTGCGCTGGACAACTCCTGGGGTGTTCGAATTCAGGGCGAACGCCAGCCTGATCAAGGCCCCTTCTCGAGCGTGGCGGGCTACTACACCGGCTCGTGGGCCCTGGGACCCGTCACCGGCAAACTGCGCGGGATGATCACGGCGGAAGGCAACGTCGGTTATGTTGAATTCGACAGTGACGGCTCGATCGGGGACGGCGGGGGAGGCATGATCAATCCGACGACTCTGGCCTTCTCTTCCACCAGTCTGAACGGCATCCAGATTCAAGGGACATTGAATCGCAGCCTGCGCCGGCTCTCGGGCAGCATCCAGGTGCCCGGCCAGGGCAGCGGGACGTTTGCCATGGACCGGGCCTTGTATGTCCCCAGCGAAGTGCCGCCGACCCTCCTGAGCGCCCCGCAAAATCAGATGGTGCAGGCGGGTGGCAATGCCACGTTCAGTGTCCAGGCCGCCGGCAGCCCGCCCCTTTCCTACCAGTGGCATTCCAACGGCGCCCAGATTCTCCTCGCCACGAAGTCCACCCTGGTTCTCAGCAACGTCCAGCAAGCCATGTCGGGGACGACCTATTCCGTCACCGTCCGCAACCTCGTCGGCGAAACCAACGCCAGCGCCACCCTCACCGTGGTGCCCGAGGCGACCCGGCCGACGCTCGCAATCTCCGCGCCCTTGACCGGACAAAAGTTTGTTAATCCCGCGGTGCAGGTGTCCGGCGTGGCCAAAGACAACGTCCAGGTGTCCAACGTCCTGTTCCAGGTGAAGAATTACGGCTGGATGAAGGCCGCCACCTCCGACAACTGGCTGCACTGGACCGGCACAGCAATGCTGGACCCGGGCACCAACGTCATCTCTGCCTACGCTGTGGATACCAGCGGCAACGTGTCACTCACCAGCAAGGTCAGCGTGGTTTATGTGCCGACCGACCGGCTCATCGTGCAGACGACCGGCGTCGGCAAACTCTCGCCCAACTACAGCAACGCGGTGTTGCAGGTGGGCAAGACCTACTCCATCACGGCTCTGCCGGGCGCCGGCCAGATGTTCTCGAACTGGATCGGCGGCGTGGCGCCGAGCCTGGCAATCCTCACCAACGGTCCGACCCTCAACTTCACC
>CAZVYG010000092.1:0-19215 GCA_964631605.1 uncultured Verrucomicrobiota bacterium
CAGCCAAAACCCGGCGCCGCCGCCAGCGCCACAAACCCCAGGCCGTTGATCGCCAGGCCGAGAGCCAGCAGTTTCTTGCGACTTACCCGGTCGGCCATCACCCCCAGGGGATAGCTCGGCAGCAGGTACGCCAAGCCCATGGCACTGACCAGCAACGTCGCCTGCTCCACCCCCCGCAACTTCAGGTCGGCCTGGATTTGCAGGTAAAGCGGCAGCAACGCCACCCCGTAAAGGTGCGTAAACCCATGCAGCGCGCCCGTCATCCAAAGCGTCCGCCGCCGATGTGCCTCGTGCCCGCTCACCACTCCGCCTTTTTTCTTTCTTCACTCATCGTCTGTCGCTACGCCGCCGCCAGCGAACAGCCTCGCGGCTCCGCTTCGGCCGCCCGCCCCACCAGTTCAAAACCGTCCTCGTGCCGGACTGCCAGGTCCTCCGTCTGCACGGCCATGACCGAGTAAACGTTCGCCAGATCATACACCCGAATCAGACCGGTCTCGCCTTCCCCAACCTCTGCCCCGGTCTCGGGCGAAATCATCCGTACCCTCGCCCAGGGCGGAAAGACAAATCGCCGGCCGTTCAGCTCGCCGCCGGCGTCCGGCCCGTTGAGTCCCGAACGGATAAGAGCCTCGGGCCGGACATCGTAAGCCTGCGAGCTCAGTTCGCACATCCCGTACTCCCCCACAATGCTGGCCTGGGGGATCCCCAGGAAGCTGGTGATTTGCCAGTAAAGTTCGGTCCTGGACAAGCGGCGTGTGCGACCTTTGTAACCCCCGGTTTCCAGGGCGACTGATCCAGGCGGGAGCTTGAATCGCGCGCCTTCCGCCTGCCCGGCGGCAATCAAATCCAGGTGCGCCAGCGCCGTGCCCAACACCAGCACCGGCCGGCCGCCGCCCGCCGCGGCCTCGAGCTGCCGAAACGCTGCCGGGGCATCCACCTGCCAAACGCCCCCATGCCCCACTCGCCCAAGCCAAGTTTCCCGCCTGCGGCCCCAAGCCCTGCCAACCACCTCGAACATGTAAGCCAACGACGAATGCGGCGCCTCCGCCGGCGGCGGGATGAGAATCAATACGCGTTCAAACTTCGACCGAAAGTGGCGCCTGAACCCCGCCAGCACCGAACCTTCGTAAAGCGCCAGCGATTCGCCACAATGATAATGCCGGCTGGCCACCGCCCGGGTCGTGCCACTCGAACAAAACATCGCCGTCCGCCGGCTGACCGGGATGCAGGAAAAGTCAAATTCTTTGAAAGCGGACGCCGGCGCCGCCGGCACCTCGCGCCAGTCCGTGACGCTTCCCGGTGTCCGCCCCGCCGCCTCGCAATAACGCCGGTAAGGCGCATTGTTCCGATACTGCAAGGCAAACAATTCCAGGGCGAGTTCCTCGAAAGGACCCTCCGCGGCGTCACCGGAGAAAAGCTCGCGCACTGACTCGCCGAGCTCGGAGAAAGGATCGCGTTGACTCATGCGGTTTTTGTTTGTGCCAGGCTGGTTTTCCGCCACAGCCCGGAGCCCATATCTACCCTTTCCCCCGCCTCAAGGCAAGCCCGGCCGCAACAGCCCGGCCGCGGCCGGGAACACGGTGCGCGGGTCCTGGGCACAAGCAACACCCCCCCGGCGGTTCGGTTATCCCGCCGAACCTGGCCGGCCATCTATGCGCGAGTTGCCGGCTGCGGAAGCCTCAGGGCAGCAGCCGATAGTAGCGCTGCGGGCGACCGGCTGATTCCCAGTCCACGAAACGGTACGGGCTGGTGGGCAGCACAAAATTAGTCAGCGGAAACCAGGTCTGAAGGTCCTCCGACCACTCCACACGAATGGGGGTGCCCGGGGGATTCTCGATCGTCAGCCCCGCGACTTTCTGCAGGTTCAGAACCCGGATTGCCACGGTTGCCACCGCGCTGGTTGCGTTGCCGTAAGGATTGCTCAGCACCGCTTGATAGCACCCGCAGTCGCTGAGCTGCACGTTGGTAATCGTCAACGACGAACCCGTCCCCCAGGGCACCGGCTGGCCATTGAAGTACCACTGCCAGCTTAACGGCGGGGTGCCGTTGCCCGCCGCCGCAAGCGTCACCGTTTCCCCCGTGTTTACCAGCCGGCTTTGGGGCTGGCCGCTGATCACCGGCGGCAGCTCCCGAAGGATGGCCAGACTGTACCTGCCCGCCGCGGCAATGGCCGACGCGGCGGTAAGCTCGGGCGGCGGAGTGCATTGGCCCGCATCATCGGCGCCCCAGCTCATCACCCGGTAATCCTCCGTCAGCGCCAGGCTGTGGTAGAGCCCGGCGGCGACCGCCATCGCCTTGGGCAAATCCGCCGGCACGTCTGCCTGGTGCCAGTTGTTTCTGCCCCACGCGACGACCGTCCCGTCGTTCCGCAAGGCCAGGCAATGCGTCGTGTCCACCGACCCCCCGGTCACACAGCCAATCGCAATGCCCTGCACATTGCCCAGGCCCGTCGGCGGGGACAGCGTATTGGTGGCGTATCCCCAAAACACCACCGTGCCATCAGCCCTCAGCGCCAGGTTCTGCGAATGCCCCGCGGCAACCGCAATCGCGTTGGTCAAGTCCCCCGGAACATTCAGACACCCAAAGTTCTGAGCACCCCAGGCCACGACCGACCCGTCGTTTTTCAACGCCAGGCAGTGGTCGTAACCGGCCGAGATGGCCGCCACGTCTTGCAACCCAGCGGGCAACTCAGACACGGCTGGGCCGCTGCCCCACGCCACCACCGTCCCATTGCCCGTGAGCGCCAGACTGTAGTAGCTGCCCGCCGCAACCGCCGTCACATGGGTCAGGCCCGATGGCACGTTGGTCCCGCTGCCATAGCCCCACGCCGCCACCGTCCGATCGGCTCTCAGCGCCACGGCGTGACGGCTGCCCGCCGCAACGGCGATAATGTTTGTCAGATCGGCCGGCATTTTCGTGATCGGGTCTCCCGTGCCCCACCCGATCACCCGTCCGCCCGCATGGCCGGCGCAAGTCAGGCACATCAACCCCATCAATGGCGCCAATACGCTGACCAGCAGATGATTACTAACGCCTCCCTTCACAGATGAAATATGAAATTTTGTCGTTTTCATAAGTCAAGGATAATATATTATAATCACCTCCGTCTGTCCGTCAAGTGCAGCAAGGCGCCTCTGCCATGCCGCTCGCCATGCCTCCGGCCATCCCGCCGGAACACGCCCTGTGAACCTCTCACTTGGCCGCCGTTGCGCGTCCCTCGAAAGCCTTTAGATAAGCCTCCCGGAATTCGGCGGCGGAGGCGGTGCTGGTCAGACAGGCAGCCCAATCAAGGTTCGGACGAGGCCCGATGGCTGGAGGTTCAATACGTCGGCCTGCGTGCTTGGCGGCAAGCTGCCGAAACGCCTTGCCCCACTCTTTTTCTTTCCCATCCGCCGTCAGAAGTCCCGTCAACTGACTGCAATCACCAGCCTCGGGTTGGTCGTAAAAACCCCAATTGAGCCATCCCACGACGAACCCCGCGGAAGTCTCGACCACGCGCCCGCAATACTTCGCGTGCTGGTCCTCCGAGGCGGCAGGGTGACGGCCCCCATCGAACGTCGGTTTGCCGCCTCCATACCAGCCGAATTCGGCCAGCACAACCGGTTTGCCGGCCAGCGACACCTCCCGCACGACACTCTCCAGGTAGGCCAGATTCGCCCTTTCTTCCTCCTCGCTCCGGTATTCGTAGGCTCCCCGTGCGAGCGGGTAAAAATGGACCTCAAGGAAATCGAGATGCCGGGCCTGGCGCTCGGGCCGGAACCCGGAATAATGACGAATGTTCCCCGGCAACAGTGCGGGAACCGACCATTGGATGAGCCCCACGGTGATGAGCGCCTCCGGGTCCGCCCCGCGGATGGCCTCGGCCTGCCGGCGGGTCCATTCCTCCGCGATGTCCTCCCGGAAAGACTGGTAGTCCAGCAGTTCGGGGTCCTTGTAGCGGTCGCTGGCCGCCGGCACCTGAACCAGGTCGAATTCCAGCGGCGTTTTCTTGTTCCACGCCTCGTGCAGCGCCTCGACCCTGGAGTATTTGCGCTTCAGCCACTCATTCCATTTTCGTTTGAGCTCAGGGCTGTCCCATCCGACTCCGGGCTCATTCTTCAGATCGTAAGCGAAAAGGACGCTTCTTCCCCGATACCGGGCGGCAAACAGCTTCCAGAAAGCTTCCAGCGCGCGCAGGTTCTCTTCCGAGTCAATCGCGACCGGTTTCCAATTCGGCGGGCCTTCCCAATGGTCCAGGCCGGCGGGGTGCACATAAAACCCGGCCTCCTCGGCCAGCGACAAAAACTGGTCGAATTTCGCCAAGCCTTCGGGCCGGAGCTGGCCGATATCCGTGCAAAAGGACGAGTAGGTGAGAAAAACCCGGACGCAGTTCACCCCAAGTTCTTTCATGCGGACGAAGTCCTGGCGGGCGAGCTCCGGATCAAACTTCTGCCAAATCTTTGGCGCCCAGCCGGTGCCGGGACGGTAATAGTTGACCCCGAAAGGCACGAACGGTTTTCCGGCGGCCGTCACGAAGCCGCGATGATCCGGCGCCACGGCTATCTTCGGCAGCGGCTGGCGCGCCTTGGCCTCGCCGCAAAGCCCTTGAGTGCGCCCGACGGTCAGGAGGCTCAGGACAACGATACCGTAACCCGCGCAGAGCTTTTGGATATTCATAATGCTGCTGTTGCCTGCCTGCGCTGCGACCCCGTCGCTGCGCATCCGATCGGCTTGGCGTCTTTCCAGGAACCAAACGCCCCTTCCGGGGGACAGACCGCCCGTCCGGCATCAATCCCTGCCCGCCAACGGCTCGTGCGGCATCTCGCCCCCGGCAACATCCCACAAAGAACAAAACTGGCCGCGGCCGTCAAAACAATTACCCCGGCTCATCCGGGTGGACCACCCGCAGGCCCCCCAGGCTCGCCCGAATCCTAAAAAAACACTGGGCTGCAAGGTCTGCCAAGGGCTATTCTGCAGCGCGTCAATATGAAACAGAGACTCTCCCTTCGCCTTGTATTCACCGCCGCGGCGGCATTCGGTTGCTTGTCCGCCGGAACCACCTTCGCCGCGGACCCAATCTCACTGGCGGGGACCTGGCGGTTCGAGTTGGACCGCAACGACGCCGGCATCCGGGAGAAATGGTTTGACCGAACCCTGGCGCAAAAAATCAAGCTGCCGGGATCCTTGCCGGCGCAGGGGGTGGGCGACGAGCCGTCGGTGGATACGAAATGGACGGGCGGCATTGTGGACCGCTCGTGGTTCACCGAGCCGGAGTACGCGCGGTATCGCCAGCCCGGGAACGTGAAGGTGCCGTTCTGGTTGCAACCGGCAAAATACTACGCGGGCGCCGCCTGGTACCAGCGCGAGTTTGAAATCCCCGCCGCCTGGGTCGGCAAACGCGTCGTCCTCACCCTCGAACGGCCCCATTGGGAAACGCGGGTGTGGGTGGACGGACGGTTCATCGGCTCGAACAGCAGCCTCTCGACCCCCCACGACCATGATCTGGGCACCCGCCTGTCGCCGGGTAAACATCGGCTCACGGTGCGCGTGGACAACCGCATGATCATTGATATTGGCGAGAACTCGCACAGCATCAGCGATCATACCCAGGGCAACTGGAATGGCATTGTGGGCGACATCAGCCTGCGCGCCACCTCCCCGGTCTGGATCGAGGACCTGCAGGTGTATCCGCAGGTGGCAACCCGTTCCATCACGGTCAAAGGCCGGCTCGGCAACGCCACCGGCCGGCCCGGAACCGGACGGCTGGATTTCGTCGTCACCCCCCTGGGCTTCAACCTGGGCAGGGAAATCGCGGGCTCGAAGCTTGCCGTCACCTGGACGGCGGAGGGCGCTTCGTTTGAAACCCAAATCCCGCTCTCGTCTGCGGCCCGGCTGTGGGATGAGTTTAATCCGGCGATTTACCGGCTGATGGTCTGGCTCGATGGCGACGAGGCCCGGGCAACGAAAGGCGTCCACTTTGGCCTGCGGGAGATTTCGACCGCCGGCACGCAGTTCCTGTTGAACGGGCGCAAAACCTTTTTCCGCGGCACCCTCGAGTGCTGCATTTTCCCGAAGACAGGCCATCCGCCGGTGGATGTGGCATCCTGGAAGCGGATCCTCAAGACCTGCCAGGCCCATGGCTTGAATATGATCCGGTTCCATTCCTGGTGTCCGCCGGAAGCGGCGTTTGTCGCCGCGGACGAATTGGGCTTTTATTACCAGGTCGAGGTCGCCTCGTGGGCAAACCAGTCCACCACACTCGGGGATGGCAAGCCGGTGGACCAGTGGATTTATGAGGAAACCGACCGGATTTTGAAGGCTTACGGCAACCATCCCTCCTTCCTCTTGCTGCCCTACGGCAACGAACCGGGAGGCAAAAAAGCCAACGCCTACCTCGCCAAATGGGTCAGCCATTACCGGGAGCGCGACCCGCGCCGGCTTTACACCAGCGGCTCGGGCTGGCCGCAGTTGCCCGAGAACCAGTTCCATGTCACCCCAGACCCGCGTATCCAGGCTTGGGGTCAGGGCCTCAAATCCCGCATCAATTCCCGCCCTCCCGAAACCGTCACCGATTACCGCGACTACATCCAAAAACGGTCCGTCCCCGTTATCAGCCACGAAATCGGCCAGTGGTGCGCCTATCCCAACTTCGATGAAATTCCCAAATACACCGGTTACCTGAAACCGAGGAATTTTGAGATTTTCCGCGACTCGCTCGAGGCCCGGGGCATGGGCGCCCTGGCGCGGGATTTTCTCCGCGCCTCGGGCAAGCTCCAGGCGCTGTGTTACAAGGAGGACATCGAATCGGCGCTGCGCACCCCGGGCATGGGCGGGTTTCAACTGCTGGATTTGCATGACTTTCCCGGCCAGGGCACCGCCCTGGTCGGCGTGCTGGACCCCTTCTGGGAATCCAAGGGTTACATCACCGCCGCCGAATACCGCCGGTTCTCCGGCCAGACGGTGCCGCTGGCGCGCCTGCCCAGGCGGGTGTTTACCACCGCCGAAACTCTCGAGGCGGACCTCGAACTGGCCCACTTTGGCGCCGCACCGCTCGAGCAGGCCGTCCCGGTTTGGAAATTGGTGAGCGAAAAGGGCAGGGTGCTCGCCGAGGGTAAGCTCCCCCCGCGATTCGTGCCGGTGGACAACGGCATTGCGCTGGGTGGCATCCGCGCGGCGCTCGAAAACATCCCGGCGCCGGTCCACTGCAAACTGGTGGTGGGGATTCAGGCCACTCCTTTCGAGAATGACTGGGATATTTGGATCTACCCGGCGCAAATCCCGGTCGAGACACCGCCGGAGGTGTGGGTCACCAGCGATCTCGACGAGCGGGCCCTGGGCGCGCTCGAGAACGGCGGCAGAGTCTTGCTCACCGTCCCGCCGGCGCGCATCAAGCCCGACCCGCGCAAGCCGGTCGCGCTCGGTTTCTCGAGCATTTTCTGGAACACGGCCTGGACCAAGGGACAGCCGCCGCACACCCTGGGCATCCTGTGTGATCCCAGGCACCCCGCCCTGGCGCAGTTTCCCACCGAATACCACAGCAACTGGCAATGGTGGTATCTGATCAGCCGCGCCGGCGCCATCGTGTTGGATGAGCTACCGCGGAACCTCGAGCCCACCGTGCGGATTATTGACGATTGGTTCACCAACCGCCGGCTGGCCCTGTTGTTCGAGGCCCGCGTCGGCAAAGGCCGACTCGTGATGTGCGGCCTTGACCTCCAGGACCCCGCCGCGCAGGACCCGGTCACCCGCCAGTTTCGTCACAGCCTCCTCACCTACATGACCAGTCCCCGGTTCAAACCGGCCGCGGAACTTACCCCCGCCCAGGTCCGCAGTTTGCTGGTGGACCCGCGCCCGTGATTCAACCGCGGGCTCCACGAGCCGGCGGCAACGGCTCAACTCAGTTGAAACGAAGCCCGGGGGGCGCCTGCGGCTTGCCGTTGCTGACGGCGAACGAATTCGAGTAGTCCGACTCGCCGAGGCGGTTCACGGCCTTGACGCGGTAATAGTACGTGCCGCCGGCTTGGGGAATCGTGTCCGTGAACGCGGTGGCATTTCGGCCGAGTGTGGCAATGACGCTGAATTGATCAGGAGTGGCGCTGCGTTCAAGCACAAAACCCGATTCGTTAAGCGAGTTGTCCTGCCAGAAAAGGCTCACAGCATTGCCGGTGACTGATCCCACACGCAGCGCCGAAGGCGGCACCGGCTCGAGGCGCGGCGACACGCCCGCCATGGCGTCAGCCCGAATCTTGGCGATTTCTCCATCCGCCAGTGGCCGCCCCCAGACGGCCAGGTCGGACAGGCAACCCACAAAGTCGTCGGAACCGAACCGCCCCCCAACGAAAAAAGTCGAGTTGGGCATGTAGGCGGTCAATGGACCCGACGGTGTCTGGGCTGCCAGGGCGCCGTCGAGGAACATCCGGAGCGAAATGCCATCATAAACCACCGCGGCATGGTACCACCTGCCGGCCGCCAGATTTGTGGCGGAACTCAGCCGGATGTTGGTCGGGTAGCTGATGAACGAAAGCGCCGCCCGGTTCGAGTCCGACCCCGACCCTGGATTGACTGACCAAAAGAACCTCGAATTGTCGGTGAGAAGGAGCTGGTTGGTCTGCGGCGGAGCTTCGAGATTGAACCAGCACGCAAGGGTGAAAGCCTGGTAAAGCGAAGCGTTGGTATTCAGGAGGGGGTGAAACGGCAGCGTAAAGCCACTGAACAGCGGCGGGTTGGTGCTCAGCACGGACAGGGGAGGCGGATGATCGCCCGGCTTGCCAAGGAACCGGAGAGCGGTCTTGCCCGTCCCATAGCCCGGCGCGCCCAACGCCAGCAGGTTCGAGCTGACCCCGACCGCGGCGTTCATCGTGATTTCATTGCCGGAAGAATCGAACAGCACGGTGCCGGAGATTTCGTCGAACTTCCAAAAGCCGAGCAGTCCGTTGGCGAAGTAGCGGGGGTCTTCCGGAGAAAGCCGGCTGGAGACGCTGACCAGCGTCCGGCGCGGGTCGTTGGTTCTCTCCGGGCTGTCGTAGAAGCTGAGGACGTATTTGCCGATGTCCCGCGCGGTGGTCCGCCAGCGAACCACACCACCCGGTTCAAGCGTTGCCGCCGGCGGCAGCCCCATGATGGTGGTGGCAGGCGCTCCGTCAAGGAGGGGCGCCTCCAACGCAAGCAGGGTGCCATGGGGAACAATCGGCCGAGGCAGCGAGGCGTCCAGCAGGAACGGATACTCCTCGACGATGACTTTTTGCTCGGTGCGATTGTCGCGACGGATCAGCGGCGCCGTGCGATTGGACCGGAGAATATCCACCTGGCAGTCGAGATAGTCGGGCGCGTTATCCCAGGTAATCGGAGGATTCATGCCGACAAACGTGTTGTCCGCCAGTTCGGCGACGCGAAAGCCTTGCAGCGAGCCGACCGTTCCGCCGACGTTGGTGTCCGGTTTCACCCGGTCGTTGAACTGGAACACGTTGCTCCGAATCAGCAGTTGGTTGTAAGCATAGTCGTAGGGGCCTTTCAGGTCGCTGACAAAACGAAAGCCGAACCGCCACCCGAAGGCGCCCCAACTGTCTCCCTTGGGAAAGAAGCGCGGGTCCAGCTCCACCAGGTTGTTGTCAAACTTCAGGTACCCTTCGAGCATCCGGGTTTCGCGGCTGGTGCGGCCCATGATCATGGACGCGCCGAAAATGACGCTGCGGAAATGGTTGTTCCGCACCGTGACGTCATGGGCGCTGGAAATGTCCGCGTAATAGCCGTGTTGCACGTTCACGACGAGGTTGTCCTCGGCCACGGCCCCCCAGGTGCCAATAATCCCCAGTCCGTGGCTGCCCCGTTCATTCCACGGGTACAGCGCAGGGTCCACGGGTGTCTCCCCGTCATACGAGGCGCCGTTCACGTAACAATTTCGGACGACGATATTGGTGTAGTACCGCATCAGCCCGTCATTTCCAAACGTCCCGCCCAGGTGAAGCATCACCGCGCTGTAATCGTTGCCCACCTGGGGCTGAACGATGTCGCAATCCTCCAGGATGACGTTGGCGTTGCCGGTGGTGGATCCGAAGTTGACAATACCGATCGCGAACGGTTCCGCGTTGGGGATGTGCGAGCCGAAATTCTTCACTTTGACCCGCCGCACTTGGAGATTGTTGCCGGAAAAATAGAGCCCCCGGCAAAAGCGTCCCGGAATGTTGGAGCCGCCTTCCTGGAGGTTGCAATCCACCGTCAGGTCCGCAATCTCGAGGTCCTCGTAAATGGCCACATCGCCGTAATACCCGCCGATGACATCCACCCACCACCAATAATTCCGCCCGAGGTCCACCATTTTAAGCGTGGTAACATCCTTGCCCGAGCCCAGGATGCGCCACCCGCTGCGCGGACTCCAGGCCAGCGTGTTGCCATACGCCTTGTTGTCCCCGTGCGTCTCGTAAACCCCCGGCCCCAGCCGAAGGGTCAGCACCGTCGCCGTATATTGCGGAACCGTGGTGGCGGCGCGGGGCCAATAGGTTCCGTAATTCGTCATGAGCGAATACATCAGCGAGTCGAACTCGACCTCGTTCCGACCCGCGGGCACCAGGTAGGGATTGCGCCGACTCCCCAGCGGCTCGCTGCCCGAATAATCCACCGGCTTCTGCTGCATCACCCACACCTCCTTGATCTGCGGCACGTCGCTGGCGGATTTCGCGAACACGATGCTGTCACTGACCGCCTTGGACCACCGCCCCGCACCATCCCGGAACCGAACATAAACGGTTCGCAAAACGGTGTTCATTCCCACCGGATAAGAGCCATCGTCGGCCAGCGTCCATTCCTTACTGGTGCGATAGGCTTCGGGCGCTGACCACGTCTCCCCATCATTCGAGAACTGCATGGCGGACAATCCCGTGCCGTTGTTCACGCCTTTGATCGTCAAGGTGACTTCAACATGGGTGGTGAACTGGGCGTCGCCGTTGATCACCACCGTCCCAACCTTCGCTGCGGCGTTGGGGAGGTGATCGGCTCCCCGCGCAGTCGAGAGACAGAAAACCACCAGCAAACAACTCACAAAGGCGCAAACAAAGGCAGCCGTGTACCGCCTTTGAACACTTTGGATACGCGACAAAGGGTGGATCAGCTCAGTCTCTGTCAGAACAAACGTCATTACAGTGGGTTTGTTCAAGATGTAACTAATTGTTGCACAGTTGTTTGTGTATTTTGTCGGGCTGCGCGAAGTCCGCGCTCCCTTTTCCGCTTCCTCCAAAGCAGTTCCGGTGCCTCGCCAAAGGGCTCCGTCACGTTTTCTCGATTTAAGGCCGGGCTTGACCCAATGGTTTCACACCGTCCGGCGATGATAATACCACCACTCGGCCAGGAGAACGACCAGGCCCAGCGCGAGAATGCTGCGCCAAAGCTCGAGATTGGCCCGCTGCAGGGTCGTGGCCGCCACGCGCTCGAACTGGCCCAGGCGCAATTCGTCCCGCGGCCGGTTGTCGCTCTCGGCGGCGTCCAGCAGGTTCACGCAGAACATCAGGTCATTGGTCCCCACCCGCAACCGGTAGGTGCCCTGCCGTTGCGTCTCGCCGAAAACAAGTTCATTGGCGGTTGGATCCAGTGTTAACTCGCGGACCTTCCCGTCCGGCAGCGTGACTTGCGCGGTGGTCTCCGGGCGAAGCAGGGGCAGACGGAAAGCTTCACCGGCTTTGATGAGCAACTGTCCGCCCTGCGCGTTGGCGGGGTTGAGCCACTCGACGGCGTTGGCGACGAAGATGGGGAAGGAGATGCGCAGCGGCCAGTTGCTGTCGAGCGGATCAAAGCCGACCCAGGCGATGCGCTGGCGGCCGAGCTCCCCGGCCAGCATCAGCGGCGCCTGCGGCGAGTCCACCAGCGAGGCGGCCCACGAAGGGGTTTTGGCCGTGAGACTTTCGACGACCTGCACGTTGTCAAATCCGACGTAGCGGAGCAGGGGATGCGTGCTCTTCCAGTCCACGATGGGCGGCGCCTGGATTTGAGAGATCGAGTCAAACCAATTGGTGTTCGGCACCCGAAACGCCAGGATGTTGCCCCGGGGCCACACCGCCGGCACCACCCCGTCCAACACCACAAAATCAAAACCCGCCGCCGCGTCGGTCAGGGATTGGGTCACCGAAAGCTGCACCAGCGACGCCGCTCGCAGCGCCCGCTCCAGCAGCCGGTTGCCCTTCGAAACCAGCAGCACTTTCACCGGCCGCGGCAGCAGGCTCACCAGCGAAGCCTCGTTGTCGCAGGCCAGATCGTCCCGGGCGGCCAGCCGGAGGTTGAAGATGCCGTCTCGGGCCTGCGTGGTGATGAAAACCTGGGGCGAAACCTCCGCCGGGGCGATCCGCAGCGGGCGGGTTTCGACCAAACGCCCATCCAGCCGGAGTTCCAGTTCGGTCTCGACGTTGTTGGACGAGAAGTTGGCAACGTTGACATACACCGCGCGCTGGCGCGCGTCCTCGGGATTGGCCCGCGCGTCAAGCGCCGTGATGCCCACATTGTTGGCCCGCGCCCCGACGCGATGAAAAACCAGCGGCAAGGCTTTGTTCTCGAATTCGCGCAACTCCGGCACCGCGCCATCGGTGAACAGGTGGATCTCCGCGCCCGGCTGATCGCGAACGAGGGATTCCGCCATGCGGAGCGCGGGCACCAGCCGGGTCGGACCGTCCGAGGCCATGCAGCTTTGCAAGGCCCGCCGCAAAGCGGCTTTTTCACTGGTCGCAGATTGCTTTACTTCGGTGTAGGCGCCCGCCTGCAGAATGACCATCTGGTCCCGCCCAGCCAGACTGTCCACCCATTTCAGCGCCTCGGCCCGCGCGGATTCAAACCGCGACGGGGACACATCCGTGGACTGCATCGAAGCCGAGGCGTCGAGGATGACCACCCGCAGGTGCGCCGGTTTGATTTTCGCGGCGAAATAGGGCCGGGCCAGCGCGAAGGTGGCCAGCGCCAGCAGCAGAATCTGCAGCAGCAGCAGCCAGTTGCGCCGGAGCTTCTGGAAGGGCGAACTCGCCTGCGTCTCCGCCAGAAACTTCTGCCACAGCAAGGTGCTCGAAACCAGTTTCACCACCCGCTTGCGCTTCAGCAGGTAAAACACGATCACCACCGGGATCGTCGCGGCAAACACCAGGGCGGCTGGAGCCAGAAAGTTCATCCCTTAAGCCCACACCTCGGCTTTCCGAAGCTGCCGCAGCAGCAAATCCTCGAGCGAAGTGTTCGAGGCGGCGGTGAAAAAGTGGATGCCCCGCGGCGCGCAATATTCCTTCAGCCGCTGAATAAAATTCTGCACCGTTTGCTGGTAGGCTTTCAGCCGGAACCGCCCAAAGGTGACTTCCTGGACCGCCCCGCTCTCAGAGTCCACCAGTTGCAGGTCGCCATAGGTTGTCGGCGCCAATTCCTCCGCCGCCAGGATTTGCACCACATCCACCTGGAACCCCCGCCCCACCAACGCCGTCAGCCCCGCCTCGTAGCCGGCCGGATCGAGAAAATCGCTCAGCACAACCGCCAGGCCGGTGTGCCGGGCCTCCAGCGCCCCGCGCCGCAGCGCTGCGTTCAGGTCCGCCGCGCCGCCGGGGGTGAGCATGGCGAGATTCTGAAAAAACTGCAGCGCCGACTTCTTGCCGCGAACCGACCGCAGCGCGCCCCGGGCGGCGGATTGAGCAATCCAGGCGGCCGGGTCCGTCCGGCCATCGGATGGCGGCGCGGGAAAGGGAATCACGCTCACCCGGTCAAAACCGCAGAGGCCCACATAGCCAAGGGCGGCGGCAATCTGGCGGGCAAAGTCAAACTTCGATGGCTGGCCGAAGGTCATGGACTCGCTCGCATCCAGGAAGATGCGGACCGGCAGCTCGCGCTCCTCCTCGTACAGCTTCAAAAACAGCCGCTCCAGCCGTCCGTAAAGGTTCCAATCGAGGTATCGAAAATCGTCGCCGTGGACATAGTTGCGGTAGTCGGCGAATTCCACGGACTGGCCGCGGGCGCGGCTCCGCCGCTCGCCCCGGGCCGAGCTGCGGGCGCGGCGGGAGGCCAGGAGTTGGAACTGCTCGAGGGTCCGCAGCAGCGACGGGGAGAGGAGCGGGTTCGCCATGGCCAGCCGGCTGGAAAAGCGGCGCTAGACGCTCACCGCCTGAACATCGCGCGGCACGTCGCGCAGAATCTGAGCCAGAACGTGGTCGGTGGTGATGCCCTCGGCTTCCGCCTCGAAATTCAGGATCAGCCGATGGCGCAGGGCGGGGGCCACACACGCCTCAATGTCGTCGAAGCTGACATTGAACCGGCCATCCACCAGGGCGCGCACTTTGGCGGCCAGAATGAGGGTTTGACCGCCGCGCGGGCTGCTGCCAAAGCGCAGATACTGGGAGGCAATGGGAGCGGCCGTTTCGGTGCGCGGATGGGTCGCCAGCACCAGCCGCACCGCGTAATCCTTCACGTGCGAGGCGATCGGCACGTCCCGCACCAGCCGCATCAGCTTCAGCAACCGCTCCCGCTGCAGCACCTTGTTCACTTTCGCCTGCGCGCCCACCGTCGTCCGGTTCAAAACTTCGGTCAGCTCCTCGCCCGAGGGATAGCCGACCAGGATCTTGAAGAAAAACCGGTCCAGTTGCGCCTCCGGAAGAGGATAGGTTCCCTCCTGGTCAATCGGGTTCTGCGTGGCCATGACGAAAAACGGCTCGTCAAGCCGCCGCAATTGGCCCCCGGCCGTGACCTGGTGCTCCTGCATGGCTTCCAGCAGGGCGGATTGGGTCTTGGGCGTCGCGCGGTTGATTTCGTCGGCGAGAATGAGATGGGCGAAGATGGGGCCGTGCTGGAATTGGAACTCGCGGCGCCCGCCGGCGGTTTCCATCACGATGTTGGTGCCCAGGATGTCGGCGGGCATCAGGTCCGGCGTGAACTGGATGCGGTTGAAAGACAAATCCAGCACCTCGCTCAAGGTGCGGACCAGCAAAGTCTTGCCCAGCCCCGGCACGCCTTCCAGCAGGACATGGCCGCCGGCAAACAGGGCGGTGAGCGTGCCTTCGACGATGGACTCCTGGCCCACAATGACCTTGCCGATCTCGGCGCGCAGCGCCGCATAGTCGTCCCGAAACGATTGAATGGCCTGTTCCGTATTCATGGGGAGTTGGCAAAAACGAAAACTGGGAAAACCAAAAACTGGCAGCGCCACCGCGGGAGGGACTGGCGGCGCGGATCGGCTGGACGGACAGAATTCATTTTTTCAGGTCATCAAAATAATCCCGCACGGCCCCCTGGTAGGCGCGCGGCACCTTTTCCTGGCTCAGCGCGCTTTCGGCGTCGGTTTGAGCCGCGGCGGCGGCTTCCTGGTAGCCCACCGTGCTCTGACCTTTGATGCTGACCCCTTTGAGCGTGATGCTCGGCATCTGGTTGCCCGGCGAAAACTGCCCTTTGACCTTGGTGGGCTTCAGCGCGTCGCTGAGTTCTCCCGGCCCGCGGTCGCTCAACCCCCGCGGGTCCATGCCCGGCCGCGTGATCCCGGAATTATCCCACCCGCCGGTCCACTGTCCGTCCCACTCGCCGCCTTCCTCGGCCCACGTGCCGACCCCGGACCCGGGTTTGCCACCGGGTTTGTAGCCCGGCTGCCGGCTCAGGCGCCAGCCCTGGCCGGTGCCGACGCACATCGAAGCCTGTTCGAGCGCCTCGACCGCCGCCGCCATTTGCTGCGCATCACCCATCTGCTGCATCAGCTTCTCCAATTCCTTCGCCGCGGCGGCCAGCGACTGCGACGCCCCGGCCTTCTCGCCCTGTTTCATTTGTTGCACCGCCTTCTTCAAGTGTTCCGCCACGTTTTCATAATTCTGCGCCGGGTCCAGCGCCTGGCTGACCTCCTGCTCAATCTTTTCGAGTTGCTCCGGCGTGAGATTGGCCTGGTTCAACTCCCTGGCCATTTTCTCCAGCGTCATCTGGGCGGCGTCCGGCTGCCCGTTCTTAAGCTGCTCCGCCAGATCTTTGCCAATCTTTTCGGCCTGCTGTTGAAGCTGCTGCAGCGTCTTGGCCATCTCGCGCATCTTTTCAAGGTCCTTGACGGTTGTATCCAGGTTCTTGAGGAACAACTCGGTCTGGCTGGCGGCAAGGGCGGCGATGGCTTCGTCCAACTCCGGCAACTGCAACCCCAGGTCCTGCGCCTGGCGCGACAGGGCCGAGAGGGTGTCGGACAGCTTCTGGCGCTGAGCCTCGCTGCCGCCCGAATTCGGGTCCAGCCCTCGCGCAGCCTGCTGGAGTTTCTCGAGCTCGTTTTTCAACTTCTCGAGGTTTTCGGGCGTCGCCCCGGGCGCGCCGACCTGTTTCTGCAGCGCTTCGATCTGCTTCTGCAAAGCGGCGGCGGTTTGCGAATCCGCCGCCCCGGCGTTGCGCGCCGCCTGTTCCAGCCGCCGGAGCGCCGGGTCTTTTGTCAGCTCATCCAGTTGCTGCTTCAGTTTCTCCGCCGCGCTGGCAAGGTCCCGCAACGCCTCGCTGCGCGTGAGTTTCTGGTTCGCGAGCTGATCGCCCAGTTGCGCGACCGACTCGAGAGACTGGCGCGTCGGCTCGAGAGTTGGCGGCCGCCGTTCCAGGCTCCGCCGGGTCAGTTCCGCAAGTTGCCGGCCGGTCTCCTTCAGGTTGTCGGCCTCCGCCTGCTTCTGGAGAAGCGTCTTGCTGCGGTATTCGGGCACGAACCCCAGGCCGGCGCTCAGCACCAGCACCAACAAGGCCCAGCGAACCGAGCGCGGCAGCCGGAATGGCAACAAGCGCCGCACGTCCAGGTTTCCGGCATGAGCCGCCGCATCGGCCAGGATCAGCTCGCGCCATTGTCCGGCCGCGGGGTCGCCCGCGACTTCCAGAGCCGTGCTCAACCGTTCCTTGAGCCGTTGACGGTCATCCACCCAACGCGCGACTTCCTCCCGCCCGGGTTTGCGCCAACCGCCAATCCCAGCCCCGAGAAGCATCCCCACCACGGGACTCAGGGCGGCCACCCAGAGCGTCCACAGCGGCAGCGGCCAGAAATGGTAAGCACCTGCAAACAACAGCGAGACAATTCCTCCATAGAGAAGGCCCTGCCATAAGCCGCGCAAGGCCCTTGCCCAACGCCGCCGCCGACCGGCGCGCTCGAGCACCGATTCGATGATTTCCAATTCGCTCATCGCCTCGGCAATAACGTGGCGCAGGTGCGCGGTTTTGGCCAGTGTTTTTCTGGCCGCTCAAACGCCGAGCCGGACAGTCCGCCGCCAGCCGCCCTTGCGTCGGCCCAAACCGTCAACGGCCGGCTCCTCAAGGAGGGTCGCACCCGCCTGCCTGCGTGCTTGTTTTCCGCCGGCCGGGACGTTTCTCCAAGCTCGACAATTCGTAATCGGCATGCAAACTATCACCATGCAGTGTCCATGTGTTACCGCCTTCGCTGCGTTCCAGCGCTTTTTCCGAATGAGGGGTTCGCCCGCCGGCCTCCTGACCGCCGTCCTTCTGGCCCTCCCCGCATCCATCTCCGCCCAGTCGGTTCCCTGGATTCTCCCCTGGAACGACTCCACCTCCAGCGTGACCGACTTCTCCGCCCTTAATCCGCCCATTGGCACCAACTGGGTGACCGTGGATGCCAACGGCCGTTTCGTCGTCAACGGCAGCCGCGTCCGGTTTCTCGGGGTCAACTTCGCCGGCGATTCGCCGTTCATGCCCACCAATAACGCCGACGCCGTGGCGGCGCGCCTCGCCAAGTTCGGCGTCAATAATGTGCGCTTCCATCACATGGACGCCCCCTGGGCCTACAACGGCGGCCTGCTGGCCTACACCAGCACGCGCAGCACCAACTTCAACGCCGCCCAACTCGAACGCCTTCACTTCCTGGTCTCGCGATTGAAAGCCCACGGCATCTACTCGGACATCAACCTGCTCGTGGGTCGCGAATACCGGTCCCAGGACGGCCTTGGCTCCGAAATCACCTCCCTGGATTGGAAAACTCAGCATATTTTGGGTTACTTCTACGACCCCGCCCTGGCCTTGCACAAGGATTACGCCACCAAACTCCTCGCCGCGACCAACCGCTTCACCGGCCTGCCCCTGGCGCGCGACCCGGCGGTGGCATTTGTCGAAATCATCAACGAAAACGGCATCATTCAAAAATGGTTCGATGGCGCGCTGGATGCGCTGCCGGCCCGTTACGCCACCAACCTGCAGGCGCGTTGGAATTCCTGGCTGGCGGCCCGCTACACCAACGATGCCGCCCTGCTCGCGGCATGGAACGTGGTGGACCAGCCGCTCGGCACCAACGTCCTCCGCAACGGCGATTTCAGCAGCGGCCTCACCTATTGGAACGCCGAACAGCATGATACGGCCCGGGCGGGTTTCACCCGTACCTATGACTTCACCAATGGTCTCCCCTCCGCCCGCGTCATGGTCACCAACGCCGACTCGGTCTCGTGGCATATCCAGCTCAACCAGACCGGCGTGAAACTGACCTCCAACCAGACCTATACCGTCTCGTTCTGGGCCAGGTCCAGCCCCGCCACCAACGCCGACGCCTCGGTCATGCGCGCCCATACCGACTGGATCAACCTCGGCTCCTACCAAACCCTCAACCTGACCACCAACTGGCAGTTCTTCACCAATACCTTCCAGGCCATCGCCACGGAAACCAACGCGCGCGTCAACTTCGGTTCCATGGGCAACAAACCCGCCACCTTCTGGTTCGCCGATGTCCGCTTTCAATCCGGCGGTCAGATCGGGGTTTTGCCCTCCGGCTCCTCACTGGCGGGCCGCACCGTGCCCAACCTGCGCTACTCGGGCGCCGGCTACACCGGCACCCGCGAAGCCAGACGCGACTGGCTGCGGTTCCTCCGCGATCTCGAATACGCCTACTACGACGCGATGGTCGGCCACCTTCGAACCAACCTCGGTTACCCCGGCCTGGTCTTTGGCACCATCATGGCCAACAGCCCGGCCACCGTCCAAAGCCGCCTCGAGGTCATTGACGGCCACGCTTACTGGCAGCACCCCCAGTTCCCCGGCACGCCTTGGGACTCCGTGAACTGGTATGTCCCCAACCTCTCGATGGTGAACACCCTCTCGGATAACAACACTCTCGCCGGCCTGGCCCGCCAGCGCATCAAAGGCAAACCCTTCACCGTCACCGAATACCAGCACCCGTCCCCCAACTACTACGGCGCCGAAGGCCCCCTCCTCCTCGCCGCCTACGGCGGACTCCAGGATTGGGACGGCCTCTGGCTCTTCGATTACGGCCACGGCAACCCCGTCTCAGGCGTGACCATGGGCTAC
>CAZVYG010000093.1:0-19191 GCA_964631605.1 uncultured Verrucomicrobiota bacterium
CCGGTCCACATCTCCGCGCCGAGAGCCGCCCACGCTACTCGCTAATGATTGGGGACTCGGTGCGCCGGTCAAAACTTTTGTTCGCGCCCAAGCCAACCGCCGATTAGGATAACTGCATGTCGCAAATGACGGAGTCCATGCCAACTGCCGCGCCGGAGCGGGCCCCCGCCGACCCGAAAGCGCCGGGGGAAACGCCCGCTGAGCAGCACCAGCGGGCGCGGGAGGTGTATCACAAGATTTCGGCCAACATCGCCCGGGTGATGCAGGGGCAGGCGGCTGCGACGCGCAAACTGCTGGCCGCCCTGGCCAGCGGCGGGCATGTCCTGCTCGAGGACTATCCCGGCACCGGCAAGACGACGCTGGCCAAGGCGCTGGCGCGTTCGATTGATGCCCGGTTTAAGCGCATTCAGTTTACGCCGGACTTGCTGCCGTCGGACATCCTCGGCGTCTCGGTGTTCAGCCAGCGCGACCAGTTGTTCCATTTCCATGAGGGCCCGGTGTTTACCAACATCCTGCTGGCGGACGAAATCAACCGCGCCTCGCCCCGAACGCAATCGGCGCTGCTGGAAGCCATGGGGGAGGGCCAGGTCAGCGTGGATGGTCAGCAGCGCGAGCTGGCGGACTTGTTTTTCGTCATTGCCACGGAGAACCCGGTCGAGTTTCGCGGGACCTATCCCCTGCCGGAAGCGCAGATGGACCGATTCGCCCTGCAGTTTTCCCTGGGATACGTCCAGTCGGCGGAGGAAGTCGCCATTTTGACAGCGCAGGAGCACAACCACCCCCTGACGCATCTTCAACCCGTGGTGTCACTGACCGAAGTGGTGGCGCTCAAGCGAGCCGCCGGCGACATCCGGATGAGCGAGGAATTAAAACGCTACACGGTGGACTTGGTGAGCGCCACGCGGACCGCCCCCGGCGTGCAATTGGGCGCCAGCCCGCGCGCGTCGCTGGCGCTGATGAAAGCGGCCCAGGCGCTGGCCTTGTTCGATGGGCTTGAATTCGTCACGCCCGACCAGATTCAGGAACTGGCCGTCGCGGTGATTGCGCACCGCCTGGTCATGGAACCCCAAGCGCGGTTCTCCGGCCAGACTGCGCGGGCGGTGGTCGAGGAGGCGCTCCGCAAAGTGAAAGTGCCCGTTTAACGCTTTCCCGCGCCCGGAGAGTCATGATTTCAGGTCCACGAAGTTGCAGGCGGTGAAGGAGGGGATAACGCGGTCCCATGTTTCGGTTCCTGTATCGGCTTTACTTCTGGCTTTACGCGGTGAGGCGCTGGTACCTCCGCCGATTTACCCCGCTGGGTTTGGGGGTGCTGGGCCTCACGTTCATTACGGCCATGATGGGGCCGGACACGGAGAACAATGTCGCCTACCAGGCTTTTGCGCTATCGGGCTGTCTCCTGGTCCTGGCCGTCCTCTGGAGCCCGTTCTTCCGCGGGCGCTTCTCCGCCACCCGGCTGCTGCCAAGATTCGGAACCGTCGGGCACCCCTTGCGCTACCACGTCCGGCTCCGCAACCTCGGACGCCGGCCCCAACGCGGCCTGACTTTGCTCGAGACCTGGGCTGAGCCCCGGCCATCCTACCGGGACTGGCTGGCGGCCCAACGCGCGGAAATGCGCCGAGTCCGAAGTTTTCGGGTGGCGCAGCGCCGCCGCAGCGATCCCTTCAAGATCGCCGCCGCTGAGGAGACTGCTCCGGTCAGCCTCGAACCAGGTGAGGAAGCCGACGTGCCGGTTGAGATGACACCGGCCCGGCGTGGACTGCTCCGCCTCGAAGAGGTGACCGTTGCCCGAACCGATCCGCTGGGGTTGTTCCGCGCCTTTGTTCGCGTCCCCGCGCCGCAGACCGCCCTTATCCTACCTCGCCGCTACGCGCTGCCGCCGATTGCCCTGCCCGGCACCCGCAAATACCAACAGGGGGGCGTGGCCCTGGCCTCGAACGTCGGTTTAAGCGATGAATTTGTCGCTTTGCGGGACTATCGCCGTGGCGACCCCCTGCGTCACATCCACTGGCGAAGCTGGGCGAAAGCGGGCAAGCCCGTGGTGCGCGAATTCGAGGACGAGTTTTTCGTCCGGCACGCCCTGGTTCTGGATACCTTTATTGAGGATCCCCTGAGCCAGGCGTTTGAGGAGGCGGTGTCCGTCGCGGCTTCCTTTGCCTGCACGCTGCAAACGCAGGAATCGCTGTTGGATTTGCTTTTCGTCGGCACCCAGTCGTTTTGTTTCACGGCCGGCCGCGGCGTGGCGCACAGTGATCAGATGCTGGAAATCCTTGCGGCGGTGTCCCCGTGCCGGGGCCGACGGTTTGAGGCGCTCGAGCATCTGGTCTTGAACCATGTCAGCCAGGTGAGCGGCTGCGTGTGCGTGCTGCTGGCATGGGACGAAGACCGCCGGCGGTTTATCGAAAAGCTCAGGTTGCTCGGGCTGCCGCTGCTGGTCATCGTTATCACCGAAGCGAGGATCGAAAAACCAGTGGATCCAGGCCCCATGCGCGAGGACCCGGCCCGTTTTCACGTGCTCGCGGTGGGCCAAGTTGAACCCGGCCTGGCTCGACTTGGATGAGGGCCGCGGGTATGATGGTCATTGGCTTGGCCAGATGAAAGCTCCTCCGCTATTGTTGGGCGCCACCCTCCTGTTTTGGGGGTGGCAGGCCGGTTACCCGATCGCCGGCGCGATCCTGGGACTGATCCTGGAAGCCCCGCGTCTGATCAAAACCCGATGGGAGTTCGCCAACGAGGACTTCCAGCGCATCTGGACCTTTTGCACCCTGCTCCTGCTGGCCTCCCTGGTCTATGCCTTCACCGCCAACGAAGGCCCGGCCGATTTCCGCGAATTCTTCCAGAACCCCAACTTTGCCACCCAACGGGATGCCGGCACCGCCAGTGCCCGCACCGCGGCCTCGGTGATTCGGTGGCTGCCGATGGTGTTCTTTCCCTTCGTTGCCGCCCAACTCTACAGCTCGCGCGGCGCAATTCCCCTGGAAACCATCTCGCTCATCCTGCGCGTGCGCTGGCGCAAGGCGCGCCAACTGGGACAAAAGGTTCCACCTTCGAGGAACTTTGATGTTTCTTACATTTATTTCGCGCTGTGCCTGGTTGCCGCGAGCATTCAGACCTCGGAAAACAACCCGTTTTTCTGGGGCTTGTGCGTGCTGGTTCCCTGGGCAATGTGGCCGCACCGGTCGCGGCGATACAAGCTGGCGCTTTGGCTCGGGATGGTTGCCCTGGCCATTGGCCTGGGGTACCTGGCTCAGCGTGGGGTGGGCGAATTGACCCGCTACCTCGAGGGAATCAATTCGCAGCTTTTCGCTTATTTGGGGCGCCGCCGGTTCGATTTTGCCCAGGCGCGGACCCAAATTGGCCGCATCGGCAAGCTCAAGAATTCGGCCAGGATTCTGCTGCGATTGGAGGTGCCCCAGTATCATCCCGCGCCCGCTTTGCTCCGCGAAGCGTGCTACCGGAGCTACAAGGAGACCTATTGGATTGCGGACACCCCCCGCGCCAGTTTTGAAACGATCCCCAGCGACACCAATCAAACGACCTGGCAACTGGTGCCGGGCAAACCGGCCGCCAGCACGGTCACCATCGCCTGCTCGCTCCCTGGCGGTCAGGGCCTGCTCCCCCTGCCCACCGGCACCGCGCGGCTGGAGAATCTGCCCGCCTACGGGCTGCAAAAGAGCGAGCTCGGCGCCATTCTCGCCCAAGGACCGGGCCTGGTCATTTTCGATGCGTGTCACGCGCCCGGCCTGACTTATGATTCCCCCGCCAACACCAACCAGGACCTCGCGGTGCCCGCGCGTGAAGCGCCGGCGCTGCAGCAGGTCCTGTTTGAATTGGGCTTGACCAACGGGAATTGGCAGGCCGCCAGGGAGGGGCTCCGCGCCTTCTTTCTCGACCATTTCAGCTACAGCACCTGGCAGGGCCCGCCCCCTTTATCCGCGACCAACACGACCCCGCTGGCGGATTTTCTCCTGCGCAGCCGCAGCGGACACTGCGAGTACTTCGCCACCGCCACCGTCCTGCTGTTGCGCCAGTTGCACATCCCCGCGCGTTACGCGGTGGGGTACGCCGTCCATGAATCCCCCTCCCCCGGCAAATACCTGGTGCGACAGCGGGACGCGCACGCCTGGTGCCTGGTGTGGAACGCAAACCGCGGCATCTGGGAGGATTTTGACACCACCCCCGCCAGTTGGATCGAAGCCGAAAAACAACGGGCTTCCGCTTTCCAGTTCTTATCGGACGTTTGGTCCCGCATCGGCTTCGAAATTGCCAAGATTCGCTGGGGCCAAACCCGCCTGCGACAATATCTCCTTTGGTCGCTGATTCCGATCCTGGTGGTGCTGCTTTATCAGATCGTGTTTCGCCGCCGACGACGCCAGGGCCAGTCCGCCGCCGGCGCACAGGACCTGCATGACTGGCCCGGACGCGACTCGGATTTTTACCGGCTCGCGCACCTGCTCGAAAAACGCGGCCTGAGCCGGCAGCCGGGAGAGGCGCTGGCCAGATGGCTGCGGCGCGTGCTGGACCGCCCCGAAGTGGCCGAACTGAGGCATCCGCTGGAACGTCTGCTCCAACTCCATTACCGTTACCGCTTTGATCCCGCGGGCCTCACCCCTGCGGAGCGGGCGATGCTGCGCGAGGAAGTCAACCGGTGCGTCGCCTCGCTTTCGCGCGCGAAGCCGCAGCTTCGTCCACGCTCCGCCTGAGGTACTCCTGATCATTTGTTGAGACAAAGGGTCTTGGACTCGGCGTTGGGAAACGCCCGTGAACATCGCATGGGGGCGGCGATTTTTCAGCAATCTGTTGGTTTCATTCCATAAACCCGTTGACAAAATAATTACTCTCGCCTTTAATACCATCGCAATAAAGTCACAGTCAAAGTTATGAAATCCAATAGCCCCGCTCGAAAGTCTTTCCTACAAAGTGCAATTCTGACCCTGTTGCTGGCGGTGTCCAGCGTCTCAGCCGACGTTATAACCCAAACGGTGAGCCAGGCCACGGCCAACGCCGCGGGCTGGGCCGCTGCGGTCTGGGGCCCCACCCCGTCGGTCGCCACTCCCGGCAACGACTACCTGGTACCCTCCGGAATGACGTTGCGCACCCCCAACAACTCCACCCCCGCCGCCTTTGCCGGCGACCATCTTATCATCAGTGGCGGCATCCTGGCCATCAAACACAGCAGCAACGCTGCCAACGCCAATATCATCTTCAACTCCGGAACCCTCGGCCATTATGGGGGATCCGGCTCGACCGGCGTACCCCCCTCACCCTTCTCGGGAACTCTCGAAATCAACGGGACTTTGAACTACAACGCCACCGCCACTGGCAATCCGCAACCCCGCCATCTCTCGCTCTTGTCAACCCTGAGCGGCGCCGGCAATTTCATTATCGGCGGTTGTTATACCAGCTCGGTGTACCTGGCCTGCAGCGGCGCGGCCTACACCGGCGATTGGACCAACAACGGCGGGCGGTTGGAAATCATCGGCGGCACTGTGCCGCTCGGGTCGGGTATCGTGCACCTGAGCTACCCGACCAACACGCTGACGATCAATGTGGGAACCGACATGGTGTTTACCAACCGGGTGACCGGCGACGGCACGCTGGTGAAGCTCAACACCAATACGCTGACGTTTGCCGGTGGCAATCTGGAGATGGGCGGGCTGAATGTGAACGACGGCCTGGTCATTCTCACCGGCCCCGGCGCCCGGCTCACGACCAGCATCAATAACACCGGCATCCTGCGGATGGCGAGCTCCGCGGCAATCCCTTTTGGTTCCACCCTGAGCATTAATCCCAACAATCCGCAGACCGGCCGGCTTGAGCTTTCGAATAACGTGACCGTGTACACCGGCAACCAGATTCCCGTTGCGATGCGTGGGAATGCCACGTATCCGAACAGCACGGTGGCCATCCGCAATCTCAGCGGCAACAACGTCATTCAGGACCAGATCGGCATCCAGGCGGGAGGCAGCCTGCTGGCCATTCAGGTGGATGCGGGCACCACCCTCGACCTCGCGGGCGGGGTGACCTCGCTTGCCACCGGGGGACGCAACTTTACCCTCCAGGGCGAAGGCGATGGCACCGTTTCCGGGGTGATTGACAACGGCAGCGCCAGCAGTGTGGCCTTGAACAAGGGTGGACCGGGCACGTGGACGCTTTCGGCCTACAACTTTTACACCGGGGCAACCCACATCACCAACGGCGTCCTGAAGCTGGGTCCCTTCGGTTCGATCGCCAGTTCGCCCGCCATCGGCCTCGAGGCCAACGGCAAACTGGATGTCTCGCAAGTGTCCGGCGGATTTCTTCTGGGAGGCAGCCAGGTGCTGCGCGGTGTGGGACAGGTGCTGGGGGACGTAACAACTTCTCCGGGCAGCCTCATTGAGGTTGGCTTTGTCAACAATTACGGCCAGTTGTCTTTGGCCAATAACGTGATCTTCTCGGGTGGCGAAACCAACCGGTTCGAGATCGGCGAGACCAATGACACGTTGAACGTGGGCGGGACGATCACTTTGAACGGAATTACCACGATCCAGATTGCCGCGCCGGAAGGCTTTATCGCCAATGGCACCTACCGCCTGATCAATTACAGCGGGACACTGCAGGGCGCCGGTTCGTTTGCGTTGGTCACGCCGGGCAGCCGGCAGAACTTCGCGCTCGACACCACCACGCCGGGTCAAGTCAACCTGGTCGTTTCCGGCGCTGCGGGCAATATCACGTGGTCGGGGGATGGTATCGGCAACGTCTGGGATTTGGCGACGACAGCGAATTGGAACGGAGGAACCGATTTCTTCTATAATGGCGACCTGGTGACCTTTAATGATTCGGGGTCTGCGGATCCGGAAATCAACGTGGCGCAGCCGGTGCTGGTCGCCTCGATGGTCGTGGACAACACCGCCAAGGCCTACGTCTTTACCAACTTCGGCATTTCCACCTTCGGCACGCTGACCAAGCGCGGTACCAACGTCTTGGCCCTGGCCAACGACGGCAACAATTTCCGCGGGCTGATCTCCATCGAGGAGGGCACCCTGGCGATTGGCAACGGCGGCAACAGCGGCAACCTGGGCACCGGCAACATTACCAACAACGGACAGTTGGTTCTCAACCGTTACGTCGGCGGCGCGGCCCTGTCCGGCAGCATTTCCGGCTCGGGCAGCATCTACGTCAAAGCCGGCGAAAGCAACGCCAACCTCACCCTGAGCGGCACCAATACCTACACGGGTCTGACCACCGTCGAGACCAACGCCGCAATCACCATCCAAAACAACAGCGCTCTGGGCTCCCCTGCCACCGGAACCAAAGTCCTGGCCGGCGGCCGCGCGGGCTTCACCTCGTTTGGCCCCTGGACGGTGGCGGAACCGCTGGAAATCAATGGGGACGGGCTGAATGGCTTCCCTGGCGCCCTTTACCTGAACACCGTAAGCAACCTGGCCACCTGGACCGGCCCCATCACCGTCGGCAGCGCGTCACGCATCCGGGTCGTCAACAACTATGCCCAACTTGTTCTGGCCAACACGGTCATCGGCAACCAAACCCCGCTCCAGCTCACCTCGGACGGCACGGGCACGCTGATGACCTTCCAGGATACCCTTTCGATTGGAGATGAAGCCGTGCTCACCAAGGATGGCAGTGGCACGGTGGTTCTGGCTGGCAGCAGCAACCTGTGCGGCAGCACGGTGATCAATGCCGGCACGCTTGCGATTGCAACCACTACGCCCCCTCGCATCGGTGATGTGACCGTCAATTCAGGCATCCTCCAGATTGGCGACGGCGGGCCCAACGCCTCCTTCCCGCCCGGACTGATCAACCTGGCCGGCACCGGCTCCAGTCTGCGCTTCAATTCCAGCACCGACCTGACACTGAACAAGGAAATCACCGGCCAGGGTTCGATGAGCAAGTTTGCGTCCAACACCGTCGTGATTCTCAGCAGCAACAGTTTCTATGGCAACGTGACGACCGGGTCCGGTTCGCCTTCGCCCAATGGCCGCGGCGCCGGCATCCTCGAGCTCCGCAACAGCTACGGCCTGGGCGATGGCATGGTCGGCAAGACGGTCGAACTGATTCGCGCCGAGCTGCAACTGGTCGGTGGCTTGACCATTCCGGCGCCGATCAGCTTCAACATCAGCGGTGGCAGCTTCATCACTTCCGAAGGGGCGGGCCTGATCCCCATCCGCAGCGTGAGCGGCAACAATGTCATCGAAGGCGGAATCAACCTCATTTCGGGCGCCGGCAGCGGCGAGGTCGCCGTGGATGCCGGCAGCACGCTGACGATTCAAGGCAGCATCACAGCCAATACGACCGGCCGGACGTTGTTCCTGGGCGGCGCGGGGAACGGCATCATCAACGGCTCCATCTACGACAACGGGGCCAACATTCCGGCGGTGACCAAGCAAGGCTCCGGCACATGGACGCTTAACGGGTTCAACTTCTACACCGGCGGCACCACCATTCAGGGCGGCACCCTGGCCCTGGGCGCGAGCAGCAGCATCAGCACCTCCACCAATATCACCTTGCTGAGCAATGCGGTCCTCAATGTCAGCGCCCTGGTCAGCGGCTTCACTGTTGACTACGCCCAAACGCTTCGCGGTGACGGCACCGTGCAAGGGAATGTCACCGTCAATGGCTTTATCCGCCCGGGAACGTCGGTGGGAGCGTTGGCCATTACCGGGTCGCTTAACCTGGCGGGGGAAACGGTCATGGAATTGAACCGGACCAACGCCGTAAACGCCGACTTGATCTCCGCGGCCTCCATCGTGCTGGGCGGCAACCTGACAGTGGTCAACATCGGACCGGCCTTGCAGGCGGGCGATACTTTCAACCTGTTCGATGGCGCCCTGAGCGGTGCGTTTGTCAACACCGTCCTGCCCGACTTGGGCTCCACCACGCTGTTCTGGGACACGTCCCTGCTCCAGAGCCAGGGCATCCTCAAAGTCGGCACCACGCAGGCGCCTCCACCCACGATCCTGCCGCCCACCCTTGTGGGCGGCAACCTGGTGATCCAGGTCAACTCGCTGGCGGGATTTAACTACATCCTCGAGGCGACCCCGGCGGTGGCGCCCACAAGCTGGGCGCCCGTCGAGACCAAAGCCGGTGGCGGTATTCTGACCTTCACCATTCCGATCGGCTCGGCCCCGCAGCGGTTCTTCCGCATCAGCGTTCAATAACACTGGCAGCGGGTGCTCCCCGGCCCCCAGCCGATTGAACAACTCAAAGGCAGGGCGCGCTGATCCACGGCGCGCCCTGCGCTTCTTCAGCAAGGGCGCAAGAGCCAAAGTCGCTCATTCTCTTCTCAGGATTTTTACATGGTCCGGTCGCCGAGGCGTTGGTAGTTTAAAGGGGTTGATGGCTGGACCGCAAAAACAGAGGCGCCCTGCTCCCGGGCGGATGAAAGGACGCCGCCTGCTGGCAGCCGCCGCGTTATTGGTGGTGGGCGGCGTGGCTTTTTTTGTCCTGAACAACGGCAGGGGGCTCCTGCGCAAGGACCCCCATGCCCTGCCCAAAGCGTCGAAGGCCGACCAGGCGCTTTTCGCCACCTACGGCGGGTCGCCCACTTGCCGGTCGTGTCACCTGGACGCCTACCGGCTCTGGGAAGGCTCGCATCACGCCATGGCCGAACGCCCCATTGCCCCGGCCATTGACTCGGTTGCGTTCCAGTCGCATTTCAGGATTCGCCATGGCTCGAACCGGGATTACGTTCAAACCCGGCGCGGCAGGTTCGAAATTGTCACCCTGGGGCCCGATGGCCGTCAAAGGGCCTATGAACCCGAGCGGGTTCTGGCCGTCAATCCATTGCGCCAGTTTCTCATCCCATTTCCGGGCGGCCGATACCAGACCACGGAGCTGGCTTACGATCCGAACCATCCGGATTGGTTCAATGTTTATGGGGATGAAGACCGGCGTCCGGGCGAGTGGGGGCACTGGACCGGACGCGGCATGACTTGGAACGTGATGTGCGCCGGCTGCCACAACACCCGGGTGCGCAAGAACTACAACGCGGCAACCGATACCTACCGCACCACCATGGCCGAGCGGGGGGTGGGCTGCGAGGCGTGTCACGGTCCGATGGCCGACCACAACGCCTGGCAGGCGCTGCATCCCAATCAAACCGGCGATCCCACGGTCCGAAAAATCGCCCGCGAGGAGATGTTCGACGTGTGCGGCTCCTGCCACTCCCGGCGCTCGGAGCTGACCGGCGACTTCCGTCCGGGGGAAAAATACTTTGACCATTATTCACTCAGCATTCCGGACGACACCGATCTGTTTTACCCCGATGGACAAATCCGCGACGAGGATTTCGAGCTCACGGCGTTCATGGGGAGCCGCATGCACGCCTCGAATGTCCGCTGCATTGACTGCCACGAACCGCACCTCGGCAAGGTGCGCATCGCCGGCAACAACCTGTGCATGGTCTGTCACGCGGCCCCGGCGCCGCCGGCGCCAAAGATTGATCCAGCCACTCACAGCCATCACCGGCCTGGGGAGCGCGGCGACTTTTGCACGGACTGCCACATGCCCCAGACGGTTTACATGCAGCGACACCCCCGGCACGACCACGGTTTTACGATTCCCGACCCGGTGCTGACGCGCGAGTTTGGCATTCCCAACGCCTGTACCCGCTGCCACGACGACCGCGATGTCGAGTGGTCCATTGAAGCGGTGGAGAAGTGGTACGGCGACCGCATGGACCGGCCCTCGCGCCACCGGGCGCGGATTCTGGCCCGCGCAAAGCAGGGCGACGACCAGGTCCTGGACGGCCTGGTCGGCCTGCTGCAAAGCGAGACCAACGCATTCTGGCGGGCGGTCGCGGCCGGCATGCTGCGCCGCTGGAGCCAGGAGCCCAGGGTGGCCGCCGCCCTGGTCTCCGCCAGCGCCGATGAACATTCGCTGGTGCGCTCGATGAGCCTCCGTTCCCTCGAGCCACTGGTCCTGATGCGTGATCCGGCCATTGAAACCGCCTTCCGCAAGCGCCTGGACGATCCCATTCGCGGCGTCCGACTCGATGCCGCCTGGGGCCTGCACCGCTGGCTGGACACCAATTCGCCCGCCGGCCGCGACCTGGCACGGTATCTCGCCCTCAACACCGACCAACCGTCCGGCGCCCTGCAGCTCGGGGTGTTCCATTTGGACCGCGGCCAGGTGGCCGAGGCCTTAAGCCACTTCCGTCGCGCCATCGCCTGGGATACCAACTCGGCTCCCCTCTACGATGCTTTGGCCATGGCCCAGAGCATGGCGGACAAACCCGGCGAGGCGGTGGAGGCTTTGCAACGAGCCTGCGCCTTGGCGCCGCAGAACGCCGAATACCGCTACAAACTGGGACTTGCCTTGAGTGAACTCGGCCGGCTGGGAGACGCCCGCGCCGCGCTTGAACAGGCGGTTGCGCTTGAGCCCCAATTTGCCCGGGCCTGGTACAACCTCGGGCTCGCGTACCATGCTGCCGGCCAGACTGAAAACGCCATTCAAAGTCTTTTGCGCGCCGAAGCGGCCGACCCGCGCGCGGCCCAGTTCCCCTATGCGCGCGCCACGATTCTGGCACGGTTGGGGCGCGTGGCCGAGGCCCGGGCCGCAGCCGGCCGGGCGCTGCAATTGCAGCCCAATTATCGCGAGGCGCTCGACCTGCTCGAGGCGCTCTCGCAATAGCCGCCCCGGCCCCCGCCCCATCTCTCGGAGTTTTGATTTGCATCAAGGCCCCTCAGGCCCGGGAGACGTTAACTTCCCACTCAATGAACAAGCGTGTGGTCAAGCTCGATGTCCGCGAAGATATTCGCGCCGGGCGGGAGCCCTTTTCGCGGATTATGGCAGCGGTCGCCGCGCTGAAGGCCGATCAGGATTTGCTGCTGATTGCGCCTTTCGAGCCCGCGCCGTTGTATGCCGTACTGCGACGGCAGGGATTCGTTGCCCAGCCAAAACCAACGGCCGACGGGGATTGGGAGGTCCGCTTCACGCGCTCCAGTGCGAGCGTGGTTGAACCGGTCACCCGCGCCTCGGACAGCCCCGCCGGCGGCCGGGCCTGCGCCGGAACTCCCGTGGTCGAGGTGGATGCGCGGGGTCTGGAACCGCCGCAGCCGCTGATCACCATCCTGGAGGCGCTGGCTTCCCTGCCCGAAGGCGCCGTCCTCAGGGCTCGCACCGACCGCCGCCCCATGCACCTGTACCCCGAGCTCGAATCCCGCGGGTTTCGCGGCGAAAGCGAAGAACAACCCGACGGGAGCTTCGTCACTTATGTCCGCCGCCCTTGATTCCCCAAATCCGGCTTCGACCACCCCCGGCGGGCCGGGCCCGCAGGTGCCTTCGGTCCGTGTCCCGTTGCAGTTTGTGCTGACGGGTGTGGTGGCGCTGGTGGCGGGCATGGTGATTCTGGTCCGGCGGCCGGACCTGCTGGCGACCTACCATTACAACCAATACATCATCGCCACGACTCATCTGTTGGTGCTGGGCTGGATTACCAGCATCGTCATGGGCGCCATGTATCAACTCGTCCCGGTGGCGCTCGAGACCCGGCTGCACAGCGAACGGCTGGCGCGGTGGCACTTTCCCCTCCACCTCATCGCTGTCGCCGGGATGGTGTGGATGTTCTGGAAATGGGACATGAAACAGGTGGCGCATTTCGGTTCGGCTTATGCCGCCGGGGTGGGGCTGTTTGTCTATAACATCGGGCGCACCCTGTGGCGGGTGCCGCGCTGGAACGTGGTCGCCACCGCGGTGCTGTCCGCGCTGGTGTGGTTCTGCCTCACCCTCTGCGCGGGGCTGGCGATTGCGGCGGGCAAATGCACTTACGAATCCGCCGCCTCCCTGGCCCCCACCAGTTTCTGGGGGGCCGTGATTCATTCGCTGCAGGCGGTCGGGCGGTTTGCGACGCGCTTTGACCAGATCGCCGCGATGCACGCGCATGCCCACCTCGGCGTTGTCGGCATCTTTGTCATGCTCATCGTGGGGGTGTCCTACAAGCTGCTGCCCATGTTCATGCTCAGCGACGTGCAGCAGGCCTGGCGGGCTCGCGCCTCGGTGGCCCTGCTCAACCTCGGCCTGGCGGGCGGGTTTTTCGCCATCGCCCTCCGGAGCCCGTTAAAGCAGGTCTTCACGGCGGTGATTGTGCTCGCGCTGGTCCTGTACGGGTTCGAGGTGGCCGCCATCGTCCAGGCGCGCAAACGCCGCACGCTGGATTGGGGCTTGAAATACTTTCTCACCGCCGTCGGCCTGCTGGCGCCGGTGTCCCTGCTTGCCATGGTTCTGAGCCTGCCCGGTCTGCCGTTCAACACCCTCACCGGCCAGCTCGAAAACCTTTACGGCGTGCTGGGCATTCTGGGCGTGGTTTCCTTCGCCATCATCGGGATGCTCTACAAAATCACCCCCTTTCTCGTTTGGTATGCCCGTTACAGCAGGCACATCGGCAAGGCCAGGGTCCCGTCGCTGGCCGACCTTTACTCGCCCGGCCTGCAGGTGGCGGGTTATTGGACCTACCTGGGCGGCTTGCTCGGCGCTGGAACCGGCATTGTGCTGAGCTATCCCCTGCTCTGCCGCGCCGGGGCGATGCTGCTTTTGACCAGCCTGGGCATTCTGGTCGTGAACCTGGGCCTAATCCTGCGGCATCTGGTCAAACCCCGCATCGAACCGTTGCGCGCCGCGCCGGCCAGGCCTCCCGCCCCCCGCCCCTCAACCTCAAACCCCGGCGGCCATCTGCCGCTATTGGCCCGGAATCCATGAGCACACCGCCGTTGACAGAAACGCTGATCCTCGAAACATTGCGCCAGGTCCAGGACCCCGAGATTGACTGCAACATCGTTGATCTGGGCCTCATCTACGGCGTCACCATCGCCGGGTCCAAAGTCACCGTCCAAATGACACTGACCACCCAGGGCTGCCCCATGCACGAAAGCATCGCTTGGGGCGTGAAAATGGCCCTGCTCAACCTCGAAGGCGTCGAAGAAGCCGAGGTCGAAATCGTCTGGGACCCGCCGTGGCACCCTTCGATGATGACCGAGCAAGGCCGCGCCCGCGTGGGGTATCGGGGATAGGCTCGGGAGCCGCTCGAGGACGCTGAAAACTTCGCTTGGCTCAAGCGGGCTCACAGGAAGCCGCTGCGTTATCGTCCGCTGAAGGATTACCTCGCCGAGCACAAGGGCAGGTGACCCTGTATCGCGTCCTGCTTGAACGCGCCGCCGAGAAAGACCGCTTGCGTCTTTCGTCCCGGATTCGCGACCGGGCCATTGCGGTCATTCAAGACCTCGAGGCGGTCAACAACCCGGATTGGGGTACCGAGTTAGGCGGCCGTACCATCCACGATTTCTCGAACTGGCGGGACGACGCAGCGTTCGAGGCGGCGTTCCAGCGACTGCTCCAAGATTTGGGCGTTGGAACCGCTCAACGCCCGGCGGCGCCTGCCACATAGCGCTGGTAGTGTTCAGCGACCCTGCCCTGGCGTTCGTCGCCCTCGTGGAGGAGAATGCGGTAGCGGAAGGTGACGCTTTGGCCGGCGGGGACCACGAGGTCGCCCGCGGTTTTGTCGCTGAGCTTTTCAAAATCGTGTTTTCCGAACGGATTGGCCGCAAACAGGCCGTAGTCCCGCACGTGCCACCACGTGGGATGACGCGGATTGGAAGGATGGTCAAACATGGCGATGCCCACAATGTCACCCTCGACCGGCCCATAATAATCGCACCACCTGGCCCGCTTGCCCCAGGTCTTGTCGTCGCGCACGCCCTCGCTGTTGACAATCCGGCCTTTGCCCAGATTGCCTTTCAACCGCATCGTCTCGGCAATGCGGACGGCCATGCTGCCTTCCTTGGTGTCGCCGAAAGTCAGCGGCCCGTGGGAGGCGTAAACGGTCACCTCAAAATCAATGAGCCGCTCGCCGGGATGCGCCGGTTTGTAAAACCGCAGCGTCCGCTCATCCGTGCAAATGGTTTGTCCCTCGGCGCTGACCCAGCAATTGCTGGATTTGAGCGTGCCGACCTCGTCGCCGGAAGCGAGGGTTTCAAACCGTTGATGCACGATTTTGCCGAAATCGCGCTGCTCGGACCAGAAATCGTGGCCGTTCACCGCGCCGTGCGTGAACCACAGGGAACGGTGGTGCGGATGGTCGCGCTCCTCGCCCTCCACGGTCCGCATCGGGAAGTTGCGGGTCATGGGCCGCTGCTTCGGCCCCAGCAGGGGATAACAATAGGGCCGGGGCACGTTGGTGAAATAATACTCGGTCAGGAGCTGACCATTGATCTCGACCCGCACCCGGTCTTCCAGCGGCGTCAGGACGACCGCCGGGCGTTCCGCGGCGAAACCTGAAAGGGTTGGGAGGGTTGAAATGACGATTGACGCAAAAATTGCACGCAACATGGTGATGGCATCATAACGCGCAGGCCCATGACGTCGAATCCTAAATTTCACGACCGCGCAAATCCTTAAAGTAAAGCCACCTGAGACTTTTGAACCCACCCGATGCGGCGCGGGCCGGCGCTCACCTGCACCCACTCGCCCTTTTGATCGGTCATCCGCAATTCGGCGCCGTCATGCGCCGTGAAGGCAATCGGCGATTCGGGCAGCGGTCCGTGCCGGACCACCACTTCGGGCTCGACAATCACCGCCAGGCGCGTGGCCCGCGCGTCCGCAAACGCCGCCGCGAAGCCGCCCAACGCCAGGACCGCGAAGGCCGTCGCTGCCATCACGCCGGGCCGGGCGGAGCGCTTCCAAGCGGGACGCAATTGGAGCGCCGTCTGCAAAAGGAACCAGCCCCAAACCGAAAGGCTCGCCAGCCAACTCCACTCGTTGAGGCTGAGTTTCCCGAGCCAGCGTTGCCAAACCGAGGGCTGGATTCGCGGTCCCTGGACCTGGTTTCGGGCGAACTGCAGGTTGGCGGCCAGGTCGGGGTCGCGCGGGGAGAGGGCGGCGGCCTGGCGATAAGCGACGACCGCCCGTCCGATTTTTCCGGATTTGAACCAGGCGTTGCCGAGGTTGAAGAGGACCGCGGCGGAAACCTGTCCGGCGTCAACGAGTCTCTGGTAGCTGGCGGCGGCTTCAGTGAATTTGCCTTGTTCGTACAGCCGGTTGGCCGCCTCGAAATCCGCGTTTTGGGCCTGGACCGCCAACGCCGCGAGCAGCAAGCCCATCCAAGGAGCGAAGAAAGCCATTCTGCGCCGGCGGGAATTGTGGGCTGAGACGCGGCTCATGGCTTCAAGTCCTCCAATTGCGCGAGCAGCGATTCCACGCGGGGAATCAGGGCGGTGAGCTCCTGACTGCTCTGAATGGGCGCGTAACGCACCTGGTTGCACAACTGAAACAGTTCCTGCAAGTCGTTGAGCAACGGCTCCGGCACGCCCCGCGGACGCAACTTTTCTTCGATCACCGCTTCCGTGATGGCGGAGGCGGGCACGTCGAGCCGCTCGCCCAACCGCTCCTGCAGCAGCCGGACGACAGTGGCAAAAAAGGCCTCGGAATCATTGGCGGCCGCGGACCGCCGCAATTCGGCCAGTCCGTCCCGAACGATTTTGGCGACCTGCCGCTGCCGACGAAGGCGGGGGTTCCTGGCCCACTGCTCGGCGCGGCGGCGCCACACGGCGGCGGCGATGAAAGCCAGCACGGGAACGGTCTGCAGTCCGAGGAACCACGGTTGCAGCACCAGTGGCTGAAAGTGTCCCACCGTCCCGATGCGTTGCTTGATATGGACGATGTCCTGGGCCGGGGGCTGGTTTTCCTGCGAACCCCGCGCCGCCGCCAGCGCGGGAACGGAAACCGACCCGCCCGGCCGCACCAGCAAGGGCACCGGGGGATGCGAGAGAGTGCGATAGGTCTTTTGCTCGGGATCAAAGAAACTGAAGCTGAAGGAAGGCAGCGCCTGAACCGCGGCCGTCTCAGGAACCACCACCTGCTCGAAATACTTCGTTCCCTCCAGCCCGAGGGCGTCGGTGGTGTCCAGTTTCGAGGTTGCGGGATAAACCTTGAAGCCAGTCCAGGAGGGTTCCGGCAGGGTCAAGGTGTCCAGCGCGCCGCGACCGGAAATCTGGACTTTGATGGTGATCGGGTCGCCGGCGGTAACGTTGGTGGGGCTGGCGCTGAGACTCAAGGAGAAGCTGCCCACCGCGCCGTTGAAATTCGCGGGCCGGTTTTGAGCGGGCAAAGGCAGCGTCCGCAGTTGGACCGGCTCGGAGGCAAGCACCACCTGTTTTTGCTCGATGCCGCCGAACAAATCCCGAATGCCGAATCGCCCGAAGAAGGGGTCGCGACGGCGATTGGGCGACGCGATTTCGACCACGGCGCTGGCGGTGGCCGGCCCGAGCGTCAGGTTCCCGGCGCTCAATGGCTTGACCGTCAGCAAGACGGGGATGACGGAATACAGGGCGTTGCCCACCTGCGCCTGGCTGCGCTGGCCTTCAACCATTTTGCCAACCAGAAATCCCTCCGCCGGCAGACTGGTCAGTTGAAAATTCGAAATGCCCTGGATTTCGCGCCGAAGGTAAATCTGAACCTGGACGGGCACGGTTTCGCCCACAAACAGCTCGGTTCTCGGCACCACCAGTTTCAGAAAGGCAACTTGCGAGCCGGAAGCCACCGCCTCGGGACTCGGCGCGTTGGGCTTGAGCACGCGGAGAGTGAGCGGTTGCGTGGTGAGCACCTGGCCGCCGACACTGGCGCGCAGCGCGGGGATGGTGTAATCACCCGCCTGTTTCGGCGTGACCTGAAAGTTGTGAGTGACGATTGAACTCACACGGCCCTGGATGAGGCTGAACTGGCTCGAAGGCCCGATATAGGCAATGTCGAGGTTCGGCACCTCCGGCGGGTTCGGAACATCCTGCGGATTGCCCCCGGCAAAAGTGAGCGCCAGCGTCACGCTTTCACCAAGCACGATCTCGTTGCGGTCCAGCGAAGCGGTAAAGGTGGCGGCGCCAGAGAGCATGGCCGCCGCCAAAAGAATCATGCAGGCCGCCCCAAAGGCCCGCGCCCGGGCGTTGACGTATTCCCGGCGCGCAACCCAAACGCTTTTCGATGGTTTGACCATGCGTTTCCGATTTTCCAGTCTGGCCCACCCAGCCGGGTTCGCGCAAGACCAGTCGTTAAACGTGGGTATAGACAATCCTGAGCCCTTTTTGTTCGGCATAAAATCACCGGGCCACTCGAGTGGCAAGCGGCGGCGGGGGTGGCGAGTCCAGAGCCGCGGAGTCATCGGCGCTGAGGAGCGGGATCATCGCCCAAAGGGGTTCTACCCGTCTCCAATAGGCGGCGCGTCTGGCGCTGCCCGCGCGCTTGACCGCCCGGCGCTTTTCTGTCACCTGCTTTGGCGCCATGAATGAATCGTTGACAGTCCTCAGCGCGGTGATCCCGGTGTTTGGGATCATTGCCATTGGACTGCTCATCCGGAAACTGGACTGGCTCACCGAGGAGGCGGACCAGAGTCTGATCCGGGTCAACATCAACCTTTTGTTTCCCTGCCTGATCCTGGATGCCGCCCTGGGCAACCCGGCGCTGGCGCAACCGAGCAACCTGGTGCTGGCGCCGCTGGTGGGCTTTGCCACAGCCGCTCTGGGAATGCTCGTGGCCAGCGGGGCGGGCCGGCTGCACGGGCTGCGGGAACGCTCGGCAGCGAGGACCTTCAGCGCGACCGTTGGCATTTACAACTACAGCTACATTCCCCTGCCCCTGGCGCTGCTGCTTTTCCCCGGCGGGGAGACGGTGGGGGTGCTTTTCCTGCACAACGTCGGGACCGAAATCGCGGTGTGGACGCTGGGCGTGATGCTGTTCCGCGGGACAGGGCTCGGTCGGGAGTGGCGGAAGGTGGTCAACGCGCCGCTCATCGCCATCGTGGCGGCGTTGGTGATGAACGCACTTGGGGTGCATGACGCCGTTCCGCGGTCCGTGAGGCTGGGAGTGCATTGGCTGGGTGAATGCGCCATCCCCATGGCGCTGGTTTTGATCGGCGCCGTCGTTGCCGATCACCTCAAGGATTTTCATTCCGCGTCGGGCTGGCGCACCATTCTGACCGCCGTGGTTTTGCGGCAGGCGGCGTTGCCGATCCTGTTTTTGCTGGCCGCCCGCCATTTGCCCGCATCGCTCGAACTCAAGCGGGTGATGGTCCTTGAAGCCGCCATGCCGGCGGCGGTTTTTCCGATTGTCATGGCCCGCCATTACGGCGGCGACCCGCCCACGGCGCTGCGGGTTGTGATCGGCACGTCGGTGGTGAGCCTGGTCACCATCCCCCTGTGGATTCGCTTTGGGGCG
>CAZVYG010000094.1:0-19051 GCA_964631605.1 uncultured Verrucomicrobiota bacterium
GTAAGGCGCAGCACGCCCGCGCCGTTCTTCTGCAGGCCGGTGTTGGCGGAATACTGAAGCACGGTGGCGCTGATCAAACAATCCGCGCTGCCCCCGCCCGAAACGCCGGCCCCCACCGTGAAGGGAATCGTCCCCTGATAAAGCCCGAGCCGGCCCGAGATGACCGAGGGATCACCCCCGGTTCCGGGATTCACCCCAACACTGGTGAAGGGGTAGATCGTCCCGCTGCCGGTCTGCACGTCCCCGCCCCCGTTGAGGGTGAGCACGCCGGTCCATTCGTCAAAGCCGTTCAAATCAAGCAGTCCGCCGGGATTGACGGTGGTGTTGGCCCAAATCTGGTCGTGGTTCAGGTGCCGGGCGATGGCGGTGGCGCCGCCGTTGGTCTGGCCCACGATGAGATCGGCGGGGACGGCCTGCAGTCCGGACGCCTTGGCCATCAAGAGCGTGCCTTCGTTCACGTGGGTGTTGCCCGCGTAGGTGTTGTTGCCAGCTCCGCCCAGCGTGAGCGTGCCCCCGCCGTTTTTCAGGAGACCGCCCGTGCCCCTGATGACGCCCTCCACAGCCAGTGTCCAATCCGGACTCACTCGGATGCCGCTGGTTCGGGCCAGTTCGACCGGGCCGAGCCAGTAGTTGTTGCCGCCGCGGTTGTCCAGGGCACCGGGATTGGTGCTGTTGAGCGAGAGCGTCTCGCCCAGGATGGTAATGCCGTTGATCAAAGCCAGGCTGGCTCCGTTGTTGACAAAGGTCCAGCCGGCCGTGCCGCCCAAGGCGGTCGGGCTGGCGGCGACCACGCTGCCGTCATAGATGTAAAGGTCGCCGGCGGCATAGGGCGGTGAGTCATTGAAGGTGTTGGCCCCGCTCAGGCGCATCGAGCCCGCGCCGCGCTTGACCAGGTTGCCCGCGCCGCTAATCGCGGCGGCGATCACCAACTCCGGGTCCGTGGCAAAGACGTAAGCGAGGCTGTAGGGACTGACGTTGAGCGTGAGGTAATCCAAAGCGGGCAGGGCGACCTTGCCGGTGATGGAGGCACTGGCTCGCAGCCCAACCGCCGGAGGATTGAGCGTGCCAATGTTGATGGAGGCTCCGGGCGCAAAACTCAAGGTGCCCGCGCCGGTCTGCACCGATGCGCCATCGTTGAGGTCAAGCTGCCGCAACGTCTGATTGTAGCCGTTCAGGTCGAGCAAAGCGCGGGCATTGGCGGTGACGTTGGAATTGACGTTCAAGCCCCCGGTCTGGAACCAACGCACCGTGGCGGGCAGATTGGCCTCCGCCGACCCGACCTCCACGCGGCCCGGCACGGCCAGCGTGTTGCTGGGCTTTCGCAGCTCGAGCGTGCCTTCCGCAATGAGCGTGTCGCCGGTGTAGATGTTGGGATTGGCATTGCTCAAGACGAGCGTGCCCGGGCCGGCCTTGGTCAACGAACCGGGGCCGGAAACGAAGCCGTCCAGGGTGAGGGTTGAGTTCGTCAGGATGCGGATGAGCGCATTGGTGGCGAGATCGAGACACGCATAGATGGAGGGGAAGGGGGTGCGGAACTTGACGGTTCCTTCAACCTCCAACGCGCCAAGCCGGCCGAAGAGGCTGGCCCCATCCCCGCGAAGCGAGATGGTTTCCGGCACGGTATCGCCGTATCCCACCCACACTTGCAGTCTGGCGCCGTCGGCAACAAAGGTTCCGGCATCGGTGCTGCCCAGCGCCCCGCCGTGCGCAATCGCCAACTGCCCCTGATCCACGAGGGTCAAGCCGCTGTAAGAGTTGGATGCGAGCAAACGCATCGTGCCAAAGCCCGTCTTCTGCAGGTGGCCCGGCCCGCTCACCGCAGCCAACACTTGCAGGCCTGAATTGACCGTATCGCCGTCGTTTACCCGGAACTCGCGATAGCCCGGAGGCAGGTAGATGCGCCCGTCAATCACGCACACTTGGGCCGGCGACTGGTTCACCGTGACCACTCCGCCAATCCCCAGCAGGCCCGTGCCCGTTTCGATCCGGCCACCGTTGAAGGTAATCGGGCCGAAGGTGTCATCGAAGCCGTTCAGATTGATTCGCGCCGTCTCGTGAAGGGTGACGCTTGCGTTGGGGGCCTGCGCGGGCCCGAGCCAGCGGACCTCGTGTTGCGGCCCCGAAGCGCTGCCCACCTCGAGCGGACCGGAACAGGCCCGCCCGCCGCCGGCTTTGGCCAGCAGCAGCAGCGGGCTGCGCGAGAGCGTCAGCCCCGTGTAGGTGTTGGGCAACGAACCGCCCAGTTGGATCGTGCCGCCGCTAAAGCAGCCCATGCCGCCCTCGCCCGAAATCGGACCGGTGAAGGTCATGTCACCGCCGATGACGTTGAGGTTGGTGTAAAGCGCCACCTGACCGGCCCAGGAAGCGGTGCCCACGACGTTCAAAACCGACCCAGGCAAATCCCCGCCCGTGCCCCGGCCCAAGGCAAACAGCAGTTCCTCGCCGATGGCCACGTCGCGCAGCGTCAACGCCCCCGCGCCAAGGGCCGTGCTGCCGGCGAAGTCGCCCAGCGCGTGATTGTGGCGCACCTCCAGCACGCCCTCGGCGATGGTGATGCTGGAGTTGAAACTGTTGCTGGCAGAAAGGATCAGCGCGCCGTTGCCGGTCTTGGTGAAATTGCCAAAGCCGCTGATCTGAGCCTGGATGTCCAAGCCGGCGTAGCCGGCGCTGCTGACATCTATGACGTGTTCTCCAGTGGGCAGTTCAAGCCGGCCTTGAATGAGGTGCGTGGCCAGAGGGCTGAGCGACGATGTCACAATATCGCCTTCCACCGTCAGCAGGCCGCCGGCGGTCCTCACGGCGGCCTCCGGGGTGTCGGTCCACGAGTTCAGCAGAATCACACTCCCGAGGGTGTCGTCATGACCCTGCAGCAGCAGTTCCGCCCCACTGGAAATGCTGACCGTCGAGGTGTCAGCAATTTGGTGTGACCGCTCCAGCTTCACCGAGGAGTTGCTGCCAATGGAGAGACCTCCAGGCACGGCGTTCCCTCCCTGTTTGTCCAGCACGACACGCGAGCCATCAGGGCCGCCGTGCAAGGTGATCGAGCCTTGAAAAGTATTGGCCCCGGTTCCGGAAATCCTGACCGGGCCGCCCGGATAGACGTGCAGGTCGCCCTGTCCCGTAATAGGGCCGGAGAGAATCACGGCATTGACGTCGGCCGCAGTGGCCGCGAGGGAATGTCCGTTCAAATCAACGGCTGTGTCCAGGTGCAGTTCACACGAGCCGAAGTTATCGAAGTTTTGGATGCTGACAGTGCTCGCGAGTCTCATGGGACACCTCACGTAGGCTTTGGTCTGAGTGGAGTCCGTCAGCTTGACGCTGCCGGTCACTCTCAGCTCGTGTCCAACCACATAGAACTCCGTCGTGAAACCGGGCGAGGGAACTGAATCGCTGAATTCCAAGGAATGCACCGTGAGATTCGTCAAGTCGTTGAATGACACCTCCGGGTTAATAAACAATCCCGAATAACTGAGGATGAGGTCGTCGCCGTCCTGCGGAACGCCAGCCGGATCCCAATTGCCGGGATCACTCCAGAACTTCCCTGAAGAAAGGCCTTCCAGGCGCATCGTGCGGGTGATCCCATGCGCGGCGGGGATTGCTTTCCCAAGCAGCGTCAGGCAGAGCAGTGCCGCCGCGAATCGCCAACGCGGCCTTTGACCTCCCCATCCCACGGCCCTTGGTTGGTTCGCTTGCCTGCCATTGAGTTGGTCGTTCCTGGTTTTCATAGGTTGTCTCAGAGTTTCGATGCCGTCGTTCGCAGGAGTCATGCGTTGGGACAGGGCGTCCAGCGGCCGGATGGCCAACACGGAAGGCGACAGCCTCGGCTCCACCACCGTCACGTTCCTCCGGGCGAAATCCACGCGGAGTGTGAACTTCCAGGTGTCGTGGCCGGCCAGTTCCGGGGTGACGTTGGTCAGGCCGTGACTGCCGGCGAAGAGCCTTAATGTTTTCATGATGATCGCAGGCTGACTGGCGTCGAGCGTTGCCATGGACCGCCGCTTGAAGCACCCCCAACTGCGGACGGTGCTGGAAGTAGGCTAAATCAATTCTAATATGTACTATAAGCCATCGCGCGCAAGCCACTTTTTAGACCAACCAACGCCCACCGTGGGTCCCGGCGGCCGGGCGGAGCGGCGGAACCCTCCCTGCCGTGATGCGACCTCCCAAACCGTAGGCATCCGCAACCGCCACCGCGGCGGCGGTTGCGGCCCGCGAGTTGACCGCCGGCCCTCGATTGGGGAGCCGCCGGGCGCGGCGGGTCAGCGGACGTTTTGGATGGTGTTTTTCACGGTGTCGTGTCTGGTTTTGAGAACTCCGAAGCGCAGCCCTTTGTCCATCGCCACGGGGACAATGAGCTTCACGTTCACGCTGCCGAGGTGCGCGCCGCCCGGGCCGCCCGCGGCGCGGTTGACCGACCCCGGCTTGACGCCATTGTCCGCGATGATGATGCGCGCGGCGCTCAACTCGGTCCAAATGTCGAAGAAGGAGGCGATGCGATTTTGGAAGGGCGCGTGCCGTCCGCCTTCCTCCTGTTTCAAGCTCCACGGGTTGTTGCCGGCGTAGGCGCGGCCTTTCTGATCGAAGACGTGCGGCATCGCGTAGGTGCGTGACAGCGTACTGCCGGTATTGGGATCGAGGCAGGTCGGTTCCTGAGCGGCTGGCCCCAGTTTCTTCAAGAGAGGGCTATGTTTGATCTTACCAAAGACGCCTCCCAGCTTGCCGACACTGATGAAATACAGCCCGCTTTCCTCATCCCACTGCAGCCCGTGGAACAGATGCGTCACGCCCGTGAGTGAGGCCGTCGCGCCCGGACGCGGGTTGCCTGCGGTGTCGAGGAATTGCGGCGCGCCGTAATCGTCGTAGTCGAAGCGCTCGACCACGTTGCCCGCCGCGTCGGTGAGGGCAAGCAGGCTGCCCTGGTCGTCGCAGTGGTGGAACAACACTTCGCCGCCGCCCGAGATGGTCGCGCGGCCCTTCTGATCAAAAACATGCGGCATGGCATACGTCCGCGCCACCGCGCCGCCGCCGTCGTGTTCCTCGATGACCTGCCCGCCCGCGTAGAGGTAGCGGTTGGTCTGCACCGGCACGGGCGGCAGGCCCGCATAGACCACCTTGGCAATGCGGCGGCCCAGCGCGTCGTAGGCATACTGCGCCACTGGGCCGGACGCGCCTTGCACGGCGACGAGCCGGTCGGCGTAGTCGTAGCTGAACACGCGCACCAGCGGATCGGTCGGCTCGCCGCCGACGGTCTGATGCAGATTGCCGTTCTCGTCATACTGCCGCGCGTCGAACGGGGTGACGGTGTATTGGTTGACCTGAAAATCCGCCGGCTGCGGCAGCGTCGGATCGAGGAGATACGGATGGTCCATGCCACCGCTGATGACCGACTGGCGGTTGCCCATCGGGTCGAGCAAATAACCGGCGTCGCGCACGGGCAGGCCGGCGGCGGTTGTCGCGGACTGCACGAGGCGGTTTAGCGAATCGTATTGGAACTCCTGCCGGTTGGTCTGCGTGCCGGGCGCGAACAGCACGGTCAACGCCCGCAGGGTCTTGTTCTGGTTGCGGTCGTGGGCGAAGACGCGTTCGTCAATCACCGGCGTCGTGCCGCCCACGGCGTGGCGCACCCGCTGAATCTGTCCCCAGCCGAAATCGCCGGGCGGGTTGGCCACGCCGCTCACGCCGCTGCGAACGTAATCGGTCTGGACGCCGTTGGGGCGGGTGACGCGGCGGGCATCGCACGGCCCGACATAGGCCAACGTGCCCAGCGATTGCCGCGGCAACCCTCCCCCCGCGCGCCAGCCCATCATGGCGGGACGGTCAAGGGCGTCGTAGGCGTATTCGATCACGCGGCCCGAGGGATTGGTCTGCGCGAGCACCAGACCGTGGGCGTCAAGGTCCCAACGGGTCTGCGCCAGCGCCAGCCCCAGCGCGGGCGAGAGCGTGCCTTCCCTCACGCAGCGGCCCAGCGAGTCGTACGCCAGGGTCACGTCGGTCTGGTTGTTGGCCGCGCGGACGAGGCGCGAAAGGCCGTCGTACTGAAAGTTTTCGCGCGTCGTGCTTCCGGCCACGCCCGGGCCGGGCTTGATGTCCTTCTGCACGCAGCGGTCCAGCGCATCGTAGGTGTGGACCACGACCGTCCCGTTGGCGTCCGTCATGCGCTCCACGTTGCTGCGCGGACTCCAAACCAGGGATGAGATTGTGCCGTCGGCCAGCGTGGTGCGGACGAGGCGGTCCAGCGAGTCATAGGCATACTGGGTCGTGTTGCTGTTGCCGTCGGTCACGGCCACGAGCCGCGAGTTGGCGTCCCAAGTGTAGTGAGTGGATTGCTGCGCGCTGCCGCCCACGCCGCCTTTGCGCGAAGTCGGGCGGCTGATGCTGTCAAAGTCGCCGTCAAGCCTGAACCCCAGCGGGTCGGTGTGGCGAACCAGGTTGCCCCGCGAATCGTAGGCGTAGCGGTTGGTGTTCCCCACGTTGTCCCAGTCGGCCACGCAGCGGTCGAGCGCGTCATAGCTGAAACTGCGCACGAAGATTTCGTCCGGGCCGCCGACATCGGAACGGCCGGTCTGCGTGGCGGTCAACACGTTGCTGTTGGCGTCGTAGGTGTATTCAATGTGATTGGTCTTGGCGTCGGTTTTGCGGATGAGCCGGCCGGCGGTGTCGTAGGCGTAGCGGAGACCGAAGCCGCGGTCGTTGGTGGTGCGGGTCACCTGCCCATTGGGCGCGTGTTCCAGCGTGTGGTCCTGGAAGCCGTCGCCAATGGACAGCTCGGTGAAGATGTCGAAAAACGCCGGGCGGAAGCGAACGCAGCGGTCGAGCGAATCGTATTCGTAGCGCGTCTCGGCAAGGCGACGGTTGCCGGCGCTGCCGGGAACGTCGTTGGTTTCGCCGTAGCTGGTGACGCGGGTGACGTTGCCATTGAGGTCGTATTCGTAGCGGGTTTCGTTGCCCATCGCGTCGGTGGCGCGGATGCGGCGGTCCAGACCGTCGTAAGCGTATTCCGTGACGCACGGGCCGGTGGCCTCTTCCAAGCCGGCGCGGGTCGCACGCAGGTTGCCGTTGCCGTCGTAATCGAATTGCGTGGTGGACTGGAGCGGCGAGCCGGGCGCCCGGGTTTCGCGGAAGAGCAGGCCGCGCTCGTCGTAGGCGGTTTGCGTGACGGCAAAGGGATCAAGCCCGTGAACGGCGGCGGGCGAGCGCCTGAGCACAAGCTGGTCGTTGCCGTCGTAGGCGAATTCGTTGGTGAGGTAGCTCGTAACGCTTTCCTCCTCCAGCAGGCGGTTGAGGCGCTGGAGCGGGTCGTATTGATAGAGGGTGGTGAACCAGGCGTTGGTGGGATTGAGACTGCCGTCGCCATCGCGGTTCTCGATGTCCACCTGGACGACGTTGTTGTTGGCGTCGTAAAAATACCTCCTGCTCACCCGCTCGCCGAAGGTCGCGCCTTGGGTCTGCCTGGTGACGGTCTGGTTGAGGGCGTTGACCTCGAAATCGGTGGACGTGCCGCGCGGGTCGGTGACGCGGGTGAGGTTGCCGCGCGCGTCGTATTCGTAACTGGTGGTCAGGGCCAGCCCCGCCGGGCCTGCGTCCACCACCGTGTTGGCCAGATAGCCGCGCTGCGGGCCGCTGGTGTGGTAGGTGAAGGTGTCCGCGCGTCGGCGGCCTTCGGCGTCGGCGGCGTTGGTGATGGCGGTCAACTGGCCGTGGGCGTTGTATTCAAAGTCCTCGCGGGCGAGCGTGGGCTGCGTGTTCGTGCGGGACACTCGGCCATGGCGGGTGCGCGTGAGGAGATTGCCCCGCGCGTCGTATTCGCACCGGGTCTCACAGCCGCGCGGGTTTAGAATGCGGGTGGCGCTGGCAAATAGTGTTGTTCGTGTCGAAACGAAGTCATCAAGGTCGAGCGGATTTACGTATTGCCAAGGCGCAGAGAGCGCGCCGGCCCGGAGGTTGTAACGGCCATCAACATACTCCGGCGTGAAGCGCGCCGAGCGGTCACTGCCGAACCGCGGGTCGTGTTCGAAGGTGGCCACCACGATGTCGGGCCGGCCATCGCCATCCAGGTCGCCCACGGGCACGCGGCGTTCCACCCGCAGATTGCCGCGATGACGCGGCGGTGTGCCGGGCTCGAGGTCGGCTTGATAGACCCACTCCATGCGGTTGGTCTGCGGACGCTGCCAGGCGGTGCAGAGTGAATCGTTGTTCCACGACCAGCGCGACTCGAAGAAGTCCGGGTCGTCGGGGCGGAGCTTGCCGGTGGGGCGGTTGAGCGTGCCCGTGGTCGGCTCGGCCGGGTTGGCGCGGCCGGTGAATTCCAGCCGGCGCACCAGCCGATGCCGCGCGTCGTAGTATTCCTCGGTCACGTTGCCCACGAAGTCGTTCACGATGCAGCGCACGGTGGCGAAGTCATTCGTGGGCGACGGGGTGAGCGGTTCACGCTGGAGGTCAAGCCGGCTCGCGCCACGAAGCACGGTTTGCACGGTGTCGAAGTCGAAGCTGGTCGGATCTTCGGTGCTCGCATAAACCAGTTCCACTTGCGGCTGGCCCGGCGCGTCGTAGGCGATGCGCAGATTGTGATTGAGCCGGTCGTCGGCGAAACCGCGCGTGTAGGTGTAGGTGGTGGTCTTACCGGATGGGAAATCGTTGCCGGTGGACGTGCCGGTCACCGACGGCGAAGTGACGCTCTTGAGGTCGCCAACCGAGCCCGCCAGGTCCATGATGCTGCGAACGTAGGTGTAGCTGACTCTGCGCCCGGAGAAATCGGTGAGGCTGGCGATGCGACCCTCGGCATTGTAGGCCACGGTGTTGGTCCGGTCCAGCGTGTCAATGATGCGCACGAGCCGTCCGGCCTCGTACTCAAAGCGCATCGTGTTGCCGTTGCGGTCCACGCTGCGGGCGATGCGCCCGGCCGCGGCGGTGCCATCGAAAGGCAGGAATTCCCAATAACCCGAGTCGGCGAAGGTGAGGCGGAAGACGTCGTTGCTTAACGTTCCTTCGCGGAACAGGCCCGATGCGGTGTAAGTGTCGTTGGTCTGGCGCGCCAGTTCATCGCGCCGGCCCGTGCCGTCGAAACACCAGACCTTGGTGGGGCTGCTGTCCGACCCATTCGGACCGGGCTGGATGCGAATGTCGTAGGAATGTGTCCAGCCCCAGCCCATCGGCGAATCCCCGCCGGTCCGCGACCGGTAGGTGCGCGTCCAGACGAAGTCGAGGCCGCGCCCGGGAGTGGCGAGGTCGGTTGCCCAATGCACCCACTCGCCCGGGGACGGCTGGAACGCCATGCCCGTCGAAGCATAAGACGCGGACGCTGCTCCGCCGCCGACGCTGGGGGCGGCCGGTGGCAACGTGGGCGGTTCTTGCAGCGAAATAAAGGGATCGCTGCCGGGATCAAAGAAAAACACATCAAAGAACGACAGCACCACCCCGTCGCGGACCAACTCAACGCGGTGCGTCCCCGGCGGTTGCGGCGGCACGTCCGCCTGGATGAGCGCCGAGGAAAGGATGTTCGCTCCGGGAACGAGGTTGCCACCCAGCCGCACGGTGTCATTGCTGCCGAAGCACTGGCCGGTCAGGTAGAGTGTCACCGGCGCGTTGGGCGGCGCAATGGCTGGCTCCACCGCGAAGATTTCCGCCTCCGGCCCCGCAAGACGGTAGTAACGCTGCTGGCGCAACGCTTCCGGCGCCATCCAGCGCGCCGGCGCGCCATCGCTGGGGGTGCGCACCAGATCGCGCGTTTGCCAGCCTTCGGGCGCGTCAAGACCGCCGCGCTGCTGCACCCGATAGCGCGCGCCCTCCAGGCCCATCCAGCGCAACTCAAACCGCGGGCCCTCCGCGCTGTCCACCACCTGCCCGTGCAGCGCCGCGGCATCCCCCGCGCGGCCGGTCCAGGGCCCTTGAACAACTGCCAGCCCCAAAACCAGCATTCGGGCAGAGGCCAACCACCAACCGTGGCGCGGGAGTAACGGTCGGCTGGCAAGTATCATTGATTTTGCATCCTTGGCGGATCGGTTCATCGGGGAGTCGGATTTCATAAGACGTTTACTGACTCGGGCGGGGTGTTGCCTCTCTCAGCGCGCGCATCGGGAATAACCGGCCGCCGAAGGGGATGGCCCCCCTGGCAGCATGGCCCTACCCCTCCTGCGCCATGGAAATGAGGCAACAAAAAAGGCATACTTATGGCTATAGTTAGTAAAGAAAATGGATGATGCCTTGACCTAAGTCAAGGTGGGGACGTTTTCCCAGCCTGCTCCGGGGGTCAGAACAGCGCACTCGCCCCCGAGCAGCGCCCACCGGCAAAAGGAGGAGCCGGCCCGGCTGCAACCTCGGTCACTGGAGGGTTAAGTACTGGAGGGTTAAGATCAGTTCCCGCCCCGCCGAGCGGCCTCCGGCGGGTCAGCGGGTCAGAACGTAGCAAACCGTGTCCTCCCTGCCTTTGATCCCGCGCAGGAGGCGTTTTTCGAAGGGATGGCCGCCTGCCAGGCGCTCGAAGACACCCGCGGACACGCAGACGACGCCCGGTTCGGCGCTGGCTTCGAGCTGGCAGGCAAGGTTGACCGTGTCGCCCCACAAATCGTAGGCGAACTTGTGGCAGCCAATGACTCCCGCCACCACCGGCCCAATACTCAGGCCGATGCGCAAACGCAGCGACGTGTTGTAGCCCGCGTTAAACCGCTCCACCTCGTCCCTCATCTCCAGCGCCAGCCGGACTTGGGACTCCACATGGCCGGGGTCCTGCCCCGACAGCCCCCCGGCCACCATGTACGCGTCGCCGATCGTTTTGATCTTTTCGAGCCCGCGCTTCTCGACCAGCACGTCGAACGCGCTGAAAATCTCGTTGAGCAAAGCCAGAATCTGCTCGGGCCCAACGTGAGCCGACAGGCGGGTAAACCCGGCCAGGTCCGCCACCAGCACGCTGACCTCATCGTGCGCGTCCGCAATGTTCAGCTCGCCCTGTTTCATCCGCTCGGCGATCCGCTGGGGCAGCACGTTCAGCAGCAGCCGCTCGGATTTCTGTTGCTCGGCCCGCAGTTGATCATAGAGCCGTTTGGTATAAACCGCGTTCCGGACGCGCAGGCTCAAGTCCTGCAGATCCACCGGTTTGTTCAGAAAATCGTTCGCTCCGACCGCAATCCCCATCAACCGCTCCTGCCGCGACGACAACGCCGTCACCATCAGCACCGGGATGGAAGCCGTTACCGGCTCCTTCTTCAAACGCTCGCAGACTTCGAAGCCGTCCATGCCTGGCATCATCACATCCAGCAGAACCACCTCCGGCGGCCAGGCGGCGACCTTCCGCAGCGCCTCCTCCCCATCGGCGGCCTCTTCGATTTCATATCCGTGCGGCTCGAGGGAATCGCGCAGCAGGGTGCGGTTGGGCTCTTCGTCGTCCACGACCAGCACCTGCCCCTGCAAGGGCTTTGCAATGGCGCAGCGGGTGGGATTATCCAGCAGTTCGGTTTGCATATAAGTGGAGGCCCGGCTCGGCTTCCGCCTCGCCCGGGCGGTTTAATTCAAGGAATTGCGCAATGCTCCGCGCAAAGGTTCGCGTGTCAATCGGCTTGGTCAGGTAACCGTCGCACCCGGCCGCCAGGGCCACCGCCTCGTCGCCCTTCATCGCGTGCGCCGTCAGCGCGAGGATGGTCAATCCCGCCGTGCGCGCATCCCCTTTGAGGATGCGCGTGGCCGCCAGCCCGTCCATTCCCGGCAGACTCAGGTCCATCAACACTAGGTCCGGCGGCGCTTCCGCCGCCAGCCGAATCCCCTCCTCTGCCGTCCGCGCCGGTGTTACCTCAAAGCCGCTGGCCTCGAGCAGGTCGGTGACCAGCTCGAGGTTGAGCGGGTTGTCTTCAACGACCAGAATTCTTTTTTGCGACGCGGAGTTCATGCGCAAACGGGCCTTAGGCTGTTGCCTGCGCGAGGGCGGGCGTTCCGGACCCCGGCCGCCGGGTCGCCCGGCTGTTCTTCAGGCGTTGCCAGGGGCAGCGTCACGGTGAAGGTGCTGCCTTTGCCATCAATCCCCTCGCTCTCGACGCGGATGGCGCCGCCATGGAGTTCCACCAGCCGGCGCGTCAGCGCCAGCCCAAGCCCCGTCCCCTGCTGCTGCCGGCCATACGAGGAATCCACCTGCTCAAATTCCATGAAAATCCGTTCGTGATCCTTTGGATGAATGCCAATCCCGGTGTCGCTCACCCGAATCTCCACCGCCCGAGGCTCCGCCGCCCCCTCCCCGCCAGCCGGTTCGGACGCCGCAAGCTCCGCGGTCACACTGACCCGCCGCCCCTCGGGGGTAAACTTGATGGCGTTGCTCAGCAGGTTGTACATGATCTGCTTGAACTTGCTCTCGTCGGCATAGAGCGCCGGCAGGTCCGGCGGGAGGCCGAACTCGACGGCGATACGCTTCTTCCGGGCCAGGGGGGTGATGATGGTCTGCACGTTTTGCAGCGCCCGCGCCACACTGAAACAGGTGCGGCTCAATTCCAGACGCCCCGCCTCAACTTTGGACAGATCCAGGATGTCGTTGATCAACTGCAGCAGATGCCGCCCGCTGTGGAGGATGTTGTTGGCATATTTGAGCTGGCGGTCGTTCAGGGGCCCGAAATTCTGGTCCGCCAGCATCTCCGAGAAGCCAATGATCGCGTTGAGCGGCGTGCGCAATTCATGGCTCATGTTGGCCAGGAACTGGCTCTTGGCGCCGTTGGCGGCCTCCGCCGCTTCCTTGGCCTGCTGCAACGCCTGCTCGGCCTGTTTGCGCTGGGTGATTTCCGAGGACAGCCCGTCGGCCCACAACATGCCCTGCCGGACGCGAATGCTGGGCGCCCGGCTGTGCAGCCAGACCCATTGTCCGTCCTTGCGCTGCATTCGATACTCGACGTCGTAGGCGCGGCCGTTTTCAAACAAGTCGCGCAATCCTTGCTCGACCTGCCCGCGGTCCTGGGGATGAATCCGCTCCAGCCACAGCGCCCCCCCGTCCTGGATCAATTCCTCCGGTGCATAGCCGGTAATCTTCTCCGCCTTCTCGCTGATATACGTCAGCTCCCGTTCCCCGTTCATCGTCCAAATGACCCCCGGGATATTCCTGACCAAAGACCGGTATTTCTCCTCGCTGGCGCGCAGGTCCTGCTCCGACCGCTTGCCGTCCGTGATGTCGCGAATCACCGCTTGGTATTCCAGCGTGCCGCCGTGCTCGTCAAAAAGGCGTCGGACGGTGATCTGGTGCCAATAAATCTGGCCGTCGGGAGCGGTGATTCGCTGGTCAAAGGATACCACCGGGTGCTCCTGCGGCAGGTTTTCAAAGTAGGTCAGCGGGATGTTCCGATCTTCACCAGCCAGAGTCTCGAAGAAATTCATCCCCAACAACTCCTCGCGCGTGCGCCCGTGAAACCGGCAGCAGGCCCCGTTCACGAACGTGAGCGTTCCGTCCGGGCGGAACCGGCAAAGAATGTCAAGCTGGTCCTCCACAATGGCGCGGAAACGCTTCTCGCTTTCCGACACGGCCCGCTCCGCCTGGCGGCGCTCGGCCGCCGCGGCCGCCAGCAGCAGGTTGGTCACCGCCAAAATGCCAATGTAACTCCCGATCAACATCAGGCTGTCCCGCTCCTGCGTCGTCACAAACGGTCCCAGGCCGCGCACCAGCGAGCTGATGGAAAGAACGGTCACCAGCAGGGTCCCGGTGGTGGCGCCGCGCTGCCCAAAACGCAACGCGCCCCAGACCAGGAACGGGAACGGCAGGTAGGCCAGCGGATAATTCTGAATCCCGTAAACGAACCACGAGTGGAACGAAATCAGCAGGCCTAACACCAGGCCCGCGCCGCAAATCCCAGCCTCGACCAGCAGCCTCCAATTCCACTTGATGGACGTCGGCGTGGCCCAGACAATGATGGCCGGCGCCACCACCAGCGCCGCCAGCGCATTGGGCACCCACCACTCCAGGATCGCGGGAAAGAGCTCGCCCCAGGCGACTTCACCCGCATACATCAGCCCCACCACATTGAACGCCGCGTTGACGGTCGTGCCCAGAAAACACGCCAGGCCGATATACCCCACCACATCGCGCGTGCGCTCCATGGCGGGATGAAAGCCGACAAAGCGATGCAACAAAAATGCGCAAACCACCGCCCCCATGGTGTTGCCTATGGCCGTCCCAAAAGTGAAAAAGCCCAGCGGCACCCCGTTCATGAACGAGAATAACACCGCCCCAACCGCCACCCCCGGCCAGAAACGATACCCGAACAACAATATGGCTGCCAAAGCAATGCCCGCCGGCGGCCAAACCAGCGCCACCGTCCCCGACAGGAACGAGGCCTGTTTCCCCACCAGCCCACCCACAAAATAAAACGCGACCAGTATCACCACCCGGGTGACTGTCGTCAGACCGCCCCGTGATTCCAAGCTGGCACAGGCACTCATTCTCTTTCGGCAAAGGTGGACCAGTCCGGATCGCAACCGTCCGGCAACTGCTTCCTCGGGAGATCATCCATCCCCCCCAAGGAAAACCAGACGCCACCTCGCCGCCGGTCACACGATCGGCGGCGAATGACACCCCGCGTCGCAACCTCCAGACAAGCAATAAGTTTGCCATCCGCGAGGCTGAAAAGGGGGTTCAGGCCAAGGTTCTACCCGAAGCCTCTGCTACCGCCCTACGGCCCGCCGGTTTGGGGCGCCAGGCGGGCAGAGGGGGCGGCCGTGGGAAGGTTCGTTTTTCCGCCCGGGGGATGTTCCGGCAGAAACAGCCGGATGAAAATCGTCAGAATCACAAAAGGCAGGGCCAGCAGAAAGGCCCCCATAAACCAGCCTTCCATCCCGGAAAATTCCATCTTGTAGCTCATCACCCCGCGGAGGCTCTTGGAAAAGAGCTGGCCGCCAATCACCACGTTCCAGCGCATGGCCAGCACGCCCACCAGAATCAGCACCTCCCTGGCACAAAGCCAAACCTATGTTGTTCACGGCGCGGCCGAAAGGGTAAAGCTAATGGCATGCCGTTAATCTATAAAGAAAGCGAAACTAATGTCGGCTCAAAGCGCCGGACGCCTGGCGCGGTCCCTAACCGGGCGCCCCGTCTCACGCTCCGGACCCAGGCGAAGCGGAGCCGGTGGACGCGGGGGTTGCGGGTTCTTCAGGAGGCAGGTTCAGCCGCGTGCGCAGGAGCGCGCGCGCCTCCGCCGGGAGTATCTCCTCCTTGGGATCAAGCATGCGGCGGACGATTTCGCGGTCGGTTTCGGCCACGGGCGGCAGGCCGATGCGCGCCTCGCCTTCCTTGCCGATCTTGGACATGTAGGCGGCCCAGAGCTTTTGTGCCATGGCTTTGTAACCGGCCGCCCGCTCGTCTTCATCCAGGATGAGGCTCATGTAAGACCGCACAATCAAGCCCTCGATGGCGGACTTGACGCGGTCGCGCGAGGTCTCGCTGACGTCCTCCTGGATGCGGGACAGGGCGTATTCATCCAGCGTGACCCGGCCCGGGAAGGAGTTGGTGTTGCCGTCAATGAGGGTTTTATCGGGATACTTCTGGCCGAGGTACTTGAACCAGTAGGCGGCATCGGCGATGCGGTTGTGCTCGTAAAGAAAATAGACCGCGTCCTTGAGGAAGTTGCGGTGCGCCCGCAGGATATGGTCGCGGTTGTTGGCGTCTTCCTCGGCGGCCTGTTCGTAGGCGGCGCTGACTTTCGGAATGATGGCCAGGTTCGGGCCGAACTCGAACGCCTGGGCAAAGGGATTGGCAACCAGCCGCCCGCGCTGGAAGCTCAGCAGCATGGACTGGTAGATCACCCGCCGCAGCGTGATCAAATCCTCCGGTTTGACTTTGTCCGGATTCTCCTGGGCCTTCTTGAGCCCGACCGACGCCCAATAAATGGCGTGCGCCTCGGGCAGGCGCCACTCCAGGGGGCCGTGGCGCTGGTCCACCTCCTTCATGAACGCCGGGTCCATTTTGAATTTCTCGCGGAGCAGTTGCGCGCGCCGCCTCTGGTCGTCGGTCTGGGGATTGATCAGCTCGTCCAGGTTGGGGGTCTTCTTGCCGAACACCTCGGCCATGGCATTGGCCCATTGCTGCTTGTAATACATGTTCGCGTCATCCAGGTTCTGTCCCATCTTGTGCTGGAAGAACCAGGCAAGCTCGCGATAGATCAGGGTTTCGTTCGGGTTATAGCGCAGGCCCTGGTCCCGCAGCAGCTCGATGCCGCGCTGGACCCATCGCCAGCGGTCCGAGAAATCCTTGAACTTGACCGAGATGTTGTAGGCCATGTTCCAGGCCTGCACCAGCCAGACTTGGACGAAATGGGGCTCGAGTTTGGTGATCCAGTCCGCCAGTTGGGCCATCTCGAAAAACTTGTCCTGTTCCTGCAGCTCGTTGGCGCGAATCCAGAGCGCGTTCGAGATCAGACCGCGGAACCCGCCCAGCGCGACCGTGGTGAAAGCCAGAACCGGCGGGGCGTTTTCCAGCGGCTGAACCCGCGTGAGGCCGAGCCGGTCGCGGTCCCGGTTCAGCGAGTGCTGCAGGAAAAACGAGCCCGTCAGCAGCGCGCCCGCCAGCACCACCAGAAGGGTCTTTTTCAAGCGTGGGTTCATTGCGTTCCCTGGGCGGTGGCCAGCTCGCGCCGATGAAAAATGGCGATGCCCACCGCGCTCAGCAGGCCCCCCAGCAGCACCACAATCTGCCCAAAAGCCAGCCCGAGCTGGCCCCAGGTGATGCTCCGCCCGGTGCTCAACGAGTCCACCGGCGAGAAACTCTTCACCAGGTTGATGACCGCCAGCAGGGCCTTGAAGGCGGGAATCACCACGACGTCCGCGGGCGAAGAGCCGCGCGTGCCCCGCTCCGCGTCGAATTCCGCGATCGTGCCCTCAGCCACGGCACTGGCCATCGTCCCGCTGAAGAACACCAGGGCCAGCAGGCTCAGCGAGAAAAAGGCGGCGACCGGGAACGACATGAGACTGGCCGCCGCCAGTCCCAGCGCGGCCAGCAGCGCCATCCAGCAGAAAATAATCCCCAGCCCGCGCAGATAATTGGCCGCAAAACCGCCCTGCGGATAGAGCACCTCCATCCCCTCGTCCAGCGGGAACAAAAGCGACGTGTTGTTCGGATTCAGCGCCGAAATGGTCAACACGCCCTCGGCGTCGAAAAGGTTGGGCGGGATCTCGAACTCATGAAAGGTGTCGGGCGCCACGCTCATCGGTTCGCTGCGCCAAATCGGCGTTTTGTCCGGCACGCCGACTTGAAACATCACCAGAAACGTCCCCGACGGGCTCTTGTCGGCGGAGTTGTACTTAAACCGGATTTGCAGCGGCTGATCCCGCAACTGGTGGCGCGCCGGGCCGAGGTTGATCTCCCAGACCCGGATGTAGCCGGGCTGCACCAGTTGGTATTCGGCCTTCACCTGCTCGTAGATCTGCTTTCGCACCTCGGCCAGGTCCACCTTGCTGACGGGGTTCTTGGCCAGGCGCTCGCGCAACAACCGGTCGGTCTCGGACTGGATCTCCTGCTCGAGGCTGGGTTCGCGGGCCGACCCCCGCGCCACCAGCACTTCGCTGCGCAGGATATGTTGCTGTTCCGGGGGCAGACGCGTGGCGCGGTACTGGAGCAAACCGTAAACGCAGGCGCCGGACAGCGCGAGCAGGGCGGCGTTCAGGCTCATAATGCCGAGATACTTGCCGATCCAAATCTGCCACCGCGCGATGGGCTTGGTCGCCACCACCTGCATCTGGCATTCCTCGATGTCCCGCGCCAGCGTCCCGCACGCCAGCCACAGCGTCGAAAGCCCGAGCAGGGCGGCGATGGTGCTGAGGGTGTATGTCAGCACAATTTGAGTGAACCCCCGGGCGGTGCCGTCGTCCTTGATCAACAGCGGAAAGGCCACCACCGTCAGCAGCAACAGCGCCGCCACCACCAGGAACAGCCGGAACCGGAAGGCGGCCTTCCACGTGAGCCAGACGATGGCAAAGACCCGTTGCATCGCCGATCAGCTCTTGGGTTTGCCAACCAGCGCGGCCAGCTTCTCGTTGGCCTTCTCCAACTCCGCCGCCGTGGCCGCTCCGGCCGTGGCCGCTTCGGGCGCCGGCGCGGGCGGTTCGGCGCGCGTCAGCGCCTCGAGTTTCGCCTGGTTCACCGTCTCGGCGGGAGCGGAAGACATCGGCGCGGCCTCGGCGGCCTTCGGCGCCGGCGCGGCCAGGCGCTCCAGGATGCGGTCGGGAGTCGGCGCGGCCTCGGCCTCGCCGCGCAGGTAAGCGGCCACCCCCGCGCCGGAGATGGCGCCGGAGGTCTCGGCAGCCGCCTGGCGCGCCTTTTGTACCACGTCCAGAAAGTAGGTTTCCAGATTTTGCGTGGGCGTATCCACGCGGACCTTGTCGGCGGCAACGTCCTGCCGGATGATTTGCAGCACCCGTTCCATGGTTTCCCGCGGCAGGGCCGGGGTGGTAATCTGAATCGCGTCCGGATTGGCCAGCAACTCGCGCAGGGGCCCCATGGCCTGGATTCTGCCGCCATAATAAATCACCACACGGTCGCAAACATCCTCGACGTCGGCCAGCAGGTGGCTGCTCAAAATTACCGTCTTGCCGCGGCGGGCCAGGGCCAGAATCAGGTCCTTGACTTCGCGGCAGCCGATCGGGTCAAGGCCGGAAGTAGGTTCGTCCAGGATCACCAGGTCGGGATCGTTGATCAGCGCCTGGGCCAGCCCGATGCGGCGCTGCATGCCCTTGGAAAATTCGCCCACCGACCGCAGGTGAACCTGGCTTAGCCCCACCATCTCGAGCAACTGCTCGGCGCGCTTCCTCCGGTCGTCCTTGGGCAGCTCGAAGAGGTTGCCGAAAAACTCCAGCGTCTCCCGCGAATTCAGGTAGCGGTAAAGGTAGGATTCTTCGGGCAGGTAACCGATGCGCTCCTTGGTCGCCACATGGCGGGGCGAGTGCCCGAAAACCTCGATGTAACCCTTGGTCGGATACAGCAGCCCGAGTATCAGTTTTACGGTCGTGGACTTGCCCGAACCGTTGGGCCCCAGCAACCCGAACACCTCGCCCCGCCGCACCTCGAAATCCACGTTGTCCACCGCCCGCGCCTTGGGCCGGCCCC
>CAZVYG010000095.1:0-2955 GCA_964631605.1 uncultured Verrucomicrobiota bacterium
CCAGCGAGATGTCCGGGTCGTAGATGTTTTTTCCCAGGATTTTGATTTCGCCGGTGGTTGTGACATAGCCGTACCGCTCGTTCACGCGGTTGAAACACCGCAGCAGCGTCGTCTTGCCGCAGCCGGACGGCCCGATCAGGGCGGTGATGAGGCCGTCCTTAATATCCACCGTGACATTGATCAGGGCTTGAAAGCTGCCGTACCACAGGTTCAAGTTGCGGGTGCTGATGCTGGACTGGACAGGCGCGCTCATCCGAAAATGCCGTTCACGTAATCGTAGGTCTTGCGACTGGCGGGGCGGTCCGAGAAGATGACCTCGCTGCGGTCCAACTCGACCACCTCGCCGTTCCACAGAAAAAGGGTGCGGTCGGCCAGGCGGCGTGCCTGCTGGGTCAGGTTGGTGACCAGGATGATGGTCATGTCTTTGCGCAGTTCCTTGAGCACATCCTCGATGCGCATGGTGGTCACCGGATCAATCGCAATCGAAAACTCGTCGAGGCACAGAATCTCCGGCTGATGGGACAGGGCGCGGGCGATGGTCAACCGCTGCTGCTGGCCGCCGGAGAGCTTGGTTCCCAGGCTGTCCAGCCGGTCTTTAACCTCATCCCACAACGCCGCCTGCCGGAGGCACTGCTCGACGATGGCGTCCAGTTCCGACTTGCGGGTCATCCCGGCGCACTTGGGCGCAAAGGCCACGTTGTCGTAAATGCTCAGCGGCAGGCCGACCGGCAGGGGGGCCACCATGCCCACCTTGCGCCGGAGCGCATACACGCTCTGGCTTTGCCGCACATCCTGCCCGTCCAGTAGAATCGTGCCGTGCACGCGGGCTTCCGGCGTGAAATCAATCGTCCGGTTCAGGCAGCGGAGCAGGGAGGTCTTGCCGGACTGGGCAGGTCCGATGACGCCGAAGATCTCGTTGCGATACACCTCGAAGGTAATGCCGCGAATGACCTCCTTGGCGCCGTAGGAGAGGCGAAGGTCCCGGACTTCAATGTGCTTTTCAGGGCGGCTCATGTGGGCGGGGGAAGACGGGAGATTACCATTTCTTGCGCGAGCGAAGATAAACCCGCAGGGCAATGGCGGCGGCGTTCACCAGTAGAACCGAGCCGAGCAGCACGACGGCGGTGGCAAACGGAATGGATTCCTGCACGTCGGGCACCTGGGTGGAAAGCGTGTAGAGATGCATGGACAGCGCCATGCATTGGTCGTGCAGGCTGTAGGGGAAAAGGTCCCCTTTCTGCACCGCTTTGAAAAACACCGCCCCGGTAAACATGATGGGAGCGGTTTCGCCCGCCGCGCGGCTCACCTGAAGAATGACGCCGGTTAGAATTCCGCTGATGGCATTGGGCAGCACCACCGACTGGATGGTTTGCCAGCGGGTGGCGCCGACATTCCAGCAGGCTTCGCGGAAACTGCGAGGCACACTGGCGAGGGCTTCCCGCGTGCTGGCGATGATCACTGGCAGGGTCATGATGGCCAGCGTCAGCGAGGCGGAAATGATCGAATAGCCAAACCGGGCCGCGTACACAAACGCCCCCAATCCAAAAAGGGCGTGGACAATGCTGGGCACTCCGGCGAGGTTGATCACCGCGAGGTTGATGAGGCGGTTCAACCAGTTATCGCTCGCATACTCGTTCAGATAAACCGCCGCCAGAATCCCGATGGGCGCCGAGACGGCCAGGGAAATGAACACCAGGTAGATCGTTCCCACAAACGCCGGCCACACGCCGCCGGCCCGCATGCCGCGCGCGGGAACGTCCAGCAGGAAGCTGAGGCTGAGCGATGGCCAGGCCCGTTCGAAGAGATAACCGATGATTAGGATCAGCGGCAGGATCATCAGCGCGGCCATCGCGCAAAAAATCCACTTTGCCAGCGCTTCCTGCCGCAGCTTGCGGCGAACCAGCGGCGTCTCCGCGAACACGTTGGCGGGCGGCGGCGTCATTTCCTGCGGATGCCGCGAACCATGAAGTCCGCCGCGAGGTTGACGACGAAGGTGATCAGAAACAGGAGCACACCGGTGAGGAACAGCACCCGGTAATGGTCGGAGCCCACCGGCGCCTCGCCCAGTTCCGCCGCGATGTTGGCCGTCAGTGTGCGCACCGAATCGAGCAGGCTGTGCGGAATGTGCACGGCGTGGCCGGTCGCCATCAGCACCGCCATGGTCTCGCCCACCGCCCGCGCCACTCCCAGCAACACCGCCGCCAGGAGCCCGGTTTTGGCCGCCGGCACCAGCACCCGCCAGATCAGTTGCCACCGCGTCGCTCCCAGCGCGATGCCGGCTTCGCGAAACGAGTCCGGCACCGCCTTGAGCGCATCCTCCCCGATCGAGACAATAATGGGCACACTCATCAACGCCAGGATGATGCCGCCATTGAGGATGTTCACGCCCACGGGCGCACCCGTGTATTTCGTGATCAGCCGGCTCATGACCGTCAAACCAATAAACCCCCACACCACGCTGGGAATGGCGGCCAGCAATTCCACCACGATTTTAAGGGTCTCCTTGGTTTTCGGGCCACAAAACTCGGAGATGTAAATGGCTCCGCCGATCCCGAACGGCACCGCCAGCGCCATCGCCAACGCCGTCACGCTGAACGTGCCGGCAATCATCGCCAACACCCCGTAGCGTTTGTTCACTTCGGAGGTGGGATACCATTCCTCACTGAACAAAAACTGCGTCAGACTGAATTTCTCGTTTGACAGGATGGGAAACGCTTCCTTGAAGACAAAGAAGAAAATCCCAAGCACGAAGATAATCGCGCTGATGCCACAAAGGTAGATCAGGATTTCCAGGGCGCGTTCCCCCAGCACCGCCCAAGCCGGCCGCGCCGCCTTTCGGACGGCGAGACTCTGGCCGGCTGAATTTGATTCTACGGATACACTCATTCGGTGTGGAGCGAGGGTCCACGGGCGCCTCCATCATCCCCCCGACTTCTGGCGCAGCTCCTCAGGGCG
>CAZVYG010000095.1:2965-18506 GCA_964631605.1 uncultured Verrucomicrobiota bacterium
GTCGCGGGGGCGGGAGCCTCTCAGGGTCCCGGACGCGTGCGCTTTTCGGGCGGAAGCGGAACAAACCCCGTCTCCTCGACGACTTTTTGCCCGGCGTCTGACAAAATCCAGTTGATGTAGTCCTTCACCGCTCCTTCCGGTTCGCCAAGGGTATAAAGTTCCAGTGCCCGGGCGATGGGATAGGTTTGGGCCAGCGTGTTGGCTACGGAGGGATCGTAGGCGGGCGCATCAGCGGTCTTCTTGACCTTCAGCATTTTCACTGATGGGGTCGCGTAGCCCATGCCACTGTACCCAATGGCGGTGGGTGTCGAGCCGACCAGCTCCACCACCTCCTTGGACCCGTTCATGTCCCGGGAGCCGAGCTTGAAATCCTTCTTGTTCAACACGTGTTCGCGCAGGAACTCATAGGTGCCGGAACTGGACTGGCGGCTGACCCGCACGATTGTGTCGCTCGAGGCGCCCGGAATCTTGATCCCGAGATCGGACCATTTGGTGATCGTGCCGCCCTCGGCGTAGATTTGGGCGATTTGATCCAGTGTGATCTCGTTCAAGGGATTGTCTTTGTGAACATAGATCGCCAGCGCATCGTAGCCGGCGGTGACCAGTTTGGGCTCCTTGCCCGTGTTTCTCTTCGCCTGCTCGATCTCCTCGGGCTTCATGTCGCGGCTGGCGTTGGCGATGTCTATCGTGCCCTTGATCAGCGCGGCAATCCCCACTCCCGTTCCTCCACCAGACACTTCAACATTCACTTCCGGTCGCACTTTCTTGTATGCCTCCGCCCAGGCTTGCGCGAGGTTGACCATGGTGTCGGACCCTTTGTTTTGGATCGTGGTGCTTCCGCCTCCCTGGCGGCCGCCTGGCTTGCAGGCACTCTGCAGGAGGCAGACCGCCAAGGCTGACAGCCCCAGCAAAAGCAGTTTGTGAAACATGGTTTGTCGAGTCATGGATTTCATAGGTTCAGTGCCGGTTGAGGTTCATTCAAAATCGCGCCGGCCAGTTCCTTGATGTGCGCAGTGAGGGACTCGAAGGCGTGCTCCAGCATGGAGGTCGCCGCCGCGGGTGCCTCCCCAGCCGACGGATACTTGATGTGCCAGTCAAAATGCACCGCCTTGCCGTCCAGCGCGGAGACCGCCTGGCGGCTGGGTTCGTCCAGCGACACAATCACTTGGTAATGTTCGCGTCCCGGCAGTTGGTCCAGGGATTTGCTGGTCTGGCGGCTGATGTTGATCCCTTTGCCCGCCAGGAACGACACCAGCCGCTCCTCCACCGGCTCCGGGGTAAGCCCCGCGCTGTGAAACACAAATCCCGCCAGGCCCAGGGCGTTGCCGATGCCCTCGGCCATTTGGCTGAGCCCGGCGTTGGTTGAGTCAACAAACAGGATGCGAAATCCCTCAGGGCTTTGGTGTTTTGCAAACTCGCCGGTGCAGAGGTAAAGAACCTCTTCGCAAAGATTCTTGGCCTGGTCGGTGACGCGCTCCAGTCGCCGGGCCGCGGTCATCAGCGGCGTCAGACTGTCAGGGGGCAGTTTTCCGCCCTCAACCAGTTCCTTGAGCTCCGCATTGATGTTGTGCCTCAGCAAGTTCGCCCGCTCTTCAATGGCCATGGTCCGCCGGGCCAGGTCGGCGTCCCGCTCCAGGAAGGAATGCGCCGCGTCCCGCAGCATGTGAACCGCCAAATGGCCCAGTTCCAGAAACTTCTCGCGCAACGCCGCCAGTTCGCCCGCGCTCGCCTGCAGAACCTGCCGGGCGATGCTTTCGGCGTAGTCCCCGATCCGCTCCAGTTGACGATTGACCTGAATGGTCGCGAAAATGAACCGCAAATCGCTCGCCACAGGCTGATGCCGCGCGAGAAACTCCAGACACAGCCGGTCCAGCTCCTTCTCCAGTTCATCAATGAACTGGTCGCGAAGGATGACCGAATAAGCCAGTTGGCGATTTGCTTCGGTGAGCGCCCGCACGCTTGCCTTAAGCGCTATCTCGCTCAGGCGGGCCATCTCTGCCACTTTGCTGCAGATCAAGTTAATGTCCCGCTGCAACGCCTCTTCCAGATGTGGATGCGTGTTCAATTTCGGATGCGCATGCTAAGCTCGTTGGCGGCGCTTGGCAACCCCCGACAAAGACCCACTTGGTAATTTCTTGGCCATTTGGCCCGGCAATACCGGCTGCTTGTGATTTGTCACACTATTGTAACACCCGTGGTCCGCCCGCCCTTTGCAATGGGGGCGCCGCCCCCAAGGGTTAACATTTTAGGCGGCTGGGAACCTCTTTTCCAATTGCTACCCCGGCTTGCAAGTGTCATGGTGATCGTGTGTATGCCGCAGGCCGCGCGGGGTTTGAGCCGCCGGGCGTTGACTTGCCTGGGCGAACAAGTCGAAAATGAGTGTCACAGTAAAACCCAGCCTGAGTTGGTTCGGTGGGCCACTTGGATTCGGCATCGCTGCCTGCTTCAACTAAGGACCCCTGCCCATGCCTTATCCCTTTGAAAGAGACCTCCTCGAGCTCAAGGAAAACCTGCTCATGATGGCCAGCCACGCGGAGGCCGCCACGCGCCAAGCGGTGGAGTTTCTCACCGGGCGCAACGAGCAATGTGCCGCGGAGGTCAAAGATAACGAGGACATCCTTGACCGCTTCGAGGTCGAGTTGGACGAGCGGGCGATTCAACTGTTGGTTCGGGCTTCGCGGCCGGCTGACTTCCGCCTGATCACCGTGGCAATGCGGGTCTCCTGGAATCTCGAGCGCATCGGGGACGAAGCTTCAAAGATTGCCAAGCGCGCGCGTGAACTGATCCAAGACGCGCCGCTCAAACAGGTTGCCGAGATTCCCCACCTGGCTGACCTGGCTCTGGGGTTGCTCAAGCGTGCCTTGGACGCCTTTGTGCGGCAGGATTCGGCCGTGGCCCGCGCCCTGATTCCCGAAGACCGTCAGGTGGACGAAATGAACCGCGAGATTTACCGGGGACTGGCCGCCCAGATGATCGAGAATCCGGAAACCGTCCCGCGGGCGCTGAACCTGCTGGTCGCGGCAAAGAGCCTCGAACGAATCGCCGACCATGCCAAGAACATCGCCGAGGAAACCGTTTACCTCTGCGAGGCGCAGGACATCCGCCATACGGCAAGACCGCCGGAGATAGCCCGGGACGAGGCAGGATTCTGATCCGCCGCCGCGCGGAAACCTGAGCAGCGCAGCGCGGGCTGTGGCTTTGTCTGGCCGGCCCCTTTTGGTAAAGCCGGTGTTGGCCCTGGTGTCAGGCCTTCGCTGACCACGCCCGGTGCAATTCGTCCAGGCCCGCTTCTTTCGGAGTGCCCGCGTGCAAGACGACCCGATACCGCAAGGTCACGCTTTTCCCGCCGGCCAGTTCCCATTGCCGATCCACGAAATACATGGGGGTCGGAGAGGCGAAACCGTAGTCGCGCGTAAACCATGGCGCCAGCCCGCCGGGATTGGCCGGATGATCGAATAGGGCAATCCCTTCGACCTCGAAACCCGGCGCCCGCTTTCCGTGAAAGCCGCACCAGGCGGATTTCTTGCCGAAGGTGCCTTTCTCGCCCGTATCCCCCTCGGCGTTGAGGAGCATTCCGCCGCCCTTGGGACTGATTTCGAGCGCGGCTCGCATGGAAAACAACGAGTGATTGGTTTTCTGAATCACCACATCCTCCACTGCCTGCCACTGGATTTGCCAGTCCACCAACCGCAGCCGGTCGTTGGGTACCTGGACGGTGATTGTGCGTTGGTCCTTCATAACCACGGGGCCGCCCGGCTTCTGCCAGTCGCACGCGTCCAGAATTTCCACCCTCTCGGGCGTGGCCTTCGACACTTGCGGTCCATTTGAGAGAATTTGTCCTTTATCGAAGTCCTCCTGCCAATAGTTACCGCCGTTGACCCGGTCACAGCCAAAAAACAGCGACCGGTGATGTGGGTAGGGCAGGGTGGTCTCATCCGTGAGCGACATGCCGCTAACCGGGCCCGCCAAGGGATAACAATAGGGATACTTCTGAGACCGATGCGCGCGATAGCAGGTCAGCAGCCGGTTATTGTACCGAATCCAGATCTGCGGGCCGAGCTGATACACTGTCAGCCCCCTGGCCTCTGCTTCGGCGGCGGGAGGCGCTTTGGCTGTGGTGCCTGCGGCGGGCAGACGACCACCTAGCGGCAGGGCGACGCCCAAGGTGGTCAGTTTCAAAAAAGCGCGGCGGTGAAGGTGGTCTTGCATATATGTTATTAGGTTCCAAACCAACGCTTTGGCAAGCCCATTCGCCTCGCCGGCACCTGGGCCGTTGGCGCAGACAGCTCGGTGAATGTCACCGGTTTGTCACAAACTCAGCGTTGTCGTTTTGTCCGCGGCGTGATATATGCCCAACCCGAGTGAAAGAGAAGATTCTCGTGGTTGACGACGAAACCGAGGCGGTTGAGTTGGTTGAATTCAACCTCCGGCAGGCGGGATTTGAAGTCTTCTCCGCGGCGGACGGCGTGGAAGCCTTGAAAAAGGCGCGGACCGCCCTGCCGAGCCTGATCGTGCTGGACCTGATGTTGCCCGAGATTGATGGGCTTGAAATATGCCGGATGCTTCGCCGCGACCCGGCTACCGCGACCATTCCCATCGTCATGCTCACAGCCAAAGCGGCGGAGATGGATCGCATCATTGGATTGGAGTTGGGGGCGGATGATTACGTTACCAAACCCTTCAGCCCGCGGGAGTTGGTGTTGCGGATCAAGAATGTGCTGCAGCGGGGCCGGGCCGCCGGTGAGGCGGAAGTCCTGAAGTTCGGCGACCTGCTCATTGATGCCCCGCGCCACTTGGTGAGCTGGCGGCGCAAGCCGATTGAGCTCACGGCCACGGAATTCAAACTCCTGCTGGTGCTGGCGCAACGCCGCGGCCGCGTGCAATCGCGGGACCAGCTTCTCCGCGACGTCTGGGAATACAATAGCTTGATTGACACCCGGACCGTTGACACCCACATGCGGCGGCTGCGGGACAAGCTGGGCCCTGCTGCCAAACATCTCGATACGGTGCGAGGAGTCGGCTACCGGTTCGTCGAGTCTTGAACCGGTGTCAAGGCTTCAGCCGAGCTCAGGGGTCCCTCAGGATCGGTTGCCTCACGTTTCCAACCCTGCCAACATGACTCCAATGCTGCTCCAATGCTGTGGCCCATTCTAACAACGATTTCGGTGATGGCCCTGGCGGCTCTGCACCTCGGCTGGCGCGCCCGGCACCGGGCAGCCCTGCGCGAGACGGAGCGGCGCCTCGCCGCATGGACGCAGGCCAGCCAGGAGCGCGAAGCCGATCTCCAGGCCCGCCAGGAGGCCCTCTTGAACAGCATGGTCGAGGGGTTGCTGCTCCTGGATCAGGAAGGGCGCATCGAGTTGGCCAACCGCGCCTCGCTCCGGCTGCTGGACCTGCCCGGCGATCTGCGGGGCAAAACCCTCATCGAAGCCGTCCGCGCCCACGAGCTGGCCGGTCTGGTCAAGTCTCTGAGTCCCCAGCAACCTCTCCTGGATTATCAACTGCGACTCGCCGGCCCTTCCGAGAAATGGTTGCAGGTCAATGGCGCCGCCTGGCTTGATAATCAGGGCCGCCCCCGGGGCACCGTGCTGGTGTTCCACGACCTGACCCGGCTCAAGAAGCTCGAACGCAACCGGGAGGAATTTGTCGCCAACGTCAGCCATGAATTGCGCACCCCCCTTTCCATGATTAAAGGTTACGTCGAGACGCTTCTGGAAGGCGCCAAGGACAACCCGGACGTCGCCACCCGTTTCCTGCAAACCATCAACCGCAATGCCGACCGACTTAAGCTGCTCATCGAGGATTTGTTGACCATTTCCGAGCTGGAGTCCGGCCGCGTGCGTCTGAACCTCCAGCCGGTGGTTCTGCGCGCGGCTGCGGACAAGGTGCTGGGTGACTTCAAAGCTCGCGCGGACGCCAAGGGGATTGAACTGACCAACATCATGCCGGAGATGCGGGTGCGCGCCGATGCCAGCCGCCTGGAGCAGGTGCTCGCAAACCTCGTGGATAACGCCATCAAATATGGACGCCCGGGCGGCCATGTCGAGCTGTCGGCCCGGGCCGGCAACTCGGGCCTGGTGGAGGTCTGTGTTCGCGACGACGGCCCCGGCATTCCCCCCGACTCCCTGGAGCGTGTCTTCGAGCGTTTTTACCGCGTGGACAAAGCCCGCTCGCGGGAACAGGGCGGCACCGGCCTGGGCCTCTCCATCGTCAAACACATCGTCCAGAGTCATGGCGGCACCGTTTGGGCCCGCAGCGAGCCGGGGCAGGGAGCTTCTTTCTTCTTTACAATGCCCGGGGCGTAACCGTCGGGGCGAAAATTCCGTTGGTCCAATGGCGGCCCGCTGCTTATAGTCAGGCCATGGTTCATGTGGGCATAGGTTACGACGTGCACGCCCTGGTCAGCGGTCGCAGGCTGATCCTCGGCGGGGTGGAAATTCCGCATCCCAAAGGCCTCGAAGGCCATTCGGATGCCGACGCGCTCCTGCACGCCATTTGTGATGCCATCCTTGGCGCCATGGGTGAGGCTGACATCGGCCACTTTTTCCCCAATTCCGATCCCCGGTGGAAAGATGCGCCCAGCCGCATTTTCCTCGAAGAAGCCGCGCGCCAGGTGCAGTCCCGCCGGGGCCGGATTGTGAACGTGGATGCCACCGTGCTGGCGCAGGCTCCCAAAATTTATCCCCATATTACGCAAATGAAGGCCAATGTAGCCGCCGCCCTGCAGGTGAATCCCCGGCAGGTCGGCATCAAGGCCACCACCAACGAAAGCCTCGGTTTTATTGGCCGCGAGGAGGGCATTGCGGCCATGGCGGTCGCGACGGTGGATTTGCCCGAATGAAGCGCTTCCACCAGGAAAGGCACGATGCCTAAAGCCGAGATCGGTTGGGAGCGTGTGACCGAGGACGGAATCCGGCTCCAGGTTTACGCCCGCCACGTGGGCCGCAAGTGGCTTTTCTTTGCCCGGGAGCGCCGCTACGACCGGTGGGAATCGGTGCCAGACCCGCCGCTGGAGGATTGGCTCGAACTCTTGGATGCGGTCCGGCGTCGAATTGACCGGGGCATGCAGCGGCCTGAAGAGGAGCTTCGGATCATCGGCTCCATCCGCGAGCGGTATCCGGATGCCCAGTTTGATTAGCACGGCCCATCGCTGAGAAACCCATGCCATCTCGTCCACCATATCAGATGCCTCGGGTGCTGGTTTCGGCGGACACCGAGCGCTCGGGGCCGGACTTGACGGAGCGCGTCACGCATCTGCCGGAGGCCTATCAGGCCGCAATCCTTGAGGCGGGCGGCCTCCCCCTGGCCATGCCCGCCACCATTTCACGCCCGGTCATCGCGGCCTGCGTGGACACCTGCGATGGCCTGCTCTTGACCGGCGGTGAGGACGTGGACCCTCGGATTTATGGGCCAGAACTCCGCCCCGACTTGCGTCGGAAGGTCAATCTAACGCCGGACCATGGCCGGCGGGATTACCGCGAAATGCTGCTGATTGCTGAAACGCTCAGGCGGAGGAAGCCCTTGCTCGCCATCTGTCGCGGGCACCAGGTCTTGAATGTGGCGCTGGGTGGCACGCTGTGGGCCGACTTGCCCACCCAAATTCCTACCGCCTTGAATCACAGGCGGATGGATATGCGGCGCGAGATTGTCCATGAAGTGCGGTTGACACCCCATTCAATACTGGCCAAGATAACCGGAAAGCTAGCGCTGGGTGTGAACAGCACGCATCACCAGGCGGTTAGGCGCGTGGCTCCGCCGCTGCGGGTGACCGCAGTCAGCCCGGATGGGATCGTTGAAGGGCTCGAGTGGAACGCCGGGGCCGGTGAGGCCGCGTGGTGGGTGATGTCGGTGCAATTTCACCCGGAGCGCCTGGTGGATCGCTACCCGGAACACCAAGCCATCTTCCGGGCGTTTGTGCAAGCGTGTGTTCGGAGCTGCAACTTAAGATTATGAAGGGCAAAGTCCTGATTGTTGATGATGATGCTGACCTGCGCAGGGTTCTCAAAACCTTGCTCGAGGACGACTACCAGGTTTCGGAAGCCGAATCTGGCGGCGCGCTGCAAAAGCTCTTCGGGCAGGATCAGCCCGATGTGGTGCTGCTGGACGTCAAGCTGGGGGATCTCAACGGCTTGGAATTGTTGCCCCAAATCAAAAAGGCTTGGCCGGAGACCGAGGTGATCGTGCTCACCGGCTGCGATGACATCAGCCTCGCGGTGGAAGCCGGCAAACGGGGCGCCTACAACTTCGTCACCAAGCCCTTCGACACCAACAAACTCCTGGCCGACGTCAAGTGCGCTCTCGAACGGAAGGAGCAGAACGAGGAGAACAGCGCGCTCCGTCGCGCCCTCGAGACCATGAGCGGCGCGCCCACGGCTGTCTTCCAAAGCGCCGCCATGCGCGAGGTGGTGCGCACCGTCGAACGCATCGCCCGGAGCGACGTGGCGATTCTCATCACCGGCGAGAGCGGCACCGGCAAGGAAGTGATTGCCGACCTGGTGCACGCCTTCAGCACCCGCAGCAAAGGCCGGATCATCAAGATCAACTGCGCCGCCCTGCCGCGCGAACTCATCGAAAGCGAACTGTTTGGGTCCGTCAAAGGCGCCTTCACCGGCGCCCATAGCGACCGCGAAGGGCTGTTCCGCCAGGCGGAAGGCGGCAGTCTCTTCCTGGACGAGATTTCGGAAATGCCGGTGGATACCCAAAGCAAATTGCTTCGCGTCCTGCAGGACCAGGAGGTCCGGCCCGTGGGCGGCAAGACGGCTTACAAAACCAACTGCCGCATTATTGCCGCCACCAATCGCAAACCCGAGGAAGCCATCAAAGACGGCAAACTGCGGGAAGACCTTTATTACCGCATCAGCGCCATCTCGGTCTATCTGCCCCCGTTGCGCGAACGGCGCGAGGACATCATGCCGCTGGCCAACGCCTTTCTGAAACGGTTCGCGGCCCAGGCCAACCGCGTCCTTAAAGGTTTCAGCAGCGATGCCATCGAACGGCTCACCGCTTTCGACTGGCCCGGCAACGTGCGCCAGCTCCAAAACGAAGTCCAGCGCGCCGTCCTGCTGTGCGAGGGCGAGATCGTGGAGGCCAGCGACCTTTCGATTACCAAAGTGCGCATGGTGGGCGAGGAATCGCAGGACACCAACTTCACTCTTCTGGAAGGGGTCGAGCGCAACGCGATCATCCAAATGCTCCGGGAGACCGGCGGCAACAAGCTCGAAACGGCCAAACGCCTGGGCATCGGCCGCCAAACGCTCTACAACAAAATCAAAGCCTACGGCATCGAAGTGTAGGCGGCGATGCCGTCCCGAAACTTCTGGTGCCGTAAACCGAACAGCGCGTCCGCGCGGGCGGGGTCGCCCACGTTGTCCTCCTGCAGCATGGTCAATTGATCCCGGTTCAGCGGCGGCGCCTTCCCGAGCAGCCGGGGGAAAATGAATTCGAGCAGGGCGGCCTGGGCGCGCGCGAGGATTGGAGGAATGGTCATCATGAGCCGCCGCCGGCCCATCGCCGCCATCACCTCTTCCAGCAACTCGCGCATGGTCATGCGCTCGGGACCGCAAAGGTCGAACGTCTGGCCCCAGGCCGCAGGGTTGTCCAACGCGCCGACAAAGGCCTCCGCGACTCGCTCGACGGCCACCGGCTGGAACCGGGCCTTCCGGCTTCCGATCACTGGCACGATCGGCAGCCAGCGGATCATCTTCGCAAACAGGTTTACCAGGTGATCCTCACGCCCGTAAATCAACGACGGACGGAAGATGGTCCAATCGAGACCGCTGTGGCGCACGATTTCTTCCGCCGCCCACTTGGTCTGATGATACCGGGATGCCGCATTGGGGCGGGTTCCGAGCGCGCTCATGTGAACGAGGCGTCGAATACCGGCCGCTTGGGCCGCTCCCACCACGTTCCGGGTGGCCTCGGTGTGGAGGCGCTCGAAGGTGACGCGTCCCACTTCGCTGATAATCCCCACCAGGTGGATAATGGCCTGGCTGCCCGCCAGTGCCAGGGGGAGCGACTCCGGCGCGGTCACGTCGCCCTGCCGCACTTCGACGCCGAAGCGGGTAACCAGATCTTGGACCGGCCCGCTTGCCGCGCGGCGGACCAGGATGCAGGTCGGGTATCCCACCTCGTGCAATCGTGCCACCACCGCCCGCCCGACAAAGCCGGTGGCTCCGGTCACCATTACCTTGGGGAGATTCATGGCTCTTTTAGCTTCCCGTTTCCCTGCTTTCAGTCCAGCCCGTATTTTTCGATCCATCCCTGCGGCAGCGTGCCGAAACTCAGCAGCCAATCGTTGAACCGCCGCAAACTCCATCCGCGTCCGTCCATGAGCCGGCGTTTGAGTCGCTCATTCTCCTGGCGTCCGAGCCAGTAACTCATGGGCACGGCCGGTTGGGCGCTATACCAGTTGATCTCCGCTTCCGCCCGGCTGCGGGTGAAACCCAGGTGCCGTTCCAGGTGCCGCGCCGCCTCAGTGCTGGTGTAACGACCAGTTTGGAGCCGGAGGTCCACCAGCACGCGGTGACAACGCCACAAGGCGTCGTGCAACTGCTGCACCTTGAGCCAGGCCGAGCGGTCCACTTCCAGATCGGCCATCATCTGTTCGCACCAGAGCGTCCACCCCTCGTAAAACACCGCATGCGCAAACAGCCGCCGCCACTTTCGCGGATGTCGGTTGGCGGTCACAAACTGCAGGTGATGCCCCGGATAGGCCTCATGCGCGCAAGTCAGGGCGACTCCGAAATGTTGCTGCCGCTCCGCCAGTTTCTCCGCCTCGGACCCTTTGCCCGCGCTGGGATCGTTCACCCAGAAGATGCCACGCTGGCGTCGCGCAAAAGCGCCCGGCTGGCTGTAAGCCGCCGTCGGGATGAGCGTCCGCAAAAACTCCGGCACCGGTTTGACGCGCAATTCGTCCCCCACTGGAAAGGTCATCGCCCGCGCGCGCCGGAATCCTTCGGCAATTCGGCGCGTCTCGTTCTCATAAAGCTGGACCAGCGGTTGGGTGGGACGCCAGGCGGCCCGCGCCTCCGCGATGATGTCCCGGGCGCGCTTGCCGCGGCCAAACCGGGCGCATTCCGCGTGCAGCGCCGCCTCGATCCGCGCCACCTCGCCGAGCCCGAAGCTCTCCACTTCCTTAAGTGTGTAATCCAGTCCGAGCTCATCGCGGATGCGGCGTTGCAAGCCCTCGGCGCCCAACGCGAATGACCCTGCCGGAGCCGCCGGGCGATTCCGGGCCCGGTCCGCGTAACGTTGGATGCTTCGGCGCGCCGCCCGCAGACTCGCCTCGTCTCCGGCCTGCGGGCCCGCCCGGCCAAGAAATTTCTCCACTCCATCCAGCAGATCGCCGGCCCCGGCAACGGTTTGCTCCATGACCTTCAGCCACAATGGATCGGGCTTGCGCAGCGTGCCGACAGCCTCATCGAGAAAACCGGGGGCCTGGCGCAGCAGCGACCTCAGATTTCGGGCGGCCCGTGCCGGGTGGTCATCGCCCCGCAGCAGTTCGTGGAACAAAATGTCCAGCAATAACGCGGGCGCCGCCGGTTCGAGCTGGTGCCGGCCCCGGGCGAAGTCCTCGCATTCATGGCGCAAAAGGCTCCGTAGCGCCAGGCGGTCAAGATGCTGTTCCCCGGTGAGCTCCCGCGGGGAGAGCTTTTCCAGCGCTTGAAGCGTCGCCTGCCGCTCGCGCTCCCGCTTTTTGTGGAAGTCTTCGCCCAGACTCCCGAGCTTGCCCTCCCCGGACGCCAAGCCGGCGGCAGTGGTCGCATAGGTGGGAACGTCCTCGAGCAAACGTTCAAAATAACGTTCAAGAATGCCCTCAAACTGCCGGCCGGTTTTGTTCATGCCCTAATCAATGCACAACCGCGTGCCTTTGGCGAGCTTGCCGTTGGGTTCATGGACCAATGGGGTTCAGCGGCTTGCCCGGCGGATTAAGTACCGGCAACCAGAGGATATGGAGGGGGAGGTTGGCGGATTTTTCATCCTGCTTCGCCGGTCAGGCCGTCTTTCCACACACAGCGAGAGGCGCGGGAGACGAGAGAGGGGTCACGTGTGATGAATGCCCATCCATTTTCTACTGGCTGCATCATTGCTTCGGCCTGAATTGAGGTTAGATTCTGGTATGCAGCATGAAGTTTGTTGGCCGATGGAACGAACCGCCGCCGCGTTTTCCCGCGTCTTGACCCCGACGTTTTCAGGTGTTGCCTCAGTCTTGGTTTGTGTCTTTGCCATGGCGCAGCCCGCCTTCTGCACGGGGTCCGCACGCGGAACCCCGGCGGACCTGGCGGCCCATCCAACGGCTCAGAGTGTCCCAGTTCGGTTCCTGGACAGCGTGACGGGTTATGCCGTGCAGCCGGATGAGGTGGTCGCTCGGGGCTTGGCAGCCCAGCAGCCTGAGACGCGCTTGCGGCGCCAGGACGTCAGCGCGGCGGGGCGAGCGGCGTTGCAGCTTGGGCGAGGACGTTACGCGTTGCGGGCCGCGGCGGAAGGCTACCGGCCCGTTGTTGGCGAGTTTCAATTGGAGCCGGACAACCCCTATCGCCTGCAGTTTCTCTTGGATCCGGTCGAGGAGCCGGTGGAACTGCATCCGGACGTAATTGCGGGCTTGGTGCGCGATGGGGCCACAATGATTCAGGGCTTCATTGTGGACGAGGACTTGGGCGAGCCGCTCGAGGGAGTCCTTGTAAGGTCATTGCCCAGCCGAGTTTCCGTGGCCAGTGACAGGCGGGGCTTCTTCCGGCTCTACGTGCCGATTCCGGCTGAGGGGCAGGACGCCAGCCTCCATTTCGAGAAACCAGGTTACCGTGCGGAAGAGCGGCGGCCGCTGGAACTTTGGTCGCGCGGGGATTGGACCTACCGCGTTCGCCTGGAGCGCGGCGGAGGCCGTGTGGTTGTGGACGAGAATCAGTTGCGGCGGCGGGCGCCGGGAGCGACAGTAGCACCCGGAAGCGAGGCCGTTGCGTTCGAGTACGGCAAGGTGCCGGCTGCCGAGGATCCCCCGATTCAATATGCCACCGCGGCAACCAACGCGACCCTGCGAGTGCCGCGCAACATCCGGGTGCTGCGATCCGACAACGTAACAATTGACTACGTGAGTCTGACGTATTACACGCGGGCGGTGCTGCCTTCGGAGTGGATTGCAAGCTGGGGCAACATTTTGGGGGGGAGCAATAGTCTGAACGCCGGGGCGGTGGCGGCCCGTTGTTACGCCATCAGCCGGATCAATAACGCCGGCAGCACCAGCACGTATGACATTTGCGGCACGAGCTCCTGCCAGGTTTATAATCCAGCCAACTTCAATTCCCTGACCGACCGGGCGGTCAATTACACTGTGGATTGGGTGCTGCTCTCGGGCGCCGCAATTGCCGGCACCGAGTATTCCGCGGAGAACAACCAACTGGGCTCGAGTTGCGGGGACGGTTTCACCGCCCCCACCGGCGGCTGTTTGTATGATCCGGTCTGCGCGGGCGAATCCACTTATGGGCACGGGCGGGGCATGTGCCAGTGGGGCACGGCGCGTTGGGCGACGGGGCGGCGAATGGCGGGGCGCACGACCAGTGACGCGACGCCAAACGGTTACCCGCGCCGGAGCTGGATGTGGATCGTGCAGCACTATTACCCGACGCTGTCATTCGTCAAAGGAGCGAGCCTGGTGATTGGGGACGACGTGAAGGCGCTCAAGACGCTGGATGTGCGGGCGTGCGCCGGGGGGACAATTACCAACGGAACGGGCTGCGCGCTGGTCACCACCAAGGCGGCCGGCGCGACCGGTGTCATCATTGGCGGCCCGTTGGTCGTGACGAATGATGGGAAAGGATTCACCTGGTACCAGGTGCAATGGAACGATGCCGGGCCGACCATCGGGTGGTCCGCGGAGAACTACCTCGAACGCGTGTTCGCGCTCCCCACAGCGCCCGGCGGCCTGGCCGCGACCGCTGTCACCCCGTCGCAAATCAACTTGAGCTGGACCGATACCACTGATGTGGAGGCCGGGTTCCGGGTTGAACGCGCCCCCGCCAGCACCGGTCCCTGGATTCGTCTGGCCACGCTGGAGGCCAACACAGTGAGCTTTTCAGACCGCAACCTGGCGCCGGGCAGCACTTGGTTTTATCGGGTGCAGTCCTTCAACGCGGGCGGGGCCAGTAGTTACAGCGCGGTAGCCGGGGCCACGACCCCGGGTGTGCCGCCGGTTTGGAGTCCCATTGGGTCTCAGGCCGTTGCGGAGTTGGAAACTCTTTCGCTGCCGACCGTTGCCACAGCTTCCGAAGGCATCCAGTTGATTACCGATTTTGAACCGTTCATGAGCGAGACGGCCAACGGTGTGGTCATGTTCCGCTACCCGCGATATTCCGGCTCCACTTCCTCGTTCGTGGGGTCGTCGCCGGACCTTGCGGCGGTGACCGACACCTATGTTACCAACGGACACGGCACCGGCCTGGTGCTGCGGGTCAGTTGCCAGTTCACTAATGCAAGCGATCCCTGGCTGCGGCTGACAACTTCCGGCGCTGCCACCCTGCCCAACCCGGTGATTGATTTCACCTGCAAATTGCGCTTCGACATTTATGCGGACAAGCCGATTGGGGTTGCCGTTGGCTGCCGCGAGACGGTTACACCCGCCGGTACGGCGATTGGCTCGGACGGCGGTAACAGCGGCACCAGCATTGAATGGGTCGGAGCGACCGGCAAATCCGGCACCGCCCCGGTGCCCACCCGAACCCTTGCGGCCAGCAACTGGACCACACTGACGTTTGATCTCCCCAATGAAGCGGCTTTCAGCTTCACGGGTGGCAACGGCGTCCTGTCCACCGCCTCCGGTCTGGGGGTGTTGGAGCACCTGGCGATTGTGCCACTGGCGGGCCTGGGGGTGTACAATATCTACCTTGACAATTTCGCGGTGGTGACGGACCGGTCGGTCACTTATACGCTGGCTCCCGAAGCGCCGCCCGGCGCCGCGGTGAATCCCGTCTCGGGGCTCTTCACTTGGACACCGACCGAGGCGCAGGGCCCCGGCACCTTCGGGGTGTCCATCGTCGCGACCGACAACAGTCCCAGCGCGCTCCGCGCCACGAATAGCTTCAACGTGACCGTCGCCGAGGTGAATACTCCGCCGACGCTGCCGTTGATCAGCGATCAGACGGTGCATGCGGGCACCGCCTTGGCCATTGACTGCCGGGGAGTGGATGGTGACCTGCCCGCCAACACTCTCACTCACAGTCTCGGTGCCGGTGCTCCGGCCGGTGCCTTGATTGACCCGGGCTCCGGTTTGTTCCAGTGGACTCCTACCGATGCCCAGGCCGACATCGTCCACCCTCTTACCGTTCGGGTGGAGGACAACGGGACGCCCCCGCTCAGCGCCAGCCGAACCTTTAATGTCCATGTCGTGCCGCGGCCGGTGCTTCAAACTGGGGAGATCGAACCCGCTGGCCTGGTGTTAAGCTGGAGCGCGATTCCCGGGCAGGCTTACCGTCTGCAGTACCGCGAGCAATTCGGGACAGGGCAGTGGAGTGACCTGGCTCCTGATATCACTGCCACCGGGGCCCAGGCC
>CAZVYG010000096.1:0-17806 GCA_964631605.1 uncultured Verrucomicrobiota bacterium
GCGGCCGCATCCCTACGAGTTTTTCCTCTACTACGACGTGTAGTAGAGGCGCTCGGGGTACACGGAACAACGGCGCGGGCGGGTGCCCGCGCCGTTTTTTGTAATCTGGAGGGAAAAAGCGATTAAGCGGTGGCCGGCGCGGGAGTGCCAAGCCCTGGGAGTTTGGGCGGAGCCGGTTTTACCGGCGGTTCGGGCAGCGGGGTGCCGGCAGGGGCGCCGTGGGGCGCGTCCAGTTGCGGGGCCGGAGCCGGGGGCGTGAATTTTCCGGTGCGGACGATCTCCTCGACTTGCTGGCCGTCCAGGGTTTCGTATTCGAGCAAGGAGTTGGCGATCAATTCGAGTTTATCGCGGTTGGAGACGAGAATGTCCTGGGCGGTTTTGTAAGCGTAATCAATGATGCGCTTGACCTCCTGATCAATTTCCTGGGCGGTGTATTCGCTATAGACCTTGGCCCGGGCCATTTCACGGCCCAGGAAGACGTATTCGTCGTCGTCGCCGTATTGGACCATGCCGAGGCGGTCGCTCATACCCCACTGGGTGACCATCGCGCGGGCCATGTTGGTCGCCTGCTGGATATCGCCCGCGGCGCCGCTGGAGATATCGCCGGAAACCATTTCCTCGGCGATGCGGCCGGCCATCATGACGGCGATCATGTCGAGCATTTCCTTGCGTCGGCGGTTGAGGATATCGGTTTTAGGGAGCGACATGGTTGCGCCGAGGGCCTGGCCGCGGGGAATGATGGTGACCTTATGCAGCGGGTGGGTGTGTTGGAGCATGACATTGACCAGCGCGTGGCCGGCCTCGTGCCAGGCGGTGAACTTCTTGTCCTCGTCGGTCATGGCCAGGCTGCGCCGTTCGCGTCCCCAGCGGACCTTGTCGCGCGCTTCCTCGAGTTCCACCATGCTGACGGCTTTCTTGTTTTGGCTGGCGGCCAGGAGGGCGGCTTCGTTCAGCAGGTTGGCCAGTTCAGCTCCGGAATAACCCGGCGTGCCGCGAGCAATGACGGACAAATCCACGGCCGGCCCCAGTTTGACGTTCTTGGCGTGAACCTTGAGAATGGCTTCGCGCCCGCGCACGTCCGGCAGATTCACGGTGATCTGGCGGTCGAAGCGGCCAGGGCGGAGAAGAGCGGGGTCGAGAACATCCGGGCGGTTGGTGGCGGCGATAATGATAATGCCCTCCTGGGTGTCGAAGCCGTCCATCTCGACCAGCAGGGCATTGAGGGTCTGCTCGCGCTCGTCGTTGCCGCCGCCCAGACCATGGCCGCGGCTGCGGCCCACCGCATCAATCTCGTCAATGAAGATCAGGCACGGCGTGTTCTTACGCGCCTGCTCGAACATGTCCCGCACCCGGCTGGCGCCCACGCCGACAAACATTTCCACGAAATCCGAGCCGCTAATGCTGAAAAAAGCCGCGTCGGCCTCGCCGGCGATCGCCTTGGCCAGGAGCGTTTTGCCGGTGCCCGGGGGTCCGACCATGAGGATGCCCTTGGGAATCCGCCCGCCCAGGCGCTGGAATTTCTTGGGGTCTTTGAGAAACTCGACCAACTCGGACACCTCTTCGATGGCCTCGTCAATCCCAGCCACGTCCTTGAAGGTGGTCTTGTTGCGTTCCTTGGCCAGAAGCCGGGCTTTGCTTTTGCCAAAGCTCAGGGCGCCTTTGCCGGCCATCTTGATCTGGCGAATGAAGAAGAACCATATCAGGGCGGCGATGAGGAGAATCGGGAGGATGCTCCAGATGACACTTTGGAGCATCATATTGGCCTCACGGAACTCGAACCGCGGGTTGGCCAGGAGTTTTTCCTCGAATTTATCGGTGAGACGGGCTTTGGCACGGAAGGGAACGAGCTTTTCCTGTCCGTTTTCGGTGACGCGGTTGCCGTCGGCATCCACTTTGTAGTATTTGCCGGTGACCTCGGTGAGGAAGGGGGATTGGGGGCTGTAATTGACGACGGCCTGGGCGATCAGGTTGGATTCAACCAGTTGCTGGAAACGGTATTGTGAGAGCACCTCACCCTGCGAATCCATCTTTTCACGGAACAACATGAGCAGGATGATGCCGCCAAAGATGGCAATCCAGACGATCCACGTCCGGGGGGGCACTCGGAATTCGGCACCTTTCCTCGGGTTCTTGTCGTCGTCGTTATTTCGGTTCTCGTCGGACATTTTCGAATGTTGCGTGCAACCTAGCACCAGAGCAGAGGACCCGCAACCAAGGTAATTAAAGCCTTTTCCAGCGCCAATGCAAGCTGCGAGTCGTGTCCGGTGAGAGCTTAAACCGTTCCGAAATCCGCAAACCTTCGACCCAAAACAGGTCGCCGGAGGCGGTGGCGGCGACGACCAGACGGTGGCGTGAGTCGCGGGGAACCTTCAGGTTGGTGAACCAGTCCTGCAGTTTTAGGGGCGCAGCCATGCCGATGGGCTGGAAGCGGTCGCCGGGCTGCCAATGCCGCAAAACGATTTTATCGCCGACCTTGTCCGCATCGAACATCACGCGGCCCGGAGCGGCTCGGGGGATTTTGGGCTTGCGCAGAGGGCTCGTTTTCCAGGCGATTTCGACGCCGCTAAATATCACGTGGCCAGTGGGTTGGGAGAGGGAGACAGGTTGTGAGGAGAAGTCAAAGGCCGGGGATTGGGCGCGTGCCAGAAGAATCGTGCCGGACGGGTCACGGGTGGCGATGCAAGGCGGGGTGTCGGGCTTCGAGGTTGAAACTGGGATGGGCTGCATCGGATTGAGTCGAAGCTGCTCAACCAGCTCGTAGCCGACGGGAATCCCGAGTTCGGTTAACTGGATGAGCAGGCACCGTCGTTGGACAGCGACCGGCAGTTGGTCGAAGCCAAGCCCGGAGTTTTCAGAAAGTGGAAATCCCTGCCCGGATGGGGGACTGTGTCTGGACATAGGTGGACACGAAGGTCCGCGCTCCGGGGCGGCGGGCTTGCGGACGTTGGAGTCCGACGGTAGTCGGTCCGGCCGGGAGTGACCGCAGGTCGAGAGCCGGCGGGCCGCCAGCCACTGCCTGGCCTCGTCAGCCACAAGTTCCGATTCGGCGCCGAGCAGGTCCATGAGCCGCAGCACGACCGGTTCAAGGGCAGGCTGAAGTTGCTTGAGCCAGGGCAACAACTCGTGCCGAATCCGGTTGCGGGAAAAATCCAGCGACTGGTTGGAGGCGTCTTCCCGGAACCGAATGCGGTTGTTTTCGGCCCACGCGTGAAGGGTGGAGCGGGTTTGATCGAGCAACGGCCGGATGATGCGAATGGAAGGGTCGGCGGGGGAAGGGCTGGTCCATTTCATGCCGGCCAGCCCTTCGCTGCCGCATCCGCGCAGGAGGCGCAGGAAGAACAATTCGACCTGGTCATCGGCGTGGTGAGCGAGGGCGAGGGTGGGGATGGAAAGGCGCCGGGCGGCGCGGGCGAGGAAAGCGTGACGCAACTGGCGCGCGGCCATTTCGACCGAGAGCTTATGGTCTTTGGCGAAGGCGCGAACATCGGCCGACTCGACGACGATCGGGAGCTGGAGTTCTTTTGCGGTGCGGCGGACCAGGCGTTCATCGGCCAGGCTGCTGACGCCGCGCAGGCGGTGGTTGAAGTGGGCCACGGCGAGTTGCCACTGGTGTTTTCCGGCGAGGCGGGCCAGCGAATGCAGCAGGACCATCGAGTCCAAGCCGCCGGAAACCGCGACCAGAACTGCGCTGCCCCGCCGCAAAAGGCGGCGCTGCCGAATTGACTCTTCGACCCGCTGTAAGAGCGATGACACCAGCCCCACTTATCGGCGAAACCGGCGGCGGCGGCAATCCCAAGCTGTCAGGCTTATTCGACCCGTTTGCGAACGAGCGTATGGGTGGCGTGGCCGTAGAACGCCTCGGCGGCTTCCATGAGGGTTTCCGAGAGGGTCGGGTGGGGATGGACGGCCAGGGCCAGATCCTTGGCGGTGGCGCCCATTTCAATGGCCAGGACGCCTTCGGAAATGAGCTCGCCGGCGCCAGTGCCGACGATGCCGACGCCGAGGAGGCGTTCGGTTTCGGGATCAATGATGAGCTTGGTCAGACCCTCGGGGCGGTCGAAAGAGAGGGCGCGACCGGAGGCGGTCCAGGGGAATTTCGAGACCCGAATGGGGATGCCCCTGGCGCGAGCCTCGGACTCGGTCAGGCCGCACCAGGCGAGCTCGGGATCGGTGAACACGACGGCCGGCATGACAATGTCGGCAAAGGCGCTGTCCTCGCCGACAATCACCTCGACGGCGATGCGGGCCTCTTTGGAGGCTTTGTGGGCCAGGAGGACGCCGCCGGCGATGTCGCCGATGGCGTAGATGGCGGGGTCGGTGGTTTGCTGTTTTTCATTGACGTGAATGAACCCCTTGTCGTCGAAGGAAACCTTGGTGTTTTCCAGGCCCAGATCGTCGGCGTTGGGCGAGCGGCCGACGGCGACCAGGACGCGATCGTAAAGTTCCTCGCGCTTCTGGCCGTCCACGTCGAACTCGACCTTGATCTGTCTGCCGCTGGTGGCCATCTTGCCGACGCGGGTCTTGAGGCGGATTTCGTGGAACATTTTTTTCGCGTGCGCGATGACCGGCCGGGCGAGATCGGGGTCGGCTCCCGCCAGAATCGTGTCCAGCGCTTCCACCAGGACCACCTTGCTGCCGAAAGCGGCATAGACGGTGCCCAATTCCATGCCGATATAGCCGCCGCCAATGACGAGCAGGGTTTCGGGGATGTCCTCGATTTCAAGGGCCTCGGTCGAGGTCATGATCCGGGGATTGCCCAGGTCGAAGGCCTTGGGCATGGCCGAGACGGACCCGACGGCAACAATGGCATGGTCGTAATTGATGAGCTGCTGTCCTTCGGGAGTCTCGACGCGGAGGGTGCGAGAATCCTCGAAATAGCCGCGGCCGTGGATGACCTGCACGCCGCGCATTTTGGCCAGGTGAGCGACGCCGCCACCGAGGCGGTCGAGAATGGACTCTTTCCAGGCGCGCAGTTTGGCGACGTCAATGGTCGGGGGTCCGAAGGTGATCCCGCGTTTTTCGGATTCGCGGGCGGCGCTGACCGTGTGGGCGGCATGCAGCAGGGCTTTGGAGGGGATGCAGCCGCGGTTGAGACAGACGCCGCCGAGGCGCGGTTCGCGTTCGACGAGGATGACTTTTTTGCCGAGATCGGCGGCGTAGAAGGCCGCGGCATAGCCGCCGGGGCCGGCGCCGACGACCACGAGTTCAGTTTGGAGTGGATTCATTAGGAGAGAGGGGTTTTGACGTCTTGTTCCTTGAAGGTTTCGAAGGCCTGGACGAGGTCCACGATGAACCGGGCGGCGGAGCCGCCGTCAATGACGCGGTGATCATAGGAAAGGCCGAGGGGCATGAGCAGGCGCGGCTCGAGCGCATTGCCTCGCACGGCGGGTTGGAGGGCGCCGCGGCCCAGGCCGAGGATGGCGACTTCGGGTTTGTTGACGATGGGGGTGAAATGCGCGCCGCCGATGCCGCCTTGATTGGAAATGGTGAAGGTGCCGCCCTTGAGTTCGTCGGCGGTGACCTTGCGCTCGCGGGCTTTTCGCGCCAGCTCCTCGAGTTCCTTCGAAAGCTCGAGGAGATTCTTCTTATCCACGTCCCGGATCACGGGGACGATCAAGCCCGCGTCGGTGTCCACGGCGATGCCAATGTGGTAGTAATGTTTGGTGACGATTTCCTGGGTGGCTTCGTCGAGACTCGAGTTGAAGAGGGGATGTTTCTTGAGAGTTTCGACGACCGCCTTCAGGGCAAAGGAGGTGAGAGTCAAGCGGGCGCCTTTTTTCTCGTAGGCAGGGGCGTATTGCTTGCGGAGCGCGTTGAGGGTGGTGATATCGGCGGAGTCGAACTGGGTGACGTGGGGGATGGTGTTCCAGTTCTCGGCCATGCGTCGGGCGATGACCTGTCGCAAGGGCGAAAGCGGGGCTTTGACGACCGGACCCCATTTGGAGAAGTCAATGGACTCGGGGGCGGGCCGGGGCGGCGGAGGCGGCGCGGCGGCGGTGGCCGTGGCGAGGGGAGTCTTGGGCTGGGCGGCCAGGCGCTGGAGCCGCTGGATGTAGGCCCGCACGTCCTCGAGGACGATTCGTCCACCGCGGGCGGTGCCGCGCACGCGGGTGAGGTCAATCCCCAAATCGCGCGCCAGTTTGCGGATTGAGGGGGAAGTGGCCGGTGGCACCCCACTGGGCGCCGCAGCCGCCTCCTCGTCCTCGACAGGCGGCGGGGCGCCAGGCGCCGGTTCGCGCGGGGCGGGTACCTGCTCGGGCGACGGCGTTTGGATGATTCGCTCTCCCTTCCGCCACTCCTCGGGTTCCGGTTTTGCGGCGGGGGCAGCGGCGGTTTGGCCCAGGGCAAAGATGCGCTGGCCCACGGAGATCTTGTCACCGGCCTTGACATAGACTTTTCCGACCGTGCCGGAAACGGTCGAGGGGATGGTGGCGACGGCCTTCTCGTTTTCGAGTTCGAGAACCGGCTGGTCCTTTGTGATCAAGTCGCCTTCCTTGACAAAGAGGGTGACAATGGTGCCGGAGTCGGCGCCTTCACCGAGGGGAGGTAATTTGAAATCCATGGTTGAGTGTTTGCTTGATGGGGGGTGACGTGTCGGGGTTTAGACCAGCTCAGGATGGGCCTTTTCCGGGTCCACGCCGAGTTCTTTGATCGCGCGGGCGACCATCTGGCGGTCCACCTGTCCCTTATCCGCCAGGGCGGACAAGGTGGCGATGACGGTCAGTTCGGCATCCACTTCGAAGAAGCGGCGCAGCCGCGGGCGGGTTTCGCTTCGGCCAAACCCGTCGGTGCCAAGCGTGGCCAGGCCGCCCGGCACCCAGGGGGCGATCTGATCGGGGACAAGTTTGATATTGTCGGAGACGGCGACGAAAACGCCTTTTTCGTTCGCGAGGATTTGTTCGAGGTAGGAACGTCTGGGCGTTTCCGTGGGGTGCAGCATGTTCCAGCGGCGAGCCTTGAGGGCGTCGCTGCGGAGGAGCTTGTAACTGGTGGCGCTCCAGACATCGGCGGAAACGCCGAAGCGTTCAGCCAAAAGGTCCTGGGCTCGGAGGGCTTCGCGCAGGATGGGGCCGCTGCCGAGAATCTGGGCCTTGAGCTTCAAACCGTCGGGGCCGGGTTTGAGTTTGTAGAGACCTTTGATGATGCCTTCCTCGGCTCCTGTGGGCAACGCCGGCATGGCATAATTTTCGTTGTAGAGAGTCAGGTAGTAAAAGAGGTCCTGGTTTTCGACATACATGCGGCGCAGGCCGTCGGCGATGATGACCGCCACCTCGAAGGTATAAGCGGGATCGTAGGTCAGGAGGGTGGGAATGCAACTGGTCAGCAGGAGGCTATGGCCGTCCTGGTGCTGGAGCCCTTCGCCGTTGAGAGTGGTGCGGCCTGAAGTGGCGCCGAGGAGGAATCCCCGCGCCTTGATGTCGCCGGCCAGCCACATGAGGTCGCCAATGCGCTGGAAGCCAAACATCGAGTAGTAGATGTAAAAAGGCACCAGGTATCGGCCCAGATTCGCATACGCGGTCCCGGCCGCGATGAAGGAGGCCATCGAACCGGCCTCGGTAATGCCCTCCTCGAGTATCTGTCCATCTTTAGCTTCGTGGTAATAGAGCAGGGACTTGCTGTCCACCGGGTCGTAGAGCTGCCCTTTGGGCGAATAGATGCCCACCTCACGAAAGAGGGCGTCCAAGCCGAAAGTGCGGGCTTCATCGGGGATGATCGGCACGATTTGCCGGCCGATTGCCTTGTGGCGAATCAGAATACTCAGCAGGCGGACAAAGCCCATGGTCGTGGACATTTCCATCCGGCCCGAGCCTTTGAGGAGTTCAGCAAAGGCATCCAGTGACGGAACCTCCAGCGGTTTGGCGGTGACGATGCGGGCCGGCAGCGACCCGCCCAGTTGGCGGCGCCGCTCCTTGAGGTATTTGGCCTCGGGACTGCCCGCCGCCGGCCGGAAGAACGGCGTTTCAGCGATTTCCTCATCGCTGATGGGCACCCGGAAACGGGCGCGGAACTCGCGAAGCTCCTTTTCATTGAGCTTCTTTTGCTGGTGGGTGATGTTGCGGCCTTCGCCGGCCTCACCCAAGCCGTAGCCTTTGACGGTCTTGGCGAGGATGACCGTGGGCTGTCCGCGATGATTCACGGCGGCGTGATAGGCGGCATAGACCTTGCGGGAGTCATGACCGCCCCGCAGGAGTTTGTGGATTTGAGCGTCGGTGAGGTGGTTGACCAGGGCCAGCAGCTCGGGGTATTTGCCGAAGAAATGTTTTCGGGTGTAACTGCCGGTCTCGACCGAATACTTCTGGTAGTCGCCATCCACGGCTTCCTCCATGCGCTTGATCAAGAGGCCGGACTTGTCCGCGGCCAGCAGCGGGTCCCAGTCGGATCCCCAGATGACCTTGATGACATTCCAACCCGCGCCTTTGAAAATCGCTTCGAGTTCCTGAATGATTTTGCCATTGCCGCGGACCGGGCCGTCGAGGCGCTGGAGGTTGCAGTTGATGACCCAAATCAGGTTGTCGAGGTTTTCGCGCGCCGCCAGGGTGATGGAACCGAGGCTTTCCGGTTCATCGGTTTCGCCATCGCCCAGGAACGCCCAGACTTTGGGTTCCTCCCCCTGGATCAGGCCTCGCGAGCGCAGGTAACGGTTGAAACGAGCCTGGTAAATCGAGCAGAGCGGGCCGAGCCCCATCGAAACGGTGGGAAACTGCCAGAAATCGGGCATGAGGTAGGGATGAGGATAGGAGGAAAGCCCGCCTTCTTCGCCGAATTCCTGGCGAAAATTGTGGAGCTGCTGTTCGTTCAGGCGTCCTTCCAGATAGGCGCGGGCATAGATGCCGGGAGTGGCGTGGCCCTGGAAGTAAACCATGTCGCCGACGAAGGTGTCCGTGCGGCCGCGGAAGAAGTGATTGAAGGCGACTTCGTACAGCGTTGCGGCGGAGGCGTAGGTGGAGATGTGGCCGCCCAGTCCGTTGTGTTTGCGGTTGGCGTTGACAACCATCGCCATGGCGTTCCACCGGACGTAGCTTTTGATGCGGCGTTCCATTTCGAGGTCGCCGGGGAAGGGCGCTTGTTGGTCGGGCGCGATGGTGTTTACGTAAGGGGTGCTGACGACGCGTGGCGGTTCGATGCCCTGTTGCCGAAGGTGAGCGGTGAGCTCGTCGAGGAAGCGGGAGGCAGCTCCCAGCGGCTGGGTGCCCAGCGCATGACCGACTACTGTTCCGAGGGAGGAAAGCAGGTTGGGTGGCTGCGGGGCCCCTGCGCAAGCCTGGGCGGGGACAACGCTGACCGCTCGCTCTGTTGATTGCTTTTCGGTTTTCACAATTTCGATAGAGACTAATTCTTTAATGCGCGACCCCGGAGCCTGTCAAATTACGGGAACAGCACAACTTGCGTGGCATTAAACAGCCAAAACGCCGGCGTGCCAATCAAAAAGGAAATGGGTGGGCTCAACGGCAAGCGGTGATTTGCAATTGCCGCGCAAAGGCTTAGGCTGGCGCCCATGCCGTCGGAATTCGAATACACTTATCGGGTCACCTACCGGGACTGCACGGTGGGCAATCACGTTTATTACAGTCGTTACCTGGACTTGCTTGAAGGGGCGCGGGGCGAGTTATTTCGGCAAAGCGGTGTGACTTTGCAGGAATGGCAGGGGCGCGGCTTCATCTTTCCGGTCGTCGAGTGCCGGCTGCGGTACAAACACCCGGCGCGGTATGATGACCTGTTGGCGGTACGAGTTTGGGTGACTCGCGCCGAGGGAATTCGACTTCATTTTGGCAACCGCATTTTGAACCAGGGCGGCGTCGTGATTCTCGAGGGGGAAACCCATCACGTTTGCACTTCGTTGACCGACAAGCTCATCCGGGTGCCGTCCGAACTGCGGTCGAGGTTCGAGCCCTGGCTGCGGGAGGCGCCGGCGGACGGGGCGGTTGCGGGTGACCGGGGCGCAGCGGGGCAAGGCGGTTTGGGATTGCGCTAATAGTATTTAGAAGCGGGGTCAATATCAGGGGCTGGCTTGTAATTGAAAGTGGCATGGCCGGCATGGGTTTTGGTAATATGCGCGCGCCCAAATTGCGGCCGGGTCAGGCGCGCAAGGCCTGGCCGGTTGCGTGCCGGAGGCTGGCGCCTGACGCGCGAGTGAACACTGAACACTGAACATTGAAAACTGGAACGATATGAAATCAATTGCGGAATTGCTCGGCGACAAGGCCGATTACCTGTTGAACTTTGAGAATCCGAAGATCTCGAAGGACCGGCTGCATTTGCCCGGGCCGGACGTGGTGGACCGTTTGTTTGCGGTGTCGGATCGGAACAACCGGGTGTTGGGGAACCTGCAGCGGATTGTGAGCCACGGCCGGCTGGGGGGCACGGGCTACCTTTCGATTCTGCCCGTGGACCAGGGAATTGAGCATTCCGGCGGCGCGAGTTTTGCGAAGAACCCGGACTATTTTGATGCGGAAAACATCGTGCGGCTGGCGATCGAAGGCGGGTGCAACGCGGTGGCTTCGACCTACGGAGTGCTGGGGGCGGTGGCGCGGAAATACGCGCATAAAATCCCCTTCCTGGTGAAGATCAATCATAATGAGTTTCTGACCTACCCGAACAAGTTCGACCAGATCATGTTCGGGACGGTCAAGCAGGCGGCGGACATGGGGGCGGCGGCGGTTGGGGCCACGATTTATTTTGGATCGGAACAGAGCGGGCGGCAGATTGTGGAGGTCGCGCAGGCGTTCGCGCTGGCCCACGAAATGGGTTTGGCGACGGTGCTCTGGTGCTATCTGCGCAACAGCGCGTTCAAGAAGGACAAGGACTACCACGTTTCGGCTGATTTGACGGGTCAGGCCAATCACCTGGGGGTGACGATCCAGGCGGACATCATCAAGCAGAAACTGCCCGAGAACAATGGCGGCTACAAGGCCTTGAATGTCAGTGGGTCGAGCTACGGCAAGTTTGACGAGCGGATTTACACGGAGCTGACCAGCGATCATCCGATTGACCTCTGCCGGTATCAGGTGGCCAACTGCTACATGGGGCGGGCGGGTTTGATCAACAGCGGTGGGGAATCCAAGGGCGCTGGTGATTTGGCGAACGCGGTGGCAACCGCCGTCATCAACAAGCGGGCCGGCGGCATGGGGCTCATTTCGGGCCGGAAAGCGTTCCAGCGTCCGCTGAAGGAAGGAGTTGCCCTGCTCAACGCGATTCAAGACGTTTATCTGAGCAAGGAAGTCACCGTTGCGTGATGGCAGCCCGCCGCGGCGCAAGCCGCGCTGGGAAATTTCATTTCGAGCCGGGAGTCTCCTCCCGGTTCTTTTTTTTGGGGGGGGTCAGAGGGCTTGGGCTGTCCGCGCCAGCTCGCGCCGGATGTTTTCGCGGTGATGGGCGTCGTAGAACTCGATCGGGTTGAAGTCGTCGGTGAGGACCAGGCCGTGGTCGGGCGGCACGTCCACCAGATTGCTGAAAGCCCGCTCGGTGGGGAACCGCACGTCGGGATGAACTCCGGAAAAGTCCGGCGGGCGGACAAACTCGGGATTGGGGCGGTCGGTGGCGAGGAAGAAGATGGCGCCGTCGGAGTTGCTATGCATCCGGACGCCGGGAAAGACCGCGAGGAGGGTTTTTTTGAGGGAGGCGGCGAAAAAGTCCTGGCCGGGGTTGGGGTCGGCAAAACTGTTGATGACGAGGGTGCCGCCCGGGCGGAGGACGCGCCGGATGGAAGCGAAGGCTTCGCGGGTCATCAAGTGCGAGGGGGAGGAATCGCCGAGGAATGCGTCGAGGATGACCGTATCGTATTGGCGGTTGCACCGGTTCAGGTAATGGCGGCCGTCGCCCAGAAACAGGTTCACGCGGGCGGGGTCGAAGTCGAAGAAGCGCTGGGCCACCGGCACGACGGCGGGGTTGATTTCGACGACGTCCACGCGCGCTCCCGCGCGGGCGAACTCCGAAGGCACGATGCCGACGCCCAGTCCGATGCAAAGGATCTCGTGCAGATTGGTGGTGTAGGCGCGGGCCAGGCCGGAGAGCATGTAAGTGAAGGTGGAAACGCTTTGCCGGGTTTCGGGCGCGTAGGTGTTCTGGATGAGATTGTCGTTCAGGTAGTAGCGGCAGGAACCGTCGAGGCGGTCCAGGACCTGCAGTTGGCCGAAGTGGGAATTGCCGCGGAACCGCTCGACCAGGCGGGTGGGCCGGGATTTTCCGATGAGCTCGGGCATCGCGATGAGGCCAAGGGTGACGCCGGCCACGAGGGGCAGGGTCATCGCGCTCCGCCGGGGGGTGAAACTGAAGTAAGCGGCGCAGACGATCAGCAATGCCAGCGTGGTTGCATACATCGCCACGGGGTTGGCGAGGAAGGGGATCATCACATAGCCGATGAGCATCGTGCCGGCGAAACTGCCCAGGGTGCCAACGGCTGTCAGCCGGCCCACGCTGCCTCCGACCGCGCTGACGGAGGAGGTCAGGAAACGGATCAGGAACGGGCCGGTCATGGCCAGCAGAGCCAGCGGGACAAAGAACAGGATCAGGGAGGCGAGGAGTGTGCCGAGCGGCAAATTGAATTCGAGACACCAGAAAGCGACCGGCTCGACCAGTTTAAGGGTAACACCCAGGTAGGCGCCCGCGGCGGCAATCGCCCAGTAAATGCCGTCGAGGCGCCGGGCGCGGTCGGCGAGCCAGCCGCCGGCGTAGTAGCCGCAGGCCAGCGCGACGAGGGTGACCGCGATTTGGGCGGTCCATACAAAATGAGAGGTGCCGACAAAGGGCGAAAGCATCTTCGCGCCGAGGATTTCCACGACCATGATGACGGCGCCGGTCGTGAACGCGGTGAGATAGAGATAGTAGCGCAGCCCCGGCGGGAGCGCCGGGGTGACTGCTGGCGCGGATTGCGCGTGTTTCACGCCTTACGTTTACGTGAGCGGGGAGACTCCCGCAACGCTTACCTTGGGTCGCGACAGAAAACGGGGTCGGGTCGGCGGGCTTGGGCAAGGCGCCGCAGCGCCGGCCGGGGGTGTGGTTATCCGGAGGCTGCGGGTTGGTTTCCGAAGGTTCGGCGGAAGGCCAGGGGGGTGGTATGTTTTGCGGCGCGGAAATAGCGGGCGAAGTGCTGCACATCGTTGAAGCCGAGGCGGGCGGCGATGTGTCTGATGGGCAGTTGGGTTTCGAGCAGCAGGCGGGCGATTTCATCGCTGCGGCTGCGGCGGATTTGATTGAGAACGGAGCAGCCCATGACGCGGCGGAAGCGGCGTTCGAGGGTGCGGCGGGAAAGGCTCGCGACCCTGGCCACATCCTCGACGCGGAGGGGGTGCCCGGGACGATCGCGGATGAATCGCAAGGCCCGGGCGACCACCGGATCGGCCACCGCGATGACATCGGTCGAGCGCCGGGTGACAATGTGTGTTGGGCGGGCGACGATTTTTGTCGAGACGGGGGGGCGACGGCGCATGAGCCGGTCCAGCGCCTCTGCGGCCTCATAACCGGCCCGTTGGAAATTAATCGTCACGCTGGACATCGGCGGGTCCGAAAGCCCGCAAACCAGTTCGTCATTGTCCGCCCCGATCACCCCCACGGTGTCAGGCACCGCCAACCCCGCGATCTTGCAGGCTTCCATCACCTGTGCGCCGCAATCATCGTTGCAACTCAGCAATCCCACCGGCGTTGGCAGGGATTTGAGCCAGGCAGCCAGGCGGCGGCGCTGGGAGGGCCAGTCCGCTCCGGCCGGTGAGAGGACATAGTCGGGGGCCGGATCGAAGCCGGCCTCCACGACGCGCTGTGAGAAGGCGAGGTGCCGCTCGCCGGACCAGGAGGTTTGTTCGCGGGCGGTGCTGGAGTAGCCGCAGAAGGCAAAATGCCGAAAGCCGCGACTGAGGAGGTGTTCGGCCGCCATGCGTCCGAGGGCGTGCGAGTCGGTGACGACGTTGACCAGGCCGGGAACTTCCTGATGCTGATGGCCGACGACAATGGCCGGGATATGAAGCGCGAGCACCTCCTCGAGGTTGCCAACATCGCGCAGGATAATGCCATCGGCCTCCAACTCCCGAAGCAGCGGCCAGGCCCGTTCGAGGCCGGCAGGTTCCCAGAAGAAAGACCAGGGACCACGGTGATGGGCGAAATGGGCGATGCCCCGAAGGAGGGCGCGTCCGGCTTCCCGCGAGGACTCGATCAACAGAATGACTTTGGGAATCTTGGGCATCAGGCCTGGCCGCCCGCGTGGGTCGCGGCTGGGAGGATTAAGCACGGGGCCGGGACGAAGGGCAAGCTGGGAGTGGGCGTTCGGCCTGAGGTGCAGTTGGCGGCGGCACCGCCGCAGGCCGGGCTGGTTATGGGTGGTGGCAGGCGAGGCTTGCGGAACAGCGGGGGTGTCTTATGCTTTGGGGCATGATGAAATGCGTGGGCGTTTGGCGGTTGGCGGTCGTTTTGTTTTGCATGGCGGGGGTCTTCGCAGGCTGCAAATCCACGTATTATGGCGCTTACGAGAAGTTCGGTGTGTATAAGCGGGACCTGCTGAAGAAACGGGTGGTGGCTGCGCGCAACGACCAGCAAGCCGCGAGCGAGCAGTTCAAGGACGCGTTGACGCGCCTGAAGGAGATTTACAGCTTTGAAGGAGGCAAACTGGAAAAGGCCTATCGCGATTTGGAGTCGGACTACAAAAGGTCCGTGGACCGAGCCTCGACGGTGCGTAAACGGATTGCGGATGTCGAGAGTGTGGGCGCGGACCTTTTCAAGGAGTGGGAGCAGGAAATCGGGCAGATGACGACCGCGTCGCTGGCTGAGAGCAGCCGGAGACAACTGCGCGACACGCGGACCCGCTATGATCAAATGGTCGCGGCGCTCAAGCGGGCGGAAGGGAGCATGGAGCCGGTTCTGGCCAAGCTGCATGACCAGGTGTTGTACCTCAAACACAACCTGAATGCCCAGGCGATTGCCTCCCTGCGCGGTGAGGCGGCCAGTATTCAATTGGAAATCGCCAGTCTTATCGCCGACATGAACGCGTCCATAGCCAAGGCGGACGAGTTCATCCAGACGATGCAGTAAACCGCCAGCCTGCCCGGCAGCGGCCCTGCAGGCGCGATCAGGAGCGGAACAGCCCCGCTCTGAAGTGTCCAAAGGCGGAGGTTCTTGAGACCCTCCCCCATCCACCGAAGGCGGTTAGTTTCGGACGCACACAGCGCGGACGATGCGGTGGGTGATCAGGCCGGCGAACTGATGCGGGCCGTCGTAGAACCACCCGAGATGCTGGCCGCAGCGGGCGCATTGGCAGTAAGACCAGGCGTGCCCGGGGAACCAGGTGTATTCCAGGGTTGGGACTCCCGCCTGCCGGCAGCCGCGGGTCCTTGAAAAAAGAATGATTTCGAAACGAATGCCCTCCGGGTTGGAAAAACGGTGGGTGTCCTGGCCATTAAAGACGAACCGGTCTTGCTCCTGGGCAACACCATTCAGGCACCACGCGCAAAGCCAATCGCCCGCCGCATCGCCGGGACGAGTTTCGGGGCTCTCCTCCAGCGCCGGCTCGGCCAGTGCGGGCGCCGGGGGTGTCGCTGCAACTGAAGCCTGCGAGTCCACTCAAAGAAAATAGCTCACCGCTTGCGCCATCGTCAAACGGCACAGCGCAAAATCGGTTCAACCGGCGGCGGCGCTGAGGGCTCGCTTCCAAATGTAGCGGGCGAGGACGACGCGCAGAACCGCGGTGAGGGGGATGGCCAGGATGCCGCCGAGGATGCCGCCGAGGAGAGTGGTGCCGGCAATGACGGCGATGATGATGGTGAGGGGATGCAAGCCAACGCGGTCACCCATGATTTTGGGCGAGATGACGAAGCCTTCCAGCGTTTGGACCACGGCGAACACGGCCAGGACCAGCAGCGGATGCAGCCAGTCGCCGTATTGCACCAGGGCGAGGACCAGCGCGGCCAAGCAGGTAATGATGGCCCCGAGGTAGGGGATGAGGGTGAGGAAGGTGGCCATGACTCCCAGCAGCACGGCATAGGGCAGCCCGATGATGAGGAAGCCGATGGTGTAGAGGATGCCGTCGCAGAGGGCTACAAGGACCTGGCCGCGGAAGAAGGCGATGAGGTAATTATTGATGGACCGCAGGATGAAGACCAGTTCGTCCTTGAACGCGGATTGGGTGACCGGCAGATAATCCGTCCACTTCGACTCGATGCCGCGTTTCTCCAGGAGCAGGTAGAAGGCGTAAACGGGAATCAGGGCCAAGCCTGCCAGCACGCCGAACCAGGAAGCCACGCGCCCCAGTTGGCCGAGAAGCCAGGACCCGATTTTGGTGGCCGCGGTGGTCGCCCAGCCGGTGGCGGTTTGGAGGGTTTGACGATCGAGCGAGTCGGCCAACAGTTTCGACCCGGACGGCTTGGGTTCCGGGCTGGTGGCCGGGGGATTGGTGACCGGCGCGAGGGTTGAAACGTTGGTATCGGGGACCGCGGCGGGGGGCGCCAGGCGGCCCTGGCGTTGCAGCCAGTCCCGTATGAGTGCCGGGGGGTTGTTGACCCAGGCTTCGATGCGGGTGTGAGCCCGCTCAACATAGGCCGGAATGCGGTTGGCCAGGGAGCGGGTTTCGTTGATGATTTGGGGGACGACGCTGCTAAAGAGGGCAGCCAGCAGAACCAAGGCCAGGGCAAACACCAGCAGGATCGCGTTTTGCCGGCGGACGCGCCGCCGCTCGAGGTAATCCACGACCGGGTCCAAAAGATAGGCCAGCACCCCCGCCACCGCCAGCGGCCACAACACGGGGGCCAGCACCTGCACCACCCATTTCAGGCCAAGGACCAGGAGTCCCACCAACCCCACCAGCGTCGCAATCGCCAGGCCGGTGAGCGCCAGCCAGAGGATCCGCGCCTGTTTCTCGGTCGGGGGAGGGAAGCTCATGGGACAGCGCCGGCTGGATCAGCCCTGACCTAATTGCCGGGATTTGGCGGCGGCAGAGCGAACGGCGCTGATGACCGCGCCGCGAAAGTTGCCCTTTTCCAGCTCATGGACGCCCTCGATGGTGGTGCCGCCGGGGCTGGTGACCATGTCCTTGAGCGCGCCCGGGTGTTGTTGTGTCTCCAGAACCATGCGCGCGGCGCCCAGGACGGTCTGCGCGGCCAGGGCGGTGGCCACGCAGCGCGGCAGCCCCGCCGCAACCCCGCCGTCGCTTAAAGCTTCGATGAACTGGTACACAAAAGCCGGGCCGCTGCCGCTCAGGCCGGTGACGGCGTCCAGCAGCGGTTCCTTGAGTTCGAAAGCGATTCCGACTGCGGAAAACAGGCGGGCGGCCAATTGGCCATCCTCGGGCTGCGCATGCTTCCCGAGGGCGTAGCCGGTCGCCGAGGCGCCGACCAGGGCCGGGGTGTTGGGCATGACGCGAATGACCCGGGCGCCTTCGGCCAGAGAGCCCTCGAGCTTTGGCGTGGGCACGCCGGCGGCGATTGAAACCAGCAACTGCCGCCGGTTGAACCGCGGTCGGATTTCGGTCAGAACGCCTGCCACCTGGTCGGGCTTGACCGCCAGCACCAACACCCGCGCAAACGCGGCTACCTCGAGGTTTGACGGGGTGGTCCTGGCGCCTGTTTCTTCGGCGAAAACCTTCCTGGCCGTTTCGGATGGATCACTCGCCAGAAGGTTTCCCGGCGAAACCAGTTTCGCCCGAACGAAGCCGCGCGCGAGCGCCGTCGCCATTTTGCCGGCGCCCAGAAAGCCGAGGGTCAACTTCGCTGCCATGCGCGGCTTTGTAGCAGGTCCTCCCGAAGCACGAAAGCGAAAACCTCCGGGCTGTTGTAATCCCCCAATCATTAGCGAGTAGCGTGGGCGGCTCTCGGCGCGGAGATGTGGACCG